>JAXMLV010000074.1:0-14675 GCA_034367065.1 Flavobacteriaceae bacterium
AATGAATCACAACAGGTTACTCCTACAGCGATTTATTGACGTGTTCGGTATAAACCCATACACTGCTAAAAATAGAAACTACGTCAATGAACTTATATATTACGGGACTATGGCTGCTTAATTTTTTAACGAAGTATTGAATAATAATCTCTACTTTTAATTCTAAAAAAACACACAATGTCAATCGCTCACTTTTCAAGCATCATCTCCGGTGTAATGACCTGGGGAGAATGGGGTAAAAACCTAAAAATCAAAGATGTAGCTAATCTTATAAATCACACGGTCAACCAAGGAATTACCACGATTGACCACGCGGATATCTATGGAAATTATACCACCGAAGCGCTTTTTGGCAGTGGCTTCAAAGCATCCGGCCTCCATCGAGACGCTATTCAAATCATCACCAAGTGTGGAATCCAACACATTTGCCCCAACCGCGACAACAAAGTTAAACACTATAATTACAGCAGCGATTACATCATTTGGTCTGCCGAAAACAGTTTAAAAAACCTGCAAACGGATTACATAGATCTGCTCCTGCTCCACCGTCCCAGTCCGTTGATGGATCCGACGGAAATTGCAGAAGCCGTTCAGAAATTGTTGAAAGACGGGAAAATCCTTCACATGGGCGTGTCCAATTTCACTCCTTTGCAAACGGATTTACTCAAAAAATACATTCCGATTGTCGCCAATCAAATCGAATGCTCCATCACCCACAGCCAACCGATGTTTGACGGCAGTCTTGACCACATGACGACAAACGAAATTGAACCCATGTCTTGGTCCTCTCTGGGAAGCGTATTCAAAAATGATACGGAACAATCGCGGCGAATCATACGTTTACTCGACATCTTTTCAAAAAAATACAATGCTACACCCGATCAATTGTTGTTGGCGTGGTTGCTCAAACATCCGGCGAAAATTCGACCGGTAATTGGCACAGCCACTCCTGAACGCATCGCACTGGCTGCTCAATCAGTAAAAATTGATGTAGAACTTGAAGATTGGTTTTTGCTCTTGGAGGCTGCGGTAGGTCATCCGGTCGCGTGATATTTTTTAAAACTTTAATTACTTTCTCATGTCTAAAACTGTCTTTATCACCGGCGCAACTTCAGGAATCGGTGAAGCCACCGCCCATCAATTTGCCGGATTGGGATTTCAACTGATTCTCTGTGGAAGAAACCAAGAAAAACTGATTGAATTGGAAAAGAACCTCGGCAAAAAAACAAAAATTCACAGCTCGTGTTTTGATGTTCGTGATAAAAAAGCTGTTTTTTCGGCAGTCGAAAATCTGCCAAAATCTTTTTCAAACATCGACATTCTCATCAACAACGCCGGCAATGCACACGGACTCGACTCCTTCCAAAATGCGGATTTGGAAGATTGGGACCTGATGATAGACATCAACCTGAAAGGCTTGATTTATGTGACCAAAGCCATCCTTCCGGGGATGATTGAACGCAAGTCGGGGCATATCATCAACATCGGATCAACAGCAGCCAAAGAGGTTTATCCAAATGGCAATGTTTATTGTGCTTCCAAACATGCGGTTGATGCCATCAATCAAGCACTGCGCATCGATTTGAACAAAACCGGAATACGCGTGGGAGCCATACATCCGGGTTTGGTACATACCAATTTTTCAAAAGTGCGTTTCAAAGGTGATGAAGACAGAGCCGAGCAAGTTTACAAGGGATTTCAACCTTTGTTAGCCAACGATATTGCAGAAATTATTGTTTTTGTTTGTCAGGCTCCGCCCCATGTCAACATTGCAGATTTGGTGGTGATGCCAACGGCTCAGGCGGGAAGTACGATAGTGCACAAGGAATTTTAGTTCATCAGACGAGCCTGCCCGACTTCGTCATTCAGGCGAGCCATCATCTCTTTGAGCAACTCGGCTTGTGGAATATTTCCAACGCCCAAACCCTTGCTTTTCAAGTCGATATCTCTCAAGACGGCAATGGCGTGACTGACTTGTTTCATCGGATAATGACGGGCTGCCAATTGGTATTCTTTCACAAAATAAGGATTGATTTTCAGCACCTTCGCAACGTTGGCTTGCGATTGATCGGTCAATCCGTGGTATTGCATGAGTTGAGAGAAAAATGAAAAAAGCGTGGCTGTAGTTACCACAATCGGATTGTCTTTGGGATTGTGACTGAAATACTGAATGATTTGCGCCGCTTTTTTAAAATTGCGCTCGCCGATGGCTTTGCGCAACTCAAAATTATTGTAATCTTTGCTGATGCCGATATAGGTTTCAATCAATTCCGAGGAAATGGATTTTCCCGGGGGAACTGATAAAAATAGCTTTTGCAATTCATTCTTTATCCGGCTTAAATCATTTCCTAAAAATTCGACCAATAAGACGGTTGCTTCCGGTGTGATGCTGTATTGCTGACTTTTGAGGTGTTGTTGTATCCAACTTCCAACCTGGTTTTCGTACAGTTTTTTGCTTTCAAGCAAGACGCCATTTTGCTGAACCAATTTGGCTAATTTTTTTCGTTTGTCAAGCGTTTTGTATTTGAAACAAACGACCAAAACTGTGGTGGGCTGCGGGTTTTCTACATAGGCAACCAGATTTTCGATGGTGCGGGACAATTCTTGCGCCTCGCGAACAATGACCACCTGCCGCTCTGCCATCATTGGGTAGCGTTTGGCGTTGGAAACAATTTCTTCTATGCTGGTGTCTTTGCCGTACATGATCAACTGATTGAAACTTTTTTCGGTTTCGTCCAACACATTTTCTTCAATAAAGTCGGCAACTTCATCAATAAAAAAAGGTTCATCTCCCATCAAAAAATAAATGGGTTTTAGTTTTCCTTGTTTGATATCGGCGATTATTTTATCAGATTCGGCCATAAATATTGAAAAAGCTTTGTTTTCAGATTTGAAGTTATTCGGGGAAATTGTTTCTTTGTGACATGCTAAAGCTCAATTTTCCAACTTACGCGTTCAGGTACAAAACTAAAGAAAATAAACGATGGGTGTTTGATGACATCCGTAAAAAATTTGTATTGCTCACACCTGAAGAATGGGTTCGTCAAAACGCTGTTCGTTATTTGATGACGGAAAAAAAATATCCCCAATCGCTCGTCAATGTTGAAAAACAGATTCGTTTGGGCGATATGACCAAGCGTTATGACCTGGTTATTTTCAACCCGGATGGAAGTTTGTTTTTGTTGGGAGAATGCAAAGCGACTTCCATTCCCTTGACACAGGCTGTTTTTGACCAGTTGGCAAGATACAACCAAGCACTCAACGCCGAATTTCTTTGGATTACTAACGGGCTTCGTCATCTGTGCTTTCAGGTTGACAAAGTTGCTGAAAAATACGTTTTGATTCCCGAAATACCCGAATATATCCGTTAATTTGCAAACCTATTTTTAAACTTGGTGAAAGCAGCGATTGTCATTCTCAATTGGAACGGAAAACATTTGATGGAAGAATTTCTTCCCAAGGTCATCGCGCATGCGGAAGGGCTTGCTACAGTTTATGTCGCAGACAATGCATCGACAGATGATTCGGTCGCCTATGTTGAACAGCATTTTCCGGAAGTCAGGTTGGTTTTGAATAAACAAAACCATGGTTATGCCGGCGGATACAATCAAGCATTGCGGGAAATTGATGCTGATCTTTACATTTTGATGAATTCCGATATTGAAACAACAACGGGTTGGCTTTTGCCCATTTTGAGTCGGTTTGAACAAAACAAAAAAACGGCCATCATTCAACCCAAAATATTGGATTATAAAAAACGAGATTCCTTTGAATACGCGGGTGCTGCCGGAGGTTTTATCGATCGGTTGGGCTATCCGTATTGCCGCGGACGCATTTTCAACTCCTTAGAAAAAGACTTGGGACAGTATGACGGCGAACGGGAAATTTTTTGGGCTTCGGGTGCTTGTTTGTGCATCCGCAGTGAGGTTTTTTGGAAATTAAAGGGTTTTGATGAAGATTTCTTTGCGCATCAGGAAGAGATTGATTTGTGTTGGCGCGCGCAAAAATTCGGTTATCAAGTTCAATACGTAGGCGCATCGGCTGTGTTTCACGTGGGTGGTGCCACGCTCAACAACATGAACCCGGCCAAAACATTCCTCAATTTCAGAAATACGCTTTTCGCGCTGACCAAAAATGCACCCAAACGCTATTTGCCCTGGTTGGTGATTGCCCGATTGGTTTTGGACGGCATTGCCGGTATCAAGTTTTTGTTGGAAGGAAAGGCGATACACACTTGGGCAATCGTGCGAGCACATGGGAGTTACTACCGAAAAGCCTACAAAATGTTCAAAAAAAGAAGTGACACACCTACTTTAAAGAAGTATTATAAAATTCAATCCGTAGTTTGGAATCATTTTGTGTTGCAGAAAAAGTTGTTTGGGGAGTTGTAATCGCAAACTTAACAACACAATCCGCTCAAATACAATCCCATTCTATGTTTTTCCAAGAGAATTTCAAATGATTTATCAAACTGAATAATCATTTGGTTAACGGGCAGCAAATGGATTGTTGGGCATAGTTGTTTATTTCTTGATACTATTTAGAAATTCGTCAGGAGACATCACAGGTATTTCGGATTTCTTGAAGTCTTTTCCGTTTCTTGTTATAATAATGTCACATTCTGTCCGTAATGCGCTAAAATATTGTAGAGAATCTTCAAAGTCTGAAAAATCGGAGTTTAGTCCTTTTTCAATGATTACTTCGTCCAATTCGCATATTTCTGAGATTACTTTAAACTTTCTTAATTTATCTTTTGATTTTTCAAGTCCATCGTATTTAGCCAGGAAATAGCTAATCGTTGCGTAAGATATTGCGGAAACGACAATCTGAAGAGACCTTTTGTCGGCAAGTGTGGCAATTTTTGCTGCTGAAAGATAAAAAGGGTCACGTTCACCTAAAAAATCAAGCATTACATTTGTGTCCAGAAATAATCTCATCGCTATTTATGTTTTTCTTCAAGATGATTTAAGATTTCAGATTTATAGTCCATGTCAACAGGAATTTTGATCCCGGTTGACATGCTTTTTACAAATGGTGAAATTTTAATATCGTCCTCCTTGATTAAATTCTCACGATTGATTAGTGATTTTAAATAGGATTCAATGATTCTTGAAAGACTGCGATTCTGAGAAGATGCATATTCTTTCGCTTGTTCGATGACGAATTTGTCTAATTTTAGGGTTAGTTTTGTGTCCATGATAAAAACATATACGTACAAAGATATATAATTAGCCCGTATTATTCAAATTGTTTTTTTACTTACACTTGCGTACAACTTACCAATAATCACCTCCCGGTTCACAACCTCAACTGTTTTTACACCATCTATTGCACATTTATTTGACAAACAATAGGGTTTTTTTAGATTCTAATTCCGAAGGGATTTAACGTTTACAGAAGATGTGTTAGATTATGCGGGTTCGACCCCGTCTGGGTCGCAGATACCTTGAGGATATTGAAGCTATGTACCTATGATGCCTCCGGCATCAGCAAAATAGACTGTGTTGGTTGTTTAGGAAAAAAATTCTACCCCTGCCCGACTATCTCATCCAGGCGAGCATACCCGCCTGAATGACATGAAACACTAAATTTTAATGAAAACACTTAGACAAGTAGCGGAATAAAAGTTGTTTATTGCTTTGGAAAACTATTTTAATTCCTCCAACTTTGGCAAAGGTTAAAGGCTTAACCTTCATCCGAACCCTCAATAATTATCTTCCCTGTCCGGATGTTTGGCTTTCAGCTCGTCGAGGCGTTCGAGTTTTTCGATTTCTTTGTCGATGTCGTCATCCAAGTTGATGATTTCGATGTTTTTTGTCAGGTTTCCTCTGATAAAATAAAGGATGAGCATTATACCAACAATAAGCGGTACTGTTATAACAAAATCAATTTCGTCTTGATATGCATTAAAATCCAAAAGCACAAGACCCACAGTCTGTATTATAAACATACCTATAGGTATCGCAATTGCATGATACCACCAATGTTTGCAGGTTGCAAACCAAACACTTAACAAAAATATTGGTAAAATTTTGGACATCATTGTCCAAACAAAAGTCTGTACATTTAAAAAATAACCACTATTGTAAGTAAAAAAAGGTGTCTCCCAAACCTCAGTTTCAGGAACCACCTTATGTATATAAGCCAATAATGGAGATAATGCTATAAGTAGTAATATGATACTACCCCAGCGGAGGGACTCTAATCGTTGCTTTTTCCACTGCGACTGTTTGGTCATTGTTAAAACTTGAATTGTTAGCTACGAACAAAGCTACAACAAAAATAGATACGAATGCGATTGCGATTAAAAATTTAGGGGTTTTCATGGGTTTAAATATTTAGGTTAATGTTTTAGTTTATATTTCTGATACAAACCTAAATATTATTTTTGCAACTGCAAAGCCCTGAAAGTCATTCAGATATAGTCTATTTAAAAATAACGTTTAATTATTCTAAATATAAATAACACATTTTTAAGGTAAATAATTGATTTTTTGCCTGTTAGTAAGGCAGTTTTAAAAATGTTTGCAGTTGTCAATACGAGAAAGAACTGATGCAAATATACGAATGATTTGTTAAAAAAAGATTAAATCGAACTTTTTATCAGTTTTTTTTTCCGTTCAACAAATATTTTATACCGTTTGTCGATGAAAAATGACTAAGTCACGAACTGTAAACGCATTTTAAACCGCTTTATTATCGTCATTTTACCTAAACTCCAAAGAAAAAAATGTTTAGACCAAAGATCTTTTATTCGTCTAAAGCCTTTGGGGGTTGTTGCAACTGTGTGCAGTGCTAACTATTTTGTAGTTTTGAACTTTCTCTTTTTAAGTATTCTCTAATTTCTTCAAAACTCATTGCTTTCAAGTCTTTTGAAATTTTGTCCTTAATTTTTCGAAACGTTTTTACGGTATCAAATTCTTTCTTTCGATTTTCCTCTTTAGTTTTCATCTGTTTATATTTATTGTATTTTAAGGTCAGATGGAATTCGCCAATAATCATTTCGGTTGGTATCAACTTAATTGTTATGGCTCATTTCATAATCTATAATTTCTTTAGGTGAACGTATTTCTAATGAAGGATAATTCCTTCGTAAATTTATTGAATTGTAACCTCTTATTCTATAAACATTTGATTTTTATCGGACATCAATAAAATATTTATGACCTTTGCAAACCCATAAACAAAAAAAATATGCCCGACAACTCCAAAATATGGCTTTCCTCGCCCCACATGGGGGGTTTTGAGCAATCCTTCGTGCAAGAAGCCTTCGACACCAACTGGGTTGCGCCGCTCGGTCCCAATGTGACAGGTTTTGAATTGGATTTAGAAAATTACTTAAACACAGCCGCATCTCAAAAAGTACATATAGCGGCACTTAGCTCAGGAACGGCCGCGCTGCATTTGGCACTTATCATGTTGGATGTAAAACCAGGCGATGAAGTCATCTGCCAGAGTATGACATTTTCAGCCTCTGCCAACCCGATTGCTTATTTGGGTGCAAAGCCAATATTTATAGACAGCGAGCCGGAAACTTGGAATCTTTGTCCGGATGCCTTGGAAGAAGCCATCAAAAATCGGATTGCCAAAGGGAAAAAGCCAAAAGCCATCGTGGCCGTGCATCTTTACGGCATGCCGTGCAAGTTTGATGAAATACGCAAAATCGCGGATTATTACCAAATCCCGATTGTCGAAGACAGTGCCGAGGCTTTGGGAAGCATCTATAAAGGTCAAAAATGCGGTACATTGGGCGACATCAGTATATTGTCTTTTAACGGAAATAAAATTATCACAACCTCGGGTGGCGGTGCATTGGTTGCAAAAACAAAACAAACAAAAGACAAAGCTGTGTTTTTGGCTACGCAAGCCCGAGATAATGCCGCTCACTATCAACACAGTGAAATCGGTTACAACTACAGACTCAGCAACATCTGCGCCGGCATCGGACGCGGACAAATGATGGTTTTAGACCAACACATCGCGCTGAGAAGGGAAATGCATCGTTTTTATGAATTGATATTTGCAGCGGCGAAAGGCATCACCTTGTTGCGCGAACTGAATACCGAATTATTTTCAAACCATTGGCTCACGGCCATCTTAATTGATCCGAAAAAATCAAACGGGAAAAGCCGGGAAGATGTACGCTTGCTGCTTGAACAACACAACATAGAAAGCAGACCGCTTTGGAAACCGATGCATTTGCAACCGGTTTTTAGGGATTGCCCGTATTACGGCGGCACTGTTGCCGAACAATTGTTTGAAAATGGTTTGTGTTTGCCTTCAGGATCTAATTTGACCCAGGCGGACAAACAAAGAATACAAACTGTTTTGGAGAAGTTTACCTTATAAAAATACTTTCACTAACTTAAAATCTCTAAATTTGCACCTTCGTGATGGTAGGGAAAAAGCCTTCTAAATTGTTTATAAAAGAAAGGTTTTCAATGTAAACCGGTATTATTGGGAGACCTATTGAAAATACCTTTTAATGGGAATGTGGTAATTCATTGAAATACAATAAATTTACAGCCTATTTATTTTCAACTCGGAATACATTGACAGACGGCTCGATTTTTGCAAATAATTAACAAAGCAATCACTTTGTAAGAACCATTACTAAAGAAATGTATGAAAAAGATTTACTTTTTTTCTCAGTTGTTTAAAGTTTTCAGCCATAAGCTGTTGAAGCGGTTTGGCTATCTTCCCCGGGGAATCGTTTTTGGCATCGATATTTCTTTGCTTGTTTTGTCTTGTTTTCTTACCGGGTTTATTATTTACAGCCTTTCCCCCGATTTTAATCTCCAATTGTTTATAAATAAATCATTGGTAGCCATTTCGATTTCTTCTTTCTATTTTTTATTATTTAGGACATACTCCGGTCTTATCCGGCATTCAACCATACTCGATGCCGTTCGTTTGTTATTGGCTACCTCATCAACAGCGGTAACACTTTTGTTTCTCAATTTTATACAATTTTACACAACAGGCAGCATGTTGTTTAAAATACCAACCCTCGTTATTTTCTTTATTGTCTCATTTACTACCTTATTTTTCTTTCGAATCATTGTCAAACAAGCTTATGAATATATCTATTCGTACAACAATAAATTTGTTGCCCGCCTGGCTGTTTTAGGCACCAACGACAATTCCATTTCTTTGGGAACAGCTATATTAGGCGAAAAACCTAAAAGATATAATTTGGTTGCTTTTTTAGATACCAAGCGAAAAAACCAATCCAAAAGAGTTCTTAGTTTACCTATTTTATTCTTGCAGGACGGCAATATTGACATCCTAATTGAGAAAAACATACAGGCCGTATTGATTCCATCAAATTCCCCGGCAGATTTTGACAAGAAAAAATTCATGAATCTTTGTGTAGAAGCAAACATCAAAGTCTATGTTGCACCTTTAATAGGAAACTTGAACAGCGACAAACCTATATCTTCTCAAATAAAGAATATACAGATTGAAGATTTGTTGGAAAGAGATCTTATTGAACTCGACAAAAAAACCATCAAAAAACAACTGAAGAATAAAACCGTTTTGGTGAGTGGTGCCGCGGGTTCAATCGGCAGTGAAATCTCTTTGCAAATCGCCGGTTTCAAACCCTATGAGTTGATTTTGTTGGATCAGGCAGAATCGCCTATGTTTGATTTGGGCAATCGATTAAAAGAGGTTTTTCCGGATATAAAAATACGCTGCGTCATTGCAGACATTCGAAACTACAACAGGTTGCATGAAATTTTTGAACAATATCAACCCGACATTGTTTATCATGCCGCAGCCTACAAACATGTTCCGCTGATGGAATTGAATCCATATGAAGCGTTGTTGACCAATGTTTTCGGAACAAAGAATTTGGCAGATTTATCTGTAAAATTCATGATTGACCGGTTCGTGATGGTATCAACCGACAAGGCGGTAAACCCGAGCAACGTGATGGGCGCTTCCAAACGGATTGCAGAAATCTATGTACAATCGCTCAACTCTATATCGAGAGACCACCACACGAAGTTTATCACAACCCGGTTTGGCAATGTATTGGGGTCTAACGGCTCTGTTGTCCCCATCTTTCAAAAGCAAATCGAAAAAGGTGGCCCGATTACCATCACTCATCCAGATATTATAAGATATTTTATGACCATCCCCGAAGCTTGCCAATTGGTTTTGGAGGCAGGAGCCATGGGAGGCGGCGGGGAAATTTTTATCTTCGATATGGGAGAACCGGTCAAGATTATCGATTTGGCCACCAAAATGATTAAACTCTCCGGTTTGGAACCACACACCGATATAAAAATAAAAATCACAGGTCTGAGACCCGGCGAAAAGCTGTACGAAGAATTGCTCAACGATCGCTCAACTACACACCCGACTTACAACAATAAAATAATGATTGCGACAGAAAAACATTATACGTATGATTGGGTAACAAATCAAATGGCTGAGCTTCAAAAAATCGTTCTTAATGGTTCCGACTTTACGCTTATGGTTCATAAAATGAAAGAGATTGTACCCGAATTTATCAGTCAAAACTCTGTTTATCAATCTTTAGATATTAAAAATAGCAGTCCCAATTAAGATTATACAGTTTTAGAAAATAACGCGTTAATAAAAAAAGCAATTGTATCTTTGCCCATGAAAGAAATTTTACACCTCATGTTCCGAAAAATAAATCATTTTTTTTATCGCAAATACATTTATTTTTTACTGATTGTTATTGCAACACAAGCTTGCAAATCCCCCAAAGAAATTGTTTACTTTAGAGACAGTGATTCAAATAATACCGAAATTAATTCAAATTATTACGATTTAAAAATTGCACCGGACGATTTGCTTTCCATTACCGTTTCAGCCATGGACTTAGAGGCTGTACGTCCATTCAATCTCCCAATAATTTCATTAAACAATACAGACGGACGCGCCACGGGCCAACCCGTTTTACAAACTTATTTGGTATCGAGAGATGGCAAAATTAATTTCCCGGTTTTGGGGCAACTTGAAGTTGCAGGCTTATCAAGATCGGCACTTGAAAAAGATTTGTCAGAAAAACTAAAAAAATTTGTGACAGACCCGATAATCACAGTACGCATCACAAATTTTAAAGTGACTGTATTGGGCGAAGTTGCCCGGCCCGGTTCATTTGTCATACCGAACGAGCGAATCAGCCTGCCGGAAGCTTTGGGCTTAGCCGGAGATATGACCATCCAAGGAAAACGCCAAAACGTCTCGGTCATCAGAGAAGAAAATGGAAATCCGAAACAATATTTTGTCGATATGACAAATAAAGAAACATTCAATTCACCCGTCTATTTTCTAAAACAAAATGACATCGTTTACGTGGAACCCAACAGTACCAAAATTAAGTCTTCAAGCGTAGGTCCGAACACGACGATTTGGTTGTCTATTGTCTCTACACTGATTACCTTAATTGCCGTTATTACCCGATAAACCTATAATAAATGGAGTATTCTACTCAAAAAAACATGGAAGAATTAGAATTTATACCTTCTATCCGAACGCAAGTTGAGAAATACTTGATTCATTGGAAGTGGTTTGCAATTTCCGCCTTTTTAGCCCTTTTCGTATCTTTTATCTATTTAAGATATTACGCAACTCCCGTATATTCTGTGTCTTCCACTATACTTGTGAAAGACAAAAAAACAGCATCCGGACTATCCGAACTTAGTGCTTTTGAAGACTTGGCACTTTTGGGAAACAATACCAACAGCGTAGAGAATGAGATTGAGATTTTGGGTTCGAAATCACTGATGGAAAAAGTAGTTGACAAGTTGGGATTGGATGTGAGTATATACACGGTTGGAAGAGTACGGGTAACCGAAACTTACGGATGGAAAAACCCGCTTTTGATTAGTTTTTTCAAAAATGACACAACCCTAGTAAATATCCCTGTTGAATATGAAATAATCATCAACTCACCCGATAAATTTACGATTGCAAATTTTGGTGAAAACAACGATAAAAAACAAACTTTTGGTTTTGGTGAATCAATTGAATTTGAATATGGCTCTTTTACCGTTCTTCCTAATTTTAAAACAGCCGATTTTAAAGATTTGAGCAAGAATTACCTCATACGATTCTCTTCCAAAGAAGGCGTTGTGAACAATTATGCCAAATCGATTAATATCGCATTGACGGCAAAAAACACCTCTGTACTTTCTATCTCCTTGCAAGACCCGGTCAGAGAAAAAGCCATAGACATTGTGAATACCTTGATTGATTATTACAACACCGAAGGCATCGACGAAAAAAATCTAATTTCCAAAAAAACAGCCGAATTCATCAATGATAGAATTTCGATTATTCAAAACGAACTTACCGATGTAGAAAAAGAAGTCGAAACTTTTAAGAAAGACAATAAACTCACAAATATCGAAGCCGAAGCAAATCTATTTGTAGAAACTTCCGGGAACATTGACGAACAGATTGCCAAAAATGAAACGCAAATCAGTCTGGTGAAATTTTTGAAAGAATACTTGTTAAAAGCTGAAAATCAAGATCAACTCATCCCTGCAAACATTGGCATCGAAGACAACAACATCAACACTTACATTTCCCAATACAACGATCTACTGCTTCAAAAAAACAGAATACTCAAAAGTGCAAGCGCAGAAAATCCGGTCATTATCAATCTGGTAGCGCAACTTCGTCAGATTCGAAGCGGTATTGAGCAAAGTGTGCAAAATTTTGAATCTTCGCTTACTATATCACTCAACAATCTTAAGAAAAACGAACGCAACTTAGACAGTAGAATTTCTGCCGTACCGGCGCAAGAAAGAGAATTTAGAGGCATCTCTCGTCAACAGCAAATCAAAGAAACGCTCTATCTCTATCTTCTTCAGAAAAGGGAAGAAACTGCGATTTCGATGGCAGTTACCTCGCCAATTGCAAAAATAATCGATCGGGCAAGCGGCAGCAAACTGCCTGTTTCTCCAAAGAAAAACATCATCTTGCTCGCCGGATTATTATTAGGCCTGCTCATCCCGTTCGGAATTATTTATACGCAAGATTTGTTAAATACAAAAGTCAATACCCGAAAAGACCTCGAGCTCGGAGTTGGCGCACCTATTTTAGGAGACATCCCGCACAACCCGTTGGAAGACCAATTGGTGGTTGCTCACAACGACCGAAGTTCTACTTCTGAAGCATTCCGTCTTTTGAGAACCAATTTGAATTTTATGTTTACCGGTTTTGAAGATAAATGCAAAACCATTTTTGTCACCTCCACCACCAAAGGTGAAGGCAAGTCTTTTGTTTCTCTCAACTTGGCGAGCGTGCTTGCACTTTCCGACAAAAAAGTATTGTTGGTCGGAGCAGATGTCAGAAACCCAAAAGTAGCCGATTATCTCAACCTTCAAAACAACAAGGGTTTTGTTCACTATTTGAATGACACTAAACTAAAGGTTAGTGATATTACAAACACCCTTGATGAGGTTAATTTTGACATCATTTTTTCAGGCATAATTCCGCCCAATCCATCTGAATTGTTGATGAGTTCCCGGGTAAAATTGCTTTTTGAAGAGTTGAAAACCAAGTATGACTACATCATTGTTGATACTGCTCCGATAAGTTTGGTGACCGACACTCTATTGATTGCGCATCACGCCGATTTGTTTGTATATGTCACACGTGTGCATTTTCTGGACAAGCGCATGCTGCAAGTCCCTAAAGATTTGTATGTCAACAAAAAACTACCGAGAATGTCCATGTTGCTCAACGACACGAACTATGAGAAAGGATATGGGCGCGCTTATGGCTATGGCTATGGTTACGGCTACGGCTACGGAAGCGATGCAGATCTAAAAAAGACCTTTTGGCAAAAACTTTTCGGGAAATAAGTCAGGTTATACAAACCTTTTGCTGTTTTCTATCAGCGGTTTCAATTTTTTTAAAACCGAATTTTTCTCAATTTTCATCAGCAAGTTTAGATGCTCAAATTTATGTGCGTCTGTCCCTGCAAAATCGTACAATCCCTTATCTAAAAGATTCAACGCGGCTTTTTGAGTCGGCAAACCATAAAACCCGATAAGCGAAAGTAAATTAAGCTGAAAAAGACAACCCGCCTGTTTGAGTTTCAAATAAGCGTCAAATTGAGCATGATACGAAATGTATCGTTCCGGATGTGCCAAAATAGGAACATAACCTTGCAGTTGAATTTCAAAAAGTAATTCTTTCAAATTCAGAGGAGGATTAAAATAGGACATTTCTACCAATACCATGTTGTCTTTTACAGGAAGCAACGCTTTTTGTCTGACCAACGCCTGAAAACCTTCATCCATCATATATTCCGCTGCAAACCGAATGGTAAAATCCGAATAAACACCATCGCTCAACTTATCTAACAGCTGATTGTATGCCGCTGCAATCGACTTTTGGTCATTCGGCCAAACCCCTTGAATAATATGCGGTGTGGCTACGATTTGCGTAATCTGATATGCGCTGTAAGCTTCCAACATCTTTAGACTGTCCGCAAAAGTTTTCGCACCATCATCGATACCTGGTAGTATATGATTGTGCATGTCAACAAACCCTTCTTTGAACAAATCTATCAATGACGCTTTCTTTGTAAATATAGACAACATCGTTTTTTTGGTAAAAATAACGACTTCTTACCAAGATAAAAATAAAATATTTCGACGGTGGTTCTGATCTTAAAACTG
>JAXMLV010000075.1:0-4650 GCA_034367065.1 Flavobacteriaceae bacterium
AATGAATCACAACAGGTTACTCCTACAGCGATTTATTGACGTGTTCGGTATAAACCCATACACTGCTAAAAATAGAAACTACGTCAATGAACTTATATATTACGGGACTATGGCTGCTTAATTTTTTAACGAAGTATTGAAATCAGCCCTATTCGTGCAATTCCGCTTAATTAATGATTTAATATATGGTAAAACATTGAAAATTTATCACCCAAACCACCCGACTCAATGGCTTTATTATGTATTTTTGACAAGTCAATATTTGCGAGAATTTCCGAATACAGAAACCTAAAATCCAATTATGAACGACATCCGAAACGACTGGACAAAATCAGAAATCATCGACCTCTACCAACTGCCTTTGATGGATTTGTTATACAAGGCCGCAACCATTCATCGACAATATCACGATCCCAATACCGTACAAGTCAGCACATTAATTTCGATTAAAACCGGAGGATGCTCTGAAGATTGTGGCTATTGTCCGCAAGCAGCGCGTTACCACACCAACATCGAAGGCAATGATTTGATGAGCGTGCAACAGGTGAAAGCACTGGCATTGCGTGCCAAAAATTCTGGTTCATCGCGAGTTTGTATGGGTGCTGCTTGGCGAAATGTGAAGGACGGGGAAGATTTTAATCAGGTTTTGGAAATGGTGCGAACCATCAACAAATTGGAAATGGAAGTTTGCTGCACCCTCGGAATGATTACCGAAAATCAAGCCAAACGCCTCTCCGAAGCCGGACTGTATGCCTATAACCACAACTTGGACACCTCAGAAGAGTACTACAAAGAAGTTATTTCAACCCGAGGATATAAAGACCGGTTGAAAACCATCGAAAATGTGCGAAAAACCAACGTTACAGTCTGTAGTGGAGGCATCATCGGAATGGGTGAATCGGTGGAAGACCGTTGTGGCATGCTGACCACGTTGGCTTCCTTGTACCCGCAACCGGAGTCCGTTCCCATCAACGCATTGGTAGCTGTAGAAGGCACACCGCTCGAAGACCAACAACCTGTAGAAATTTGGGAGATGATCCGCATGGTAGCTGCCACCCGCATTGTGATGCCGCACACCCAAGTAAGGCTTTCGGCAGGCAGAAAAGACATGAGTCGGGAAGGTCAAGCCATGTGTTTCTTTGCAGGTGCGAATTCTATTTTTGCCGGTGATAAATTGTTGACAACACCCAATCCGAATGTAGATGACGATATCAAACTGTTTGAAAAATTGGGTTTGGTATCCCAAAAACCTTTTGCCAAAAAAGCGCAACCCGAAACCGTAGAGGCTGAGGCTTCCGCCTATCTGCCACTTGGGGAAAAACCCCGCTGGTCTCGTCCTGGGCATAGCATCGAGAAAAATTTGAAAGCAGAGAAAAAAGGGTGATTTCTCTTTTACAAAGGCTCTTTTTGTGATGGATTTTATAGCCTGTCAATTTTTTAATTATTGACCTATTACTTTCTTCTGGTATGTACTTTTTGTAAGACAACAATTCCAAAATTTTAAACCGGATTGTTTTACCTTTGCAAAACATATTCAGTTGCGTTTGGTCTGTCTTCCATACCTAACACATTTAATCATTCAGACGGGATAGAAGCAAGTACTTTGTATAGTGCGGATAGCCCAACCAAAATAAATATTTGACCATGTTAGAACTTTCCTATCTCAGAGAAAACAAAACAGCCGCCATAGCTGCGCTCAACAAACGAAACATCAATGCAGAACCTTTGGTCACGGAAGCCATTCGCTTCGATGAAGAAAGACGCGCTTTGCAAACTAAATTGGACGAGGTTTTATCGATGATTAACAAAACATCGAAGGAAATTGGCACACTGTTCCAAAACGGTTTTAAGGATGAAGCCGATGCTGCCAGAAAGCAGGCAACCGAGCTCAAAGAAACCGCTAAAAAATTAGAAGATAACATGCGTGAGAAAGCATCGCAACTCACGGAAGTTCTGTATAAAATACCTAACACGCCGCAGAATATTGTTCCGGTCGGCAAAAGCGCAGACGACAACGAAGTGGTGCAACGCAAGGGTGATATTCCGCAATTGCACAAAAATGCTTTACCCCACTGGGATTTGGCTTCCAAATACAACCTGATCGATTTTGATTTGGGCAACAAAATTACCGGTGCCGGTTTCCCGGTTTACCGAGGCAAAGGTGCGCGCTTGCAACGTGCGCTTATCAACTTTTTTATAGACCGCAACACGGCTGCGGGCTATGAAGAGATTCAACCACCATTTATGGTAAATGAAGCATCGGGTTTCGGTACGGGTCAACTTCCGGACAAAGAAGGTCAGATGTACCACGTAACCGAAGACAACCTGTTTTTAATCCCAACCGCTGAAGTGCCGGTGACGAATTTGTTTAGAGATGTTTTGCTCAACGAGTCCGATTTTCCGATTTGTTGCACCGCCTACACGCCGTGTTTCCGGAGGGAAGCCGGGTCATACGGAGCACACGTGCGCGGACTCAACCGCCTGCATCAGTTTGACAAAGTGGAGATTGTGCGGATCGAACATCCCGACCAATCCGACAAAGCACTTGACGGTATGGTTGCACATGTGTCAACATTACTTGAAGATTTGGGTTTGCCCTACCGCATCTTGCGACTTTGTGGTGGCGACATGGGTTTTACGTCTGCCATTACGTATGATTTTGAAGTCTATTCGACCGCGCAGGAACGCTGGCTGGAAGTAAGTTCGGTTTCTAATTTTGAGACCTTTCAGGCCAACCGGCTAAAATTGCGTTTCAGAGACAAAAACGGTAAAAACAGGCTTGCCCACACGCTCAACGGCAGCGCTTTGGCTTTGCCGCGCATTGTGGCTTCTCTTTTGGAAAATTACCAAACCCCGGAAGGCATCGAAATTCCGGAAGTGCTAAGACCTTACACGGGGTTTGATAGGATCGTGTAGCAAGAAAATAACATTGATGGAGCAATCCCCAAAAACCTATACTTTTGAAGAAGCCAAACGATTGTTGGAGCAATATTGCATCTATCGCGATCGTTGCCACAAGGAAGTAGAAGAAAAAATTTGGTCTTTGCGGATGGCAAAAGTAGCGCACGATGCGTTACTCGAACATCTGATTACAGAAAAATATTTGGATGAATCGAGATATGCACAAAGTTTTGTAAGGGGCAAATTCAACCAGAATCGTTGGGGACGAAAAAAAATTATCAATCAGATGAAATTCAATCAAATATCGGATTACAACATCCGTTTGGGCTTGAAAGAAATTGACGAAAAAGAATACCGAAAAACCATGGTACAGCTGATTGAAAAGAAATCGGCATTGTTGGGGAAAGCAAAAAATTTCAAAAATCAAAACAAGGTATTGCAATACCTGGTTCAGAAAGGATTTGAATATGATTTGAGTTTGGAATTGGTCAAAGAAGTTTTGGAATAAAATTTTATAGTTTTTACACATGATAGAAGACAAAGAGCAACCGCGTACACCGATTTCGAGTTTAGGTGAATTTGGATTGATTGAACATTTAACCAAGTATGTAGAAATAAAAAATCCATCCACAGTAAAAGGTGTGGGTGATGATGCTGCAGTGTTGTATTTTGGGGATGTACAAACCGTTGTTTCCACCGATTTACTCATCGAAAACGTCCATTTCGATTTGGCTTATATGCCGCTCAAACACTTGGGCTACAAAGCAGTAATGGTCAACCTATCAGATGTATATGCGATGAATGCCACGCCTTCCCAAATCACGGTTTCGATTGCGTTGTCTAACCGATTCCCACTTGAGTCGGTAGAGGAGTTTTACGCCGGTGTATTGTTGGCTTGTGAGCAACACAAAGTCGATTTGGTCGGTGGCGATACCACTTCCTCCAACAAAGGATTTATCATCAGCATCACCGCCATCGGTCATGCCCAAAAAGAGAATTTGACCTACCGAAGCGGTGCCAAACCTGCTGATTTGTTGGTGGTTAGTGGTGATTTGGGCGGAGCCTATTTGGGATTGCAGGTTTTGGAACGCGAAAAGCAGGTCTTTTTGGTCAATCCGAAAAATCAACCGGACTTGGAAGCGTATGCTTACCTCATCGAAAGACAGCTTAAACCTGAATCGCGAAAAGATATCCCCGAATTGTTGAAAGCCCTTGATGTGAAACCAACTGCCATGATTGACATCAGCGACGGTTTGTCTTCAGAAATATTGCATCTCTGCAAGCAGTCGGGCGTGGGTTGTGTGCTTTATGAAAATAAAATTCCGATAGATCCACAGGTTTTGACAGTCTGCGATGAGTTTAACCTCAACCCGACGACGGTTGCGCTAAGCGGTGGAGAAGATTATGAATTGTTGTTTACAATCAACATCAACGACCACGACAAAATCAAAGGAAATCCGCATCTGACAGTGATTGGTTACATGACAGAAGAGGCCAATCAGGCGTTTTTGCAAACACGTGCTGACCAACGTATCCCTCTAACTGCACAGGGTTGGAATGCATTTCGGGAATGATTAGGTAAGGGAGTATTATCGAAAATTTACAAATAACGTGAGCTCGACATATATTTAACTGATATATAGTTGTTTACTAAATTACTGTCAGGTCGAGCGCAGTCGAGACCATATTTTCAAAGTATCATTGCCTTAAAACCTCTCGACTGCCTGCCCGACTTTGTCATTCAGGCGG
>JAXMLV010000076.1:0-8652 GCA_034367065.1 Flavobacteriaceae bacterium
AATGTTAACATTTAAAACTTTAACACTTTTTATTTTGCCGTTTCCGTTTTTTTTTTTTTTGATTTGTAGTGGATATCCAAATTTTTATTCATTAACTTTAATTTTTTAATCATGAAAAAAGTATTTTTAGCGGCGGTTGCCGTGCTGGCTTTTTTACCTTCTTATTCCGTGCCTAACATATCTAAAGACGAGATTGACAACGATTTCTGCTTTAATGTTGCAATTAATATGTACGATGCCAGTTTGGATGCGGGTAAAACACAACTTCAAGCTAGTCAAATTGCCGACCATTTCTATTTCATTTGTACTTATAATTATCAATAGCATTAAAATTTATCTATTATGAAAAGAATATTCCCAATTCTCTTACTTTTGGTATTCAGTCTGACCAAGGTCAATTCTAAAACTATTGATTTATCAGACAGTCCTCAACATTGTTTTGATGCAGCAATTAACATGTACGATGCCGTCAGTGCATCAGGTGGCAGTAAGCTACTTGCTAGTTTGGAGGCAGATGCAGTATATGAAACTTGCATGATGCTATAACGCTCTTAGCGAAATAGCTTTTTATGTGACCGTAAGTTCGTTAATCCTAACTTACGGTCATTAATTTTCTAAAAATATTCAATTTATGAAAACTGCAATTAAATTAATTTTATTAGTATTTTCCTATCATCTTTCCTATTCCCAGTTTATAGGGGGCGAGGCGAAATATGGAATAAGAAAAACGGAAGCCGTTTTTAATCAGATGAATAATTCAAGTCAAAACGAGTTATTAAAAACAGTTGAGAATGAGATTGATAAAAACCTTCCGTATTTTAGTTTTACACTGAAATACACTTCCAAAGAAGCAATTTTTGAAATTGACAAAATTCTAATGGATAGGGAAGAACGTGGTAAAAGACTAGCCTTTATTACCGCCCAAGGATACAATAGATTTTATTATAACATAGTAATTGACAGTACCATTATGCAAACAGAAGTATATGGAGCCAAATTCCGTGTTCTTACTAAAATCAGCGATATGGATTGGAAAATCTCAAATGAGCGTAAACAAATAGATGAATTTTTATGTTACAAAGCCACTGCCTCATATGTAACTGTAAATGATGTAGGAACATTTAATAAGAAAGTTGTCGCATGGTTTGCCCCTCAAATTCCAGCACCTTTTGGCCCGGCAGGATTTGCCGGATTACCGGGGCTAATAGTCGAATTGCAAGATGATAAACTTTTGTATTTTCTTCAAAAAATTAATTCAACCATCAAAGACATAAAAATTGAGAAGTTCAAAAAAGGTAAGATTGTCACCAAAGAGCAGTTAGACAATTTCGCTTTTGAAAACGCAAATTTTAGAAATTAAAACAAAGTGGCAGACTGCGCATCCGAAGATTTTATTATTTTTATAAAATAGCATATTTGCCCCTAAAAGTAAACCATGAGAAGAATTGTCTTATTCTGTTTTTTTATACATTCTTTTTTTCTCGTTGCCCAAACCCGTATCCTAACGGGTGTTGTGGCAGACAGCCTGCAAGCACCGCTCGAAAACGCCAACATCATCGCCAAACCGCTGGTCGAAAACGCCCAACTGCGTTTTGCCATCTCAGACTATAAAGGTCGCTTCCGCCTCGAACTCGACAAAAACACTCCCTACGAGATACAAATCAGCTATTTGGGTTTCAAAGATCAAACACTTGTTCTACAACCGGACAACCCGCTCAAAGAACACAACTTCTACCTGCAATCTTCCGGCGAACAATTAGACGAAATCACACTCACCCACGAGTTTAAACCCATCACGGTCAAAAAAGACACGCTCACCTACAACGTGAGTTCATTCGCCTCGGGCAACGAACGCAAAATGAAAGACATTCTGGAAAAACTACCGGGCGTGGAAGTGGACAAACAAGGTGGTGTCACTTTTCAGGGCAGAAAAATCAACAAGTTGTTGGTAGAAAACAAACCTTTTTTTGGCGATGGTACTAAGTTGGCGGTCGAAAACATTCCGGCAGATGCGCTCGACAAGATAGAAATCATCGATGACTACAACGAGGTCGCCATCCTGAAAAACGTCAACGACAGCGACCAACTCGCCATGAACGTAAAACTCAAAGAAGACAAAAAGAAATTTGTTTTCGGCGATCTCGAAGCCGGAGCGGGCAACGAAGGGCATTACCTTGCCAACGCCGCACTTTTCTATTACAGCCCAAAAACCAACGTGTCTTTTATCGGAAACACCAACGATGTAGCGCGCGAAACTTTTTCGTTTTCCGATTTTATGCGCTTCGAAGGCGGCATCAGCAGGCTGATTGAATCGGGTCGCGGGTTTTCTTCCGGTCTTTCCTCTTTTTTGAGAAACAACACCGAAGTCACCGAAAACCAAAGTGATTTTGCTGCAATCAACATCAGCCACGATTTGAACAGCAAAGTTGCGCTGTCTGGTTACGGCATTTTTTCAAACCGACTGCTGCGCAATCGTTCAGCAACTTTTAATCAGTTTTTGTTAGACACCGGGACACAAATCGAAAATCGATTGGAACGCGGAAAAACAAACAACACGCTCGGGATGGGTAAATTCCGTGTGGATTATTCACCCAATAAAGATTCAAAATGGTATTACGATTTGAATGTAAAAGCTTCCGATAATTCAGACGAGCGACTGTTAGACATCTTCGACGGCGCAACAACCACGCTGTTCAATACAGACCGAAATGCAGATAATTTTGAACTCAAACAATACGTAGAATGGCATCGCTCGATTGACCCGACACACACCACTTCATTGGTCGTGAGCCACGGCTATAACCGAGAAACTCCTCAAAACAAATGGATTACCAACCAGCCGTTTTTGCCGGGACTGATACCGTTGCAACCCGATGACCCGGTTATTGTTGAACAAATCAAAAAGAAAACTGCCAACAACCTCGATGCGCTTTTCAAGTATTATTGGATTGTCAACCCAAACAATCATATTTATGCCATCGCGGGCAATACCTATTCCGAAGAAAGACTTTTAACTTCCGAAAAACAATTGCTGTCCGATGATTCTATCAATGACTTTGCCGACAATGGTTTTGGAAACGAAACCGCACTGCGATTCAACGATTTTTATACGGGTTTGGAATACAAATTCAGAGTCGGAATCAGCACACACAAAGCGAGTATGTTTATACATTATTACAATTGGGATGTCGATCAACTCACCACGAAAACGACAGAAAACATCCGGTTTCAACCCGAATGGTATTCGGAAATAGAATTTAACAATTCCGAAAAACTCACTTTCCGCTATAAACTAAACAACCGATTGCCCGATGTACAAGATTTTACCAAAAACTTCACGCTTCAATCGTATAATTTAGTCACAAAAGGAAACCCGCTTTTAAGTATGGAAAGGTTTCATACATCGAGTTTGTTCTATAACAAAACCAGTGTTTATAAAGGATTGATGATTTTTTCAAATCTGACTTATAACCGAAAAATAAGAAGTTTGCGCAATCAAATTGGCCAAACCGGCATCAATCGGTTTACGACTCCCTTTCTGACCGACAATCCGGAAAACAATTGGAATTTTACCGCCCGAATCAGCAAGATTCTTTACAAATTCACTTTCATATTTGAACCACGTTGGAGCCATTCCGATTATTTTCAAAATGTAAATGGATTGAACAGTAAGAACACAAATATCAACACGACGATGGGCGGAAGTGTCAAAACGAATTTTAAGAAATTCCCTACACTTAAAGCCGGATTCAGAAAAGATTGGAACTCCTTTTCATCTGCTCAAAATTTATCAAGATTTGAAAATAAAGCTTTTGAAGCAGAATTTAATTACGAGTTTATCGAAAACTGGACGCTTCGCGCAGATTATTCTAACAACACCAACCGAAATGTGATTTCAGATCAAACTTTTCGTTTTGAAACCGGAAATGCATCGCTTACCTATCAAAACAAAAAAAGCCCGTGGGGATTCGAGTTTAATGTGACCAATTATTTGAATAATCCCACCAAAAGTGACAACAGTTTTTCGGAAATCCTGTCAAGCGAGCAAACCACTTTTATCTTGCCGAGAATCTATCTTTTTACGGTGAAATATAAGCTTTAGTGCCCTAATTCAACCAAAAATCAAACTGTTCTTCTTGAAGCGTTTGAAGCAGTTCGTGGTTGATATTTACTTTTACTGTTCTACTGACCAATGGAATTTTCCAGCGTTCTTCGCGTTCGTTGATGACAATGTGCAACGGATGATTTCCTTTGAATCGACCTAAAACATTTTGAAGTTTGTCAATCAATGGTTCCGAAACATCTTCTATATTCAATTGTATATTGATTTTCTTGGAAAATTGTTCCATTACATCGTGAAGCATGAACATGTTGTTGAATTGGATTTTCGGATCGCCGAGTTTCCCCGTTTCTTTGTTGACCCAGCCTTCCCGAACGGATAATTTGATAAAAAGAAAATAATTGTTCACCAAAAAATGCCTGAATTTCAAATATTCATCTCCAAATATTCGAAATTCGTGCGATTCCGAGTAATCATCAACGGTGAATGTTGCCCAACCTTTCCCCATTTTATTGACCCGGTGTTGCACATTTGAAACGATGCCCGCAAAAGACAATTCTTTGTTGATTAGCCTGTCTAATTCATTCAACATACCCAATTCTGCATTGGTAAAATATTTAATTTCAAAGGCATAATCATCCAACGGATGACCTGAAATATAAATTCCAACCACTTCTTTTTCTCTTTTCAATTTTTCCATGGTGCTCCAAGATTCGCAGGGCGGTACTTGCGGCTCGGGTAAAACAGCATCACTCGATTCGCCGAAAAGGCTTATTTGAGAGGCATTTTCGTTTTCCTGAAATTTGGCTCCGTAACGAAGTACTTTTTCCAAAAACACAACGCCATCGCCCTCATCGTGAAAATATTGTGCCCGATGTGTGTCTTCAAAAGAATCCAATGCGCCCGCCAAGGCGAGGTTTTCAAATGCTTTTTTGTTGGCCGCCCTCAAATCGATGCGCTTGGCCAAATCAAAAACGGACTTATAACGACCCTTTTTCCGATTTTCTACAATGGTGTCAACAGCTCCCGCGCCTACGCCTTTGACGGCACCCATGCCAAATCGGACAGCGTTGTTTTCGTTGACGGTGAATTTAAAATACGACTCGTTCACATCTGGGCTCAACACCTGCAACCCCATGCGTTTGCACTCTTCCATAAAGAACGAAACTTTTTTGATGTCGCTCATGTTGTTGCTCAAAACCGCCGCCATGTATTCTGCCGGAAAATTGGCTTTGAGATAGGCTGTCTGATAAGCAATCCAAGCGTAGCATGTTGAGTGTGATTTGTTGAATGCATAAGATGCAAATGCCTCCCAGTCTTTCCATATTTTTTCGAGAATTTCTTCCGGATGTCCATTTCCTTTGCCGTTTTCGATAAACTTGGGTTTGATTTGGTTGATGATGTAAATCAATTTTTTTCCCATGGCTTTTCGCAACTGATCGGCTTCGCCCTTGGTGAAGTTTGCTAATTTTTGCGACAACAACATCACCTGTTCCTGATAGACCGTGATGCCGTAAGTTTCTTCTAAATATTCTTGCATCTCTGGAAGGTCATACGAAATTTTCTCTTCACCGTTTTTCCGTCGGATAAAGCTCGGAATGTACTCAATCGGACCCGGGCGGTAAAGGGCATTCATCGCGATGAGATCTTCAAAAACCGTCGGTTTGAGTTCGCGCAAATATTTTTGCATGCCCGGTGATTCGTACTGAAATATCCCGACTGTTTCCCCTCTTTGAAAAAGCTCGTAGGTTTTTGCGTCGTCAATGGGAAATTCATCCGGATTGAGCGTGATGTTGCGGCGATATTTGACAAGTTTGACCGTGTCTTTAATCAGCGTCAAGGTTTTAAGGCCCAAAAAGTCCATCTTGAGCAAGCCGGCAGATTCTACCACCGAGTTGTCAAACTGGGTTGCGTAGAGCTCCGAATCTTTGGCGGTGGCAATGGGAACCAAATTGGTCAAATCTTCCGGTGTGATGATGACTCCGCAGGCGTGAATGCCGGTGTTGCGCAAGGAGCCTTCCAACACACTCGCCTGACGAATGGTTTGCGCGGTCAAATCATTGCCGTCGGCCATGTTGCGCAATTCTTCTATCAAAGCAAATTCTTCCGATCGCAGTTTGACTTTTAATTCATCTAAAGGAAGCGTTAAAAATTGCGCCAATTTGAATTTGCTCAAATCAGGAATGAGTTTCGCCAATCGGTCGGCATCGCTCAAGGGAAGATCTAAAACCCGGGCCGTGTCTCGGATGGCCGATTTGGCACCCATCGTACCGTAAGTGATGATTTGCGCTACTTGGTTGGATCCGTATTTTTGGATGACGTAATCCATGACTTTGCTTCTGCCTTCGTCGTCAAAATCGATGTCGATATCGGGAAGCGACACCCGCTCCGGATTGAGAAAACGCTCGAATAGCAAATTGTATTTAATCGGGTCGATGTTAGTGATTCCCAAACAATAAGCCACAGCCGAACCTGCCGCCGAACCTCTGCCGGGACCGACTGAAACATCCATCTTGCGCGCTTCGGCGATAAAATCTTGCACGATGAGAAAGTAACCGGGATAGCCTGTTTTGGCGACGGTTTCCAGTTCAAAATCGAGCCGTTCTCGGATGTCAGCAGTCAAATCGGGGTATCTTTTTTTAGCACCCTCGTAGGTAAGGTGACGAAGATAATTGTTTTCGCCGTCCTGACCGGTTCGAGTTTCAGATTGACTGTCAAAAAAAGATTTCGGTATATCAAACTTAGGAAGAAGCACGTCTCGGTTTAGCGAAAAAGATTCGATTTTATCGACGACTCCCTGTACGTTGACAATGGCATCCGGAAGATTTGAAAACAGTTGTTTCATTTCGTCCGTTGATTTGAAATAGTATTCCTGATTCGGCATGCCATACCGATAGCCTCTGCCTCTTCCTTTGGGTGTTGATTGTTTTTCCCCGTCTTTCACACACATCAAAATATCATGCGGCTCGGCATCTTCTTTCTTTGTGTAATACGTATTGTTGGTAGCAACTAATTTAACCTGATTTTTTTTGGAAAAAGCAGTGATAAATTCGTTGGCACGGTCTTCGTCTTCCTGATTGTGGCGCATGATTTCCAAATAGAAATCATCCCCAAAAACTTCTTTCCACCACAGCAGTGCTTCTTCCGCCTGGTGCGCACCGAGTGTCAGCACTTTGGAATAAATTTCTCCGTAAATGTTTCCGGATAAAACGATTAAATCTTCGGCGTATTTTTTGACCAAATCCTTGTCGATTCGGGGAACGTAGTAAAATCCTTCCACGTAAGCCAAGGAGGAAAGCTTGCACAGGTTTCGATAGCCGTTTTTGTTTTTGGCTAAAAAAACCATTTGGTAGCCGTGATCTTTCCGGCTTTTGTCGAGATGGTCTTCACAAACGAAAAACTCGCATCCGATGATGGGTTTGAGCGGTTTGAAATCGGCTTCTTTGTTTTCCGATTTATACTGATCAATTTTTTTCTTGTTGAAATCGTTAACCTCCTTGACAAATAAAAACGCGCCCATCAAATTGGCCACATCGGTCAGTGCCAAAGCAGGCATTTGATCGTCATAAGCGGCTTGAGCTAATTCGCTAAACGTTGAGGTAGCTTGCAAAACGGAGAATCGGGAATGGGTGTGCAAATGCGAAAATCGAGTGTTTTTCAGCTCTTTGCTCAAATCTGTATCTACTTTTTGGACTACGCTTTCCTGCTGCTGAGAATTTCGGAGCTTGTCGGATAGTTTTTTTAAATTCCGATGTTGGATACCATACGATTCAATTCGATTTGGGTTTTTCAAAAGATAATCATCAAAACGGGATTCGTCTATCTTCAGTTCTGCAAGTGAAAATGTTTTGCGCCTTTTTAATTCGAAAAAGCAACGTGCTGTGGCTTCCACGTCAGCTGAGGCATTGTGGGCATCTTCAAACTTTTCATCAAACAGAAATTGATGCAATTCCGAAAGTGTGGGTAATTTGAATTTCCCACCTCTACCGCCGGCTAATTTTAAAAGTTCTGCCGTAACTTCCGTACAGGTGTCGAGAATCGGTTTTTGCAGCAATGTATTTTGGATGCCCAAGCGGTGTAATTCTGCGCCAAGGATGTTGACATCAAACTGAAGATTTTGACCGACCAAAAAATCGGTTTTGACCAATGAAGCTTGAAATTCTTGAATTGCCAACTCAAGAGAAACCCCTTCTTTTTGGGCTAATTCGGTTGAGATTCCGTGTACAGTTTCGGCATCAAAAGGAATGATGAAGCCATCCGGTTTGATCAAATATTCTTTATGTGCAATCAATCGGCCGTCATTTTCGTGCAATTGCCAAGCCAGCTGAACGCAACGCGGCCAGTTATCCGTGTCGGTAACGGGTGCGTCATATCGTTTGGGAAGTCCGGTGGTTTCGGTGTCAAAAATGAGGTACATAGTGCTTTTTTTTCAAAAAAATAATTGTTTTAAAGATAGTAAATCCTGCTGCAAATCAAATTTTACATCTTCCGTTATAAGGTTTAATTTATCAACAATATTTTTGAATCAGCTATTATGCTGAAAATGTAACTATTCAGTCAAATGAAAAATGCACTAGCTTTTTTTAATAAAA
>JAXMLV010000077.1:0-91335 GCA_034367065.1 Flavobacteriaceae bacterium
AATGAATCACAACAGGTTACTCCTACAGCGATTTATTGACGTGTTCGGTATAAACCCATACACTGCTAAAAATAGAAACTACGTCAATGAACTTATATATTACGGGACTATGGCTGCTTAATTTTTTAACGAAGTATTGATGTTAGACACCCTGAAAAAATATATCCAAAAATTGGAGGAGGAAATCGCTGTGCTGAAAGAAAGAATAGAGGAAAAGTGATTAGGGGGAAGATGCCAGTAATGCGAACAAAACCGACATAAGTTTCTATATAATTCAACTTTTTATTATCTTTGCTAAAATAAAACGACAAATAAACTGAATGAAACCAAAATTTGAGGTAGTTTTTCTTGAACAAGCTATTGACTTTATGTCCAAATTAGATGCGAAAGCTAAAAAGAAAGTATACTATAATTTGGATAAGGCAAAACTCGAAAATGACCCAAAGCTGTTTAAAAAACTGACAGATGACATTTGGGAATTTAGAACACTTTATCAGGGGATTCAATATAGACTCTTTGCTTTTTGGGATAAAACTGACAAAACCGAAACGCTTGTGTTATCGACACACGGAATGGTTAAAAAGGTTAGTAAAGTGCCAAAATCAGAAATTGATAAAGCATTGAAAATTAGAGATGAATATTTTGACGAATAAACTCAAGGTTATGACAATGAAAAAAATGAAAATGATGACACTTGACCAAATGAAGGACAAGGACATCGGTAAAGTAGGAACACCAGAACGAGATAAATACGAATTTGACTTGCGGATGGAGGTGCTTGGAGATATGATAAAGTCAGTTCGAAAAGAACGGAATTTGACTCAAGAGCAACTCGGGGAACTAATTGGTGTTCAAAAGTCGCAAATCTCTAAATTGGAAAGAAATACCAAAAACGTGACTATCGAAACAATTTTAAAAGTCTTTAGGGCATTAAAAGCTAACGTCCGATTTAGCGTAGAAATGAACGAATCGGAATTCAAAGTAGCATAGCACTACTGGCAATAACCAAGCGTTCGTGCGGTCGGCACGACCCGGCACAACACTGTGTTGACTGAACCGATGGGTTTGTCAACTACTTTTGGGATTAGTCTGTTGCGATTGGGTTAATTTGAACAATGGCAATAAGTAATTGCTTGTTCTCGCCTCCTGCTTCCCTGCCTTTCCGGCAGGCAGGTGGGGCCGCAGTCTTTGGAGTCGGGTTGGCGGTAGTGGGGGAAGGACGACACTGTCTTAAACATAGATAGTAATTATCTTTAAAGATATGTACATTCTCAAACGATTATTTATTAAAAGCAAAAACTCAGAATAATCTTCGTCATTGTCCAAATAACATTTCATTCTTGTCACAAAATCATCATACCGTATTGGCACTTGAATTTCTTTTAGCATCAATTCATCTACTTCGTCAATTTCGTAAATTTGCAGAAAACCATCCATAACGCTTATTTATGTCAGTAGAATTGCCAGACCAAAAACTTTGAACGATTTTCATGTTATAGTTCAGTATCCTCAATAAGTTCGTTAATCTTGTATTCTGAATTTTTCAAGTAAGTATTCTTGGTGGAAAGTGTAACCACCTTTGTAAATAAAATTAAGTTTATTTACCCCAATCGTAAAATCGTGGAAACAAAAGTAATTTTGATGGTTTTTAAGCTAATTAGTTTTTTATTTTATCTATCAGACTTTTAAAGGCCTCGGTATCCGACGGGCGTGGAGCGCTGCTTGATATTACTTGATTATTTGGACTCAAAATAACATATCTTGGTATCATAAAAGTTTCTTTTTTTCCCTTAGTTAGGTGTCTCAATAGCTCAGATTTTTCGATATTGAGCATTCTGTATTGATACTCATCAGCTAAAAATGGCTTTAATTCCTCAAGACTTTTTAGCCAGTTGTTTTTATTGTAATCGATGGAAATAAAAATCCATTCAAAATCACCGGAGTTTTTCAAATCGTTTCTCATTTTCACCGTTTTTTTTATTTCGGCAATACACGGTGTACACCAACTCGCCCAAAAATCCAATACCCTGATTTTGTTTTTTGTGTTTTTCAAAATTTTGGAAATCATTATTGTATCGTTATCTGAAGTTGTGAACTGATCGAGATTTACTTTTGCTGGAAGGGTAAAACTGGTTATGTCTAAATCTTCTTTTATACGTATTAGTTCTTCATTATAAGAAAAATTGGATATTTCATTGATCTGTTCCTGCAAAAATTTTTCTACTATCGGTTTATCGTTTTTACCTTGACCCAATCCCTTTTTGTAATAATCGTAAATTAACCGGGTTAACGCATAATCTTTGAGTTCACCCTTTAAGTTGCTTTCAATGTATTTCTGCTCTGTTTTGAAATTTTCAACCGAATAATTCAGAAACTCATGACCGGCAAAATAATATCGTATATAAGACACCAAACTCCTCTTGAAATAATCATTGTTTAAAAGTTCAGGTCGCTGAAAATCGTTTATAGAAATTAATCCTACATAGTTTTTTAAATCCAAAACACTACCTTTTTCAAAGTCAAAATCTTCGGAAATTAATTCTAAAAATTCCGGATTATTTACATTCAGTCCCAATGATTCCTCGGCAATAGCTCTTGGCGCAATTAAATTGTATAAATATTCAAATTTCAACTCAGCACCAACCTGGATAATAAAGTCTTTCGAGACATGATTGTTGGCAATATAATCGTCAAAAAACTGCTTGCGTCTTTGATAGATTATTTGACAGCGTTTTTTATAATCCGTCAGATTGCCGTTGTATTTGTTTTTTGCCCACTCATCATTGGTCGAATCCAGTTTTTTAAAAAAATTATAATGTGCTGCATTTTTCCCTTTAAAATCTATTTCTTTACCTAAAGTCATTAAAATGGTATCATCCGGGCTTGTAAAAATTCGGGTGTTATAATTCAAAGTACCCCCAAAAGAAAAAATTTCGATGATTTGCGGTTGATTAATCTCCTCTAAAATGAAGCTTACTGAATCGGTGTTATTTTCCTTTAACATGCCTTCAAAATTAGTCCCGTTGAAATAGGAATAATTTATAAAATTCATGTATTCTAAATTTTTGGGGTCAGATGCGATGCTTTTTATAACGACCTTTTGTGATTTTTGAGTGGAAAGAGTGTCACTTGAGATTACTACAATTTTTTTGTCATTCGTTGTTTCGTCATACTTACAAGCCAGAAGCAAAACAAAAACAAAACACAGAAAGAAATGCGGATTGGTTTTTAATAATTTCATAATCCGTTGATTAACAATTTGACACAGATGAATCCAATATTGATTTTAATGAAATGGTCGCGGGTTAATGTTTTTGAAATTGAGCGCATTTGACACTAAATCATATTAATGATATCATAAAACTAATTAAAATAATTGCATAAACAAACATTCAGTTCGAGGTATTCATTTCTGTGAAGTATTTTTATGACACAAAATTAAAGGTTATGAATCATTTATAATTCATAACCTTTCTTTGATTAACATGCACAACCGCAGGCTTCAGACCACCCTCCTTGATTAAAGCACGCAAAATTGCAGTTTGAAGAAGTGCAAGATGGAACGGATCCGATGTTTACACCGCTATTACAAGAACACCACCAACCTCCAGTAAAACCACCACTACCTGCAATAATTGTTCGCATTTGATCTCTTTTAAGAAATTCTGCAACATTTTTTAAACTTAATTTTTTCATGATTAATAGATTTAAAATTAAAATTCCTTGGTCATTAAAGACAGCCAAGATTTCTGTTCATCCTTGCAAGAATATTTTTACCAACCACAGTTGGGTTGTTTTATTCAAATGCCAGCACCTCTTTCAAATCATCCACGAGGTACTCTCTGGGGAGTTCCTGCCCGTTGATAAAGATGGTAGGTGTGTGCGTTATTTTTTCCTTTTCACACCATTGCTGCATCAGGGCTATTTTTTGTGATTGGTTTTGCAACTCGCCGTTCATGGGATATTGTTTTGCAAACGCATCGTGGTCTTTTGGCTCGGCAGTGTACCATTTTTCAAGCGATTCTAAACAATACGAACTTCGCTTAAAAGAAAAAGATGAAATTATCGCGCTTTTGAGGCAAGGGGAGAAGTAGAGCCAGAAAACGCTTGTACTTAAAGACATGCTTCGCTCAGGCCGAGCATGCTGCTGCCGTCGCGGACGGTTTCGCTTAGGGTGCGGAGTTGTGGGAGCGGTATGTTTTTGCCATAATATTTGGCTACAATCCGCAGGCAGGTGGGGTTGCAGTCTTTGGAGTCGGGTTGGCGGTAGTGGGGGAATTTTAAACTCAAATTAAATACAAATGAAATTTTAAACTCATGCTTGTCAAAGTTTTAACGATTTCAGTTAACTTCCTCAGCTATTTCTTTTCTGAGATAGCTGTTCAAGTTTTTCCTGGAAACTCCAAGGAATTGTTTAATAGCGTTGTAATAATCTTTGTTTGTTATGCCTGAATTCATGAAATTCCGCAACATTTCCCAACCGCCTTTTTGATATATTTTCCTGGCTATAAGGCCCCCGACAGCATAGCGATAATCCGTAAATTCATCAATTGTTCTTAAATCTAACAAATTGTTTAGATCAATATCCCGATGTTTGTCTAAAAAATCATGCGTTCTTTTCAAATGCCAAGCCAAAGAATTCCCTCTGCTTCCTCCTAAAAATGTTGCAATTCCCTCACTTGTCCACAAGTGTTTGTTTGTATATTTTGTGTCAACAATAACGTGAAAAGCTTCATGAAAATCATTTTCGCCTTTTCCCGACGAAAAAATCCCTGATACATCGGCACTTCCCGTAGGTTTTAACTTACCACCCATTCCGTACCAATAGTCTAAGCCTTTTAAATTTTGGATTTCTTCATAATCATTGGCAAAATAATATTCAAAGGGTCTCGGTGTTACCTTAAAATTTTTACTTATACTATCAATAAAATCGCTTAATTCTTTAGCTTTTTGGTAGTCAAATTTATGGTACTTTGGATAATAATAGTCAACCATGCCGTATTGGGTATGCGACCATTTTTCTCTATTAATGAATAGGGCGTTGTAGAGTTTTAATACTCCGTTTTCTCTTTTTATGTAATAGTTTACAATACTTAAAACATAAGGAGCTCCGTCATTCTGACAATAAGAAAACTGCACTTTTATTCGGTGTAAATTTTCATCATAGGTGTTGATACTTAAAATATGCACCGGAAAACCCATGTATAAAGACGGTTGAAATTCATTTTGGAGTACGTCGAATTCTTTTAACTTTTTCTTTTCATACGTATTCCAATAGGGATTGTCATAAATACTATCGGGTTTAGAATTCAGGTAGTTTTCAAACAAATCGGTTATTTCGCGCACATGAGTGTCGGTTGTGTCTATATATTTTTGATGCGTTGGTCTTTGGGGAAAAACAGCATTCGATATAAATAATGCCAAAATCAATATAGTCTGGCCTACCTTAAAAAATCTAAAATTATCCATCTTAATTTTTAATTTATTAACGTCAGTTCGATATAATTTTTAGAGAAAACGCAATAACTAATAAGGCAGGAAGCCGGGGGCGGGAAGCGGGAAGCGGGAAGAATTTTTTAACTTCTGACTTCCAACTTCCAACTTCCAACTTCTGACTTCCAACTTCCAACTTCCAACTTCCAACTTCCAACTTCTTTTTTCTTATGTCGAACTCACGTTTTATTAGTTCTATCAGTTACCACACTAAGTATTATCCTTTAGTCTGATAAGAAAACAGGATTCAATCAAACCGGGCTTTCAACCAAATCAACAAACTTTCAAAATTGTCTCTGGAAACGGTATGCCCGTCCGGATATTCGTGGTATTCATTCGCTATATTCAAACTGTCCAAAAAAGGTTGAGTCCGCCTCGCCCAATCGACCGGGATTACGGGGTCTGAAAAGCCGTGAGAGATATAGACTTGCAGTTTTGATACTTCTGAAACAGCCATTTTCTGCGGAATCAACTCCGGATTCAGATAACCGCTGAGCGCAACCACATACCTAACTTTCTGCGGGTAGGTGAGGGCAGTAGCTAAACTCAAGATGGCGCCTTGGCTGAATCCCATCAGGCAAATCCGGCTCTTATCGACCTTGTATTTTTCGATGATTTCATCGATTATTTTGGCAACCAGATTGCGCGACCCGGCAACTTGCCGGATGTCCGAAAGTTTACCATCGGCGGCATCCCAATTGATGCTGTACCAAGCAAAACCGTAGGGGGGAAGTTGAAAAGGGGCACGCAGTGAAACAATCAACAAGCTGCCAGGCAACCAATCGGCGAAGGAGAACAAGTCTTCTTCGTTGCTGCCGTACCCGTGCAACATCAGCAAAAGAGGTGGGTTTTCGGACGCAATTTCGGGTTGGCGGACGAGGTGGGGCAACGATAACTCGGTCATTTTTTAAAACCTAAATTCAATTTATAACTAACTAATCCCTTTAAACCAATCTTGAAATTTATCCCCCAAAAACGGGACTTCTTTGGTTTCGCCTTGGATGGCAGCGGGCAGGCCGATAATCCAAAGGACTAAGATGAAAATATTGAAAGCCCATCCCAAGAAATGGATTCCAAATGTGCCCAAAACCAAACTGCCGACAATTTGAACTAATAAAATACCAAATGCCTGTCGGATGTGAAAACTCGTAAACGGGTTTTTGCTCGTGCTGTTGACGATGATGGCAATGATGGTGCCTACCAAAGTAATGTAGCTGATGATGGCCATCGCTTTTCCATCGGATACGGTGTTGTTTTCCATAATATAGTGTGAATTAGATTTATAATTTAAACATTTAATCTCTTATACTGTCAAAGTTTTGGTTGCTTGCTATTGTTTACTGCGCTCAATCGCCTGAATGAATAAATTGAGTTTTTTACCCAAAATTTCAAGTTGCTCATGTAAGTCTTCATATAAAGGCTTGTTTTCCAAAAAACCTGTTTCAAACAACGTTTCCAAATGATCTGTTGTTTCATCTTTTGATGCAATTGCAAAAATAAGGAAACGAATATATTCGTTCACGTAACGTCTTCTTCCATATCCCTCTACAATATTTGACCTGATTGATTTGGAAGACCGCCTTATTTGGCTACCTGTTTCATACATTTCAAATTTTGGCAGTTCGGTCATAGCCATCCTGTGTATGGCGATACTTACTTTTCTTGCTCTTTCCCATATTTCAAGTTTTTTATAGCTCATTGCAGGGCTGTTTTCTTGTTTTTACAAATTTTTTAGCCACCTGCCTGTCGTCAGGCTGTGAAACCAGCAACCAGCAACCAGCAACCAGAATCATTCTCCTTAGGTTCAATCGTATCCGGATTGGGGTTTACATTTAACAATCGAACTCAAATTATTTAGTTATTTGATAATAAGTTTTTTATTTGAAAATATTCCGTAGGTTTTACCCTTTATTTTTTCGTTTATCAAGGCTGAATTTTTGGAAGAAGACAAGATGTTTTCAGTTGTAAAAACCGAGTTTCCTTCGGGGTTGAACAGGCTCAATTTGGCTTCATTTCCGGGAAGTATGACTGAATTTTTGATGCCGAAACGGTTTTTTCCGGCGGTGAGTAAATGAATGGTTTTTTCTGTCCCGAAAAGCTTGTTCAAAATTCCGAAACTACTTTCCAACCCGATGCTTCCAAACGCAGCGTGGTCGAATTCCATTTTCTTGTGTTCGATATCCATCGGGCAATGGTCGGAAGTGACCAGATCAATCAGCCCTTTTTTGACTGCTTTGGCCATCGCTTGCCTGTTTGCTTCATTTCGGAGTGGTGGCAATACTTTTTTGTTGCTGTCAAAATCGAACAGTGCTTCGTCCGTCAATGTCAAGTTGTTGACAGAAACACTGCAAGTCACATCCAAACCTTTGTCTTTCGCTTTGGTGATAAGTGCAACACTTTCCTCACATGAAATCGTGGGAATGTGCAATCTCCCGCCTGTATATTCCAATATTTGCAAGTCGCGCGCTACGCGAAGTGTTTCAGCCAAGACGGGTATGCCGGTAAGCCCGAGTTTGGTTGAAGTTTCGCCCTCGTGCATCACGCCGTCTAAAGACAGGTTGCCATCGTTGGGAAAGGAACAAACCAATCCGCCGAATCCCTGCGCATATTGCAAGGCAAGTTTCAGTAGATAGGCATTGTCAATCGGTTTTTTGTAATCGTAAAAAGCGGTTGCGCCGGCTTTGTGCATATCGAAAATTTCCGCCAACTCTTTTTGTTGATTCAATTTGGTCAATGCACCAAAGGGATGAACGGTGGTTGCGTAATTTTTGGTTTTCGATTTGAGGTAAGAAATTTGGCTGTGGGTGTCGGTTACCGGAATCAAATCAGCTTGTAAACCGATGTCTGTAAATCCGCTTTTGGCCGCCGTATCAAGCCCGTTTTCTAAAGTTTCCCGCTCTTCAAACCCGGGCTCGCCAAACTGTACACTGCTGTCAAACCATCCTTGCGAGAGGTGCAGGTTTTCTAATTGAATGACTTTTGTATTTCCATCGGATTTCAGCGTATTTCCAATTTTTGAAATAACACCGTTTTCAATCAAAACATCCTGAACTTTCAAATGATAAGGGCTGTCCGAATCGATGATGGTGGCAGATTTGAGCAGTATGTTCATGGGATATATTTAAGTATCAATGTTTCAGCCACTAAAAATAACAATGCAAAAATAACAAACCATTTCCAAAACTGCTTCCCTTCGCCCTGAGATTTTAATTCGGACAGCAATTCGGTGGCCGAATCGAAGCTTTTCAATGAACTGTTTTGAAATATTATCTCGGTTAGTGGACGGATGTTTTCGTTTCGATTGTCGTTGAATGCGAGTGTTTTGATTGCTTTATCTTTTAGAAAAACCTCGTAAAGCCCCGCCGTGTTTGGAAATTCATCGAAGGTCAGCGAAACTTTGTTGTTCAACCGGATCTGAAGCGGAATATAATCCGAACCGGTATTTTTCAGGCTTAGGACTTCATCTTTATCTAAAGTTTGTTCCACATCAATGGTGTTGGCCTTGCCGAGTAAGTAATAAGGTTTTTGGATAGCAAAACTCTGCTGTGCAACTTTGTAAAAGCTCGGGACAATCAGCGGGCTATTTTTAAAATTGCTGTTGGCAGTCTGCAAAGACGCTGTAATCAGGTAGATATTTGTCTCCGGATTGGCAAAAAAAGCATCGCCGTTTTCGTAACTCAAAATTTTGGAGGAAGATGAACTGTTGAATGGGTAATAAGCTGCAACCTTCGGATAATCAAAGTTTTGAATTGATTTTTCAAATACATCATCGAAAAGGGGATGCGAAAAGTTGATGCCGGTGATTCTTTTTTCCGTTTCCATTTTTTTGGAGATGTTGCTGAGATTCAGATTCCGAAAAAATAAATTATAGACATTAATATTCATGTTTTCGGGCAAAATAACCAACAGACTGCCTCCGTTTTGGTGAAATTTCACCAGCGATTCCAGCAGTCCGGGCGTGAAAGCAATCAACTCGTTGAGCACGATTAGATTCTGTGCCATCAAGTCCGTGAAGTCTGCTTTTTCGGGTGCAAAAAAGTTGAGGTCAAATTCATCCGGCGTGTAAATTTTTTTAAGAAAATAAGTATCTGCATCGCCCAACACGCCAATTTTTATTTTTTTGGAATAGTCGTTTGCAAAATACAGCCGGTTGTCGAAAAACAATCCGTTGTCTTCGATTTGTACAAAACCATTGATGATATCCCTTTTGGGGATGGTAAATTCCGTGGTTTCCGTTTTGTTTTCTTCGATAGTCAAACTTGATTTTCCGGCTAATACTTTATCGAGAAACAGCGAAACAGGTACGTCTTTTACAGCCGAGTTTGCGTTTACCCAAACTTTGATTTTCAGGTTTTCATTTTCTCCATTTTGGATGCGCAAACTGTCTAATGATACATTGGTTTGGTTGATACTTTGTTGGATAGCATAGCGGATTTTTAATCCGACAGAATTAATCGAATCAAAGTCGGTAGGTGAAAAATTTTGAAAATCCGAAATAATGAGCAAGTTGTTTTGACTTGCTGAATGATTTGAAAACACCTGATTTGCTTTGAGCATCAATTCTTTAGAGCTGAAAGGTTGATTGGTATAGGTGAGTTCGAGCAATTCGTTCTTAATACTTTCTAAAGAGGTATTTTGAAAAGTTTGATCGTTTGTCTGCAAGGTAACGGGTATGTCTTGCGGGAAATCAGACAATAAATCTTGCACGGCTCTCGGCAGCAACGGTCCGTTTTTCCCCAAAGCTTGCATGCTGAACGAATTGTCTAAATAAATAAAGGTTTTCGATTCGTTGAGTGATTTTTCGGCAGACGGAAAATAGGGTTGCGCAAAGGCAAAAATGATGCAGCCCAAAGCCAATAACCGCATCGCCAACGTCAACCATTTTTTAAGAACAGAACTTTTGCGCGTTTGCAGTTGAATCTGTTTGAGCAATTCGACGTTGGTGAAATATTCCTTCTGAAATTTTCGGAGCTTAAACAAGTGAACAACAATCGGAATGACCAAAAAGATAAGAAAATACAGTATTCCGGGTTGTCTGAAAAGCATTTTTAACAATTTATCAATTTATAAATGTATCAATTTTTCAATTTGAAATGGTCAATATGAAAATTTGAAAATGTGTTAATTTGAAAATGAAAAACCTAACACTTAACACTTAACACTATTTACTCAAATACATCTTTCTTCGGGCATACAACTCATAAAACTGATCATCGCGCAGGTTTTCGATAAACAAAATACTTTCTCCGGTACTCTTCATCTCCGGTCCGAGTTTTTTGTTGACATTTTTAAATTTATTGAACGAAAACACCGGTTGTTTGATGGCAAAACCTTTGAGATGTGGTTTGAAATCGAAATCTGTAACCTTATTGACCCCAAGCATGACTTTGGTGGCGTAATTCACATACGGTTCGCCATAGGCTTTCGAGATAAATGGAACGGTTCGCGAAGCACGCGGATTGGCTTCGATGATATAAACAACGTCGTCTTTGATGGCAAATTGAATGTTGATAAGCCCAACGGTATGCAGTGCCAAGGCAATTTTTTTTGTATGATCTTTGATTTGTTGCAAGATCAATTCCCCCAAATTAAAGGGAGGAAGCGTGGCATTTGAATCTCCGGAGTGGATGCCACAAGGTTCGATGTGTTCCATAATCCCGATGATGTAAACATTTTCCCCGTCACAAATGGCATCAGCTTCAGCTTCGATGGCTCCGTCTAAATAATGGTCGAGCAGCAGTTTGTTGTTTGGTATTTTTCGAAGTAAATCGACCACAGTTTCTTCCAATTCCTGTTTGTTGATGACAATTTTCATGCCTTGACCACCCAACACATACGAAGGCCTTACCAAAAGTGGAAAGGTCAGTTTGTCTGAAAGTGTCAGGGCTTCTTCGGCGGTTTCCGCCACACCAAACGGCGGATAAGGGATGTCGTTCTCTTGAAGTAATTTGGAGAAACTTCCGCGATCTTCTGCCAAATCCAACGATTCGAAGGTGGTTCCAATTATTTTCACACCGTACCGGCTCAACTTTTCTGCCAATTTCAATGCGGTTTGTCCGCCGAGCTGAACAATCACGCCTTCCGGTTTTTCATGTAGGATGATGTCGTACAGATGCTCCCAAAATACCGGTTCAAAATAGAGTTTGTCCGCAATGTCAAAATCGGTGGAAACGGTTTCCGGATTGCAATTGATCATGATGGTTTCGTAACCACACTCTGCGGCTGCCAAAACACCGTGCACACAGCAATAATCAAACTCGATGCCTTGCCCGATTCGGTTGGGACCGGAACCCAAGACGATGATTTTTTTCTTGTCTGAAACTTTGCTCTCATTGTCGGTAAACCTTCTTCCGTCGGCTGTTTGGCAGTCGGCTTCAAAAGTAGAATAATAATAAGGCGTTTGTGCTTTGAACTCAGCCGCGCAGGTATCCACGAGTTTATAAACCCGATTGATATTGAAATCCATCCGCTTTTGATGAACGTTACTTTCCACGCAGTCGAGCATGTGTGCAATCTGACGATCGGCGAAACCTTTTTGTTTGGCTTCGAGCAGCAATTCCCTTGGCAGTGTTTCCAAGCTAAAGTTTTCTATTTCCTTTTCGAGAAAATGCAATTCCTCAAATTGTTTGAGAAACCACATGTCAATTTTAGTAATTTCATGAATTCGACTCAATGGGATGCCAATCTGAATGGCATCATAAATCACAAACACCCGATCCCAGCTCGCGAAGGTGAGTTTTTCGATGATTTTTTCATAATTGGTCAATCCTTTGCCGTCTGCGCCTAACCCATTTCTTTTGATTTCGAGCGATTGGGTGGCTTTGTGCAATGCTTCTTGAAACGAGCGTCCGATGGCCATTACTTCGCCCACCGATTTCATTTGCAATCCCAACGTACGGTCGGAGCCTTCAAATTTATCGAAATTCCAACGCGGAATCTTGACGATAACATAATCGAGTGTAGGCTCAAACAGGGCTGAAGTTGATTTGGTGATTTGGTTGTCAAGTTCATCCAAACTGTAACCGATGGCCAATTTGGTAGCAATTTTCGCAATGGGATATCCCGTTGCTTTTGAAGCCAAAGCAGAGGAGCGAGAAACGCGTGGATTTATTTCGATGGCAATGATGTCTTCTTTTTCGTCCGGACTCACGGCAAATTGCACGTTGCAACCGCCGGCAAAATCGCCAATGCTGCGCATCATTTTGATGGCCATGTCGCGCATGCGTTGGTAGGTTCTGTCAGAAAGTGTCATGGCAGGTGCTACGGTGATTGAATCGCCGGTATGGATACCCATCGGATCCATATTTTCAATGGTACAGATGATGACGACATTGTCTTTTTTGTCGCGGAGCAATTCCAACTCATATTCTTTCCAACCCAACAAAGCCTTGTCAATCAATACTTCGTGAATGGGTGAGGCTTCCAATCCGTGTGTGAGCAGTTCGACAAAATCTTCTTGCCGATGAACAAAAGATGCGCCGGTTCCACCCAACGTGAACGAAGGTCGAATCACCAACGGAAATCCGAACTCTTGGGCAATTTCTTTTCCTCTTAAAAATGAATTGGCAATTTGTGATGGAGCGACGGGTATATCGATGGTTTCGAGTAGTTTTCTAAATTTTTCCCGGTCTTCTGTAATGTTAATCGCATCGATGTCAACACCAATAAGTTCAACGCCAAAATCTCTCCAAATACCTTTTTCGTCAGCCTCAATACACAGATTGAGTGCCGTTTGCCCACCCATGGTTGGCAATACGGCATCAATTTTATGACGGTTCAGGATGTGAACAATCGATTTGGTGGTAAGTGGCAATAAATATACATGATCGGCCATGGTCGGGTCGGTCATGATGGTCGCCGGATTGGAGTTGATTAACACGGTTTCGATACCATCTTCGCGAAGCGATCGCAAAGCTTGCGAACCTGCATAATCAAATTCACATGCTTGCCCGATGATGATGGGGCCGGAACCAATTATTAAAACAGATTTAAGTTGTTTGTTTTTTGGCATTTTACTGAAATTGAGGAGACTCTAAAACTAATTTATTTTTCGGACATAAAAAAAAGGTGCTACCCCTAAAGCAACACCTTTTTTCTATGTAGTAATTCTATCACTATTTTTTATGTCTTGGCTCTGAGGAAACAGTTAATTTTGCTCTTCCTTTCGCGCGTCTTCTGGCAAGCACTTTGCGACCGTTGGCTGTTGCCATGCGCTCACGGAATCCGTGCTTATTTTTTCTTTTCCTCTTGGAGGGTTGGTAGGTTCTTTTCATGAATATTTTTCTTTAAATGCTTGACAACTTATCTCTTTTCCACTCGTATCGGGTTATCGCTTAGAGCGGCGCAAATATACGACAAGATTTTAGTTTCGCAAATCTGTTAGTTAAAATATTTTGTTTTGTTTTTTATACCTTTGGCAACTCTAAAAATCAGTTTAACACCATGTTTAATAAAATATTCAAATTAATCCTTGCCGTGTTGGTTTTCGCCTATGCCATCTATCAATTTACGGAGGGCTTCATCGGAAACGGTATCATGTTTATTCTTCTTTCTTCGATTTTTGTTTTATTGTATTATAAAAACGAGCTTATCCTTTTGGCATTTATGCGATTGCGCAAGCAAGATTTCAAGGGAGCCGAAAAGTGGTTGGATAAAATCAAAAATCCCGAAGCAGCCTTGACAAGAAAACAACAGGGATATTATCATTATCTCAAAGCACTGATGGCTTCTCAAACGAATATTACTTTGGCTGAAAAACTTTTCAAGAAGGCGATTTCTTTAGGGCTGTCCATGAAGCACGATTTGGCGTTGGCAAAACTAAATTTAGCCGGAATTGCGATGACAAAAAGAAGAAAAAGAGAAGCAACCGAATTGTTGTCTGAAGCCAAAAAATTGGACAAGAACAACATGTTGAAGGATCAGATTAAAATGATGCAACAACAGATGAAGAAAATTTAATTTCGCTCAGCTAACCTTTCTTCTACAAAAGCTCTCAATTCTGCTCCTCGTAAATCTGTCGCGAGGATATTTTTGTTTTCATCCAATATAAATGTTTGCGGGATGGCCATCACATTGTACAATCGGGCGATGGGTTCTTCCCAAAACATGAGGTTTGACACATGAAGCCACGGCATGCCGTCTTCTTTAATTGCGGTTTTCCAATCTTCGGAATTTCTATCAAGTGCAATACTGATAATTTCGAGGCCTTCGGGATGCATGGTTTCATAAAACGCCGTTAAACTTGGGTTTTCGGCTCTACAGGGTGTACACCAAGATGCCCAAAAATCGAGAATGGTTATTTTCCCTTTTACCTGATTGAGTTTAAGCGCACCTCCGTCCGGCGTAGGGCCGATAAAATCGGGCGCTATTGCACCGACTTCCAACGAAGCCAATTTGGAAAGTTGATTTTCAAGTGATTTCCCGATTTCCGATTTTCTTATGCGTTCACTCAGACCGCTCGTCAATGCGACTGCTTCGTTGGGTGAGATGTCGTTAAAACTCAATAATTCTTGAATGATGAGCGTACTCAAGTAAGAATCTGGATGCGATTTGATGTAATTTAATTCATACGCCTTGGCTTCTTTGCTAACTCGATCGTAGGTGGCTTGAAGTCCGTTGATAAGAACCGTATCCTTTTCAGACAACGATCTGGATTGCTCAAAAATTTCACTCTGACGGTGGTTGTAATCGTTCATTTTGTTTCGGTAGGCGACCAATTCTTCATTGGTTTTAGTACCTTCGATGGAAGCTTTAAAAAGCGAATCTGCGTGAACTTTTATTTGGATTTCGGCATTTTCTAATAAAAAAAGGAGTGCCCCGCCTTTGTTTTCAAATTGAATAAAATAAAATCCGGAACCTGTCGATTGACCTTCAAAAACAACTTTGTTGTTTTCAATCACAGCCGAATCTTGCATCGCGCCCACTTGGTCTTCGTATTTAAGCAGATAAGCTTTGGTTCCGTTTTCAGCACCTTGTACGTCGATATTCACTTGGTAACCGTCGTTTTTATTGCATGAAATAATAAGCAGTAAAACAAATGTTGTAAAGATGTTAGAAAGCTTTTTCATTGGATGGTTTATTTTTTTTACAAAAGTATGACAAAGCTAAAATTAAAGATTTGATTGTTTTCTAATTCTTTGTTAATTATCATTTTATCGATATTTATAGCCTTTGATCTCGCGGTCTGTTTCGTTCCCATTTGATGTCGCTCAAGACGGACGATTTGATTCCGATAAAGAAAAACCAAGTCTGTCGGTTGCCGAGCGGCGTCCAATTGAAGTTGATCCGCCAAGTTTTAAGATCTCTTTCAAATCGGATTTGGGTGAATGAAAAACCGTTGTTTACAAAATCGTAACCCGATGACAAACCAACGCGCCAGTTCGGTGTTAAATCGACATTACCGGAAAACATCAATGAATTATTGGTCACTTGGTTCTGTCGTCTTGCATTTGAATAACTCAATGAATGAGAAAATCGCAAATCCCAAGGCATATTGGCCGTGTACCATTTGTCTTTCCCAATGTCTTTGTCTTCTTCTTCATCTTCCTCATCGCGCAATCGCTCATCGGAAAAATCATCGGAAACGCCAAACAAATCGTCATCTCGCGAGTTGTTCTGCGAGCCGTCTTGTTGTCGCTGTTGTCTGGGTTTAAAAGAATCGCTGGTGAACGAATAATCGGTTGTGAGGTTGGCACTCGTCAACCGGAAAAGGCTTCCGCCGTTGTTGATGTTTAGCGTGTTAAATCGATTGTTTTTGCTGTCTAAGGCGTATGGGTCGAGTATCATACCGAAGTTGATACCCAATTTTTGGTTGAACAATTGGGTACCACCTCTCACAGAAATCGGGCTAAGCCTGAGCGAATCAGCTTTAAAATCATAACCGGTTGAAAAATTCAAACTGCTCAACAACATGATTTTTTTAGGCTCTGTCTTGGTGGTGTCACGGTCTCTAACTTTTGCTTCAAATGTATTGGCGAGCGAAAACCCCATGAAACTGGATTCTCGGTTGCTCGGAGTTCCAAAAATACCGCCTTCAAAAGGCGTGAATTCATTGTCTATAAAAGGCAGTGGATTGCCATTGGAATCGGTTTCAGGCACTTCAAATTTCTTAAAATATTGACTGAAAGCCGGGCGATACGAATAACTGACAGAAGGTCGCATCACATGACGAATTGCCTGAATTTTTTTGTCCTTTCCGAAATCAAACATTCCGTAGATAGTGGTTCCAATGCTGGTAGAAAAATCGTAGGTTCTAAAAGATTCAAATCCTTTAACTTCTTGCGAGACCACTCTGTTTGTAATTGTGTCAAAACTTTTATCAATGGTGTTGAGTGTCCAAACTTCGTTGAAATTTGTCCCCAAGGAAACACTAAAATATTTTAACACTTTGAAGTTGGTCGCAATCGGGATGGTGTGTTGTGCGGCAACTTTGGCATCGTCAAACATTTCTTTTTTCAGGAAAAGAGAATCAAAGGTTTGAATGCGGTTTTCCGCTCTCAAGTTGTATTGAAAATTGATGTTGTCAATGATACCTTTTTTGACACCAGTTTTGGGTGCAAACGGGAAAATTCGTTCCACACTTCCCTGAAAAGTAGGCAAAGTCATGTTGACAATATCCGTATTGGTGTTTTGCGAATGAGTGACCGTCATCGACATATTGATGCCCGGCGGCCCGGGGAAAGTCCGCGAATAGGAAATGGAAGAACTCAGTGTGTTGGAAAGAAAATTATTGGTATTCAATTGGTTGACACTTTCCCTGAAAAAGTTGCTGCTGGCAATGTTTACAGATGCAGTAAAAGACGAATTTGGACTCGATTTTCTGTCGCGTGAGTGAGACCATCGAAAATTGGTATTGTTGCTTTTGGCAAAATCGGGCAATCCGCGTTCGGAAGTTATCAATTTTTCCGACCGAAGGCTGATGTTTCCACGATAGCGATAGCGTTTGGCATAAGAAGATTCGAAACGAAGTGCGAAACTTCCGTTTGAATACACATCGCCTAAAATTGCCAAGTCATAATAATCGGAAAGCGCAAAATAATACCCCCCGTTTTGCAGGAAAAATCCGCGTTGACTGTCGTCTCCAGGAGTGGGAACAATAATACCAGATAGTGATTTTTCATTGTTTAAAGGAAAAAACCCGAAAGGAATACCAATGGGAGTCGGCACATCGGCGATAAACAAATTGGTGATCCCTACAACGGCCTTTTCTCCAGGCACGACCTTGAGTCTTCTTGCCAAAAAGTAGTAATCGGGATTGTCTAAATCCTCCGAAGTGGTGAGTTTGGCGTTTTTGATATAAATCACGGAATCGTTGACCCTTTTGCTGATGGGGCTGATGATGTTCATCTCACCTTGTTTGGTTCGGGAATTGTAGATAAGTGCTTTTCCAGTTTTAAAATTGTATCGAATTGAATCGGGTTCAATCACATTGGTTCCTTGTTTAAAATAGGGGAATTGAATCATGACATCGGCGGTGTCTTTGATGCCGCGTGCATAAACCTCGTTTTTTTCGTAGTCAATTTGTATTTCTCCGGCTTTAAGCTCTACGTCTCCGTAATTTACTTCTGCTTCGTTGTACAAATAAACTTTTTTATTTTTCTGATCGAGCCTTCTGTAATCTTTTGCTTTGTAAATAATGTTTGCATCCAAAAAAGGTTTGGGTTTGTTCAGGCTGTCTTTTTGCAGAGAGTCCTTTTTTAGGGAATCGATGGCGGCTGTCACAGTCGAATCATCGATGATCAAGGTTTTGGGTTTGATCGTATCGTTTAAAATTTCTTTTCTTGTAGCCTCAATTCTTCGCTGCAACAGGCTGTCTTTTTGCGAAACGAGCGTGTCTTTTTCCGTCTTAATTGGTTTTTGTTTGGATGGAAGCGGAAATTCTTGCGCTCGTGAAACCAACGTCACCGCAAGTAAAACCAACAAGCTCAAGTATGTTTTAATCAAATTTGCCTGCGACACTTTAAATAGTAATTTTGTAAAGTTATGGCTCAGTTTTTGAAGCCCCAAACTTACGGATATTTTTCGGGTATTTGTAAGCGAAAATGAAGCATTCATCGTTATAGATTAAACAAACTTCGATAGTAAAAATTGTATGAGAAAAATTCTGCTCTTTCTGATAGTTACCCTGTTCTTTTTTGAATTATCTATGGGTCAAAGCAATACAAAACCCTTCACGGTTGTTTTGGATGCCGGACACGGCGGAAAAGATCCGGGTAACATGGGAAATGGCTACAAAGAGAAGAATATTGCCCTTAATATTGTACTTGAAATTGGCAAGCGATTGGAAAATATCCCCGGAGTCAAGGTGATTTACACCCGCAAAACCGATGTTTTTGTCGAGTTGAAAGACCGCGCCAACATTGCCAACAAAGCCAAAGCGGATTTGTTTGTCTCTGTGCATTGTAACGCTCACAAAAGCCAAGCGGAAGGCACCGAAACCTTCGTGTTGGGTGTGGCACAAAACAAAGAGAATTTTGAAGTTGCCAAGGCAGAAAACTCAGTAATCTTTTTGGAGGATGATTACCAAACACACTATGAAGGTTTTGATCCGAATGCACCTGAAACCGTCATCGGACTGACTTTGTTGCAAGAAGAATACACCGATCAAAGCATCTTGTTGGCAGACATGATTCAGGATAATTTTGCCAATCAGTACAAACGCGTTGACCGAGGCGTGAAACAAGCTAATTTATTGGTTATCCGCAGAACATTCATGCCAAGTGTGTTGGTAGAAGTCGGGTTTTTGACCAACACGGGCGAAGGTCGTTATTTGGATTCACCAAGTGGGCAAGCGGATATGTCTAATGCTGTTTATCAGGCCGTTGCGAAGTACAAGTCGGTTTTGTATGAAGGCCAAAGCGATTTCACCTTTGCCATAAACAGCAACAGTCAATCAGAAGATTCTTCGACGACAAAAACAAAATCAAGTTCGGAGGTTTATTCACAAAACATAAAAGATAAGACCATACTTTTTAAAATTCAACTATTTGCCAGCTCAAAAAAGATAGCACTAAATCGAAAGAATTTCGAAGGACTTTCTCCGGTCAATACGGAAAAAATTGGCAAAGTAAACAGATATCTTTATCAGGAAACTTATGATTATTCTGAAGCTTTGGCATTTTTAAAAGAGGCTCAGCGGGCGGGATACAAAGACGCATTTATCGCCTCTTATGAAAAAAACAAACAAATTTCTTTGACGGAAGCATTAAAAAAATTAGAAAAATAAAATACATTACGATTAATCGTCGATTTTTAAAAACGAAACCTTATTTTTGTCCTAAAATCTATCGAATTGAAACTATCCAAAGAATTTAAAGCCGCATTACTTGTCATTACCGCTCTTGTCGTTTTTATTTGGGGGTTCAATTATCTCAAAGGAAAAAATATTTTCAACTTTTCCACAGTTTATTACGTGGTTTATGACGACATACAAGGGCTGATGACCGGCACACCTGTTTCTATCAACGGTTTCAATGTCGGAAAAGTAAGTGACATCGAATTCCAAGGAAAAACATCTAAGTTACTGGTTACCATCACGATGGATAAACAGATTGATGTTTCAAAAAATAGCATTGCACAGATTTATGAATCGAGTTTAATTGGCGGTAAAGCAGTTGCTATCAAGCCTGTCGTTGATGATGCACCCATTGCCAAATCGGGCGACTTTTTAAAAGGGGAAATCAAACCGAGTTTTACGGATGTGTTGGACGAGCGTCTTTCACCGCTTCAGGATAAAATAGAAAGTTTGGTCATCAATACCGATTCCGTGATGAACAAATTCAACAATGTATTCACCGCTGAAACGCAAAAAAACCTACAAGCAAGTGTTGTGAAATTCAATTCAACTTTGGGGAATTTGGAATCCATTACAGCTTCCTTAGACAAGTTTTTGAAAACCAACGAAGGACAATTGAGTACTTCAGTTCAAAACATAGACACCTTGACGGCAAACTTAGCAAAAGTTTCCAAAACCTTGTCTGATGCCGGTTTGGGTGAGACAGTTGCCGATTTGCAAAAATCAATTCAAAATTTGAATGCACTATTACAAGGCATCAACAAGGGAGAAGGCTCTTTGGGTAAATTGACCAAAGACGAAGCACTGTACCAAAATCTAGAAAAAACATCCAAACAGATGGAATTGCTTTTGCAAGATTTCAGACTCAACCCGAAACGATACGTGCATTTTTCCATCTTTGGGAAAAAAGCAAAAACCTACCAGCCGTTTGACGAATCCGCAAACCAATGATAAATTATCTTGACAACCTCGTTTTTATCAACCTGCTCATTGCAGCCATTGTCTTTTTTTCATTAAATGTAAAAAGACTCAAACGCAACATCTATTTGGGAAAAAAAATCGACCGAACCGATCATCCCAAAGAGCGATTGAAGAACATGTTGTTGATTGCTTTCGGACAATCGCGGATGGTCAAGAGACCCATTGCCGGTTTCCTTCATCTGATTGTTTACGTAGGATTCATCGTCATCAACCTTGAAGTACTTGAAATTATCATTGACGGAATTTTCGGCTCACACCGCATTTTTTCGTTTTTGGGTGGGTTTTATCACGTTTTGATTGGAACCTTTGAATTTTTGGCATTGCTCGTATTGGTTTCCGTGATTATTTTTTGGACTCGACGAAATATTCAAAAAATCAAACGTTTTTGGAATCCTGAAATGAAAGGCTGGCCTAAAAAGGATGCCAACATGATTTTGTACATAGAGGCCGTTCTCATGTTGCTTTTTCTAACGATGAACGCCGCGGATTTTGAATTTCAGCAAGTTGGCGGCGGAAATATCATCAGCCGGTATATTGCGCCAATTTTCTCGGTATACAGCGATCACAGTTTACACATGATCGAAAGAACCGCTTGGTGGTTGCACATAGGCGGAATCTTTTATTTTCTCAACTACCTTTATTACTCCAAACATTTACACATCTTGTTGGCTTTTCCAAACACCTATTTTGCCAATCTCAATCCCTATGGGAAGTTTACCAATCTCGAATCGGTTACCAACGAGGTAAAAATGATGCTCGACCCTACGATTGATCCGTTTGCGGTCGCTCCTTCGAATGATAATGCAACACCCGAAAAATTTGGTGCCAGCGATGTTTTCGATCTAAACCGAGTGCAGTTGCTCAATGCTTACACTTGTACCGAATGCGGTCGCTGCACCTCCGTTTGTCCGGCAAACATAACCGGTAAAAAACTGTCTCCACGCAAAATCATGATGGACACCCGAGACAGAATAGAGAAAGTCGGTAGAAACATGGATAGAAACGTCACCTTCGTACCCGACAATAAAACGTTGTTGAACGATTATATTACACCCGAAGAAATTTGGGCTTGCACCAGTTGCAACGCCTGTGTGGAAGCCTGCCCAGTGAATATTGACCCTTTGTCAATCATCATTGACTTACGCAGATACTTGGTCATGGAACAGTCGGCAGCTCCATCTGATTTGAATACCATGATGACCAATATTGAAAATAACGGCGCGCCTTGGCCGTTTAATCAACAAGACCGACTCAATTGGAAAGATAATTCATAAATAATAAAGCTTAAAACCAAAAAACCATGAAAAAAGAGGATGTAGAGAAAATGTTGCATGAAAAAGTAGAACACGGTGAACACGTCAGTCCTGTGTTGCCCGATGAAATCAAGAATTATTTGATTGATATTGATGGAACCATTTGTGATGACATTCCCAACGAGGAGCCAGAACGCATGGCTACCGCAAAAGTATATCCGGACGCTTTGAAAACGCTTAACAAATGGTATGACGAAGGTCACATCATCTGTTTTTTTACTTCCCGAACCGAAGCACACCGCGAAGTCACCGAAAAATGGTTGAAAGACAACGGTTTCAAATACCACAGTCTGTTGGTCGGAAAACCACGAGGTGGAAACTATCATTGGATAGACAACCACTTGGTGAAAGCCACCCGCTACAAAGGAAAATTTACCGAGTTGGTTGAAAAAGAAATGACCATTCAAGTTTTTAAAGACTAAAATTTTGTGAGATGAGCAACGCACTTCAAGTTCCTACTTTAGCAGAAATGACGGCAGCCGGACAAAAGCCCGAAGTGGTTTTTTGGGTGGGTTGTGCCGGAAGTTTTGATGACAGAGCCAAAAAAATAACCAAAGCTTTTGTGCAATTGTTGCAAAAAGCTGAAGTTTCTTTTGCTGTGTTGGGAACGGAAGAAAGTTGTACCGGTGACCCTGCGAAACGCGCCGGAAACGAGTTTTTGTTTCAGATGCAGGCCATGTCCAACATACAAGTTTTAGACGCATACGAAGTCAAAAAAATAGTGACCACTTGCCCGCATTGCTTTAATACGCTCAAAAATGAATATCCTGAATTGGGCGGAAATTATGATGTGATGCATCACACCGAGTTTCTCAAATCGTTGCTCGACTCCGGAAAACTAACCGTTTCGGGCGGGCAATTCAAAGGCAAAAAAATCACTTTCCACGACCCTTGCTATTTGGGCAGAGCCAACAAAGTATATGAAGCTCCGCGCGATTTGCTGCGAAAATTGGATGCCGAACTTTTCGAAATGAAACGCTGCAAGTCCAACGGGCTCTGTTGTGGTGCGGGCGGTGCACAAATGTTTAAAGAAGCCGAAAAAGGCGATAAAGATATCAATGTCGAACGCACCGAGGAAGCTCTCGAAATTCAACCCGATATCATCGCTACAGGTTGCCCTTTCTGCAACACCATGATGACAGACGGCGTGAAACACAAAGAAAAAGAAGCAACCGTCAAAGTATATGACATCGCCGAACTTTTGGCGCAAGCGGGGAATTTGTAGGATATTCTTTGTTGTCTCTTGAGCGACCTAGATTTGTTTACCCTGAGCTGTCACATCGAGCGCAGTCGAGATGCGTTTGGAGTTTAAATTTAAAGTTGACATAAAAATGCAGGAAAGAATCCAAATAATAAATTCGTTTAAACATCTTTACGAGAGTAGAAGTTTAGATATAGATAAGCGAATTGCTAAATCTCGATGGGCAGGGTTGGTTTATTCAGTTTTCTTGGTTTTTATGTTGGTAATATTTATTATTACGATTTTTAACGAATTATATAATTTGGGATGGCGGGTAAATTGGACGAAGGCTTCTATGTTAATTATGTTTGGCATAGTGTTTTCCATTAATTTTTCGAATGAATTTTATAAATACATTCTTTTGATACATTTGAAAAACATAAAAAATAACACGGAGTCAAACAATGTAAACACTGAACTGAATAGTGAACTTAAGGAAATAGTTGACAATTTAGACCAACCACAGAAAAGAGTTTTTTTATATATTTTGGCGGGATTTATTTTTTTGGGAAGTATTTTAAATACATTTATGAATTATTCATTTGAATACTGGCGGTTTTTTAAGATTCCCACGCTTGTTTATTTCGCTTTCATATTCAAAGAAACCTATCAAAATTACAGGGTGCTGAAATTGAACATTGAGAAGGTTGAAGGCAAACCATTTTTACTGTAATTAATATTTGACGTTTTTAAAGTGATATTTATCAACTAATGCTAAATTTTAAGTATTATTTTTAGTGAAACCATTTTCAAATTAACACATTTTCAAATTTTCAAATTTTCAAATTGTTACATTTTAACGTATTAAAATCAAAGTTTATGTTGGTCAATTTCGCACAACTTCCCGATAGCGCAAAAGTTTGGGTATATCAATCTTCACGCACATTCACAGCCTTTGAAATCGATGAATTAAACGATTCGATTTCTGCATTTCTGACGGATTGGACAGCACACGGTCAAGACTTGCAAGCCGGATTTTTATTGCCCTACAATCGATTTATTGTGTTGGGAGTCAATCAGGATTTACACGCGGCTTCGGGTTGTTCCATCGATGCATCGGTGCGCTTTATCAAATCCTTAGAATCTTTTTACGATTTAACTTTGTTAGATAATACTTTGGTTTTATACAAACAGGAACAAGCTATTCAAAAACTGACTTTATCGGAATTTAAAAAAATCGCTTCTGAGGGAAACTTCCGAAGCGATACCATTGTCTTTAATAATTTAGTGAAAACCAAAGGCGAATTTGTAAGCAATTGGGAAATAACAGCACAAAACAGTTGGCACAATCGATTTCTAAGTCCAAAAAGTCAAGCTGTATGATTATGAAGAAATGGATTATCGTACTGTTTTTTATTTCTCATCCTGTTTTTTCTCAACAAATCATCAATCCGTTAGATGCGAATGATTTGGAGAAGCAAAACCGTTGGGTGGACAGCTTGTACAACCAAATGACTGTTCAAGAAAAAGTAGGTCAACTCTTTATGGTTGCGGCTTATTCAAACCGCGACTCAACCCACACAAAACAGATAGATTCGTTGATTATCAAACATCGCATTGGCGGATTGATTTTCTTTCAAGGCGGTCCCGTGCGACAAGCCATGTTGACCAATCGCTATCAAGCCGAATCTAAAACACCGCTGATGATTGGCATCGACGCTGAATTTGGTCTCAACATGCGATTGGATTCTACTTTTCGATATCCCTGGAACATGACTTTAGGCGCAATTCGAGATAAAAATCTGATTAGACAAGTAGGTGAACAATTGGGTCGTCAGTCCAAACGGATGGGTATTCACATCAATTTTGCCCCTGTTTTGGACATCAACACCAACCCTGCCAACCCGATAATTGGAAACCGATCGTACGGTGAAAACAAGGAAAACGTCTATCAAAGTGCTTCGGCATTTATCGGCGGCATGCACAGCGAAGGCATTTTGTCAAGTGGCAAGCATTTTCCGGGTCATGGTGACACCGATACCGATTCGCACAAGACCTTGCCGATTGTCAATCACAACTTGGCTCGCTTGGATTCGGTCGAATTTTATCCCTACAAAAAACTTTTTCCGGAAGGTCTTTCAAGCGTGATGGTTGCGCATTTGGAAGTACCTGATTTAGAACCTCGTACGGGTTATCCGTCTTCTATTTCTTACAACATCATCACGAGTTTATTGAAAGACAAAATGGGTTTCAAAGGCTTGATATTTACCGATGCGCTCAACATGAAAGGAGCATCCACTTTCAGCAGTCCGGGCGATATCGATTTTGCAGCTTTTTTGGCAGGAAACGATGTCTTGCTTTTTTCTGAAGACGTGCCGACGGCAGCCGGGAAACTGATTGCAGCCTATGAAAACGGGAGTTATACAGAAGAGCGATTGGCTTATTCAGTCAAAAAAATACTGAAAGCAAAATACAAAGCAGGACTTCGTCATTTGCAAAAAATAGACACCGCCAATTTGATTGCAGATTTAAACAAAAATGAAAATAAGGTACTCGATCAGAAACTGTACGAAAATGCCATCACTTTGTTGAAAAACAAAAAAGAGATTTTACCGATTAAAGATTTGCAAGAAACCAAAATAGCCTATCTGAAAGTAGGTGATGACAATAACGAAGTTTTTGTGAATACGCTTAAAAAATATACGGACATCGATGTTTTAAAGATGGACTCTTTGTCAGAAGATTTAGATGTGTTGAAGCCCTATGACCTCATCATCATTGGTTATCACAAATCCAACGCTTCGGCTTACCGGAAAAACGATTTCACCAAATCTGAATTGACTTTTATCAATAAGATTGCTCAGACCAAAAAAGTGATTTTAGCCGTTTTTGCCAGGCCTTATGTGTTGATGAACCTGAAGGAAACGAAAAATATCGAGGGGCTTGTGATGGCCTATCAAAACAGTGGGATGTCTCAATCTGTAACTGCCCAAGCAATCTTTGGGGCCATAGGTTTTAAAGGGAGTTTACCCGTGAGTGTATCGGAAGAGTTTTTGGAAGGTGCGGGGCTGGAAACCCTGCCTTTATCGCGTTTGGCTTATGCGTTACCGGAAAGTGTAGGTTTGGATGGCAAAATTTTAGAGAAAATAGACAAAATGGCTCGATATGCCATCGGCCAACAAATTACACCCGGCATGCAGGTTTTGGTAGCTAGAAAAGGGAAAGTGGTTTACAGTAAAAACTTTGGTTACTACACCTACGAAAAAACCGAACCGGTGACTGATTCCACCCTTTATGATTTGGCTTCTTTGACCAAAATTCTCGCCACGCTGCCGATGGTGATGAAACTCTACGAAAACAAAGACATCAGTTTCGATACAAAATTGGGTGAATTGCTTCCGGAATTAAAAAATTCCAACAAAAAAAACATCACCACACTCGAAATACTCTCTCATTACGGAAAACTCAAACCTTGGATACCATTTTATTTGGCAACCCTAAATCCCAACAAAACACCGTCTGACAAATATTACAGAAAGTCAGCTGAAGGAAAGTTTAACGTGAAGATAGCCAATGACTTATATATGCGAGAAGACTATCAAGACACCATGTATCAGTTGATTGCCGACTCGCCGTTGCAACCCAAATTAGAATACAAATACAGCGATCTTCCTTTTTTGATTATGAAAAAATACATTGAAAAAGAATACGGAAAACACTTGGAAGACTTAGATCAAAAGTATTTTTACGAAGGCTTGGGTGCCAATTATACGACTTTTCGTCCGTTGGAAAAATTCCCACTTTCGCAAATCACACCCACAGAAAACGACAATTATTTCAGACACCAAATCATCCGCGGATATGTGCACGACATGGGAGCTGCCATGCTCAACGGGGTTGGTGGGCACGCAGGCTTATTTAGCAACGCCAACGACGTAGCCAAAATCATGCAAATGTATTTACAAAATGGCTATTACGGCGGACGACAATTTCTGGAAACATCAACGATGGGAGCGTTTAATTCATGTCATTATTGCAATAAAAACAACCGACGCGGGATTGGATTCGACAAACCTCAATTGGGTGGCGAAGGGCCAACCTGCGGTTGTGTTTCTATGAAGAGTTTCGGACATTCCGGATTTACGGGTACCTTTGCTTGGGCAGACCCGGAAGCGGAAATCGTTTATATATTCATGTCAAACCGAACCTACCCGGATTCGGCCATCAACAAACTCAGCAAAGAAAGCATCCGCGAAAGAATTCAGCAAATCATCTATGATGCGATTTTTGAATAGTTTTTTGCTGTCATTGGTTTTGGATAAAACAATACAATAGACTACTTGTATCGCAAAAGAACTAAGATCTCCCCCAAATAATTTAACAGACTGTCTCGTGGGATCAATTTGTTGGTGGAAAAAAAGTCGCGATTTAATTTAGAAGTTCCGTAGGGACAAAATATTTTTTCGCCAGACAATAATGTTTTAATGTGAAAATCGAAACATTTTTGCACCAACCAAACAAGCCTATTTTGAAACAACATCGATAATCGATTATTTTTGACGCTGCCTTTTATCGGCTGATTTTTTTAGCACTATTTTTTGAATAACTTTACGGAATAAAAATAAACATCATTCATTCAGCTATTCTATTCCTGTCTGCAGCGAAGCACTCGGGCTAAACACGGAGCTATGAAATCGCCGCTAACAGCAAGTTTGCGTAAGCAAAAACCTATATTTAAAAAATGCGATAACATATCCGCCTGTCGGCAGACAGGTATGACCGCTAAAAATTAAATTTTGCATCTATGAAAAAACCCAGAATCAACACCATTTGCACCCACGTCGGGGAAATCGAAGACAAACAATTTAAAGGTGCCGTTTCGCCCATCTATCTGTCCACTTCCTACGCTTTTGACGATGTAGATGTGAAACGCTATCCGCGCTATTTCAACACGCCCAACCAACAAGGTCTTTCCGTAAAAATTGCCGCCCTTGAACACGCCGAAGCGGGTTTGATTTTTGGCTCGGGCATGGCGGCCATCAGCCACACGCTCTTTGCATTCCTGCACCATGGCGACCACATCATCCTGCAAAAATCGCTTTACGGAGGCACGATGAACCTTATCATTGAAGAGTTTCACAAGTTTGGGATTGAATATTCCTTCACCGAAGATTTGTGTCCGGATTCTTTTGAAAAAGCCATTCGCCCAAATACCAAAGTGCTTTATATCGAAACGCCGTCCAATCCGCTACTCACCATCACAGACATGGAAGCGGTTGCCAAAATCGCCAAAAAGCACAAACTCATTTCGATGATTGACAACACCTTTGCCTCACCAGTCAACCAAAATCCGATCGATTTCGGTATCGACATCGTCATCCACAGCGCGACCAAATACATGGGCGGACACAGTGACATTTTAGCGGGTGCCGTTGCTGCCTCGCAGGCTCACATCGATCATATTTTTCATTTGGCAAAAAACTTTGGCGGCAGCCTGAGCGATTTCACCGTTTGGATGCTCGAACGCAGCATCAAAACCATGGGCTTGCGCGTGAAAGCACAAAACAAAAACGCCCGGAAAATGGCTAAATATCTCAACAAAAATCCACACGTCAAACAGGTGTTTTACCCCGGACTCAAATCGCATCCGGATCACGAATTGGCTAAAAAACAAATGCGTGGTTTTGGTGGAATGTTGTCCTTCGAGCTCCATGAAAACATCGATTCGCTGGCGTTTCAGCACCAATTGAAACTCATCAAATCGTCGATGAGTTTGGCGGGTGTTGAGAGTACGGTGTTGTCGCCAACGCTCACTTCGCATGCGCTGTTATCAGCCGAAGAACGCAAAAATCAAGGCATCAACGACGGGCTTATCCGCTTTTCGCTGGGCATCGAAGAAATTGAGGATTTGGTTGCAGACATCGAACAGGCCTTAGCGGTATGTTTGGAGAAAGTGATTAGTGTTAAGTGCTAAATGCTAAGTTGTGAGTTGTCATAGTGGAACGAATCCAAAAGTTAACAAAAACAATTAACAAAAAGAAATGAAAATATGAAAATAACGAAAAGAGATATAGCATTTTTTGCCTTAGGAATTTTTACATTTTTCATAATTGAATCAATTATGGATTGGGAGAGAACTAAAAAAGCTTTTAACGATGGATACAATAGTGCAAGAGGAATTGAAAATGTAAAATAAATCACATTTTTTTTTTAGCAAGTTAACAAATTCTAAATCTTAATATAAAAGCCGAAATGAATCAATAATTGAATTTAGCAAATTGAGGTGTTGAAAAAGTTCAGACCTTACTAAAACGCACAAAAGGGAATTTACAACTGACCAAAAACTGAAAGGAAAACAACGAAATAGCAGTCGTGTATTGCTCATCGCTACTGATGCGATTAACCCAAAGTTATTGTTTTTCTGACTGAAAGATACCGAACATAAACCGCAACGAGTCACTAATAAGAACCATTACAATTGTTGACAAAACACAATTCTTAATTCTCAATCATTAACAACTTAGCACTTAAAACTTAACACTTAATTTTGATGCCATCAACCGTACTCACTGTTTTAATTGCCTTGCTCACAGCAGGATTGCTGGCGTGGTTTCAGTATTTCTATCGGGAAAAACACAAATCGAGACGAACGTATCTTTTAGTCGCTTTGCGGGGAATCGCGTGGTTTTGCTTGATACTGTTGCTCATCAACCCGAAAATCAACAAAACAAAAAGCGAAACCATCAGGCCTAAGTTGGCATTGCTTTTAGACAACAGTGCTTCCATCCGAAACAACGGCTATGCGGATACACTGAAAAGTCTTGCCTCGCTGTTGGAAAACGATCCGGAATTGCGTGAAAAATTTGATATAGAAACCTATCTCTTTGGAGAAGACATCCAAATGGGCGACAGTCTGACCTTTTCGGAAAGAAAAACCAATCCCGACGCGGCTTTGCAACTACTTGGCAAGTTGTACAAAAACACAAATTCGCCGATGCTATTGTTGAGCGATGGCCGTCAAACCCACGGTTTGGATTATGAAAACCGAGTCGGTAACATCTCCAATCCGATTTATGCGGTTGTGTTGGGAGACACTGCTGTTTGGCCGGATTTGAAAATTCAGCAAGTCAATCTCAACCGTTACGCTTATTTGGGCAACGAATTTCCGTTGGAAATATTGAGTGTTTATGACGGAAAAACACCTCAAAATTCACGACTTGAGGTTCGCCGAAACGGAAAGATTTTACATGCCCAAAACCTGAATTTTACGGAAGAAAAGAATTCGATATTCAGCAAATTTAACCTGAAAGCATCAGCGGTCGGAAATATGGTTTTGGAGGTTGCTTTAATCCCGATCGAAGGAGAAAAAAATACGGTTAACAACCGGAAGAAAGTGGCTTTGGAGGTCATCGATCAGCAATCGAAAATTTTGTTGCTGACCGATTTGATTCACCCGGATTTGGGTGCGTTTAAAAAATCAATTGAGCAAAGTAAATTCAGAAAAGTAGAAATCAAAAATCCGATAAAAGATAAGATTGATTTGAACGATTATCAAATGGTCATTTTGTATCAGCCCAATCGGTCGTTTGATAAAATTCTTCAAGAGATTAGACAGTTTCGGAAAAACACCTTGGTGGTTATCGGCACCAAAACGGCTGTTGATTATTGGAATTCCGTTGAGCCGGCCTATAACTTGTTGGATGAGAATTTTGCGGAAGATATCCAAGGAAGTTTTCAAAGTGGTTTCAAAACATTTTATGTAAAAGACATTGGGTTTGACAATTTTCCGCCCTTGAAAGGCATGGTGATGGAGATTGAACCCAAGGTGAATTTTGAGGTGTTGCTCACGCAAAAAATTCGTGGTCGAAACATCGAAAGTCCGTTGTTTGCAACTTTTGAATCGGCTGAAAGCAAACATGCTGTGTTTTTTGTAGAAAACATTTGGCGGTGGCGGGCGCAAGATTTTTTAAATCAGAAAAACTTTGAGGGTTTCGATGGTTTTATGGGCAATTTGGTGCAATATCTTTCATCCAATCAAAAAAGAGAACGACTTCAGTTGGATTTTGAAACGATTTATGAAAGCAATGACAATCTACGGATTCGTGCCGGATATTTCGATGAAATTTTTAACTTTGACAATCGGGCAGCATTGAAAATCACCTTGCAAAACCAACAGACGAACGAACAATTTGTCTTTCCTTTTTTGTTGCAATCCGATTATTACGAAGCCAATTTGAATGGAATTCCACCGGGTGAATACAAGTTTACGGTACTTGTCGAGGGTGAAAATTTAAAGAAAGAGGGCGTTTTTACCGTGCTGGATTTTGACTTGGAAAAACAATTTTCAGGAGCCGACTACAACAAATTGAAAAATGTTTCAAACCAAACCGACGGAGAAATATTTATGCCCAATAAAGTTCAAAAATTGATACATTCGCTGAAAGAAGACAGTCGTTTTAAACCCGTATTAAAAGAATTCAAATCAGACGCACCATTGATCGATTGGATTTGGTTGTTGATTCTGATGGTGCTTAGCCTTGGTGCAGAATGGGTTTTGCGGAAATACAGCGGATTGATTTAGTAAAATAAAATAAATAAAATGTTTACAACCGGAAGAATTGTTTTTGTGCTGTTTTTTGTGGTGTGTTTTGTGGCGGCACTCATATACAGTTATCGAAAAGACGCGGCTTTGCACCGAATATTTTACAAAGGGAGTTATCGAATTTTGATAGGTTTTTTGATTTTTATTGCCCTATTATTTGCCATAAAATACCTGACACGACATTAAATATACCCACGATTGGGTATTGACCGGCATGATGGTTTTGTTCAATTTTGTTTCATCAAAAATGAATGTATAAATGGTTTCGAACTTCAAAACTGTTTTGCATTCATCTCACAAATGAAATAATCTTGTAAAGCAAAACAAAATGAAAAAGTTATTTTCCTTCCTGTCAAAGTTTTTTAAAGAATTCAACTCCAAAACACAAAGAAAATTAGATAAGGAGTATGAAAAATTGAAGAATGATGTTTATATGTTTATGTAGTTTTTTGTGTTAATTTTAAACCGAAAACGAATCAATTAAAAAATAAATTATGGAAACTACCATAGATGAAATTTTCTTGACTTTAAACCTGGAAAACCCGAAATTGAAAGGCAAGTGGCAATTGATTCATGTAGAGAACTCCGCCCAAACAACCTTTGGCATCATCGCAATCTGTGACTGCAAGGTTTTGAAAAATAAATACAGTATAGATAAAATCAAGTTTCGGGTCATGAATTTTTGTGGAGTAAGCTTGGGTATTGATCGTTTTGTTTCCGGAAATAACATTGGCGACTATGACTTGCTATTGAACACTTTGGATGCTGCGCATCCAATAGAAAAAGAATTTCCGGTTAAGATTGTACTTTCTCAAGGAGGAAAATTTAATCTAAGTGTCGAAACTAAGATTCAATCAGCTCAAAATTTAAAAATAGGTTTTAAGGTTTGTCAGATTGAAGTGGCTTGATGAGAAATAAACTCATATTGATTTTCTTTTTTTTTACCATTCTCACGCACGCGCAGGAGAAGGTTGCTTCACGCGCTTATTTTTCAACTGATTTTTATCAAGTTTTAAATGCTTTCAGAGCTTTAGATATTGCAAAAGCTGACTCTCTTTTGAAAATAAAATCATTTGTGAATCTATTTGTAACCGACTTTTTTCAACAACAATCGGATGAACTTAAAAACGGTGAATACGAAGCCTATAAGTCTGCAAAAGAACGCTTTAACACACGTCCGGATTCGACCTTAGGAAGTAGATTTTTAAAAGAAATCATGCTTGGCGATTTAGCGATGAATGATAAGATAAGTAAAGACTCGTTGGGATTTGATCATTATTTGAAAGCAAAGATTCTTGCTGAAACGCAAATAAATGACACACTCAGGGCGGAAGTGTTGAAAAGAATCTTGCGCTATCTTTTTAAAAGTGAAAAAAACGGGGATTTGTATGAGTTATATATGAAAGAATACAAAACTGTTGTTTACGATGATTATGAAAAACTGTATGCGGTCTATTATGACTTAGGTTTACACATGATGAGGAAGTTTTATGATAACCCGAATTTACCATCACCGATCGGGCTATGTAAAGAAGGTATCGAGTTGTCTAATAAATTGAAAATGATCTACATGGAAGGTAGGTTTTGCCAATTGTTGGGTGTAAATTATGATCTTTTTGAAAAAGAATTTGAAAAAGGTTTTGACAATTATCAAAAGGCCATAGACAAGTTTGAAACCATCCCATACTACTATGCACAATCCAGTTTATTTGGGATGTATGTAAATCAAGGTAGCGTATTTCAAGATACGAAAGCTTTTCCAAAGGCTATGGAATATTTCCACAAAGCTTTGAAAATTCCAATAAAAATTAAAAACCGCAAGGATTTGGTTCTTCTATACAATTACATGTATTTGAACCAAAAGGCACAAAAGCGGATGGACAGCGCAGTTTATTATTTGGAGCTAAAAAACAAAATGCAAGACGAACTCGATTTGCTGAACAATGCGTTGGCGGTTGATGAAATTCAAACCAAATATGAGACAGAGAAAAAAGAGAAAGAAAATCTCCAGCTCAAACAAGACAACTTAATACTGGAAAATCAAAGGAAATTCAGCCGAAATATGTCCATTTTTGCTTTTATCATTTTTATCATCGCAACGACTAACTTTGTTTTGGTCTATAAAAACTTAAAGAAAAAACAAAAGCTTATCGAACAGGAAAAGCGATTGGCCATGCAACATACCGAAAAACTGTTGCAGCAACAAGAAATTAATGCCATCGATGCCATGATTCGCGGCCAAGAACAAGAAAGAAACCGATTGGCAAACGAATTGCACGACAATTTAGGTAGCCTTTTGGCGACACTGAAACTCAATTTCCAAAGTCTTTCGGGGAAAATGAAACAGGGTAGTGAAGATATACTGACACATTCTGAAGCCTTGCTCGAACAAACGTATCAAAAAGTCCGGCTGTTGTCACACTCCAAAAACGCCGGAGTCATGGCCAACGAGGGACTTTTGCCGGCTTTGAAAAAGTTTGCCAACGATGTCAGTAAATCCAAAAAACTAAGGGTAGAAATCCAAGAGTTTGGGCTCAATGAAAGACTCGAAAACAGTGTCGAAATTCTTATTTTTAGAATCATTCAAGAGCTAATCACCAACATTATCAAACATGCGGAAGCAACACAGGCCGACATTCATCTTACCCAATACGACGATCGGATAAACCTGATGGTGGAAGACAACGGCAAAGGTTTTGACACCCATCAAATTGTCAATAAAAGCGGCATGGGCTTGGTAGGAATAGAGAAAAGAGTTCAAAATCTCGACGGAAATATGGAAATAGAATCCATCAAAGAAAAAGGAACCACAGTCATCATAAACATCCCGATATGATACGAATAGTCATCGCAGAAGACCATCAAGCGCTGATCGACGGCATTGCGCTGTTGTTGATGCAACAAGAAGAAATTAAAATTGTCGGAACCGCAAATGACGGCGAAAAATTGATAGAAGAAGTCAAAAAGCACAAACCACATTTGGTGCTGACAGACATCCGCATGCCGAAAATTGACGGTATCGCCGCAACCAAAATCATCAAAAAAGAGTTTCCCGAAATCAAAGTGATAGCTTTCAGTATGTTCGACCAAGATGAAGCGGTTAGGCAAATGATAGAAGCCGGAGCGTCGGGTTACTTACTCAAAAATTCGGGTTTGGCAGAAGTGAAAGAAGCCATCGTCAAGGTGGCGGCCGGCGGACTTTATTTTGATGCAGGGGTCAATTGCCGGGTGCCGGATTCGAAAAACCCTCATAAGTCGGATGAAGATTCGCTCTCACAACGACAACTCGAAATTTTAAAACTCGTCGGGCAGGGATTGAGCAACATCGAAATTTCAGAAAAACTTTTCATCGGTCGAACCACTGTGGAGACACATCGCAAAAACATGATTCGAAAGTTGGGACTACAAGGTACGGGCGAATTGATGCGGTATGCACTCGAACGAAAATATGATTTTTAGATTACATCGCTCCAACTTAATAAAACATCTGAAGCCAAATCTTTATTTGCTTCTTTCCCAATTACCCGGTCGTATTTTTCCGCCAAAATCTCTCCCGTCCCGGGACGTTTCACCCAAAGATTTTCTTTGGAAAACTTTTCTCCTTTTTTGATGGGTGCAATGGTGCAAACCGAAGCAAATGCAAAATCGATGGTCACTTGTTCCTCTAGACTGGGTTTTTTCTCACCGCCACGCATCTGCCAAATCAACCTGCTTCCTTCGATGAGTTCTGTGCAGTTTTTTTCGTCCATGCTGCAAACAATGTCCGGACTGTTTCGCTGCATGTGATCGGTGAAGTGCCGTTCCAAAATAGAAGCTCCCAACGCCACAGCTCCCAAGCAAGCATGGTTAGAAAGCGTGTGATCTGACAATCCGAAAACTTTGTCAGGGAATGCTTCGTGCAATTGGGTCATCGCACCATATCGAACCAAATGCGGCGGTGTCGGATACAGATTGGTGGTGTGCAACAACGCAACAGGAACACGCTGTTTGTCAAAAATAGCCACCGCTTTCCCTACACTTTCGAGGGTATTCATCCCTGTACTCAAAATGACAGGTTTGTTAAAACTTGCGATGTGCTCGAGCAGCGGATAATTGTTGCATTCGCCGCTCCCAATTTTATAAGCAGAAACGTTCATCGCTTCCAAACGATTGGCGGCAGCTCTCGAAAAAGGGGTGGAAATGAAAATCATTCCGAGACTTTCTACATAATTTTTTAAGGCTTTTTCATCTTTTTCAGTCAAGGCGCAACGCCGCATGATTTCGTATATCGACACATCGGCGTTTCCGGGAATCACCTTCTTGGCTTCGCCGGTCATTTCGTCTTCGACTATGTGGGTTTGATGTTTGACTACTTCCACACCGCTCCGTTTGGCAGCATTGACCATTTCTTTGGCAACTTGCAAACTGCCTTCGTGGTTGATGCCGATTTCGGCGATGACCAAAGGCGGATAATCAAGTCCGATTTTTCTGCCCGATATTTCTATAAAAGGATGCATTTCGAAAATTGAAATTTGGGTTGAATTTAGGAAATTTTATGTTGAATGAACGCTGTGATGGCTTGATAATTTTCAGAATCGCCCTCAAACCATGTTGCGTCGTATTTTTTAAACCAAGTGATTTGTCTTTTTGCAAACCTTCGCGTGTTTTGTTTGATGCTTTCGATGGCTTCTTCTTTGGATATCTTCCCATCGAAAAAATCGAAAAACTCTTGATAACCCACCGTTTGAAGTGCGTTCAGTTGTTTGTTCGGATACTGCGATTTTGCTTCCGCTTCAAGTCCGTCAGAAACCATCTGATCGACCCGCTTGTTGATGCGCTGGTAGAGTTTTTCCCGCTCGGTTTCTAAGCCGATGATGAGGTGTTGAAAATCACGCTTGATTTTTTTCTGATTCAAAAAGGACGAATAAGGTTTGCCCGACGACAGGCAAACTTCCAAGGCACGAATCAGCCGATGCGGATTGTTTCGATCTACTTTTTCAAGATAAACAGGATCTTTTTGCTGCAAGAGCTTTTGCAAAGCTTCAATGCCATTTTCCCGCAAAAGTGCGTCCAATTGAAGACGATATTTCGCATCGACTTCCGGAAATTTATCCAATCCGAACAAAACAGCATCGATGTACAAACCTGAACCGCCGACCAAAATCAATGCATTTTTATTTTCAAATAGCTTGTTGATTAACGGAATGGCTTCTTCTTCGAAGTGCCCAACCGAATATTCGTCAGAAATACTTTTATGCCCGATAAAATGATGTTTTGCAGCAACCATTTCTTCGGAAGTTGGTGCAGCTGTCCCGATTTTCATCTCTTTAAAAAACTGACGCGAGTCTGCCGAAATAATATCTGTATCAAAAATTGTTGCAAGCCGAATTGCCAAAGCTGTTTTTCCGATGGCAGTCGGTCCGATGATGCTGATGAGATATCGAGATTTCATGTACGGATTTTAAAACTCAATAATTTTGATGCTTTGTCTTTTTCTGACAAAACTTTGAATGATTCGAATGGTATCGCGGTTGTTTTCCATGGGTGTAATCAAGCTTCTGAGCACTTCAATATGCTGAATTTGGTAATTCAAGTGAAAGAATCCGAAGCCTTTGTAATCACCATTCTCTATCAATACGACTGCTTTTTCATCGTGACTTCTTCCCCGTTCGATGATGAGTATATTTTTGTTTTGAAATTGAAATTTTTCGATTGTTTTGAGAAGTCGCCGGTTATGCGATTCAGCCGATTCTTCGTGGACGCAGGCGCCTAAACAAACTTTGGTTTGACGGGAAAAACAAGCACCGGAATCCGGATACAATCCCAACAATTTTTGACAGAGATTGTGCTCTTCTGCCAGTTTATACAAAAAACTTTTGCCTTCTTCGTAATTTGCAAATGAAATGATACTCTTTTTCCTGCCATCGTTTTTTTCAAGTGACAAACAGTGGTATCCTGCTTCGTTGGTTTGACAATACAGTGCAAATCCAAAAAATGTTTTTCGTTGCGCCACATTGAAAATCGGCTTGTTTTTTTTGATTTCTTCGCTTTCTTTTAGCAAGGCGATGAGTTCACTTCCCGTAGTCTCAAAGGTTACGGCGGCAATAAACTGTTGAATCTTTTTCGACTTTCGATTTTGCCCGGTGAAGTGCTGTGTCACTCTTTTTTTGATGTTTTTGCTCTTTCCGATATAAATGACTTCACCGTCTTCGCGATGAAAATAGTACAAACCGGTTTCGGCAGGCAATTGGTCGATGATTTGCAACAATTTGGGTTCGAGTTGTCGGATGGGTTGCGAGCGTACCAAAGCTTTCAATATTTGCTTTTCGTGGTCTTTGTCTAAGAGCAATTTGAACAGTTTGACTGTTGCCATGGCGTCGCCGGTGGCGCGATGTCGGTCGCTCATGGGAATGCCGAGCGCGCGTACCAATTTTCCCAAACTGTAGGACTGCATTTCGGGAATTAAACTTTTGGAAAGCTCGACCGTGCAAAGCGTATTTCGCTCAAATGGATAGCCCAAACGGTCAAATTCCATGCGCAACACCCGATAGTCAAAAACGGCATTGTGGGCGACCAAGATGCATCCATCGGTAATCTCTATGATGCGTTTGGCAACTTCATAAAACTTGGGTGCCGACCGGAGCATGTTTTGATTGATACCGGTCAAGTTGACTACGAAAGGTTGAATCGGTTTTTCGGGATTGACCAAACAACTGAATTGATCGACGACTTCTTGCCCGTCAAATTTGTAGATGGCAATTTCGGTAATTCCCTCTTCATTGAATTTTCCTCCTGTGGTTTCTATATCGAGTATGGCGTACACTGTTGTTGAATCAAATTATAATTTTCCTGTTTTGTGCATCACAAATAGAATTACAATGGGTATGGCTAACAAAATCACCATCAACAAGTTTTGTTGAATCAGTTGAGGTGCAAAGAAAAGTGCCATGGCATACCCGCCGATGGCTCCACCAAAGTGTGCCGTGTGTCCGATGTTGTCGGTACGTTGTTTCATCCCGTAAATAGAATACAACAAATAACCGATGCCAAAAAGATAAGCCGGAATCGGGATGGGAATAAAAAATAGATATAAACTCATGCCGGGCTGCAACAAGATGGCGGCGTATAAAATTCCCGTAACCGCTCCACTTGCTCCGACGGCAGTGTAATAAGGTTCGTTTTTGTGGAATAAAAGCGTCAATAGGTTGCCAACTATCAAACTCACAAAATAGATGATAACCATTTGCCATTCACCCAAAATTCGGTTGATGACATTAAAAAAAAAGTAAAATGTCAACATGTTAAAAATCAGATGCGACCAATCGACATGTAAGAAACCGGAAGATAAGATTCGGATTTGTTCGCCTCTGCGCACCGAAGCGATGTTGAATTTGTATCGATCAAAAAATGATAAATCATTGAAACCTTTGGAGGAAACCAACACGTTGATTGCTATCAAGATATATGCGTAAATCATGGATGTGTGTAGAGAATTCTTTAAAATTCAAATATAGCATATATTTGCCCAAAATAAATGAGACCTTGAAACTACTTCGATACATTGTTACCTACCCGATTTTGTGGTTAATTTCTAAACTGCCTTTCTTTCTTTTTTACAAAATGTCGGATGTGTTTTATTTTATTGCCTATCATTTGGTCGGCTATCGAAAAAAGACCGTTTGGAACAATTTGAAACTGGTATTTCCGGAGAAAAATGTAGTAGAACTCAAACAGATTCAACGTAAATATTACAGCCACATGTGTGATATGTTTTTGGAAATGATCAAATCGTTGACCATATCCGAAAAGCAGATGAAAAAACGATTTGTCATTACAAATGCGGGAGTTGTAAACGAGTTGGCAAAGAAAAACAAAAAAAGCATCATCATGTTGTGTTCGCATTACGCGAGTTGGGAGTGGATGACCGTACTCGGGACACAAATCGATATCGAAACCTATGGTGTTTATCAAAAAATTGTCAATCCGTATTTTGACCGATTGGTGCGGCGCATTCGTGCCAAATTCAACGCAAAATTGATGACCGCCGGTCAGGCAACCGGCATCATTGTCAACAATCAAAAGAACAATGTATTGGCAATCTATGCTATGGTCAGCGACCAGTCGCCTTCATGGAGGCGCGCGAAATATTGGCGAGATTTTATGGGGATCAAATCGCCTGTTTTCACCGGAGCGGAAAATTTGGCAAAACGCTATGATTTGACAGTTATTTATCTGAAAGTCAATAAAGTAAAACGCGGGCACTACGAAGCAACTTTGGTTCCGATTTGTGAAGATTCGACAAAAACCGCTGCGTTTGAAATTACGGATAAGTATCTGAATATCCTCGAAGAACAAATTAGGGAAACCCCTGAATTTTATCTTTGGACACACCGACGTTGGAAACATCGCAACAAACAACCGGCTAAGTTTGCCGTAGTTAGATAATTTCAAGACCTCACAGGTTTTCAATCCCGAAATATCGGGGCTGTGAGGTCTTGGTTTCGTTTTTTAAAATATCCTTTTCTTCCTGAAAATGGTGATAAATAGTATAGAAATCGAAATAAAAATGGCAATTCTAGCTATATAATCGCCGTATTGGGTATAGAAAGTCAATTTTTCATTGGTTTTTAAACTGCCTTTTAAAACACCTTTTTGGTTGTAACCGAGACTCGAAACTATTTCCCCTTTTTGGTTGATGATGGCCGAAATACCTGTGTTTGCTGATCGCACAATGCTTCTTCGTGTTTCGATGGCTCTCAGTCGTGCGTAATTGAGATGTTGCTTATGACCTTGCGTATCGCCCCACCAAGCATCGTTGGTGATGATGGCCAAAAAGTTGGCGCCGTTCTGAACGTAACCGGTGACAAATTCCCCATAAACGGATTCATAACAGATGATGGGAGCAACTTTAAATTGCCCGTTGGATGAAGTGAAAACGCCGCGATTTTTCTGGGTGGTTTTTACGGCTAAAGTTCCCCCCAAATCAATCATAAAGTTCCCGAGCAAGAATTTAAAAACACTCGGGTAGGGGATGGTTTCTACGCCCACGACCAATTTGGATTTGTGATAAAGATCAAGCGGTTTGTCTTTATGGACAAACAAAGCCGAGTTGTAATCGTTGTACCAAGTATATGAATTGTATTGGTTGGTTTGTTCGCCACCCGCATACGGATTGTTGAAAATTTGAATGAGCGAAATACCGGAAAGAATATTGAGATTTGGATATTCCATCACAAAGCCATTGAGTTTATGGATAAGCGGTGATTTTTGCAGCTTGTCTACTTGTTCTCCTTTGGCAAAAAAAGTTTCCGGAGCCACGATAAAATCAGTTTTTTCGGTGATTTGATTTTTTGTCAAATCTGAGAAAAGATCAAAAAAATCGAGGTTGTTTTGGTTGTATTTTTCGTTGTATGGGTCTATGTTGGGTTGGAGTGCGATGACTTCCACCGATTTCCCTTCTTCTTGATAATTGGTTTCTATCAAATGAGAAATTGAGATTGGAACAATCAAAAAGACCAAAACAACAATCGAATTTTTGATAAGAATTATTTGGGTATAATTTTTTCGATTTATCCAGACCGAAAACAGCATAGCATTGACAATCAAAACCCAAAGACTGCCGCCAAAACTACCGGTGTATTCATACCATTGAATCCAATGGGTGGAGGTTGCAAACACGTTTCCGAGATTGAGCCAAGGCCAAGAGAAATCCCAGTAGAGGTGAAATTTTTCAAAAGCAATCCAGAATGTAATCCAAAAAACGAGTCCGGTTTTTAGGTTGGTTTTCTTTTGAATCTTGTAATAAATTAAGATTAAAATAGCCATCAAAAAACTGTTGACAAGGACCGCAAACCAACCGCCGATTTCGGTGGAGTTTCGAAGCCAGTTGGTGGTGATATAATTCCAAATCAGAAAAGTCAAATAGGCAAAAAGGAAAATTCTAATACCTTTTCGTTTCGAATCACTTTGCCCAATCTTGTAAACGAGCATTAAAAGCGGGACAAATCCGATAAAAATCAAAGGTATAAAACCGTAAGTTGGCCAACTCAGTGCCAACAGCAGACCGGATAGTAACGATAAAAGAAAATTTTTCATCAGCTGGATCTTTGTCGAAATTTTAATCTTTGACAAAGATAAACTTTCAACCCTGACTATGTTCAAAACTTTGTCGAAGCCATCGATTAACTTTCCTATTTTTATTGACACAATTATCTGAAAACACCCAAGTCGATGCGTATTGAAAACACGTTGGAAACCAAAGCCACGCTTTGATCGCCAATATCGGTGAGGGCATAATCGACTTGTATGCCTTTGTATTGGAAACCTACACCAAAATTGGGTTGGAAATTTACTTCCTCGCTGCCATTGAGTTGTTTTACATTTTGAAAATTGCCTGCGCCAAATCGTAAAAAAGCCATGTTCAGATAGTTGAATTCAAATCCGACAGCCGGGTCAATGGATGCGAATGAACTCGAAATGAGGTCATTGGTTTCGGCAAAACGCACATTCAAATCAATCTCAGTCAAAAGTTCGTAATCTCTACCGATTTCAAAAAGTCGCGCAACACCCAATTGTGCTTTGGGAATGGTAACTTCTGTGCTTTCGGGCGTTTCTTGATTTTGCCCGGGGATGGCATCGCGTATTTTTTCAAATTCTTTTTGGTCAAAAGTCCATGAATTAACGGTAGTGGTCACATCGCGCACCATCAATCCGAATTGCCATCCGTTGGTTTCATATTGCACACCCAAATCAAAACCAAAACCCCAAGCAGAGGCAAAGTCTCCGATAACGCGCCTGATAACTTTGGCGTTTACACCGTAATTAAAACCTTGAACCGGCATTTTTCGAGCGTAGGAAAAAGTGAAAGCCCAATCGGTTGCCGAGAAAAGTTTGATGCGGTTGAAATCGATGTTTCCATCGCTGTCAATGAGTTCGGTGGTGTTCAAAATGTCATCGACCCCAAATCGGATGAGTGAAAAGGCAATCGCGCTTCGGTCGTCTAAAGGCATGGCAAAAGCACCGTAATCATAATTGGCGATGCTCGCAAAATAATTGGCGTGCATCAGCGACATTTCCTGATCTTCTAGTTGAATCAAACCCGCCGGATTCCAATAGCCCGAATTGACATTGTTGGTGTGAGCGACTACGGCATTAGACATGCCTAAGGCTGCTGCATCCACGCCAATATTTAAAAATTCGTTGGAGTATTTGCGCGCAGTTTGCCCAAACATTGCTATTTGTATGATGGCGAAAAATCCAAAAAGTAGAAGTTTTTTCAATAAATTTTTGATTAGTGGCAAATATCTTATTATTTTTAAATTAAATAACTAATTTAGCAGACTGTTATTGTGAACACAGACAAATTTAAGAGAAAACATTGCACTACCACACAACCTCAAATGTTTAAATACGACAAACACATTCCCAATCTATTGACTTTACTCAATATGTTTAGCGGCATCATGGCTTTGCTTTATGCGGTGTTGGGACAAATGGAATTGGTTTTGTTATTTGTATGTCTGGGTGTTTTGTTCGATTTTTTTGACGGTTATGTTGCTAGAATGTTAAACGTTTCTTCCAATCTGGGAAAAGAATTGGATTCATTGGCTGATGTCATTACCAGCGGATTGGTACCCGGAACCGTGATGTTTCATTTGCTTTTTTGGAGTCAATCAACATCAAATTATGGCTTAAGTTTTTTTCATTTTTATTTGAATAACGCTGTGTCGGAAAACGGTTTTGACATCATCCCGACTCTGCCCATGTTGGGTTTTGTCATTACTTTTGCCTCAGCTTACCGGTTGGCAAGATTTAACATAGATACACGTCAAGACAAGTATTTCATAGGATTGCCGACACCTGCCAACGCCTTGTTTATCTGCACTTTGCCGTTGATTTTAGATTCGCATCATTCAAATTGGATTGGCATTGCCTTAGGAAGTTCTTGGGTTTTGGTTGGCATCACTTTCATTAGTGCTTTTTTGCTAAATTCCCCTATTCGATTATTTTCTTTGAAAAAGGATACAAACGGATTCAAATACAATTGGGTGCGATATGTTTTTGTACTGTTGTCCATCATTTTGATAATCGCCTTTAAATATGTAGCTGTTCCTGTTATCTTTATAATGTACTTTTTGTTTTCTATTTTCTTAAAAAGTCATTTGGGATTGCTCAATTTATTGGAAAATTTGGATTTAAAAGCTAAATAACAAGCAGGTCTAAACTGTATCAATAAATTTTCTTTCAGTTCGATTGAAGATTATCAGTCCAAAAAAGAAGATAAACAGGCCAAAGATAAAACTGTAGGCTAATCCGTAAACGGAATAAGATCCTTGTCCCAAAAATGCGTATTTGAAAGTTTCCAAAATGCCGGTTAGGGGGTTCAAATAGACCAATATTTTGAGGTTTTCCGGCAGTTTTTTTAAGATGAGTGAAGCGGGATAAACCACCGGGGTGACATACATAAACAGCTGAATACCGAAAGAAACCAAAAAGCTTAAATCCCTGTATTTGGTAGTCATCGCGCTGATAATCATCCCCAATCCTAAGGAAATCAACGCCATGATAAATAACAGTAGTGGCAGTAAAAGTGTATATAAATTCGGACGAATTTCAAAACCTTTGTAATTGAAATAAACAATCGTTAATACAAAAAATAAAAATTGAATTCCAAATTTGAAAAGATTGGAAATTGTCGTTGAAAGTGGCATGATTACCCTAGGGAAATAGACCTTTCCAAACAAATTTTGATTAGACCTGAAAGTGACTGACGTTGAGTTAAAACAGGAAGAAAAATAAAACCAAAGCGTGTTTCCAGCCAAAGCAAACAGAAAATAGGGAAGCCCATCGGAGGGAATTCCGGCCAATTTTCCAAACACAAAAAACTGTACAATCGACGTTATCACCGGTTGAATTAAAAACCACAGCGGGCCTAAAATGGTTTGTTTATAAATAGTTATAATGTCTCTTTTTACAAACAAAAAGAGCAAATCTCTATAACGCCACAATTCTCCCAAACGAAGTGAAAAAAGTTGGTGATGAGGTGTAATTTCATAAAGCCAGTCTTCTTCTTTTTTCATCTTCTAAAAAACTTTTTTTTCATTTTTTTTATAATTCTTTTCATGCTTGTCGTGTCTTTTTCTTCTTCGTGATAACCTTTTCCGTAAGTGCCATAACCGTAACCATAGCCGTATCCATATCCATATCCATAGCCGTATCCATATTTTGCTTTGGACTGAAAATCATTGTATATGAATGAGATATTTCTAAACAAACCATCTTTTTGCTTTTGATTGATGCCCAAAAGCATGTCTCTTTTGGTGTAATCTTGACGCACGACAAAAACAACGGCATCGGCATATTTAGACAATTCTACGGAGTCTGAAACCAGCCCGACGGGCGGTGAATCAATAATGATGTAATCGTATTTGTCAGAAAGGCTTTTAAACAATGACTCTGTTTGTTCACCTATGATCAACTCTGAAGGGTTGGGTGGAACAGGCCCTGAACCAATCAAATCGAGATTTTCTATTTTTGTAGTTTTGATAATTTCCTCGATGCTCGCCTGACCAATCAAATAATTGACTATGCCCACATCATTTTCCAAATCAAACTCTGCGCTGATTTTTGGTTTTCGCAAATCCATTCCTAACAACACCGTTTTTTTTCCGCTGAGTGCGTAAACTGTCGCCAGATTGATGGAGCAAAATGTTTTCCCTTCTCCACTCACCGATGAAGTAACCAAGAGTGTTTTGTTTCCTTCTATTTTTTGTCTGCTGTAAATAAACTGAAGACTCGAACGAATGCTTCTGAATGCCTCCGCAACAGCTGAGCGCGAATTGTTGTGTACAGCAAGTTTGCTTTGCTTGCTTCTTCCAACCACGCCCAATAAAGGCACGGTAGAAATTTTGCCTAACTCATCCGGGTTGTGAATGTTGGTGTCCATAAAAACTAAAATAAACACCAATGAAATTGGCAATAGACTGCCGATGAATAATGCCATCAAGTAGTTGAGGCGTGTGTTTGGACCTATCGGGCCGTTGCCGGTGTCTTTTGCCGTATCGATTACAACAATGTCCGACACGTTTGCGGCTCGAACAATTTCTGCTTCACTCTGTTTTTGCAAAAATGTGTTGTACAATCCATCACTGATGTTAAACCGTCTTTGAATCCCCAAAAGTTTTTGCTGATCTTCCGGCAGATTGCGCAGTTCAGATTCCGTTTGGAAGAGTTCCCGTTGGGTATTTGTCCGCTGGAGTAATATAATCTCACGATTGGATTTGATGCTTTCAAACAACACATTTTTAACGGCATTTATTTTCCGATCGAGTTCGGTAAAAATAGGCGCTTCATTCCGAACGGTTGCTTCATAGCCGGATCTTTCAACGGATAATTGCACTATTTTGGAGATTCCCGAAATAATATTTGGGTCGTCTATTCCAGCCGATGCCGGTGCGGGCACCTGCGTATAGTCTTTATTACTCTTTAGATATTTTTCTAACGATTCGTAGAATGAAAGTTTCTGATCAATCTGCGTAATTTCAGCATCAAGCGAAGTGAGTTTATTAGAAATTTTTGTTCCCTCTGCTGAGAGATCATAAATTTTACTTTGCTTTTTAAAGGAATTAAGCTCTTCCTCAACTGATTTTAGGTTTTTTGATACATTGGTCAAACTACTGTCGATAAAACGGATGGTATTGGTAGCAAAAAGATTTTTACGAAGCAATTGATCTTCTTTTAGCACTTCGACACTCGCATTTAGGTAATCAACCAACTTGGCTTTGTTTGTTCCTATGAGGCTCATCACCAAGACCGAAGAATTTTTGTTTTCAGGTTCGATCTGTATGTTTTTATATTGATTGACAACAGCATCAAAATTTGAAAAACTAATCAGATATTCTTCTCCAACGGGAAGTTTGTTTCCCGAAGCTCGTAAGGTGAATGATACAAATGGAAGATCGACAAACTCTTCCGCGGAGAAAGTTTGTTTAAATTCACCAATTCCAACCGGAATTTTAACAATTTCTTTGGTCTGATAATTTTGGGCGGTTACCAAGGAAGATTCAAAATTGGCACGAAGTTCAAACCGGTTGTTGTCGAGAAATTTAATACCCAGCTCGTTGCCAAGTAATTGCGGATTCGATTTTTCAATTTCTACATAAAAAGGCGTTTGTTTGTAAATATCTTGCTTGTAGTATTTTGCCTCTTTGGTATAGTTTACAAAATAATTGAGTTTATCTACCACTTTTTCGTTGTGCGTACGAGATTTGATAGTCGTCATCATCGTTTGAACTTTGTCCGTGGTTCCACCCCAATTAAAAACCAAACTTGTGTTTGAAGTGAAAAACGGATTTTGCTCGTCTTTGATGGTTATCCAAGTGTCCATTTTATAAATGGATTGTTTGCTGAGGTTGCTGTTATATGCAATCGAAAACGCAATAATGATGCATATTAGAAATAGTTTCCAATAACTCAAAACTTTGATTAAGAATGACTTAAAATCAAAATTTGACTTGTGTTCCGTTATAGAAAAATTTTCATCGAGCATATTATCTTGTCGTCAAAATGATGGTAGTGGTTAATAATGTGAGCACTGTCAGGATGGTCGATAAAGATTGAACCGCAGTAGTTCCTGTTCCCAATGATTTCTGTTTCAGCGGCTTTACATAGATGATATCGTTGGGTTTCAACATGAAATAGGGCGATTGAAAAGCGGTGGCTTTGGTCAAATTGATGCTGTGAATTTTTTGACCTTCCGGATATTGGCGTATGATTTTAATATCACGCTTATCACCTGTAAGACTTACCTCTCCCGAGTTTGCCAATGCCTCAATGATATTGAGTTGATCTTGCAAAAGCGACTTCGTCCCGGGTGAACCAACTTCTCCTGTAACCGTAAATTTGAAACCAGATAATTTGACGGTTACAAAAAAACTCGATTCGGTTTTGAAATAATCTTTTAACAACAAAGATTCTATCTCGATTCGAATCTCTTCTAAAGTATATCCCAAAACATTGATTTCACCCAAAGTAGGGATGCGGATGTTGCCGTGCAAATCCACCGAAAAACCACTAAAATAACCGCCTCCTTTCGAATCCGCGGATTCTGAATTGCTGGTCGGATTAAAAAGTTGCGCTAAATTATTATCGGTTGTCTTAACTGTGATGCTCAAAACATCGCCGATTTGTGCCTTATAAGGGGTCTTTAGGGTTTGATAAACATGTGTGGAATCATTCACAAAACCATCATCTTCAGAAAGATAAGTAAGTTGTTTGGTAGTGATACACGATGATGAGATACTTATTAGAAATAAAAAAATCAGCAGATTCCTTAAATGCATTGTATTCAATGTTATGTTTAGTCAGCAACAAATATACTGTCTATAACGACAATATTAAAAACTAATTCGATTCTAACTGTCATTTATGTCTAAATTTGCTCAAAATTTTAAAAAGTGAATCTCCTTACCGTAGAAAATATCTCAAAATCTTTTGGCGAGCGTGTTATATTCGAAAACATTTCTTTCGGTATCAACAAAGGTCAAAAAATTGCCCTAATTGCCCAAAATGGATCGGGCAAAACGTGTATCCTCAAAATCATGGCAGGTGTTGACAATTCGGATACGGGTCAGGTGGTTTCCCGCAAAGGAATCACCATTTCATATCTGCCCCAAGATCCAATTTTACCCGAAAACAGCTCGGTTGAAGAGGCTATTTTGTCTTCCGGACACCCCATTCTAAAAATCATTGCCGATTACGAACACGCGCTCCAAAACATGGACAACGCGGATGCGTATCAAAAAGCGTTTGAGAAAATGGACGCCAACCAGGCCTGGGATTTTGAATCGCAATACCAGCAGATTCTTTCCAAACTCAAACTGGAAGACTTGAATCAAACGGTCAAAACGCTCTCCGGTGGTCAAAAAAGACGCCTGGCTTTGGCCATTGCATTGCTCAAAAAACCGGATTTACTTTTGCTCGACGAGCCGACCAATCACCTCGATTTGGAGATGATCGAGTGGCTCGAACAATTTTTCGCACGGGAAAACATGACGCTGTTTATGGTGACTCACGACCGGTATTTTCTGGAAAGAGTCTGCAACGAAATGATTGAGCTCGATCAAGGCAAACTTTTCACTTACAAAGGAAATTATGCCCAATATCTCGAGAAAAAAGAAGCGCGAATCGAGCAAGAACAAAGCAGTACAGACAAAGCCAAAAACCTGTTTTTGAAAGAACTCGATTGGATGCGTCGCCAACCCAAAGCCCGAACAACCAAATCAAAATCGCGGATTGACGATTTTTATGTCATCAAAGAAAAGGCGCAACAACGCCGAAAAGAACATCGTGTGGAGTTGGAAATCAACATGGAACGCATGGGAAACAAGGTCGTCGAGCTTCACCAAGTTTGTTTTTCACATGGCGAAAACAAGATACTTCACAAGTTCAACTACGCTTTTCTCCCCGGCGAACGCATCGGCATCATCGGCAAAAACGGCACCGGTAAAACCACTTTTCTCAACCTGATTACACAAGAATTTGCACCTGATGCAGGTAAAATTGTGGTTGGCGAAACCATCAAGTTCGGCTATTATTCTCAAAAGGGAATCGTTATCAAGCCCGGTCAGAAAGTCATTGATGTGATCCGGACTTACGGCGATTATATTCCGCTTAAAAAAGGACGTCAAATATCTGCGGAAGGCTTGTTAGAACGGTTTTTGTTTGACCGCAAAAAACAATACGACTTTGTCGAAAAACTCAGTGGTGGCGAGCAAAAACGTTTGTATTTATGTACGGTACTGATTCAAAATCCCAATTTTTTGATACTCGATGAGCCAACCAATGACCTCGACATCATCACGCTGAACGTGCTCGAAAATTTCTTGCTCGATTATCCGGGCTGTTTACTCGTCGTATCGCATGACCGTTATTTTATGGACAAAATCGTCGATCACTTGTTTGTGTTCAGAGGCGATACCGAGGTGGAAGATTTTCCCGGAAATTATTCCGATTTCCGCAGTTATGAAGACAGTACGCCTTCGGAAAAACAGCTTGAACAAAAAACGGTTCAAAACGAGAAAAAAAAGGAGTCTTCGTCGGGTCTGACTTTTGCCGAACAAAAAGAAATCAAACAAATCGAAAAAGAGATTGAGCGATTGAACGAGGAGAAAACTGCGCTTGAAGCATTTTTTCTCAAGGAAAATATCACTGCCGAAGAGATTGCCGAAAATGCGAAAAAACGCAATGTGACCATTCTTCAGATTGAAGAAAACGAAACGCGTTGGCTCGAATTACTCGAAAAATCAGAAGCCTGACAATGAGTTCCTTGCGTTATTTTTGGTTTTGGATACATGCGAACAATCGACACGGCATACATTCACCTTATGTCTATGCGTTGATGGAAAATGCTGTCTTTGACAAAAAATCCGCACATTCAGCCAAAGAAATCCTCATCGCAAATAATAAATTTCGTGAATTTTCTTATTTCGATCGGAAAAGAATTCGATTGTTTCTTAAACTCATCAATTTCTTTAAGCCCAAACAGCTTGTTTGGATAGGTGAAAGGCATCAAATTCTATTTGATTTATTGAATGAAATAAATGAAGACTGTCAGTTTATCCAATTGAAAATAGACGAACAATCTTCTTTTATAAACAGCTTAAAAACAATTGATTGGCTGATTATCGACGCAAAATCAATTCATTTGGAACAGTTCAACCAAATCAAAAATAAACTCTCCAACGACTCAAAAATATTCGTTTTAGCATCTGATAATGAATTTTTTAGGTTGAAAAATGTATGGAATGCAAAAGTTGGACTCGACTTCTTTTTTATGAAAATCTTGCTGTTTAGAAAAGAAATGAAACCACAGATTTTCAGGCTTCGGTCTTAGCATCATTCATCAAAATCAAGGCAAAAACAGCGTAGTTAATCATGTCTTGATAGTTGGCGTCCAATCCTTCCGAAACGATGGTTTTTCCGGCGTTGTCCTCAATTTGTTTGACACGGAGTATTTTTTGCAGAATCAAATCGGTGAGCGAACTGATACGCATGTCGCGCCAAACTTCACCATAATCATGGTTTTTATCCAACATCAACGCCTTGGCTTGAGCGATTTTTTCTTTGTAAAGTTGAAATGCTTTTTCGGGTTTCAAATCGGGTTGTAGTGCTGCGCCGAGTTCCAACTGAATCAACGCAATGGCCGAATAATTGATGATGCCGATAAACTCGGAGGCTTCGTCTTCATCGACCTTCCTGACAGCATTTTCTTGCAGTGTGCGGATGCGTTGTGCTTTGATGAAAATCTGATCGGTCAGCGAGGGCAAACGCAAAATTCGCCATGCCGCTCCGTAATCTTTGAGTTTTTTCTCAAATAAATCGGCACATTGTTTGGCAATTTCATCAAATTGCGCGGAAGTATTCAACATGAGGTTTGGTTTTGACAAAGATTAAAAAAAACGATGACTTTCCACAAAATTATTTGGCTTGATGGAAGACGCGTTGCGGAAACGGAATTTCAATTTTCGCTTGATCAAATCGCAATTTGGTTTCCTCAATCAAATAAAAATTCACGTCCCAAAAATCTTCGTTTTTCGCCCAAATCCGCAGTGATAAATTTACCGAACTGTCTCCCAATTCGGCCACAAAAACCACCGGTTCGGGATCTTTTAAAACTTTTGGGTGTTCGCGAGCAATTGTCAACAAAATTTCTTTGGCTTTTTTGATGTCAGAGCCATACGATATGCCCACGACAAAGTTTTTGCGACGGGTTTCTTCGCCGTTGTAATTGATGATGGTGTCGTTCGATAACTTCCCGTTGGGAACAATAGCCAATTGATTGTCAACGGTATTGAGCAGGGTGTTGAAGATGCCGATAGCCTTTACCGTACCCGATACGCCAACCGATTCGATAAAATCACCCACTTTGAAAGGTTTGAAAATCAAAATCAAAACGCCACCGGCAAAATTTGCCAACGAACCCTGCAACGACAGGCCAACCGCCAAGGAAGCCGCACCCAAAATTGCGATGAAACTCGATGTCTGTACGCCGAGTTGTGCAACCACCAAAATAAACAGTAAAACTTTGAGAGAAATGTTGATGAGGCTGCTTAAAAAATACTGGAGCGTGATGTCAAGCTCTCGCTTGATCATCATTTTTTTTGAAATTCTCGTGAATATGCGAACGATGCGAATGCCAATAAAATAGATAAGCAATGCAACCAACAATTTTGGAGAATAATCTATCCCCAAATCCAATAATTTTTGAAAATAATCTTTTACCAATTCCATTTTTTAGGTCAATTTTAGAAAGTTTGCAAGGTATTAAAAACGCTGCAAATATCCATAGTTGATTGTGCCGACTTACCGGTTAATTTCGCACAAAGCAAAATGGGTCGATTCCACGGAAAGTGTGCAAAAAACACGTGAAAAAAACATCATACCATTCTTTGTCAAAGTTTTAAACTTTGACAAAGGTTTTCAGTCAGGGCATTACAAGAAATTTCAAAGCGCACGTAGCGTACGAACAATCTTCAATAGAGGTTTTGTTGAAATTAGTTCTTCAAAACATGAAATTCAATCGTCGATGAATTGTAAACCCGATGCGTTTGCTTTTGAAAATCATTTTCGGTGGCTTTGAAAATATTAGGCACAAAAGTCTGTGGATTCAGATCAATCAGTGGAAACCAAGTACTTTGGATTTGAACCTGAATTTTATGTCCTTTTTTGAAGGTATGCAACACATCTTGAAGTTTGATATCCACCGCTGTGACTTCATCCGGCACGAATGGCTCCGGTTTTTCAAAACTGTTTCTGAATCGACCGCGCATCACCTCGCTGCGCACCATTTGGTGGTAGTTGCTCATGGACAAATGGTCTTGCGTTTCGGGATATTCCTCATGGTCGGCGGGATATACATCGATAAGTTTCACTATCCAATCGGCATCAGTGCCGGTGGTGCTCACCTGAAGTTTGGCCAACAAGTCGCCAACAAAAGTCAGGTCATTGTCGAGCACGGGCGTTTCATAAACCAACACATCCGGACGACGGGCAGCAAATCGTTGATCGTCTGTCATGTATTTTCGGGGGGTGAAAACGATCTCAATATCTTCGTTGTAAGGTACCGGTTTGGCCGGATCGCTCACAAATTCACGGAATGAAAACTCACGCGTAGCGAATTCTGCCAACGCACCTTGCCGTGTCAACGAGTAACTTTTGGTTTCGATATTTTTGGGCGGCCATTGATCAAATTTCCCCCATTCTTTTTTGCCGGTATCAAAAATGTACGCTTCGGGCAAACCTGAATTGGCTTCGCCATTTTCCTTTAAGAAATGATGAAAGAATTTGGTTTCAACCTCTTTTTGAAAATTTTCGGATATGTTGTCACCAAAATACACATTTCCAACGGCTTGTCTTTCCCGAACACGCGCCCAATCGCCGTGACTCCAAGGTCCCATCACGAGGGTGTTGTAGTTGGTGCTGTTCTTTTCGATGGTTTGATAGCTGTTCAACGGGCCGTAAAGATCTTCTGCATCAAAAAGCCCGCCGACAAACATCACCGCCGGCTTGATGTCTTTGAGGTGTTGAAGAATCCCGCGAGATTGCCAAAATTCGTCATAGTTGGGATGATCTTTCAGCTGTTGCCAAAACACATTGTTCTCGTCATAATAGGCATCCAACTTGGAAAGCGGTGTGTTGTCTAAATAAAATTGATATCCGTCTTTGGTCTTTACGTCAGGGAATTGATACCAATCCTTTGTAGTAGGCGTTGTTTTTTCATGTCCAAAAAGTGCAGTCGCAATCCAATAGCTCAGCAAATACGCACCATTGTGATGAAAATCGTCGAAGAAAAAATCACTGATTGGTGCTTGGGGTGAAACCGCTTTCAGTGCGGGGTGTCCGGATAACAGGCTGTAAGTGGCATAAAATCCAGGATAAGAAATACCCCAAACGCCTACATTTCCATTGTTGTTAGCTACTTTTTTGACCAACCAATCAATTGTATCGTAGGTATCGGAAGCTTCATCGGTTTGCTTTTTCTTTTTGTTTGGGATGAAAGCACGCATGTTGTCATACACGCCTTCACTGTTCCATCTGCCTCTTACATCTTGATAAACAATGATGTAGCCTTCCTGCATCAGGGTTTGATTGGGACCGATATTTTTTCGAAATTCGTCCGGGCCGTAAGGTGCGCAACTGTAGGGTGTGCGTTGCAGTAAAATAGGATATTTCTTGGAAGTGTCTTTCGGGCTGTAAATCGTCGTGTGCAGTTTGATGCCGTCACGCATAACAATGCTGACTTCCTGTTTGTCGTAGTGTTCTTTGACATCGAAGGTTTGCGCCAAGAGCAGGGGAGTAGTTGCCCAAATGAGGAAAAACAGTAGTTTTTTCATGGATTATAATTTTTCAGATATAAAAGTGTTAAGCAAATATATCTTATTTTTTTTTCTTTTTGATTAAATCGAATAAATCGCTGTCTGTGTTGATGCGATAAATGAAATCTCATTGTTTAAAATGCGGTTTAAACCATTTGACTAAAATTATATTTTCAAAATTGTTCGATTCCTTTGTTAAGCCAATCTTCAAATATTTTTGGATCCGGCATATAGGCGATGGGGTCGAGAATTGTTTCTTCGTTGCGGTTGACCAAAACATAGTAAGGTTGTGCGTTGGTTTTGTATTTTGTAATCTGAAAATCACTCCATTTGTTTCCGATGGTTTTAATTTTTTTGCCGGTTGACGGCGATACATGTTGCTCACTTTCAGGGAGTTTTCGTTGGTCGTCCACAAAAAGAGAGACCAGTACAACTTTGTTTGTCAAAATGTTTTTGACTTCGGAATCTGACCAAACGTGTTCTTCCATTTTCCGGCAGTTGACACAAGCAAATCCGGTGAAATCAATCAAGAGTGGTTTGTCAACTTTTTTTGCATAAGCCAAAGCGATGTCATAATCCGTAAAAACGGGTATTTGCTGCGGACCGTATTCCGCATCTTCTGGCAATTTTGCTGTGTTTGTACCGACATTAGCTCCCAATCCGTTGGGCGATTCGCTGTATTGCATCGGTGGTGGAAAACCGCTGATTATTTTGAGTGGCGCACCCCAAAGTCCGGGTATTAAATAAAGCGTGAAAGCGAGCGTGGCAAGCCCTAAACTGAGCCTGCCGGCAGATATTTTTACCTGGTCTGGGTCGTGTGCCAGTTTGATGAGACCTAACAAGTAAAACGCCATCGCACCAAAAATTGCTATCCAAATCGCCAGAAATGTTTCTCTTTCCAGATAATGCAATTGCAAAACCAAATCGGCATTCGACAAAAATTTGAATGCCAACGCAAGTTCCAAAAAGCCCAAAGTTACTTTCACAGAATTCAACCAACCCCCCGATTTAGGCAAGGATTGCAACCAATTCGGGAAGAGTGCAAAGAGCATAAACGGCAAAGCCAAAGCCGATGAAAATCCGAGCATGCCGACCACGGGTGCCAATCCGCCTTGCGAGGCAGCTTGCACCAACAGCGTGCCGACAATGGGTCCGGTACAGGAAAAGGAAACAACAGCCAACGCCAATGCCATAAAGAAAATACCCAAAACGCCGCCTTTGTCTGCCTGTCTGTCTGCCGAATTTGCCCAAGCGGACGGCAGGGTAATTTCGAACGCGCCCAAAAAGGAAAGTGCAAAAATGACCAAAATGGCAAAGAAAACGAGGTTAAACCAAAAGTTGGTTGACAGTATGTTGAGTGCATCGGCACCAAATATCCAAGTGACCAAAGTACCGAGCAATACGTAGATGATGATGATGGAAAATCCATAAAACCCGGCATCGCGAATGCTTTTGCTCCGCGAGCCGCCACGTTTGGTGAAATAACTCACGGTGAGCGGAATCATCGGGAAAACACAAGGCGTGAGCAAGGCGGCAAATCCGGAAAGGAAGGCGATAAAAAAAATGGCCCAAAGTCCTTGGTTGTTTAACGGTGTTTTTTCGGTTTGAACGAATTTTTCTTGGTTTGTGTTTTTTACTGTTTCTGTTGGGAATGAAGTTTGAAAAACGCTTTTGGTTTCTTTCGCCTCTTTTTGATAAGTAATTTCGCCCGTCAAAGAAACAGGGATACTCACGGTGTCGGGCGGCAAGCATTTGGTGTCGTCGCAAACCATAAATGTGACTTCGACTTCAACGGCGTTGATTGATTTATTCAACAGTTTGATTTGCTGTTTGAAAACGGCTTCAATTTCAAAATACTTGATGTTCATTTCAAAGATTGCATCAAATTTTTCGATGCCTTTCTCTTCGGATGTTTCACCGACCAAATTGTAGTTTCCTTCTTGTTTCAAAAATTCAAATTCAGTCGGAATCGGACCGCCCTCATCGATGTGTTGCGCATAGAGATGCCAACCTTTGTCGATGGTGGCTTTTAAAACAATCGTTGCAGACTGATCAGTTTTGTTTTCGGCAGTTGCCGACCATTTCACGGGTTGGTAAATTTGTGCTTGTGTGAACAAAGGCAACACAATCAAACAGATTGAGATGATTTGTTTTATTGAAATTGAAAAAGTGTTCTTCATAATTTTTCTTGAGAAGTTTAGGTGGGGTAATAGGTTATTCGAATTAAATTTTCTGTTTTTTCGTCGGCTAAAAATCTTTGGTCAGCACGCTTACCTACTAAGTAAACGATTTGATTTTCAGTAGATAAAACCCAGGTATTTTCTTTTTCGGGCAAGGATATTTTTTCATCTTTAAACCATTTGCTCACTTTCTTTTTGCCGCCCATTCCGGAAGGGTAAAAGTAGTCGCCTTGCTGCCATTTTCTGAGGATTAAAGGGAATTTTAACGAATTTTTATCAAGATAAATTTCGCAGTGGTTTCCCTTTTGAATTGTATTAGCATCGGAAATTTTCAGATGAATCGGTTGTGTGATTTCGGTGTTGTTTCCCTCGATGAGATATTCACCTTCAACAGATTCATTATTCAATTCAATCAATATCAATTTGCTGCGATCTTTTATTAAGCGATGCGTGGTCGAAAAAAGCTGCTTGCCCGATTGTGCTTCCAAGAGTTCCTTCAAGGCTTTCCAATCGGTGAAATGGTAGGGCTTAAACAATTCAAACAAAAAACTTTCCTCAGGTTTGTAGGTCGATAAAGTTTCCAATGGAATTTCGATGCCATTTTTTGTTTTGTGAAAATAGATGTTCTTAAAATCTTCAATTTGATTTTTAATAAAAGCAGCACTCGATTGAAGTTGTGTCAATGTTTTTTGAAAATTACCGAGAAAATCTTCATTCAATTTTTTCAGTTCGGGCACGACATGATGCCGAATTCGGTTGCGCAGGTATTTGTCCGATTGGTTGCTGATATCCTCTCGCCAAGCGAGGTTTCTTGTGTCGGCATAAGCGATAATTTGCGCCTTAGAAAAAATCAGCAAGGGTCGGACAATTTTCTCATTTCGTTCAGGAATCCCCAGCAAACCATCGATTCCGGTACCACGGCTCAGGTGGATGAGAAAGGTTTCGAGGCTGTCGTCTAAGTGATGAGCCGTCAACAAATAATCAAAATGATGGGTTTTTATCAATTCTTCAAACCAGGCATACCGAAGTTTTCGAGCGGCTTCCTGAATAGATATTTTTTCAGATTTAACAAACGTTCGGGTGTCGAATGATTTTACAAAACAAGGAATGTCATTTTTCTGCGCATACGTTTCCAAAAATAATTGGTCGGCATCGGAGTCGGCTTCTCTCAGTTGAAAATTGACATGTGCCAGTGTGATGTTTTGTTTGAGTACTACCAATAAATCTACCAAAACCATGCTGTCTATTCCACCGCTGACCGCAACAAGCATTTTTTTTCCGAGCAGATCGGGAAAATGATTTTCGAGATGTTTTTCAAACAAATGCAACATGTGACAAAGATAGCAAGTTTGGGTGTGAAAGCGATTCCACCCGTCGGACAAGTTTGGGTGAGAAACTGTCCGAAGGCAAAATCAAAGGTAGAAAAGTATAATTTACGGATTTAGTTCTGTATAAACTTTAATCCAAAAGTGACAATGTTGGCGTTGAGTCCGTCGCTTCGGTTGTAATTGTTGTATCGAACATCGATGTTTTTCAAACCGAAAGTTCCAATCTTAAACTTGGTGAATATATCGGTGTAACTCGCTCCAAAACCATACTGATTGCTGTTGAAGGCAGACAAATCGTAGTCGGAGGTGTAATATTTTTCGGTGGACACATGCTGATTGTAAGGTGCGAAATAATCAGCCTGTGTTTGGGTGTAGTATCGATACATTGGGAAAACCGTGAAACTTCGGGTGATTTTTACGGGCAACTCGAAGTTTGCCGTATGCGCAGTGATTCCCCAATCATCGTAATAATAGCGGTAATAGGTTCGAAGTGCAAACATTTCGCTGATGTAATAATTGGCTCTCAGACCTACCGGCACTTTGAAACGATTGTTTGGCAACTGTTCCACATTGTCAGCCAAGCGGAAGACATCTTTGTTGCGCGGGTCGGTATAAAAAGGAATAGACCCTGCATTGCCGATATAAAATTTGGGTTTGTCGGCAAAGTATATTCGGTGATAAGGCGTTGCAAGCAAACCATCTTGCAACAAAACATCCATCGACAAGGAAACTTGCAACCGCTTGGTCAAGATTTGCGAAAAGCCCAAAGTTAACGCATACGAATTTCGATTGGTTTGGCTGTGCTGACTGAATCCGGTTGGTCTGTAAGCGGTTGAAGCATTTCCGTTCTGATCCAAAACCGTCACACCTTGAAAAAATCCTTGATTGAGAAAACCATTGCCATATTTTGAATACTCGTGCAGTTCAGTCGGATAAATTGGTCGCCAAGTGTCAAAATAGGCATTCACACCAAGAGAAACTTCGGTGTTTTTTTCGTTGAAAAGTTTGGTAATGCCACCACCAACACCAAAAGAAGTATAGTCGTATTCATTGGAAACGGAAACATGCGAGTTCCAAATGAAATTTCTACTCTCCGAGCTGTGGCTGTATGCCGCATTCAGATAAAAAAGTTCGTCACTTCTGGAAGCGCCTGATGATGCTGCCCACGGTGTGCCGGTTGGAGCCGAATTACCGGTGTTATTTCTTGGGCCGTCATCGTCATCGTCATCGCCGCCACCGCCGGAAGCTCCCGTGCTGTTGAACGGGTTGATGTTGCTCGAAGAAGCTGAAGTATAAGCGGAAACACCTGCGTCAACGGTCAACACGTCATCATCGTTGAGAGGTGTAGTGAGTACGATGGAAAGCGTGGCATCGGTCAATTCTTCTGTGCCAATTCCGCCACCAATGACGGAGTGCGAACCGTCTTGGCTGTAATAACTTGACAACAGTTCGATTTCGGTGCTTTCCAACACTCTTTTTTTATAAGCTGAGTTGTCATTTTGGGCAAAAGTAAGCAAGGACAGACTCGCGAAGAGCCCGAATAAATAGTACTTCATGGATTAATCTTAAATAAGAAATGAATTAATTACAGCCGCAGCCACCACCCGTTTTTCCACCGCCGCCACCGACAGCCGCTTCGCGATAGACTTGAAATGCGTTTTCAAATCGTTCGGACGATCGTGCCGAAAGTACCATGTCCGGGTCGTTGATGTAAATTTTTTCGTATTCCCGAACAACGGTGCACGATTGGAGACTTACCAAAAGGAAGCCTATGATTAGGATTTTTTTCATTGATTACAATTGTTTTGTTTCTAATTTGATTCCTTCAGAAGAGAATATTTTACCTTCATTGTCTATGATGATGCATTCGATGCCTTTCAGTTGGTTGATTAAGTTTAAGCCAACATCTTTCCCCATCACGAAAATGGAGGTAGCCAAGGCGTCGGATATCTCGGTTTGTTTCGAAAAAACCGATACACTCACAATGCCCATTGCCGGATAGCCTGTTCGCGGGTCGATGATGTGTGAATACCTTTTTCCGTCAAAAACCACAAATTTCTCGTAGCTGCCGGAAGTTTCTACGGCACTGTCAATCAACGGAAAGGTCGCGAAAATTTTGTTTTTATTCATCGGGTTTACGATGCCTACTGTCCACGGTTTGCCATCGGGCATTGCGCCCCAAGCACTCACATCGCCTGAAACATTCACGATGCCCGAATGAAAACCATTTGCTATCAACAAAGCTTTGATGTTGTCGGCAATATAGCCCTGACCGATACCGCCCAAACCGATTTTCATGCCTTCATTTTTGAGAAAGATGGTTGTGTTTTTGGTGTCCATGATGATGTTGTGATAGCCGACTTTTTCAACTGATTTTTGAATGGCTTCGGGGCTTGGCATCGCGGTCATGCTCCCGTCAAATTTCCAGATTCGATCCATGGAGGCATAACTCACATCGAAAGCACCTTTGGTCAGTTCGGATATTTTGAGCGATCGACTTACCAAGTCAAACACCTCATTGCTTACTTTCACAGCTTGTTTGCCCGCATTTCTGTTGACTGCCGAAATTTCGGTATCCGGTTTCCAATCAGAGATCAGGTTTTCAACACGTCGTACTTCAGCCACCGCCATATCCAATGCTTTTTTGCCGGAAATGCTGTCGTTGGCAACCACCGTTATCTCAAACGGACTGCCGAGCATGGACAAAGCGCGTTTGTAAATCTTTTGTCCGGAGACAGCAGAGGTAAAGAGGACAATCAGTGCGAAGACAAATCTTTCCATGATTTTTTGTCGTATAGGTTGAGGGTTTGTACAAAAGCATCGGGCGATTGATTGGAAAAACTCGTTTCCCCTAAAAGTTTACCGTCCGGGCTGAGCAGCACTACGAAAGGGAAATACCCGTTGGCGTTGTATTTTGCTGCCAACTGGTTGTTTTGTTCGGTTTGCGATTCCGGAAGTCGGTTTTTTTTGAGTTTGGGGAAATCAGCTCTCAGCAATACCCAGTTTTTTTGGGCTTGCGCTTTGAATGTTTGCGATTGCAAAATGTTTTTGTCCAATTTGATGCAAGGTGCGCACCAATCCGAACCTGAAAAAACCAATACAATGTTTTTGTTTTGTTGGGCTGCTTTTTCTTGAGCAGCAGCCAAATTCGTATGCCATTCTTGGGCGAAAGAAGATAGGTGAAAGCTTACGAATAGCAGGGTTGCATAAATTGTTGTTTTCATATTTATTTCAGTTTAATCATCAAACAGTCAACTAAACCGCAACCCTACTAAAATATTTTGAACTTAAGTTAAACTTAAGAAATGGAGATTTTTCTTTTTAGAAAATGAACTGTTTTTAAGGAGTTAGCTGTAATTTGGCGTACTCAACTTCTGAATCTCATAGCTACCTTACCATAACAAAACAGCCGTTTAGGCAAAGCTAAACGGCTGTTTTTATAAAAAAAATATTAATAAATTTATTTGAGCAAGCTTGCTATTTGCGCAGCCAATTCCGTGCCGATGCGGTCTTGGGCTTCGTTGGTCGCTGCGCCGATGTGCGGGGTCAACGATATTTTGTTGTGCATCAAGAGCTTGAGCTCGGGTGTAGGCTCGTTTTCAAACACATCCAAACCGGCAAAGGCAAGTTTTCCGGAATCAAGTGCTTCTACCAGTGCAACTTCGTCCACCACGCCACCACGCGCTGCATTGATGAGTGCTACACCGTCTTTCATCAGGTCAAATTCTTTTTTGCCGATCACGTATTCTTTCTGCGCCGGAACGTGCAGGGTGATAAAATCGGCTTCTTTCAAAACAGACGCAAAGCTTTGCGTTTGGATGTTGAAGTCCAACGATTTTCCATTGAAAAAATCCAAGGTTACCGTGGCTTCTTTTACAAACGGATCGAAAGCAATGATTTTCATGCCCAAACCGATGCCTACTTTGGCAACTGCTTGCCCAATACGTCCGAAACCTACTATTCCCAAAGTTTTTCCGCTGAGTTCAACACCGTCGGCATACGCTTTTTTGAGTTCGTTGAAACGGGTATCGCCTTCGAGCGGCATGTTGCGGTTGGCGTTGTATAAAAAACGCACGCCGGAAAACAAATGCGCAAACACCAATTCGGCTACCGAAGCAGAGGAGGAGGCAGGTGTGTTGATCACATGGATGCCTTTGCTTTTGGCATAATCCACATCGATGTTGTCCATCCCGACACCGCCACGACCAATGAGTTTCAAACTCGGGCAGGCATCGATGATGTCTTTGCGAACCTTGGTCGCACTGCGCACCAAAATGGCAACCACTTGGTGTTCGTTGACGTAATTGATGATTTGTTCTTGTGCGACTTTGGTGGTAATAACTTCAAATCCGGCTTGTTCCAAAGCTTTGTGTCCGCTTTCCGAAATGCCGTCGTTTACTAAGATTTTCATGAAAAAAAGTATTGAGAATTGAGTATTAAGTATTGAGATTTTTGGATTGGTTCTTACACTGTTTTTTCGAGTTCCTGCATGGCGTTGACCAACACTTGCACGCTTTCTAGTGGCAAGGCGTTGTACATAGACGCTCTGTATCCGCCTACCGAACGGTGACCGTTCAATCCGCTGATGCCGGCTTTTTTCCACAGGGCATCAAAGGCTTCTTGATGGGCTGTATCTTTGAGGGTGAAAGTCGCGTTCATACTTGATCGATCGGCTTTGTCTGCATATCCTTCAAACAATGGGTTGCGGTCGATTTCGCCGTAAATCAAAGCAGCTTTTTGGTCGTTGATTTTTTCGATAGCCGGAATTCCGCCTAATTTTTTCAACCAACGAAGCGTCAACAGCGATACGTATATTGCGTAAACAGCCGGTGTGTTGAACATGCTCTCTTTTTCGATGTGCACTTTGTAATCCAAAATAGAAGGGATGGCTCGACCTGTATTACCCAATATTTCATCTTTTACGATGACCAAAGTAGTTCCGGCAGGCCCCATGTTTTTTTGTGCGCCGGCATAGATCAAATCAAATTTTGAAAAATCGAGGTTGCGCGAAAAAATATCCGAACTCATGTCGCAAACCAAAGGAACATGCGTATCCGGAAAAGATTTCATCTGTGTTCCATAAATGGTGTTGTTGCTGGTGCAATGGAAATAATCGGCATCGGCAGGAATTTGATAATTGGTTGGGATGTTTTTAAATCCATTTTCTTTGGATGAAGCAACCACTTCCACATTTCCAATGTGTTTGGCTTCCTTGACGGCGTTGGTCGCCCAAGTACCTGTATTCAAATAAGCACCTTTGTTTTTCAATAAATTGTAGGCTACCATCAAAAACTGAAGGCTGGCTCCACCCTGCAAAAAGAGCGCTGAATAACCTTTGTTTTGCAATCCGAGCAATTCCAAAGACAATTGTTGCGCTTCTTCCATCACGGCAACAATGTCTTTGCTGCGATGTGACATTTCAAGTATGGAAAGACCTGAATTGTTAAATTCGATGACAGCAGCAGCAGCTTGTTCAAAAACTTCTTTTGGCAAGATGCAAGGACCGGCACTGTAATTATGTTTTTTCATTTTGAGGTATGTTAGAATTTAATGTTTCAGGTTTAATATTCCGAGTTTCAAATTTTTATGCTGAGCTTGTCGAAGCATCAGGTTTCAAGTTTCAAGTTGTTCCATTCGGCTCCGCTCAGGGAACGCGCAATCTAGGTTTTTCAAAGTGTTCTCTTCAACGATTGTCTCGATAGATTGAACAACAGTACGGTGAACATTTTTTCATTCAATTTTGTGCAAAGGTGCTAATTATATGGGAAAATCTTTGTTACTAAAACAATAAATTTTTAATTGTTATATTTTGATAAAAACAACATCGTGTCAATGCCGTCGGCATAGTCGTTTAATGCCGGATTTTGGGTTTGTCCGAAAGCAATTTCCCCTTCGATAAAGTCATTGGAAACCACACATTGTATTTCCGCTTCGGCTTGTTTGAGTTGGGTTTTTAAGGTTTCCAAATCACCGTAAGTTTCATAAAAAACGGTGGCAAGCGGCGAAGATGTTGATGAATCGTTTTTAAGAATCAGAAAACCATTGTCGAGGAAAGTTTCGCTGTTCAACAAGTAAACGGTTCGGTTGTAGGTGTAGTTGTTGTTGTACTTGTGGTGATGAATCAGCGGTTCAAAAGATTGAATTGCATCAAAGAAAAAATGAAAGGCATATTCTTTCGGTACATAAATCTTTGAGACATTTCGGCAACCCAAACCGAAATAAGTAAAAACATCTCTCCCCAAATTCTTTAGCATTTCGGGCGATTCATCTCCTTTTAGAACAGCAAAAGAATGGCGGTTTTTCCGGATGATGTGCGGCTTATCTTTAAAATAAAATTCAAAATACCGCGCCGTATTGTCACTGCCCGTGGCGATTACCAAGTCGAAATTCTTTAAACGCTCGACAAATTCGATACGTGATTTGAGTTCGGGATAATTTTCGACAAGAACAGCAACCAAACAGGGTAAGAGTGTCCGGTCGTTGGAAGACAATTTTATTTGCACCTTGAATCCCGCACTGAGCACACAAAGCAAATCGTGAAATCCGACCAGCGGAATGTTTCCCGCCATGATGATGGCAACGGTTTTATTGGAAGCTGCGGCAAAATGATAGGGTTTGAGCCAACGGTTGAGTTCGGTCAAGGTTAGTTTGGAAGCCCAATAGGTAAGTGCGTTGTCGATATTTTCTTCCGTAAACCACTGATTTTGTTGGTTTGACAGTTTGACGGCTTGTGTCAAAGTATCAAATTTTGCTTTGGCTGTCTGCGAGATAACTGTCGAATTTTTGGTAGAAATGTATGCATTTAAAAACGAACCTAAGCCTGCAAATGCTTCTTTGGTTTTTTCTAACATCATTGGGTTTGCTTATGAATGGTTTTGGTTATATTTTTGCACCACAAATGTAAGAATAAATAAAAAATCACAGCTATGGCGATTATCATCACAGACGAGTGCATCAACTGCGGAGCTTGCGAGCCGGAGTGTCCAAATACAGCTATTTACGAAGGTGCTGACGATTGGCGTTATGCCGACGGCACCAAACTGAAAGGAAAAGTGGTGCTCACCAACGGCAAAGAGGTGGATGCCGATGCGGCGCAAAAGCCGGTTTCAGACGAAATATATTACATCGTGCCTGACAAATGTACCGAATGCAAAGGCTTTCACGATGAGCCTCAATGTGCCGCTGTTTGTCCGGTGGATTGTTGTGTGCCGGATGAAAGTCATGTCGAAACAGAAGAAATCTTGCTGGGCAAACAAGCTTTTATGCACCCGGAAGATTGATAGCACTTAATTCGTAGTAATAAAAAAAAAAACGGGCATTTCGCCCGTTTTTTATGGTTTAAATCGCGCCGTTTTCAAAGTGGTATCTAAGCCATGTGAACAAGATGTTTGTATATATTATATATACTGTATATTTTTGCAAAAAAATAAATTGTTATGAGAAAATTAATTGATATTGACCAAGCCACGCTAACCAAGCTGAAAGTAATTTCGGTTTTTGAAAAATTGAGCGTAAAAGCATTAATAGAGAATGCCGTGCACTCCTATGTTAAAAACAAGGAGTTGGAAAAATTTAAGAACTTGACTGAAGAGGAAAAGGAGGATTTCGGTTTGTTGTTGTTGATGCAGGAAGCTGACAGAAACGATTTTGTTGATGAGGAAGAAGTGCTCAAAGTTTTACGAAAATGAAAGTTTTGTATCTAAAATCATTTTTGAAAGACATTCAAAATTTAAAAGATGATGTGTTGAAAGAGAAGGTTTTAGATGTGATTAATGAAATTAAAAACGCCCAAACCTTAGTCGAAATTTCGAATATCAAAAAGTTAAAAGGACATACAGAAGCCTACCGGTTAAGAATTGGCAAATATCGATTGGGTTTTTACTACAATGAAAATGTTGTTGAATTTGCCCGATTCGCCAAGCGAGAAGACATTTATAAACTATTCCCTTAATCCAATTGTATAAATGCCTCGCGAACTCCAACTCCAAGTAAGCCCCGAAATTGCCGCAAGCCCACCCTTGTTAAAAAATTATTTATCCGGACTGCTCAAAATTTCAGTCAAAGAAATTCAGCATGTTTCAATTTTAAAACGCTCGATTGATGCGCGCCAAAAAGCGGTTAAAATCAATCTGAAAGTCAAAGTTTTTCTTCAAGGAGAACCATGTATCGAACATCCCATTCAACTTCCCGATTATAAAAATATAGCCAATTCGCAAGAAGTGATTGTCGTTGGCGCAGGTCCCGCCGGACTTTTTGCTGCATTGCAGTTAATCGAATTGGGATTGAAACCAATTGTTATCGAACGCGGGAAAGATGTCAGGGGACGAAGACGTGATTTAAAAGCGATTAATTTGAATCACCTGGTAAACGAAGATTCCAACTATTGTTTTGGTGAAGGAGGCGCAGGAACGTATTCGGATGGAAAGTTGTACACCCGTTCGAAAAAGCGTGGCGATGTGGACAGAATATTGCAATTGTTGGTTGGTTTTGGTGCTTCACCGGATATATTGATAGAAGCGCATCCGCATATCGGCACCAACAAATTGCCGCAAATCATTCAGGACATCCGCGCAAAAATAATCGAAAGTGGCGGGCAAGTTTTGTTTGAAACTCGGGTAACGGATTTTGTCATTAAAAATAATGAAATTCAAGGTGTTATCACACAAAATGGCGAGGTGATTTCGGCGAATAAAGTCATATTGGCCACCGGACATTCGGCACGTGACATCTTTGAATTGTTGGACAGAAAGAAAATATTTATAGAAGCCAAACCTTTTGCTTTGGGCGTGCGAGCCGAACATCCGCAGGAGTTGATAGACAAAATTCAATACCACTGTGATTACCGTGGCGAATATTTGCCACCGGCTCCGTATTCAATTGTCCGACAAGTGAATGGCCGAGGGATGTATTCGTTTTGTATGTGTCCGGGCGGTGTGATTGCACCTTGTGCCACGAGTCCGGGTGAAGTGGTCACCAACGGCTGGTCACCTTCCAAACGCGATCAAAGTACCGCCAATTCCGGAATTGTCATCGAATTAAAATTAGAAGATTTTAAATCATTTGCTAAATTTGGAGCCTTGGCAGGCATGGAATTTCAAAAATCTATCGAACAAAATGCTTGGCAACTTGCAGGGCAAACACAGCGTGTGCCGGCGCAACGATTGGTTGATTTTACGGAAAACAAAGTTTCTTCTAATATCCCTAAAACTTCGTATGTTCCGGGTACAACTTCGGTGGAGATGGGACAGGTTTTTCCGGATTTTCTCACAAAAATTTTGCGAAATGGTTTTGTCGAATTCGGTAAATCGATGCGAGGATATCTGACCAACGAAGCTGTTTTGCATGCACCGGAGAGCCGGACTTCATCGCCGGTGAGAATTCCGCGCGATCCGGAAACCCTGGAGCACATACAAATCAAAGGACTGTATCCGTGTGGAGAAGGAGCGGGGTATGCCGGCGGCATCGTTTCGGCGGCTATCGACGGTGAAAAATGCGCTTTGAAGATCGTTGAATCAATTTTGCAATTGCACTGATATTCATCGAAAATATTTATTAAAAAAAAGTTATTTGTTTTTTGTTTTTGTTAAAATAAATTGTTTAATTTTACTTAAACAACTTAAAAACAATACACTATGAATGCGGCCCGTCTTTTGAAAACAATATTTATATATTGTTTTCTTTCTTCGACAATTTTGAACGCCCAAGACATCACCTACAACTGGGACAGCTACAAAACCAAATTTAAAATTCCTACTGATTTTGTGGTTTCACAGAGTGACGGTTATAACTTTATTGCGGGAAATTCGGATATCAATTTGAGTATTTTTCCAAAAAAAGACGAAAATTTATCCTATCGGCAGATGAAATCTTACTTGTTGGATTGGGCAAATCGAAATGTGGTTGTCAATTTAACGGAGACCACATCTTTAAACAATCTGAACGGCTATTGGGGCGTATTTGTAGAAGGTACCAAAGACAATTTTCCGGTCACTTTGCTTTTGCTTGTCGATCCCGATTTTCCCGAATATAGCCTGTATGTTTGGCTTTCCTACCGTGCCGAAAAACTAGATCGCGCGTTGGATATTCTTTACAGCTTTGAGCCTAATTAGTTGGAAACGTATTTTAAAAGTCCGGTTTTTTGTTGCGCTTTGGGATACTGATTTCATAAAAATCACATAAAGATAAACTTGGATATTTTGGCGTTTTAACGCCGGGATTGAATAGAAAAATTATAGGTTTTTGGCGGCATTTTTGCTCTTGACGACTCGGGAATGCAAAATGATGACAAAACGATGGCTGTATGCTCAAAAAAATAGATTATGTGTGAATATATAATCAGTTTTAAATCAAACTCAGGTTAGATGATTTTGTTATTATTTTAAAGTAAACTTTCGTTACTTTTGAAATGAGAAACATCAATCATCTTTTATGAAAACTTACAAACTTTACCTTTCCGTTTTTTTACTTTTTTTAAGTTTTACAACAATTGCACAACTCAAAACACCCGATGAATTTTTGGGTTATACTTTGGGCGAACGATTTACCCCGCATCACCGCATGGAAGCTTATTTCAAATACATTGCGGAAAACAATCCAAACATCAAACTAGAATATTATGGAGAAACCTACGAGCACCGACCTTTGTTTGTTGCTTTTATTGCTTCTCCCGAGAATTTTGAGCGACTCGAAGACATTCGAAAGGCAAATCTTGCCCGGGCGGGATTCGGAAACCATGGAAATACCGCCGACAAAACAGCCTTGGTATGGTTGAGTTACAATGTGCATGGCAACGAAGCCGTGAGCATGGAAGCCTCCATGAAAACGCTCTACGATTTGGCAGATAAATCCAATGAAAAAACCCAGTCGTGGCTTAAAAACACGGTCGTGATTATCGATCCATGTATCAATCCGGACGGCCGCGATCGGTACGCAAACTGGTACAAACAGTTTGGAAACAAACCCGGCAACGCCGATCCAAACAGCAAGGAACACCACGAACCTTGGCTCAGCGGACGGTCGAACCACTATATGTTTGACCTCAACAGAGATTGGGCTTGGTTGACGCAAATCGAATCGCAAGCGCGTATCAAAATTTACAATCGATGGTTGCCTCAAGTGCATGTAGATTTTCATGAACAGGGATACAATGCACCGTACTACTTTGCGCCGGCTGCCGAGCCTTATCACGAAGTAATTACCCCTTGGCAACGCGAATTTCAGGTGAAAATCGGGAAAAACAACGCGAAGTATTTCGACCAAAACGGTTGGCTATATTTTTCCAAAGAGGTATTCGATTTGTTGTATCCAAGTTATGGCGACACTTATCCGGTTTATTCCGGTGCCATTGGGATGACTTTTGAACAAGGTGGAATCGGAGCCGGTTTGTCAATCACTAAAAATGACGGCAATGTACTCACACTCAAAGACCGGATCGCGCATCATTACACCACCGGACTTTCTACCATCGAAGTAGCTTCACTCAATGCAGATCGATTGGTAAATGAGTTCGTTAACTATTATAAAAAACCCACAGCTTCGCGTTATAAAAGTTTCGTGATCAAAGGGACAACCGATCCGGACGAATTGAGAAGATTAACGCATTTTTTTGATGAGCATCTCATTCAATACGGATCAGCAACAGCCAATCTGGTTACCAAAGGATTCAGTTATGCAGTTGCGACTCAACAACTCAAATTGCCTGTCAGCACCAACGATTTGGTTGTTAATCTCAACCAGCCCAAAGCCAATTTGGTTCGGGTGTTGTTTGAGCCGCAAACAAAATTGTCAGATTCGCTCACCTATGACATTACCGCTTGGACTTTACCTTATGCGCACAATCTGAAAGCATTTGCACTGGAAGAAATTATCTCACATTCCGGGAAATATTCGATTGCAGAACCATCAAATGAATTTATAGAAAAACCTTATGCATATCTGTCTAAATGGAACGACACCGAAGATACAAAATGGTTGGGATATTTGATACAGAATGATATCAAAGTGAGTTTTGCAGAAAACGATTTTCAGGTAGATGGTAAATCCTTTAAAAGAGGAACGCTGATTATCAGTCGAGGAATCAATGTTGGAAACAATCGATTTGATGAGATTGTTGTTGCCTCTGCCAAAACCTACCACCGCAATTTGCATGCTGCCACAACCGGGTTTGTTGCTTCCGGAAATGATTTTGGTTCTTCTTCGGTGAAATATATCAAGCCGCCGAAAGTCGCCATACTTTCCGGTTCAGGTGCTTCCACCTTGTCTTTTGGCGAAGTTTGGCACTTTTTCGAACAAGAAATAGGATATCCGGTTACTATTTTGGATACAGATTATTTTGGCCGTGTAAATTTAGATCAATACAATGTTTTAATCATTCCGAACGGTTATTACGGAAGTAACTTGAGAGCGGGTGACATAGCAAATTTGACTGATTGGGTAAAAAAAGGAAACAAGCTCATTTTGATGGAAAATGCGTTGAGCAGTTTTGCCGATGTGGATGGTTTTGGTTTGAAAACTAATTCAGAATCAGATACTTTAAAAAAAGACAAGCCAAACTTGGTGACTTATGAAAACGAAGAACGTCACGCGTTGACCGAATACACGCCCGGAAGCATTTTTAGGTTGGCAACCGACCATTCGAATCCTTTATTTTTTGGATTGGAAAATGATTATTTTTCACTCAAGTTAGATGGCGATGCTTTTAAACTGCTCACGGACGGAACAAATCCGGGATACATCAAAAGCAAAAATGATTTGGTTAACGGATTTGTTGGGAATGAACTGCTCAAAAAATTGGAAAAAAGCATGACATTTGGTGTAGAAAACCTCGGGCGAGGCTCGGTTATCTACATGGCAGACAATCCGTTGTTCAGAGAGTTTTGGCAGAGTGGCAAATTGGTTTTCAGCAATGCCGTTTTCTTGGTTAATCAACGATAGAAATAACATAGATTCAGAAAAATCCGCGGGAGCAGTAAGTGCGTTCGCGGATTTTTTTTTATGTGACAAATATCACATTCCGTTCCAATAAGTTTCATCAAATTTGCATTGCGTAAGCCAAATCATAAACCCACGACAAACAACAAAATTTAATTTAAAATGAGTATAGAAACACAAACTGAACTAAGCTGTACAATAGAACAAAGCCTTGAAAAATCAATGTCTTACAATGAATACCGCGCATTGGTTCAACAGCTTTTAGAAGAAAACAAATCCACAGGCAATACCCAATCCGAAAGTCTTTTAAATTACACTCAACTCAATGACCGCAGAATGCATCGTTGGGACAAGACCCTGCGCGTACCTGAAGAAATCGTACAGGAAGTTTCGAAATTTGACAAAGAAATTACTTGGCTTGTCATTTCTGAAAGCTGGTGTGGTGATGCGGCACACGTGTTACCGGTAATCAACAAGATTGCCGAACTAAATTCAAACATACGGCTTCGAATTGTTATCAGAGATGAAAACATGGATTTGATGGATCAATTTTTGACAAATGGTTCTCAATCCATACCCAAGTTAATCGTATTAGAGAAAAATACGTTAGAAGTATTATCAACTTGGGGACCAAGACCTTCCGAAGCTACTAAAATGGTCGAGGATTACAAAAAAGAACACGGGAGTTTGGATGCCGCTTTTAAAGAAGATTTGCAAATGTGGTACAACAAAGACAAGGGAATAAGCATCATGAAAGATTTGATTTCACTCCTCGAAAGAAGCTAATCAAGCGAAAGACTCTAAAATTAAAAAGAAGCTAAAAAGTCATCCAAAGTTTGCGCGTTTGCGAGGGTATAATTTCCTATTTCCGTTCGTCTGAGAGACGATAAATAAGCTCCCGAATCGATTGCTTTGCCAAAATCGTTTGCCAACGAACGAATGTAAGTTCCTTTGCTACACGCCACCCGAAAAGATATTTCGGGTAAATCAAAGGAAGTTATTTCGAAACTGAAAATTTCAATTTCCCTTGCTTCGATTTCTGTTTCAATTCCTTTGCGAGCCAATTCATAAAGCCTTTTTCCGTCTTTTTGAATGGCTGAATAAATAGGTGGGATTTGCTTTGTTTTCCCAACAAATATTTGAGCTGCATTTTTCAAAATATCGGCACTGATGTGATTTGTGACAAACTGCTGGTTTACTAGCGTTTCCAAATCAAAGGAAGGCGTGGTGGCACCGATATAGAACGTACCTTCATAAACCTTGTAGAGCGATTGAATCGTGTCAATTTGCTTGGTTAATTTTCCGGTGCAGAGAATGAGTAATCCAGTTGCCAGCGGATCCAACGTACCGGCATGCCCAACTTTTATCTTTTTGAGATTAAATTTTTTCCGGATATGAAACCGGATTTTATTTACCACATCAAAAGAAGTCCAATTCAAAGGCTTATCAATGAGTAATATTTTTCCGTCTTGAAAATCTTCGGCAGTCATCAAAATGTGGTCAATGGATAAATGAAATAGTGAATGATGATAATCAGTACGCCCAAAAAGATGCGATAATATCCGAAAATTTTAAAACCGTGTTTGTTCAAATACCCGATAAAACCCTTGATAGCCAGCAATGCAACCAAAAAGGCAACAATATTTCCCAAAATCAGCAAATTCGACTGTTCAGATGTGATTTCAAATCCATTTTGAAAATAATCATACGTTTTTTTAACCGTTGCCCCTAACATAGTCGGGACTGCTAAGAAGAATGAAAATTCTGCAGCGGCTTTTCGCGACAATTTTTGTGTCATCCCGCCAATGATGCTCGCCGCACTGCGCGAAACACCCGGAATCATAGCCAAACACTGAAACAAACCGATTTTAAAAGCACTTTTGTAGCTCGGCTCGGTGTGCTGACTTTCTTTAAAATTTCGGTCAATGAAAACCAATATCAAACCACCCAAAACAAGCGAAACGGCTACCACCAAAGGGTTTTCCAACAGTTTGTCAATCATGTTGTTGAATAAAAGCCCGAAAAATGCTGCGGGGATAAAAGCAATAAACAACTTATAGTAAAAAGTGAGTGATTGCATGAATTTTTTGAGATACAAAACCATCACTGAAAGAATGGCTCCCAATTGAATAACAATTGTAAAAAGTTTTGTAAAATCATCCTCCGCAATACCAAAAAATGAGGATGCGATTATCATGTGTCCGGTTGATGAAACCGGAAGAAATTCTGTTAGTCCTTCAATAATTGACAGAAAAAGTGCTTCCCAAAAATTCATTTGCCCTTATTGGGGTTTAATAAAATCGCATATACTTCGACAGCGAAACCTATCAAAACCAAAGCTGGTGCCAAACGAATTCGTCTAAAGCTGAAAATTTTATCGCTGAATAAATTAGGATTGTCGCTGCCGCCACCAGCCATGAGAATAAAACCCAACGCTATGATTGCCAATCCGATAAACATATACTTGTAATTTTTCTTTTGAAAAATAAAGGTGGCGTTTTCTTGTTTTTTTTCCATGTTTTAAAATTTATAATCAATAATATAAATCGTCTGTTTTGAGATTTAAAAAGCGCTGAGTTGCAAAAAATGTGCTTAGCCAAGTGATGATTATACCACCGGAAACAACGCCCAAAGCCAAACCTGCCAAAAGCAATTTATCTTGTGTCATTTGTAGCTCAGGAAAGGTTTTGTCTATATAAAATAAAACGGCCATCAAAATAATTAGTGCTACCAAAGCACCCAAAAGTCCAAGTCGAATGTGTTGCAGTATAAACGGTCTTCGGATGAATGGTTTGGTCGCACCAACCATTTGCATCGTCTTTATAATAAATCGTTTAGAATATACAGATAAGCGCAAAGAACTGTTGATTAGCAAAATAGCAATGAGGAAAAAAACACCGCTGAGTCCGAGTATCCAAACACCAATTTTTTTGACATTTTCGGTTAGTAAACTCACCAAAGGCTCGTCATAACTTACTTCACTCACCGACTCATTGGCTCGGATTTGATGGGCTACTTCCGCTATCTTTTCTTTGGTCACATAATCAGATTTGAAACGCAAATCGATGGAATTTTGAAGCGGATTGTAACCCAAAAACTGCATGAAATCTTCACCTATCTCGGCTTTATACTTTTCAGCAGCTTCTTCCTTGGATACATAAGCAACTGATTTTACGTAAACTGCCGTGTCTAACGCTTGTTGCAATTCTTTGATTTCAGGCTCTTTGGTGGAATTTTTAAAATAAACGGTCAAAGGAATTTGTTCCTTAAAATGATTGGCAACGCGATTGGCATTGATTACTAAAACTCCCAACAATCCCAAAAGAAAAAGAACCAAAGAAATACTCAGTACAACCGAGAAATAGGAAGAAATTAACCTTCGTTTATTATATTTTTCAAGCGATGTTGACATTCGTTTTGTATTGTGGCGTAAAAGTACTAAACAATTTTAATTTACCTTTGTTTCAAATAAAAACTCATTCAACTTAAATGAAAATTCTGATATACGGCACCGGCGGAGTAGGTGGATATTTCGGAGGAAAACTCGCGGCTGCGGGCAATAAAGTGTCATTTATAGCCCGAGGAAAACATTTGGAAGCAATTCGAGAAAAAGGATTAATCGTAAAAAGTTATCTGGGAAATTTCTCGAATTTTCCTGTCGAAGCATCCGATAACCTGTCTGATTTTGAAACTCCTGAGTTAGTTTTGCTTTGCGTCAAATCATGGCAACTGGAGGCGGAAGCTCAGAACCTTTACGGCTTTATCAGTTCAAAAACAATCTTATTGCCTTTGCAGAACGGGGCAGACAATTACGACAAACTTGCCCGTGTTTTACCTGAAAATCAAATTCTTGCCGGACTCTGCAAAATTGTAAGCTTTGTAGAATCGTCGGGCGTAATTTCGCATCCATCGTTTATACCGCAAATCGTTTTTGGAGAAATAAACAATCGGCAAACCGAAAGAGTTTTGCAGATTCAAGAGCTGTTTTTACAGGCCGGTATTGAATGTATAATCCCTGAAAACATTCAACTCGAAATCTGGCGAAAGTTTCTTTTTATCTGTACCATCAGCGGTATCGGTGCGTTGACTCGCATGCCGGTCGGTGTCAATCGGTCAAACGTTGGAATTCGCGATATCATGATGCAGACTGCCTGTGAAATCATGAATGTTGCCCATAAAAAAAACATCCCGCTGGGTGATTCAGATTTGAAAAGTATTTTTCAAGCAATTGATGCGCAGACACCTGAAACTACAGCTTCCATGCAGCGAGACATCATGAACGGGAAACCTTCTGAGTTAGACAATTTTAATGGGTATATCATTTCTGAAGGCAACAGATTGGGTGTTCAAACGCCAGTTAATACGTTTATATACTGCTGTTTGAAGCCGATGGAAACATTGGTAAGAAGGGGCATGAAAAAATAAAATATAAATACGCAGCCATATAAAATTAATAATATTTTAGATTTTTTTTAACATCTAAACTTTTACTTTTGAAGCTATGTACAAACCAAACTTTGCCCTTAGCTTCATCGCGCTAATTTTTATCAGTACAACGGTTTTTTCTCAAAGACAATTTACGGTCAAGTATATATCTGAAAAAATCGAACTTGATGGCAACCTCTCCGAAGATATTTGGAATCAGGCCGGGACAGCTGATGATTTTTGGCAATTTTTTCCGACTGACAGTGTGAAATCCGGTCAAAAAACCAGTATCAAATTTTTGTATGACGACAAAAACTTATATGTAGCCATACAGGTTTTTAGTTCTGATAACAATTATGTTGTCCCTTCGCTTCAACGCGATTTTAGGGCGGGTGGAAGCGACAACATCAGTTTGGTGTTTGATACTTTTAACGATGGCACGACTGCCTTTCTTTTTGGAACCAATCCGTATGGTGTTCAGAGAGAAGCATTAATTTCTAATGGTGGAGCTGACACAAGTGGCTTCAGCACGGCTTGGGACGTGAAATGGAAGGCAGAAACCAAGCAATATGACAAATATTTCATATCCGAAATAGAAATTCCGCTCACCTCATTCAAGTTTAAAGAAGGAGAAACCAAATGGCGATTCAACAGCTACCGGTTTGATACGCAAAACAACGAAACCTCATCATGGGCAAACATTCCGCAAAACCAAAGTATTTTCGGATTGGCATACATGGGCGATATGATTTTCGAAAAGCCTTTGGGAAAACACAAAACACCGATGGCTATAATTCCTTCTCTGACAAGTTTTATAGCCAGAGATTATGAAACAAACAAAACCAGTTCGGACGTGAAAGTGAGCGCTGATGCTAAAATATCTCTTGGAAATAGCATGAATTTGGATATTACACTCAATCCCGATTTTTCACAAGTTGAAAACGATAATTTGGTCACAAACACCACCCGATTTGAAATTTCGTTACCTGAAAGAAGACAGTTTTTTACGGACAACAGCGATTTGTTTGCCAATTTTGGAAACACCCGTGAAGCCAATCCGTTTTTTTCACGCAGAATTGGTATCACAAGAAACAAAGATGACGAAAATGTGCAGAATGATATCATTGCGGGTGTTAGGTTAAGCGGTAAAATCAATAAAAATTTAAGACTCGGATTCCTGAATGTACAAACGGAAGAAGATCTTCCCAACGAAATTCCGAGCAACAACAACACAGTTTTTATTTTGCAGAAAAAAGTTTTTGCGCGCTCCTCGTTTGGGATGATTTTTGTCAACCGAGAAACTTTTAAAGAGTATGATTTTATCGATGAATCTGAACGCTACAACAGAGTGATTGGCGTTGATTACGACTTGGCTTCTGCCGATAACACCTGGGTAGGAAAAGCTTATTTGCACAAATCATTTACACCCCGGACAAATAATGACGATTATTCAGCAGGATTCAATTTGGAATACAATTCTAAGAAGTACAATTTTGATGTTTTCAGCAGGTATGTTGGAACTGATTTTATTTCAGATTTGGGATTCATTCGACGTACCAATGTATTTGCTGTAAACCCAACTGCAGAAAGCGTTTTTTGGCCAAGCTCAGGAAAAGTAAACAGTCACAGCATCAGTTTTTCCCCATCCTATATTTTCAGTCCGGACTTGGATTATAAAAACACCGATTTTGATATTCGCAGTCGTTATCGAATTGAATTTCTCAATCAATCCAACTTCAGGATTCAGATTACCAACAGTTATACCTTTCTAACAGAATCTTTTGATCCGACCGGTACGGACGGAGCTGCGGAACTGCCAAGCAATCGAGGATACCGATACGATTCGTTCGAGTTGGATTATGAATCCGATAGGCGGAAGAAAATCTCTTTTAGTGTCAATCCTGAAATTGGAACTTTTTTCAACGGCGAACAATATTCTGTGGATGGAGATATACGGGTTAGACTTCAGCCCAAATTTCTCACCACGCTTCGTTTAGATTATCGGCGAATCGAGTTAGCGGAAGGTTTTCCAAGTGCGAGTATCTGGACAGTCGAACCACGATTTGAAATCACATTTAACAAATCAGTTTTTTGGACCACATTGGTGCAATACAGCAACCGCGACGATAATTTAGGTGTCAATTCAAGATTGCAATGGAGATTCAGCCAATTGTCAGACTTTTTTCTGGTGTATAATGACAACTATTTCACCAAAACGGTTGAACCAAAAAACAGGTCAATTAGTTTCAAATTGACCTATTGGCTAAACATCTGAATGATTTAGAATATCTCTCTTCCTGCAAAGTGAAATTGGCTTTCAATTTCTGCATTTTCGTCGCTGTCTGATCCGTGAACAGCATTTTCACCGACAGATGCTGCAAACAATTTTCGGATGGTTCCCTCGGCAGCTTGTGCAGGATTGGTTGAACCGATGAGTGTTCTAAAATCTTCTACTGCGTTTTCTTTTTCTAAAACGGCGGCAACGATAGGACCGCGTGTCATAAAAGAAACTAATTCGCCAAAGAAAGGACGTTCTTTGTGAACAGCATAAAACTCCGACGCATCTCGCAAACTCATTTGAGTCATTTTCATCGCCACAATTTTGAAACCTGAAGCGGTGATTTTATCTAAAATAGCTCCGATGTGCCCTTTTTCGACTGCATCAGGTTTGATCATGGTGAATGTTCTGTTTGTTGACATGTTTTAAATTTTTCGCAAAAGTAAATATTTAAACGATGAAATGGGCAAAATAAAATAATCTTAACTATTCAGTCTAATGAAAAAATCGATACAAATTTCGTCTGTTCGAGTGTTTTATTGAAAAATGCGACCGCTTTTTTTAATAAAACGTATCGAGAACTATAGAATTTCAAGCTTCTCGATACAATTTTTAATAGTAAAGCTGTCGCATTACTATTAAAAACCACGCGAAGTGACGGTTAAAACGAAATTCATTTGAATAGCTGAATAGTTACAAATAATCTTTAAGCCGTTCTATCCGAAAACGCGCTTATTTTTTCAAATGGTTGAGTTTTCTCAACTACATATTGTTAAATACCTTTGTTGCTAAAACATGTACTTCTTAATGAATTGTTAAAACTGTTACAATTACCAACCAATTGACTTGCAATTGTTTTAATTTTATGGAATCTTTAAAAATTATAGTCAAATGAAATTAATCAATCAAACAACATTAGGTATTTCACTTTTCGGCTTGCTTGCGCTATCCGCTTGTAAGAATGAAAAAAAAGAAACCGCAGAAGTAGAGAAAATTCCGGGGATTAACCTCCAATTCATGGACACCACTGTGCGTCCGCAAGATGATTTTTTCCGATATGTCAACGGGAAATGGCTCGACCAAACCGAGATTCCGGCAGACAAAACCTCTTGGGGAAGTTTTAACGAACTCCGCGAAAACACCGATGCAGACGTTTTGGCTATTCTCAATGAAGCTTTAAAAAACAACACCTACGCGTCGAATACCGACCAAGGAAAAGCACTCAATCTCTACCGTTCGATATTGGATTCTACTGCTCGAAACGAGCAAGGAATCAAGCCGTTAGAAAAAAACTTGACACAAATTGATGCCATCAAAAACGTCAAGGATTTGGAAGCTTATTTCATAGAAAATGAGCCCAAAGGCGGAGGTAGCTTGTTTGGTGTCAATATTTTTTCCGATGCCAAAGACAGCAACAAAAATGTAGTTTATCTCGGTGTGGGCAGTTTGGGTTTGCCCGATCGAGAATATTACGTTTCAAACGATGCCGACCCGAAAGAAAAACGCGAAAAATATGTTGCACATGTTGCCAAGATGCTCCAATATTTAGGACAAGATGCCGCATCGGCAGGCAAAGATGCGCAAGCGGTTTTGGCTTTTGAAACATCCTTGGCAACGCCTATGTTTACCCGTGTGGAAAGACGCGACGATCGGTTGAGCTACAATCCCATGAAAGTGTCAGATTTGCAAAAACTCACACCGGCTATCAATTGGGAGAATTACCTCAACGGCATCGGGATTAAATCTTTGGATTCTATTGTCGTCAGCGAACCGAAATACATGACTGCACTTCAATCTATATTGAAAAAAGGAGATGTAAACACTTGGAAAGCTTATTTAAAATGGACTTTGCTCAGGGGGGCTTCCGGCACTTTGAGTGATGAAATTGAAACCGCCAATTGGGAATTTTACGGCAAAACCCTACGCGGTGCACAAGCACAAGAACCACGCGATAAGAGAGCTTTGCAAACTGTCAACAGACGCATGGGAGAAGCAGTTGGTAAAATCTATGTCGATAAAAAATTCCCACCCGAAGCCAAGCAAAAAGCAGAAGAACTCATCGCAAACCTGATTGCGGCTTATGACACGCGCATCAAAGCATTGCCATGGATGAGCGAAGATACCAAAACAAAAGCACTCGAGAAACTACACAAACTCCGCATCAAAATTGCCTATCCGGACAAGTGGAAAGATTACAGTAATTTGACAATTAACAGCCCGGAAACAGGAAGTTATTATGACAACAGCCGCAATTTGTCGCAATGGAATTTCAACAAAGACCTCGAGAAAATCGGGAAACCTGTCGATAAAGATGAATGGTTTATGGCACCGCAAATCGTGAACGCTTATTTCAATCCTTCTTTCAATGAGATTGTTTTCCCTGCGGCTATTTTACAACCGCCTTTCTATAATTACACAGCGGATGCTGCCGTAAACTACGGTGGCATCGGAGCAGTTATTGGGCACGAGATTTCACATGGTTTTGATGATTCCGGTGCGCGTTATGATGCCAGCGGAAACTTGGTTGATTGGTGGACTGCCGATGACTTGAAGCAATTTACGGATTTAGGCAACGCTTTGGCTGACCAATACAGTAAATTAGAACCACTACCCGGAATTTTTGTGGACGGAAAATTTACCTTGGGTGAAAATATCGGCGATTTGGGGGGTGTGAATGCTGCTTATGATGCGCTCCAATTGGATTTGACCAAAAACGGCAACCCCGGAAAAATTGACGGTTTCACACCTGAACAACGATTTTTCCTTTCCTGGGGAACCATTTGGCGAACCAAAACCCGAGACGAAGCCCTCAAAACGCAAGTAAAAACCGATCCGCATGCGCCGGGTATGTACAGAGCGACCGTGCCTATCCGAAACGTCGATGTATTTTATCAAGCTTTTGATATCAAAGAAGGGGACAAAATGTTCTTAGTACCTGACCAACGCGTGAAAATTTGGTAAATTTTGAATTGATTTATTGAAAAAGAGCGGTTTCTTGGCCGCTCTTTTTTTTTTGTGATGATTAACAGTTTGATAGGATATAGAGTTGAATTTTTTAATTAAATTTGATTTTCAATTAGTTGAAAGGTTCCAATCTTCATACGATAGAAGTTTTTAAATTTATCGATACTAAATATTTAAACACGATGAAAAATTTTATTTTACTTAGCTTTATTTTGTTGGTATTTCATAAAAATTATGGTCAAAACGCCATACCGTCAGCAGCGGATCAAATAAAAGCAACCTTGCAGGCTGCCCCTGAGGAGAAGAGAGAACAGGCTACAGTTTTGGGTTATGATCAGAAAGGTAATTTGGTCACACTCAAAGCGGGCAGCAATGAATTTATTTGTTTGGCAGACGATCCGCAAAAGGAAGGTTTTAGTGCCGCCTGTTATCAAAAAGATTTGGCTGATTTTATGGCAAGGGGAAGAGAATTAAGCGCAGAAGGAAAAAATGAGAACCAAAATTTTGAAATCAGAGAAGCAGAAGCCAAATCAGGTAAATTAAAAATGCCAGACCATCCCTCTACACTCTACATCTTATACGGGAAAGATGCTAAATACAATCCAGCAAAAGGAGTTGTAGAACACAGCAATTTACGCTGGGTGGTTTACATTCCGTGGGCTACGGCTGAATCTACAGGTTTACCAACCAAACCAATGGTTGATGGAGGCCCGTGGATAATGTTTCCGGGAACCCACAAAGCACATATCATGATAACACCCCCTTGGCCTAAGGAAGATTAAATATTTGATTGATAGATTGTTTGGCATGCTTTTTTTAAATTTAATAGATTGTTTTTTTGCGCGTAGTTCAAATCAAAACAACTCATATCTTACACCAATCGAAATACTTCTGATTTCGTTTTGTGCATTTTTGAATAAAGGAGAAAGGTCGTATTTTAGATACAACATGCTGTCGCCCGCTGTAAAGTATCCGCTCAATCCGTAAACAAAATCGTTGGTGTTGAAATCTGTTTTCTGTTTCTCTTTCATCTTGTCGCCGTTGAGGTCGTATTTCAGTTTTTGCATATTTCCGATGTTGAAACCCGCAAATCCGCCAAGTCCGATTTTTACCCGGTCAAAATAATTTCGGTCGTTGTTAAAAGTAGGATTGAAAGGTTTGAATTCGAGATGTACAGGCATGACAAGATAGGTATATCTGAATTTTGACTTGTCCAAATCCGTGTCAAATTTTTGTAGCTCGGTGGTGTTTCCGTTTTCAACAAAAAACTGATCGTCTTTTGGTTTCAGGTTGTTGATCTGTAAAGAAAAAGCATAGTTGAGTTTCAGAATATTTGAATGCTTAAAAATGCGGTATTTGTTTCCGAAACCAATTTCAAAAAATCTTGATCCGAAAAATTTAAAGTTTGTCTTGCTCAACGAATTTCCTTCTTCGATGGCATTGTTAAAACCGAAAGCAAGTAGCAAATAGCCGTTGTTTCTACTGTTTTTATGGTCTCTATCCCTGTGAAATATTTTGTTGAATTTGAAATCGTCAAAAATGCTGTCCAAACTGTTTTCGTAAGAATAATATTGGATGTTGAGTATTTCGCCTCTTTCCAACAAAGCAATTTGGTTGTCGATGATGGCCAGTCGGTTGTCGATGTTGAGCGCGTGCTTTTGGGCAGCTTCTTTTTTGAGCGCGCTTGCTTCATCCTCGGTAATTTCCCCCGCAGTAAGTCGATTGTTGATGGTCTTTACCTCGTTTTTAAGCAGTTCCCGTTCTTCGTTGGCAATCTTCTCTTTGGTCAGTTTAAGGTTTTCAATTTGTTGCTGTTTGCTTATTTCCTGCGCGTTTACATTAGACATGCAGAGGGTGAGCGCCGCGAGGGCGAAATTCAAAATAATGGTTTTCATCTGTTTATATTTATTGTTTTTTAACGGTCAGACCTGCCTTGCCGGCAGGCAGGTGGAATTCGCCAATCAACTTTTTCGATTTGTATCCAAAATTGTTATGGCTCATTTCATGATTATAAATGTTAAATGGAAATTCAGTTATTGCTTTGTACGACGGCTGTTTTGACGGTTTGATAACTTTCTCGGAGTGCCAAGAGTACTTTTTCTTTAAACGAATGATCTATTTCGTCTTCTACATCGGCAAGCAGTGCGGTTGCATCCACTTTTCCGGTAGCGCGATTCAGCAGTTGTTGAGTTTTTATGTCTTTCAATGCGTCGGTTAGAAGCGAATTGATTTCTGCATCCGAAAAAGTGGATTTGTTTTTTTGGATGTCCAATATTTTCGCGACAACTTCATCCACTTTTTGGTCTATGATGTTTTTGCTTTCCGGTTTTTCCAATGGTTTTTCAATTTGTTTTTGCGCATTGATTGCCTCCGTGACTGCCACAGGATTTGATTTTTTAGGGTTCAAATTGGGGTCTATTTTATCCCGATTTTCAGTTGTAAACACCGTTTTGCCTTCAGACTCTTTTGGAATGGTTTCTTTTCTAATTTCAGGTGTCAAAAACGGTTTTGAGATTTCCACAATTTGGTTTTTAGGAATCGTAACTATTTGGTTTTTAATAATCAATCCGACTGATGCAAATAGGACAATACTTGCTGCTACGGCTCTGAACACAAAACGCAACCTTCTTTGTTTTGTTTGTTTTATGAGCTTATTTTCTAATCTGCTCCATGTGTTTTCACTCGGATTGATGGTCCGATGTTGAAATTTTTCCCGGATGATATTTTCAAATTCTGACAGTTTCATTTTTTCTGATTTTTTTATCTTTGAGTTGATTTTGCAATAATTTTCGCGCCCGATACAATTGGGTTTTTGAAGTGCTTTCTGTAATATAAAGTACTTCGGAAATTTCCTGGTGGCTGTACCCGTCAATCGCGTACATCAGAAAGACAACTTTGTAGTTTTCAGGCAATCCGTCGATGAGTTTTTGAATATCTTCAACTTCCAAATTGTCATTTGAAGTCGTTGATTCCATAAGTTGGGTTTCCGGATAGTCTTCCAAAAAAACCAATCTTTTTTGACTTCGAAGATGTGAAATGGCAGTAGTCACCATGATTCTTCTGATCCAACCTTCAAAACTGCCTCTTTGGTCGAACTGGCTCAACTTTGTAAAAACCTTCAAAAATCCGGTGACCAAAACATCTTCCGCAAAAAATGCATCCGAAATGTATTGCCTGCAAACGGAGAGCATTTTTGGCGCGAATTGTTCATAAATCACTTGTTGTGCCTGCGCATCGTTGGCAAGTGCTTTCCGGATAATCAACGGTTCGTTAAAGTAGAGTTGAACAACTTTCAAAACAGTTTATTTAGCTTCTATACCACCAAGACGCAAAAACTGCGCAAAAGGTTTCACAGCAGGCAATATTTTTTTTTGAATCGTCCTTTGTCAAAGCTCAAAACTTTGACAAAGGTTTGCAAAAGCGCGTATTCAGTTTGTCTTCGTCAAAAAATCTACTAATTTTCCCACCGCCAAAGCACGGTGGCTGATGCTGTTTTTTTCTTCGGATGTCATCTCCGCAAAGGTTTTGGCATAGCCAACGGGTATGAATATCGGGTCGTAACCAAATCCGCTATTGCCTTTGGGCTTCGGGGCAATCTGTCCATAAATGATTCCTTCAAAGAAGAAGACTTCACCGTTTAGTATGAGACAGATAACCGTTCTGAAATTTGCTTTTCGGTTGGTTTCACCCGCAAGTGTTTGGAGCAATTTTTTGACATTGTTTGCGTCGTTTTTTTCTTCTCCCGCAAATCGTGCAGAATATATGCCGGGCGCACCGTTTAGGGTTTCTACTTCCAAACCGCTGTCATCGGCAAAACAGTTTTTCTCAAATTTTCGGTAAATAAATTCCGCTTTTTGTTGTGCGTTTCCTTCAAAGGTGGATTGTGATTCTTCCAAATCTTCCGAATATTGCAAATCATTCAACGACAACAACTGAATGTGTCCGGGCAAAATTTTTCTGATTTCATCGATTTTGTGCCTATTTCCGGAAGCGAAAATGAGTTCGAGTGTGTCAGACATGGTGATAGGGTTCGTTTTTCAGGATGGTGCAAGCGCGATAGAGTTGTTCGACAAGAATCAGCCGGACCATCTGATGTGAAAAAGTCATTTCCGACAACGAAATTTTGGATTGCGCCCGATTGTATATTTCTTCCGAAAATCCATAAGGTCCGCCGATGAGAAATATCAAGTTTTTCCGACCTGTCAACAGTTGCTTTTGCAACCAATCGGAGAATCCCACCGAGCTGAATGATTTGCCGTTTTCGTCTAACAAAACCACAAAATCGGACGAAGCCAAGCGCGACAAAATAAGTTTTCCCTCGGCTTCTTTTTGTTGAATCTCACCCAGGTTTTTGGTTTTTTTAAGGTCGGGTATGAGTTCCATTTCAAAAGGCAAATAATGCTTTATCCGTTTTTCATAGTCGGCAATCAAGCTTTGCAGTCGCTCGTCATCCGTTTTTCCGATTGCTAAAAATTTCACGTTCATGGAGCTAAAATAGCATATTCAACGGAATTTTGACCCGCTTTTATTTTGTATTTTTGTGAAAATTGTCCTCATCAATATGAATGAGACCATTTAATGAGATTTAATGAATTCAAAAGAAAACAACCTAAAAAGAATAACCGTTTTTTGCGGTTCGAGTTCCGGGAATGAAGAAGTTTATAAAATTCAAGCGACCTTACTCGGACAAACACTTGCCAATCAAAATATTGAATTGGTGTATGGTGGAGCCAATGTTGGGTTGATGGGCGCGATTGCAGACGGTGTTTTGTCCAAAGGCGGTAAGGTCATCGGCGTACTTCCTGTTTTTTTGAGTGAAAAGGAAATTGCACACACAAGCCTTACGGAATTGATTTTGGTGGAAAGCATGCACGAAAGAAAAATAAAAATGAACGAGTTGAGCGATGCTGTCATCGCACTTCCCGGGGGGTTCGGCACTTTGGAAGAACTTTTTGAAATGCTGACGTGGGCTCAATTGGGTCTGCATAAAAAACCCATAGCCATTTTAAATAGCGACGGATTTTATGACGAATTAATCGCTTTTATCCAAACCATGGTCAATAAGGGATTGTTGAAAGAAGTCAATCAAAAAATGTTGTTGGTAAGTGACAACATCGAAGATTTGCTCAATCAAATGAGAAATTACACTCCTCCGACAGTCGGAAAATGGATTGATAAAGAAAAGGTATAATTTTGCGGTAGTAAATACCAAATGACAAACAGAAAAACCTAAAATCCGTTCCCTGAGCGGAGCCGAAGGGAGCAGAAGCCACAAATGACAAACAGAAAAACCTAAAATTCGTTCCCTGAGCGGAGCCGAAGGGAGCCTATGGGCAAATCACAATGAAAAATTTTAATGCAAACTTTCTGATTTCTTGCCAAATAAATTTTTGATTGGAAAAGTTTGTTTTACTTATTTTGAACGAACGTTATAATAGATTATTTTTACCCTTTAACAGTATAAAAATGGATATTTTCTCATCCGATTTTTTTAAAACAGAGCTTCATCGCATCATTTCCGCTGCCATTCGGGAAGATGTGGGCGACGGCGACCACAGTTCGTTGGCTTGTATTCCGAATGATGCACTGGGAAAAGCCAAATTGTTGGTCAAAGACGCCGGGATTATTGCCGGGGTTGATTTTGCCAAAGCGGTTTTTCAGTATGTCGATGCAGAATTAAAGGTGGAAGAGCACATCAAAGACGGAAGTACTGTAAAATATGGCGATATCGTTTTTTACGTTTCCGGCAAAGTACAATCGATACTCAAATCGGAGCGTTTGGTGCTCAACGGCATGCAACGCATGAGTGCGATTGCCACCAAAACCCAAAAGTATGTGCTTCAATTGGAAGGAACCAACACACAGATTTTAGATACACGCAAGACCACGCCGGGCATCCGTTTGCTCGAAAAATGGGCAGTCCAAATCGGTGGAGGTGTCAATCATCGGTTTGGCTTGTATGATATGATTATGCTGAAAGACAATCACATAGACTATGCGGGCGGAATTTCTAACGCCATCGAACGAACCAAAAATTATTTAAAAGAAAACAACAAAGAATTGAAAATAGTGATAGAAGCGAGAAGTTTTGAAGAAATCGAAGAAATTCTGAAACACGATGGAATTTATCGCATATTGATTGATAATTTTTCGGTTGAAGATTCCAAAAAAGCAGTCGATATGATAGGAGGGAAGTGCCTTACAGAATCTTCCGGCGGAATCACGTTTCAGAATCTGCGAAAATATGCTGAGTGTGGAGTCGATTTTGTTTCTTCAGGTGCCTTGACACATTCGGTAAGTAATATGGATTTGAGTCTAAAAGCAGTATGACATGGTTTCTGAACTAAAAATGCGACTGCTCAAAATCCCGGTTCTTGACTACTTTATTCGGCTGGTAGACAGAATCAAGATACCCGGATTAGAAGGACTTTCGTTATATGATGTTTTGGAAATGTATGTGGTCGGTATTATCAAAGGTGCGCTCAGCTCAAGAGCAAGTGCAATTTCGTTTAGTTTTTTTATGGCCATTTTCCCATTTTTGTTGTTTATCCTTAACCTGATTCCTTTTGTTCCGATTCAAGATTTTCAGGCTGATGTTTTTGCATTTATCGACGGAATATTGCCTCCGCAAACCTCCGATTTTTTCAATGGTATCATCATTGATATCATGAACAACCGACGAGGCGGATTGCTTTCGGTGGTTTTTATACTTTCTTTGTTTTTGACTACCAATGGCGTTCAGGCTGTTTTTGCAGGTTTTGAAAACTCCTATCACGTGGAAGTCAATCGCTCCTTTTTCAAGCAATATTTGGTATCTTTTGGCGTGGCTATTATTTTGGCTTTGTTGCTTTTAACCTCGGTGATTGGAATTGTTTTCTTTGAATTTTTTGTAAATATTCTTTTCAAAAATAAGGTTATTGAAGACGCAATTTTTTGGATCAATGTAGGCAAGGGAATTTTTTATTTTATGATGATAATTCTCACTGTGGGAACACTTTATTACTTTGGATGTACCGGAAATTTAAAACCTAAATTCTTCTCTGTCGGCTTGTTTTTTACTTCTATTTTATTGATTGGCACTACCTATTTATTCGGAATCTATGTTGAAGACTTTTCCAGATACAATGAACTATACGGCTCCATCGGTGCGCTGTTGATTTTGATGGTTTATATTTGGTTAAATGCCAATATTTTGCTCTTGGGTTTTGAGTTGAATGCCACTTTGCGGGCTCTAAAAAGTAGAAACATCAATAATTCCATTGCATCTTCATGAAGTATTTTGTAGATGTGATATTGCCACTGCCATTACCCAAGCCGTTTACGTATGAAATCAACATAGACGAAGCCAAGTTTATCAAGCCGGGAATGCGCATAGCGATTCCTTTCGGGAAATCTAAAATCATCACAGGTTTGGCTCAAATTGTGCACGACATTCCGCCAGAAACCTACGAAACCAAAGAAATCTACCAGATTTTGGATAGCGAACCCATTGTCAATGAAATTCAATTGAAACTTTGGGAATGGATGGCATCCTATTATCTCTGTACACAGGGCGAGATACTCCGTGCTGCTTTGCCGGGGACGTTGCTTTTGGAAAGTGAAACCAAAATATTCAGAACAACTTTGTCAATTGACGAAACTGTTTTAAACGATGATGAATACCAGATTTTGGAAGCATTGGACATTCAACCGGTTTTGAATATCAGCGATTTATCGAATATTTTAAACAAGAAAAATGTGATTTCGGTTATCAAATCACTCTTGCAAAAAAAATTGGTGGAAGTCGATGAAGTGTTGGAAGAAGGTTATAAACCCAAGTGGATCAGTTTGCTTTCGCTACATCCCGATTTACAAGTCGAAGCAAAATTCAAATCGGTTTTAGGTGACTTAGCGAAAGCGACCAAACAAAAAGAAGCTTTTCTCCAATTTGTCACGGTATTTCAACGCTTGCAAAAGCCTGTCAACAAGCACGATTTGATGAAAAATTACAACATCAAAGCCAATGTCGTCAAAAATTTGATTGAAAAAAATATACTTTTTGAATCCAAAGTTCGGGCTGACCGTATGGTTTTCGAGCAGCAATCTTTGCTTCAATCCAAGGATTTGAGCAAAGAGCAAAAGACTGCCTTGCAGCAAATCAATACAGGATTTAAAACAAAGGATGTTTGTCTGCTGTTTGGGGTCACCTCATCGGGTAAAACGGAAATTTACGTGGAGCTGATTCGCGAAGCCATCGCTTCGGGCAAACAAGTTTTGTATCTCTTGCCCGAAATAGCATTGACCACACAAATTGTGTCCCGATTGCGCAGTTATTTTGGCGATAAAATCGGGGTTTATCATTCCAAATACAACCAAAGCGAACGCGTTGAAACTTGGCAAAATGTGCTTCATAATTCAGACAAAGGGCAAATCATTGTCGGCGCACGATCGGCCGTGTTTTTGCCGTTTTCCAACTTGGGATTGGTGGTGATTGACGAAGAGCATGAAGTTTCATTCAAACAGTTTGATCCCGCGCCGCGCTATCAGGCGAGAGATGCGGCAATTTATTTGGCAAAATTGCATCAATCAAAAGTATTGCTCGGCACAGCGACTCCGAGTTTGGAGAGTTTTTTTAACACCCAAACAGGCAAGTACCAATTGGTGGAACTTCAAAATCGATTTGGTGAATTTCAATCACCCGAAACAATCTTTGTCGATTTACGAGAGAAATATCACAAGAAATTGATGAAAGGTCACTTTTCAGATTCTTTAATATTGGAAATTCAGGAAGCTTTGTCTGAAAAACAGAAAGTCATTCTTTTTAAAAATCGCAGGGGATTTGCGCCGGTGATTGAATGCAAAACCTGTGGGAACGTGCCCTATTGTCCCAATTGCGATGTCAGTCTGACGTATCATCAACAAAGTCATAAACTGCGTTGTCACTACTGCGGATATGCAACTCAAATGCCCGATAATTGCTTCGCTTGTGGCAGTGTGCATCTCGATGCCAAAGGTTTTGGAACGGAACAAGTAGAAGACGAAGTAAGAAAACTCTTTCCGGAAGCGAACGTAGCACGCATGGATTCGGATACTACCAAAGGGAAAAAAGGTTTTGACAAAATCATTCACGCTTTTGACAGTGGCGAAATTGATATTTTGATTGGCACACAGATGTTATCCAAAGGTTTAGATTTCAGGAACATCGCTTTGGTGGGTGTTTTGCAAGCCGATGATTTGTTGCATCATCCTGATTTTAGAGCGCACGAGCATTGTTTTCAATTGTTGCGTCAGGTTTCCGGAAGGGTAGGCAGGGGAGACCTTCGCGGCAAGGTGATAATCCAAACGTTTAATCCGGAACACGAGGTGCTTCAGCAGGTTGGACGGGGAGATTTCAGAGAAATGTTTGATAATCAATTGCGGCAACGGCAGGAGTTCAAATATCCACCTTACTTTAAAATCATCAAAATAGTAGTAAAACATCGCGATTATGACAAGGTTCACCTCGGTGCAAACTGGTTTGCGGAAGCACTGCGCATTCAATTAAACATGCATGTTTTGGGGCCGGAGTCGCCCGGTATTTCCCGCATCAGGAATGAGCATATTAAGCATGTAATTGTGAAATTGGATGCGAATAAATCGACACAATTAGCGAAGAATCAAATTTTTAAATTAAAAGATTCGTTGCTTGCTGTCAGGGATTTCAGGTCGCTGAAAATCAGTCTTGACGTTGACAACTATTGAGAATTGGAGACAATAGAAGACTCGATGTCTTGTTTTTTGTTTCGGCTGATAGGAATGCTTATGCCGCCAACCGAAACGTTTTTGTGGTCAAAACCTTCCACGCGAGTCATGTTAACAATGAAAGATTTGTGAACCCGCATAAAATTTTCAGGCAATTCCTTTTCAAAATGCTTCATGGTGCTTAAAACCATGTATGAATTAAAATCGCTGACTACTTTTACGTAATCACCCATGGCTTCGAGATATTTTATCTCTTGCAAAAACAGTTTGATGTTTTTGGAATTGGCTTTTATAAAAATAAAATCATTGTTAAACGCATTTGATTTTTGATCTCTTAGTTTTTTAACTTCGATGGCTCGGCTGACCGCTCTGTTAAATTTTTCTGCCGAAACGGGTTTTTGTAGATAATCAGTTGCGTCGTAATTAAAAGCTTTAAATGCGTATTCTATTTTACCGGTAACAAAGATTATTTGGGGTAACTCTTCCAAGGAGTCGAGAAGGTCGAAACCGGATAAAATAGGCATTTCAATATCCAAAAAAATCAAATCTATTTTTTCGTTTCTCAGATGTTTTTTTGCATCCATTACATTGTTGTAGTCTCCAGTTAAAAGAAGATTGCTGTTTTGTTCAACCAATTTTTTGATGGAAAGTTTTTGAACAAAAGAATCATCGACAACGATGCAGGTAAGAGTCATAGGGCTTGGACTTGATTTTATTCAATCGTAAAATTACTGTAAAATTTTGAAAAAAGCCGCTAATTTTTAGAAGTATTTGCCAAATAAATTAAAGTTTTATACCAACTGATAATAAATCCTTGTAGTTTTTTTGCGTTTTAAAAAATTTGGCTATATAAGGACTTGTCGGCACGACCTTCAATTTCTTTTCAGTCACATAATCTAAAACTTTGATGATGAAATTGTTTTTGAAGGTTTCATCTTGTAATTCGTCTGGGACACTCAACTTTGTCAGAAAAATTTTGCGTTCCTGCAATGCGTACTCTATGGTTGCTTTACATTCGCAAGAATTACATTCAAATTGTCTTAAAAATTCATTGTTTTTAATTTGGATTGAATCAGCAGTTGTCATAAGTCATGTTATTTAATTAATACATAGGAATTTCTAAAAAAAAAAGAACATTTTTTTGAAATACGCGTTATAAATTTTATCAATTATTTTCCGTGCTTTGATTTCAAAGTGTTCAGAATGATTACTTTTGAAAGTACAAATTTACAAAAACTATCTTTAACTTTAATTTATATGATTTATGCCAACCGACAGTTTGCCGATTCCTGTTTA
>JAXMLV010000078.1:0-46287 GCA_034367065.1 Flavobacteriaceae bacterium
AAGAAGCTTCAAGGAAACTTGGGGCTTTTTTTTTGAAAGAAGGTCACAGGTTCCCCCGAGACTTCGGGGCAGTTCCCGCTGCTAAACGGGAGAAGTGATTATAATAATCGTTTTTTTTGTTTTTTATTTTGGGTTAATCGGTTGTTTATCAGAAATATATTGTTGATGGTTACGATCATTCGGGCGGTTCTATAAGTTTTTTCACCAAATTCTTTACTCTTCGCAATTCAATTAACTGTTGGAGAATTTTATATCTTTATCTTTCTAAATCTAAACTACCAAGCGTATGACATTATCACAAAAAGACTATTACGAATACCTAAATACACATCTTAATCTTTTGTTTTTTGTAGGTTATTACACGGGAATTTTGGATGAAGATTTGGAGTTTGAAGATTTTTTAAAAACAAGTTTTCAAGTAAAAGCGATGTGCAGAGATGCTTTTTTAGAAAAAAAAGAAGAACTTTTAAATGAGTACATCGGAGATGAAACTGAAATACCTGAACAACAACTGCCAATTTTGGAAGGATTTAGAAAAAGCACCAATGGACAGTTTGTTTTACTAAAATGTTTAACCAAACACGCTATTTTCAAGAGCGTGGAAAATGGAAAGTTTTATGCGGTCAAGGCATTGGGTGATTCGTTTGAAAGTTTAATTCCAAATTATCCTGCTGTATTTCAACTAAATATTCTTCCGTTTAAAGGGCAAATCATTTATGATGGTTTTATCAAAGGGAGCAATGTAATAATTGGTGCAAATATGAAAAAATCTTTGTACGAAGAATATAAGAAAGCTAAGAAGAACAAGGAAATCATAACCACATTAGCATAAATAATGAACCACGAATCTTAAATAAACATCTTTTAAGGTCTCTTCCGAGGTCGTGAAGGCGGATTTGCTATTCGTTGGTTGAAGGAATTCCCAAAGATTAAATGAACGTAGTTTCTTTGTGAAATTCCGGTCACTTTATTTTGATATATTTGTCAAATGCTCGAAAACTTTCAAGAAATTATCGATCTAATGATTCCTTGGGCAGAGTGGGTCATGCTGATTTTCGTGATTGGCGGTGGACTTTTTTTGCTAATCGTATCGAAAGGCTTGCCTTATCGTTTTTTCAGACACAGCATCGAGGTACTTCGGGGCAAACACGACCATCCGGAAGATAAAGGCGAGGTTAATCACATCCAAGCATTGTCTTCAGCGGTAGCTGCTACCGTTGGAATGGGGAATATTTCGGGTGTTGCAATCGCCATCTACAATGGTGGACCGGGGGTGGTTTTTTGGATGTGGATGACGGCTTTGATTGGTATGGGCATCAAATTTTATTCTTGTACGCTGGCCGTGATGTTTCGAAAAGAAACTTCTGACAAGTTGTTTTTGGGTGGCCCCATGTATTATATTGAAGAAGGAATGGGCAAGCGCGCCAAACCGCTCGCACTGTTTTATTGCATGGCAGGCTTGGTTGGGGTGTTGCCGGTGTTTACGGTCAATCAATTTACCCAGACTTTTATGGAGGTTGTTCAGCCTCAAACCTATGTTTCACTGAGTTTGTTTCAATGGAAATTAGTCGTCGGTATATTACTTTCGGCATCGACGGCTTGGGTTATCTTCGGCGGATTGAAAAAAATCGCGAATGTTTCGGTTTCCTTGGTGCCGCTGATGGTTTTGCTTTACTTTGTTTCAGTTATCGTGGTTTTAATTCAAAATTATACTGCCATTCTTCCGGCTTTCAAATTAATTTTTGTCAACGCATTCAATTTCCAATCTTTGGTGCAAGGTGGTTTTTGGGGGATGGTCATTTTGGGCGTTCGCCGCGCGGTTTTTTCCAATGAGGCGGGTTTGGGCACAGCACCCATGTTTCACGGTCAATCAAAAACACATGTGCCGGTACAAGAAGGACTGGTTGCCATGTTGGGCCCTTTTATCGACACGATTGTGGTTTGCACCTTTACCGCACTCATCATCATCGTCAGTGGTGCTTATCTTGACACAACGAACAACGGTATTTTGATGACACTAAGTGCTTTTGAACATTCTTTGGGACACTCTGGTAGAATCATTTTAATGCTTTTGGTCAGCGCATTTGCATTGAGTACGCTTTTTACCTACTCGTATTACGGCACCAAATGCCTGAGTTATTTGACCGGAAGAAATTCAGCCAATACGTACAACATTATTTACATCATAAGTATTAGCTTTGCAGCGGTGGCAACAGTAGGCTTGGTGGTTGGTTTAATTGACCTCGCCTATGCGTTGATGTGCATTCCAAACATGATAGCCGTGGTTTGGTTGTCGCCCAAAGTAACAAAAGCCCTTCAAGAATATCGGGTAAACATGAAATTATGAGTACACACAAAGCCGGTTACGTTAGTATTATCGGAAATCCGAATGTCGGAAAATCCACCTTGATGAATGCCTTGGTCGGTGAGAAAATTTCCATTATCACCTCCAAAGCACAAACCACACGCCACCGGATTTTGGGCATCGTTAACGGAGACGATTTTCAGGTAATTTTGTCAGACACGCCGGGAATTATGAAGCCTGAATACAAGCTACAGGAATCGATGATGCAATTCGTAAAAGGTGCTTTGGAGGATGCCGATATTTTAATCTATATGTTGGAAATCGGTGAAACTTCTTTGAAAGATGAAGCTTTTTTCGAACAACTCAAAAACACAGACACACCTATCTTGTTGTTAATTAATAAAATAGATCTTTCAGATCAGGAAAATCTCGAAAAGAGTGCTTTGTATTGGAAGGAGCAATTGCCAAAAGCTGAAATATTCCCCATTTCAGCACTGAAAAATTTTTCAATCGAAGAGGTGTTTAACCGCATTGTCGAATTGCTGCCCGCCTCACCGCCGTATTTTCCAAAAGATGCCTTGACCGACAAACCCGAACGATTTTTTGTCAACGAAACCATTCGCGAAAAAATACTTTTGAATTATCAAAAAGAAATTCCCTATTCGGTAGAAATAGAAACCGAAACTTTCAGGGAAGACGATAGCATCATCCGCATACAGGCCGTGATTATGGTTGAGCGCGAAAGCCAAAAAGGTATTTTAATCGGTCACAAAGGTTTGGCGCTTAAAAAAGTAGGCGTGCAAGCGCGTGCCGATTTGGAAAAGTTTTTTGAAAAGCAAATCCACTTGGAGCTGTTTGTGAAAATCAACAAAAACTGGCGGTCGGATGTGCGTCAACTCAAGCGTTTTGGTTACGAACAGTAAGATTTTACTTAGAATTATAGACCTCACAGTCCCGAAGTCTCGGGATTAAAAACCTGTGAGGTCTGCTTGATAAAATTCACTTCAAACGGATATGATTTCTGAACCGTTTATTTTTAATAATAGCAAGATTTTTTTTCAATTTTAATTGCCAATCATTCGATTGTTTTTTAAGCAATTGATTACTTTTGCATCATTCTCAAAACATTTTCATGTCAACTTCCAAAAAAATTCAATCGGCCTTGATTTCCGTATTCAGTAAAGAAGGTTTAGCACCCATTATTGTCAAACTAAACGCGCTTGGCGTGAAGCTCTATTCCACAGGTGGAACGGAAGCTTTTATCAAAAGTTTGGGCGTGGAAGTTACAGGAATTGAAGAAGTTACATCGTATCCATCCATCTTGGGTGGCCGCGTAAAAACATTGCATCCCAAAGTTTTCGGCGGAATTTTGAACCGGCAGGGACATGCCGAAGATGAAGCACAGGTGGAAGAATACGACATACCGCAACTCGATTTGGTCATCGTCGATTTATATCCCTTTGAAAAAACGGTGGCTTCAAATGCAGCTGAGTCAGACATCATCGAAAAAATAGACATCGGCGGCATCTCGTTAATTCGCGCCGCTGCCAAAAATTTTAACGACGTACTTTGTGCCTCTTCCGTCTATGACTATTCGGATTTATTGAATTTACTGAATGAAAAAAACGGTGAAACTTCCCTGTCTGACAGAAAACATTTTGCGGCAAAAGCATTTCAGGTTTCTTCTCATTACGATACGGCAATTTTTAACTATTTCAGCGAAGATGAAACCGTCTTTAAACAGAGTTTTTCAAATGGAAAAACCTTGCGTTATGGAGAAAACCCGCATCAAAAAGGTTATTTTTTCGGGGCTTTTGACGAATATTTTGATCAATTGCAGGGCAAAGAATTGTCCTATAACAACCTGTTGGATGTGGACGCGGCAGTTTCGCTTATTTCGGAATTTCAAAATGACCAACCTACTTTTGCCATCCTCAAACACAACAATGCCTGTGGCTTAGCGACCAGAAATATTTTGCTCGAAGCGTATCGCGATGCCTTGGCGGGCGATCCAGTTTCAGCCTTTGGCGGTGTCTTGGTTGCCAATCAGAAAATAGACGAGGCAACAGCTCAGGAAATCCACAAATTGTTTTGTGAAGTGGTAATTGCGCCGGGATATGATGCAGAGGCATTAACTGTTTTAAAAACCAAAAAGAATTTGATTCTGCTCACGCAAAAAATATTTACACAGCAAAACAAAAGCGTTCGAACTTGCCTAAATGGTGTTTTGGTACAACAAACAGATTGGAAAACGGATGAGTCTGAAGACTTGAAAGTTGTCACTGAGCTTACACCTTCCACCGCCGAAATTGCTGATTTGTTGTTTGCTTCTAAAATTTGCAAAAACACCAAATCGAACACCATTGTTTTGGCAAAAAACGGGCAGTTATTGGCATCGGGAGCCGGACAAACTTCCCGGGTTGATGCACTCCGGCACGCCATCGAAAAAGCCAAAAGTTTTGGTTTTGACTTAAAGGGTGCTTCAATGGCAAGCGATGCTTTTTTTCCGTTTCCGGATTGTGTAGAGATTGCCGATAAAGCAGGAATCAATTCAATTATTCAACCTGGCGGGTCTATCAAAGACCAACTCAGCATCGATTATTGCAATCAACATCAATTGTCAATGGTCTTCACCGGCTATCGCCATTTTAAACATTAATGATTACATTTACAACTAATTAACAAGCGAGATACCTAACACATTACATTATTATGGGATTATTTGATTTCATGACCGAAGAAATAGCCATTGATTTGGGAACGGCCAATACACTCATTATACACAACGACAAAGTAGTCATCGACAGCCCGTCGATTGTTGCCAGAGATCGGATAACTAACAAGATTATAGCAGTTGGAAAAGAGGCGAGTTTGATGCAAGGTAAAACCCATGAGAACATCAAAACCATTCGCCCCCTAAAGGACGGCGTAATTGCCGATTTTGATGCGTCAGAAAAGATGATCAACATGTTTATCAAAAGCATCCCGGCATTGAAAGGCAAGTTTTTTACGCCTTCTCTCCGCATGGTAATTTGCATTCCATCGGGTATTACAGAGGTTGAAATGCGCGCAGTAAAAGAATCGGCAGAGCGTGTTAACGCCAAAGAAGTTTATCTGATTCACGAACCGATGGCAGCAGCTATCGGTATCGGAATTGATATCATGCAACCCAAAGGCAATATGATTATTGACATTGGAGGCGGAACAACCGAAATTGCCGTTATCGCATTGGGAGGAATCGTTTGTGATAAATCGGTAAAGATAGCAGGCGATGTTTTCACCAATGACATTATTTACTATATGCGTACACAACACAATCTGTATGTAGGCGAACGAACAGCGGAAAACATCAAAATTGATATTGGAGCAGCGACCGAAGATTTGGATTTGCCACCTGACGACATCAGTGTTCAAGGAAGAGACTTGCTCACCGGCAAGCCAAAACAAGTGCAAATATCTTACCGTGAAATTGCCAAAGCACTCGACAAATCAATCACTCGAATTGAAGATGCAGTAATGGAAACACTGTCGCAAACGCCACCCGAATTGGCAGCCGATATCTACAATACCGGTATTTATATGGCTGGTGGCGGTTCGATGCTTCGCGGACTTGATAAACGAATTTCTCAAAAGACGGACTTGCCTGTTTACATCGCAGAAGATCCGTTGAGAGCAGTTGTTAGAGGTACAGGAATTGCACTCAAGAGTATCCAAAAATTCAAAAGCATTCTGATTAAATAATAGACTTTGAAACATGCGGCAAATCTTCTTGTTTTTTACCAAAAATAAAGACTTTCTTTTCTTTTTGCTGTTGCTTTCAATCTCTATGTGGTTTACGATTAGTTCGCACACTTACCACAAAAGTAAGTTTGTCAATTCGGCAAATTATGTTGCGGGTAATCTTTATTTGATGTCAAACAACATCAACCAATATTTTGGCCTCAAAAAAGAAAACGATGTTTTATCAAAAGAGAATCGATATCTGAAAGAGTTGTTGTTCAACCAAAAAAGTGAAGTTCCGGAATTTCAAGACAGCCTTTTAAAGAAAAATTACACCATTGTTTCGGCAAAAATCATCAACAACAACTATCAAAACAAGGACAATTATTTAACCATCAATGCGGGTAGAAAAGCAGGAGTAGAAAGGGAGATGGGCATAATTACATCCAACGGAATTTTGGGAATAGTCGATGAGGTTTCGACACATTTTTCGACAGTTTTTTCTATTTTAAACTCAAAATCAAGAATCAACGCTCGCCTCAAAAAAAGTCACCATTTTGGTTCATTGGTTTGGAATCAAAAGGATCCGAATATCGTTCAATTGATAGACGTTCCTCGAATTGCGCCGATATTGATAGGCGATACCATCGTCACTGGCGGAAAATCATCAATTTTCCCGGATGGAATTCCCATCGGTGTTGTCAAAAATTTTGAAGTCAATACCGTGTCAAATTACTTTTCCATCGATATTTTACTTTTTAATGACATGACAGATTTGAATAATGCCTACATTTTAAAGAATAATTTCAAGAAAGAAATAGTAGAATTAGAAGCCAAAGTAAATGAAAAATGATGTCGTTCAGGAAACTTTTAAGTTTATTGTGCTGATTTTGGCACAAGTTCTGGTGTTTAATAAGCTTGTGTTGTTTGGTCATTTGGTTGCTTATGTTTATGTGATTTTTTTAATTTTATATCCGGTCAAAGAACGACGCAATTTATTTTTATTCATAAGTTTTCTATTGGGATTAACCATGGATATGTTTATGAATTCCGGCGGCATTCATGCTACAGCATGCTTGATGGTGGCGTATTTCAGACCCAGATTTCTTCGTTTTGTTTACGGTGTAAGTTTTGAACATCAGACTATCAAAGTGGCCTCGAGTCCTGTTTCTCAGTTGTTTTCTATCACCTTGTTGGTTGTCTTGTTTCATCATCTAACCCTCTTTTTTTTAGAGGCTTTTAGCATAAATTTGATGTTTTATGCCTTGAAAAAAACAATATTAACAGGTATCTTTACCACAGTTTTGTCATTGATTTTGATAACACTGTTTAGTAAACAAAAAAAATGAGACGTTTTTTTCTCCATGGGTTAATTATTTTTTCTGTACTTGCATTTTTGGCGAAATTGGCACAATTGCAATTGGCAGATGACTCCTATGAGATTTTATCAAACAATATTGCCATTAAAAAGGTCTATGACTATCCTGAGCGAGGCTATATTTTTGACAGAAACGGCAAGTTGATTGTCACCAATCAACCCTCATATGACATCATGGTAATACCCAAAGATGTAAAAGATATAGATGTTGAGGAACTCTGTACATTGTTGAAAATCAAAAAAGCAGACTACGATGCCATCTTGCTAAAGGCGACTAACTATTCACCCAGACTTCCATCGGTTTTTATCCCCCAATTATCAAAGGACGACTTTGCCGCTTTGCAAGAGAAAATGTGGAAATTCAAAGGTTTTTACATTCAAAAACGTGCTTTGAGAGATTATCAGACAAAATCAGCAGCCAATGTTTTGGGATACATAGCCGAAGCAAACGAAATGTTAATCAGCAAAGATCCATATTATCAAATGGGTGATTTGGTTGGAATACAGGGTGTTGAGAAAGCTTATGAAGAGTACTTGCGCGGGGTGAAAGGGGTGAAATACATACAAAAAGACCGATTCAATCGAGACATTGGTTCGTACAAAAACGGGATTTATGATAGTTTGCCTCAACAAGGCCAGGATTTAGAGTTGACCATTGATCTCGAATTACAACAATATGGTGAGTTGTTGATGCAAAACAAACGTGGAGGTATAGTCGCAATCGAGCCCGAAACCGGTGAAATTTTAGCGATGATTTCCGCACCTTCCTACGACCCAAGCTTACTGATAGGAAGAGATCGATCGAAGAATTTTACGAAACTATATTACGATACCATTGCCAAACCGCTTTATGACAGAGGTCTTTTGGCAGAATATCCGCCCGGCTCAACCTTCAAAATACTCAATGCGCTGGTTGCTTTGCAAGAAGGCGTTATTGACGAAAACACAACGGTTTCTTGTAATCATGGTTTTTTTTATGCCAAAGGGAGTTTTATGAAATGTCACGGGCATGCAAGTCCTGTAAATCTAAACAGTGGAATATACAACTCCTGCAATGCTTATTTTGGCACGGTTTACAAAAAAACCATCGATAAGTATGCGACCACAAGCGAGGGAATCAACCATTGGGCTGAACACGTGAAAAGTTTTGGTTTGGGAGATTATTTGGGATATGATTTACCGACCGGTAGAAAAGGATTAGTCCCTACATCTTCTTACTATGACAAAGTTTATAGAAATGACCGTTGGCGTTCATCGGCAACCGTGTCAAACGGGATTGGACAAGGTGAACTCCTGACTACACCCATTCAATTGGCTAACTTCACGGCTGCCATTGCCAATAGAGGGTATTATTACACACCCCACATCATTCGTAAAATCGATGGTGAATCGGTAGATAAAAAAGGCATGGTCAAGAAGAACACAACCACGGTAGATGCAAAATATTTCGAACCGGTCATACAGGGCATGTTTGATGTTTTTGAAAAAGGAACAGCATACAGTGTCCGCGCCGAAGGAATTGAAATATGCGGAAAAACCGGAACAGCCGAAAATTTCACCAAGATAAATGGCAAACGCGTCCAACTTACCGACCACTCCATCTTTATTGCCTTCGCGCCAAAAGACCACCCTAAGATTGCCATAGCGGTGTTTGTAGAAAATGGATATTGGGGCGCACGCTGGGCCGGACCGATAGCCAGTTTGATGATACAAAAACACCTGAACGATAGCATCAGCCGAAAAGATTTAGAAAAAAGAATGTTGGAAGGAAGCCTGATGAACGAATACGTAAAACCGATAAGCGGACAACCGTTCACCATCAATAAATGAATAGATCCATCACAGATTATCCGATAAAGTTAGATTGGATTCCCATTTTACTTTTTGTTTTACTCGTCGGTATAGGCTGGATAAATATCTATTCCGCCTCTTCAACCGATGTTGGAAATGGTGTTTTTGACTTGTCGAAACCCTACGGCAAACAGCTGGTTTATATCATTTTGAGTTTGGTGATGATCGTCGTGGTTTTTGCCATTGAATCAAAATTTTATGAACGATTTTCCATTGTTTTCTACCTGATTTCACTCGTTTTTTTATTGGGAATTTTCGTTTTTGGGAAAAAAATATCCGGTGCAACTTCGTGGTTTGTGTTTGGCGGATTCAGTTTGCAACCTTCCGAGTTTGCTAAAGTTACTACCGTGATGGTTCTTGCCAAATACTTGAGCGATGGGCAAATAAACATGAAAAATCCCCAACACCTCATCACGGCAATGCTCTTAATTGCCATTCCAGCAATTCTCGTGCTGATTCAGCCGGATGCAGGGAGTGCGTTGGTTTTTCTCAGCTTAATCTTGGTGCTGTATTTACACAGCATGTCCGGGTGGATTATTTTTATAGGAATTACTTCAATTTTAATTTTTTTAATGACATTATTGTTGAGTGTAACCTGGGTAATTGGTATATCATTTGTGTTTTGTACCCTCATTTATTTTTTCATTCCAAAAAAGAAAAGGACTATTGGGCCTTTGATAGGACTATTTATGATTTGTTCAACCCTTTCTTATTCTGTTGATTACATCTTTAAAAACGTGTTCGAGCAACGTCATCGCGATCGATTCAACATTGTTCTCGGATTAACCCAAGACAAGCAAGGAATTGGTTTTAACACCTATCAATCAAAAATCGCGATAGGTTCCGGAGGTTTTTGGGGTAAAGGCTATTTGGAAGGAACGCAAACCAAAGGTAATTTTGTGCCTGAACAACATACCGATTATATATTCACAACCGTTGGGGAAGAGTGGGGTTTTTTTGGAAGTGCAATTGTGATTTTGCTTTTTACCGGGTTGTTGCTTCGGTTACTGTTTTTGGCGGAAAGACAAAAGACTGCATTTGCCAAATGGTATGGATACGGATTGGTGACTGTCTTGTTTGTTCATTTTATGGTAAACATCGGAATGGTCATCGGCCTGATACCAACCATCGGAATTCCACTGCCGTTTTTTAGTTACGGTGGATCCGCACTTTGGGGTTTTACGCTTTTGTTGTTTATTTTTCTGAAATTAGACGGAAATCGGGTGAATGAATGGTGATTCCTTAAAAATTTAGGTAGAACACCAAACCTGCGTTCAAAGAAAGCAAGTAATCCGCATGCTCCACAGTGTTGAGACTGTTGTCATTGATTCCGTCTATCGAGTCGGAGAAAAATGTCTGGTATCTGCCGTGTACAACCAAGTCCGTGGAAGGTCTCAGCCGATACCTAAAACCAACAATCGTCACTGCCGACCAAGCTGTTCCGCTGCCATTCTCAATCCCACCTAAAAATTCGGGAGGCGTTGTAGCCGGTGTATCAATTTGGCCCAAACTTGATGAAACATTTCTATTAAAAAACGAAAATCCGAAACCAAAACTGATGAAAGGATGCAGGTGAAAATTGTTTCGAATATCATCACCAAACCCGCGAATGCTTAAAGGATCAAATTCGATTTGAGCTCCGAGCGTCAAAATACCTAATTCGCCCTTCATCGCTCGAAGTTGATCCGCTACAAGCGAAGTTTGGCTGGGAGCAACTAAGCCACCCTGATGTTGCAAACTGCCGATGTACGCAAAATTGATATCCGTTCTTACCTTAAAGTGGTCATTAAAGAATCGATCTCGGGTATATCGACCAAAATCATCGCGATAGGCAAAATTGAAATAGTGAACAACGCCCAAGTTAAAACTCGAGTTTTGTGCCTGTGTATGAATTGAACGTTCTCCAAAATCAGTAAAGAAGGTAGTCGTTCCGGCATAGAAACCAAATTCATTCGAAAACTTTCTCTGTTGCCCGTATCGTTGAGCATGAAGTGTTAACGAAAAAAGGGTGCAAAATAGGAGTATTCTAATAGCCAATTTTTTTCGCGTTTAGTTAGTGCGCTAATTTAGTTAAATTTTGATAAATATCATTCCCCATTTTTTTTATATAATCTATCTATAAATGAACAAGAATAGAAGAATCACGAATCGACTTATATAACTCATTATTAGAAAATTTATTTTTTAAGGATTCAAAAAAATTACGTCTATTTTTTGGGTAATTCGTATATTTGTACTACCATTTTTATAATTATTTAAAAATATGTCAAAACACATCCAATCTTTTCTCGATTCTGTCGCAAAGCGCGATGGTCACGAGCCTGAGTTTCTGCAAGCTGTAAAAGAGGTTGCTGAAACGGTCATTCCTTTTATAGAGGAACACCCACAATACAATAACAAACAGATTTTAGAGCGTTTGGTCGAACCCGAACGAACGATTATTTTTAGAGTTCCTTGGACGGACGATCAAGGCAACATCCGAGTAAACAGAGGTTTTCGCATTGAAATGAGTTCTGCAATCGGGCCCTACAAAGGTGGTCTTCGGTTCCATCCTTCGGTCAACCTGAGTATTTTGAAATTTCTAGCTTTTGAGCAGGTTTTCAAAAATGCCTTAACCACCCTTCCGATGGGTGGAGGTAAAGGTGGTTCTGACTTTGACCCAAAAGGGAAAAGCGATGCCGAAGTAATGCGTTTTTGCCAAAGTTTTATGACCGAACTCAGCCGACACATCGGTCCAAACACAGACGTGCCTGCCGGTGATATTGGTGTAGGCGGACGTGAAATCGGTTATCTATTTGGCCAATACAAAAGATTGAGAAATGAATTTACCGGTGTACTCACCGGAAAAGGAATAAGCTATGGCGGCTCTCTTATCAGACCTGAAGCTACCGGCTATGGCAACGTGTATTTCGCTATCAATATGCTGGCAACTAAAGGCCAAAACTTAAAAGGGAAAAAAGTACTTATCTCAGGTTCCGGAAATGTAGCGCAATACGCTGCTGAAAAAGCCATACAAGAAGGAGCAGTCGTTTTGACACTTTCAGATTCTGCCGGGTATATTTATGACAAGGAGGGGATCAATGCCGAAAAATTAGCTTTGATAATGGAAATTAAAAACGTACGTCGCGGTCGAATCGAAGAATATATTAAAAAGTATCCGAATGCCCTTTTCCATGCTGGAAAAACACCTTGGAATGAAGTTTGTGACGTGGCAATGCCTTGCGCAACCCAAAATGAACTCAACGCTGCCGATGCTAAAGCATTGGTGAAAAATGGATGCATTTGTGTGTCTGAAGGCGCAAATATGCCTTCTACACCCGAAGCAATCGAAGTGTTTCAAAACGCCAAAATACTATTTTCACCGGGTAAAGCATCCAATGCGGGCGGTGTAGCAACTTCCGGTTTGGAAATGTCACAAAATTCCTTGAGACTTTCATGGACGCGGGAAGAGGTTGACCAAAAATTGCATCAAATTATGAACAGTATTCATGCAGCTTGTGTGAAATACGGCACACGAAAGGATGGATATATAGACTACGTAAAAGGTGCCAACATTGCCGGTTTTGTTAAAGTTGCCGATGCCATGCTCGCACAGGGAGTCGTCTAAATCTTGAAACACTAAACAAAAAAAAACTCGTGAAGCAATTCACGAGTTTTTTTAATATATGTAAATACTTACAGTTACTTACTTTTACAAGGAATAAACAAAGTAGGGGAACGCTCGGGAAGTTCAGTCAAGTGATTGATTTTTTCAATAAATTGAAGGTAGTTTTTTCCTTTTTTATCCAAAATAATAACGGTCAATTGGGTCTCAAACAATTGCTCAAAACTGCTGATGGCCATCTCGACCGGCACACTTTCTATGCGGTGGAAATGATAGGCAACTCCTTCCAGGTTTTCAAGTATTTCCAAAGGATCATGATGGTGCGGGCTTTCTTTCGTAGCCAATTTCAAAACATGTATGTGTGCATGTGAATTTCGTGCTAAAAAAGTAGGCCATTTCAACATTTCGTAATTCAAATCGGCTTCAAAATCTGTGACCAACAAAATCCGTTTCAACGATGCAAAAGTATTCTTTGCGGTTACCACCAAAAGCGGATGATCTAAGTTTTTCAGCAAGTTGAGTGTGTGTGTGCCAAATAGTTTTTCGACCCATCCGGAAGCACCGTTGGAGCCGATGACAACCATTTCAGATTTCTCGGCTAATACCGCTTGCTCAACTGCGTCAACAAAGCCATCAAAATCGATTTTGGTTTCAAAACTGTGCTTTTTGTTATTCAACTTTAAGATCAAATTTTCTGTCCATTTGTTGACATGGTTTTTCGATGCCTCAAACAGAGCCTCATATAAATTCTGATCGGTGCCGGAAACCATCAAATCGTCGGCCACAAAATAGGCACTTTTTTGTACATGCAAAACAGCGCATTTCAGCATGCTGCCTTCAAACAACTTCAGGGCGTACAAAGCTGCATTTTCAGCTGGCTTTGAAAAATCGGTGAGAACGAGTAGATTTTTCATCTGTTTATATGTATTGTTTTTAAGCGGTCAGACCTGCCTTGCCGGCAGGCAGGTGCAATTCGCCAATAATTATTTACTCACTTTTTTTATTTTTAAAAATAGGAGTTCGTGAACCTACGGTTTCGGTTGGTATCAACTTAATTGTTATGGCTCATTTCATGATGTTAGAAATTGGATTATAAAAGTACAACTTTTTATAAAATCAGATATGACAAAAATCATAAAGCAGTAATTAAAAAATCGGCGTAACAGACAAAATGGTTGCAATTATCTCTGCAAAGTCTTGCTGTCATTATCTTTGTGTCAAATGAAAGGTTATAAATAAAAAAACCGCTTCAAATTGCTTTGAAACGGCTGACAAAAATCGAGCGTAATTTAACGTGAGCTCGACACATATTTAACTGATATATAGTTGTTTATTAAAGTACTGTCAGGTCGAGCGCAGTCGAGACCATATTTTCAAAGTATCATTGCCCTATAACCTCTCGACTGCCTGCCCGACTTTGTCATTCAGGCGGGCGCTCGAGTTGACAATTGAATTATACATTAATTGATTTCTAATCATTAGATTATAACTTATTTTAAATCGAACTCAAGTTAATTTACTTTTTGGTTAGCTCTTTTATGTCAATTTTTGGTGATAAAAGTTTTTTGGTTTTGAAGATGAGTTTGCTGTTTAACTGAATATTTGTTTGCAATCGGATGGTTTTCGAATCGCTGCCAATCAAAAATTGATAATCGCCCGCATCCCTTGTCCAAGCTGATTTTGATGGGTCGTATGAACCCAAATCATCAGCGGAAATCGTCAGGGCAAGCGAAGCTGATTCGCCCGGCTGCAAAAGTTTTGTTTTCGCAAATCCTTTGAGTTCTTTGGTTGGCTTTTCGAGTCGGCCTTTGGGTGCGGATACATACAATTGAACCACTTCTTTACCGGCTGTTTTTCCGGTGTTTTTTATTTGGAAGGTTACGGTAATTTCTTCGCCATTCTGTGTCAATTTCAAATCGCTGTATTCGAAAGTCGTAAAAGACAAACCGAAACCGAAAGGAAATGAAGTCGGCACTTCAAAAGTATCGAAGTATCGATAGCCAACATAAATGCCTTCTTGATAAATCTCCTCCGAAGGAATTCCTGCCATCGGGTTGGGAGATTTAGGCACATTGGGGTCGGTAATTACCCCGGGGAAATTATTGAAAGAACTCACATCATTCAAATGGATAGGAAAACTGCTGGCCAATTTTCCGGATGGATTCACTTTGCCGGATGTGATTTCCGCAAGTGCATTTCCGGCTTCTTGACCGCCTTGCCAAGCGAGTAAAATGGCATCTGTGTTATTTTTCCACGATGCCGTTTCCATCACGCCGCCAGTATTGAGAATAACGATGAGTTTTTTGCCTTGTGCGTGAAAAGCTTCCGAAATGTTTTTTATCAGGCTGTGTTCTGTTTCCGTGAGGTCAAAGTCTTCTTTTTTGCGATCAAAAAATTCACCGGAAGTTCTGGCCAAAGTCAAAACGGCAACTTCATTTTCGTTAGCTAATTCAGCCAATTCAGCGGCTTCAAAAGATTTTTCAGGCACCAATACATCCGGCTCAAAGAAAAATCGCTTTTGTGGAATCTCCGTTTTCCCTTTTTGAATATACGGTTTATAAGCATCTGCCAGTCTTTCTGAAACTGCCAATCCGGCATTGCGAAATCCTTCTTCGATGCTCACCATATAGGCTTTGTTCACATCGCCGCTACCGGTTCCGCCGGCAATGGTTTCATAAGACGCAACACCAAAAAGTGCCACTTTTGCGTGTCCACCGATGGGCAACGCTCCTTCGTTTTTGAGTAATATGGTGCTTTCTGCCGAAGCCTGTTTTGCAAGGACTCGGTTTGCTTCAAAATCGGGTTGGTTGGTGGTTTGTATGTTTTTATAGCTGAGGGTTTTGAGGTATTGGTTAAGAATTCTTTTGATGTTCCGGTCAAGAATTTTTGCGCTGAGTTTTCCTGTTTTCACGGCAGCAATGATGGCTTCCGCCTGTTGGGTCGTGCCCGGCATGAGCAAGTCATTTCCTGCCTTCATTTGTGCAACGGGATCTTTGCCTCCAAACCAATCGGTCATGACAAATCCTTCGTATTTCCATTCGTTGCGAAGGATTCCGGTTAGTAAATCTTCATTTTCGGAAGCATAGGTTCCGTTGATTTTGTTGTAAGATGACATCACGGTCCACGGGTGACTTTTTTTAACGGCTATTTCAAACCCTTTGAGATAGATTTCCCGCAAAGCGCGTTCGCTCACCACGGTGTTCAAGGCCGTGCGGTTGGTTTCGGAGTTGTTGGCAGCAAAGTGTTTGATGGAAGTGCCTACACCTTCCGCTTGTACACCTTGCACGAAGGCGGCGGCTAAATTCCCTGACAAAACCGGATCTTCGGAATAATATTCAAAATTTCTGCCACCAAGCGGATTGCGGTGTATGTTGAGTGCCGGTGCCAACAAGAAGTCCACACCATAAGCTTTGGCTTCATTGCCAAAGGCGTGTCCGACTTTTTTGATTAAATCTACATCCCACGAGGATGCCAAAGCGGAAGCAATGGGGAATGCGGTGGCGTAAAAACTTTTTCCGGGCTGATCCTTTCGGTGGGCATCAATGCGGATTCCGGCCGGGCCGTCTGAAAAAACAACCACCGGTAAGTCATACTTTTTCAAAATGTAACTGGTGCCGGCCGCGCCGGGAACTTTGCCCTGAGTGCTGCCGACAACTGCTTCGGGAGCTTTACCGGTTTCTATCAAGCCGGGAATGTTCATGCCTGCGCCGATAACCAAATAGGCTTTTTCTTCGAGACTGAGTTTTTTGATAAATTGATCGACATTGCCGATGGGTTGTTGTGCGTACAACGCAAGGTTGACAAACAGCAACAGGAATAAAAATTTTTTCATGAGGTTGGATTTGTATATTTCTACAAAGTTCCGCAATCGATGTAGTTCTGCCATTGACAATTGTCAAAAAATACAAATCGAAAAAATGAAATCTTTTGATGTAATCTAAAAGACCCCAGCCTCACTCAATAATCAAATCATTTCCCTGCTTTCAAAAAAGCATCCATCAACAAATAGCGATTGCGGTGCGCTTCTTTCTCTGCATGCGTATCCACATCTATTTTGAGGAACATCGCATCTGTGTTGCTTTTTACTTCAGGCCAGTCGGGCAAGCCCAATCCGTTCGGGTTGCCGGATTTGATAAAGTTTACAAAATAGGCTTGCATGATTTCGGACACTTTATAATCTTCCGGTTGCCAGTCATAAACGCGATTGGTTGGAAGATTTCCCATGGCATATTCTATTTCAGCCGAGTGAACAGCGCCCACCACTTCGGGAGCTTTTTTTGGTTCGGAATCCTGCGCTTCATTTTTGATGACACCTCCTGCCAATCCCGCCACGGCATTCCCCATTTCTGCGCGCATCTGCGGTCTAGGGCGTGCGTAAAAATAGCGATACACGGGTTTGTTGCTCGTTTGGCTTTGTAAATCTATCCATTTCCAAGTGCCAAAACCGATAAATCGGTCACTTGCCAAGTCTGTAGCTACTTGTTTGACTTCCGCGTCGGAGTTTGGCTGATATACTTTGAGTACAGCATCGGCTTTGTCGCCATACAATTTTTGAACGGCTTGTTTAAAATTTTCTAAGTTGGGCGTTTGTCCTTGTAAGATTACCTGATAAGGCATTTCGGCAGAATTCCACCCCGCCAACAAGGGAATTATGGCTTGTTCTCCCTGAGAAAAGAGGATGCTTGGTGATTTGGGTAAGAAATAACCGTCTATCACGGGTGAGAAAGACATGACTTGCTGGTTGGCAGTCGCTTGCAGTAGTTTGTCTGCCGATATGGCGCGCAATTCCTTTAAAGAACTGAATCCCAATTCTTTTGCAAATTGAACACCTTGTTGTTCTGCTTCAGCAAGTGGTTTGGGTTCAAAAGTACCCAGGAGGGAGCCGCTTTCGCCGATGGCTCCGGCAATTAATTTTTTTGAAACGGGCGAAGCCATTTGCGCACTCACCGAAAATGAGCCTGCGGATTCACCGGCTATGGTAACTTGAGCGGGATTGCCTCCAAAAGCGGCAATGTTTTTTTGCACCCAAAGCAAAGCGGCTTGTTGATCGAGCAGTCCATAATTTCCCGATGCTTGATGGGGCGATTCTCTGGTCAGTTCGGGATGGGAAAAAAATCCAAAAACACCCAGTCGATAGTTTACCGTCACGGCTACAATTCCGTTTCGCGCCATGCTTTCGCCGTCGTATCTCGGTTCAGAACCATCGCCGGCAACCAAACCACCACCGTAAAAATAGACCAAAACGGGGAGTTTGTCGTCAGCAGATTGAGCCGGTGACCAAACATTCAAATACAAACAATCTTCGCTCACACCACTGGATCTGAAATTCATATCCCCAAAAAGAGGTAATTGCATGGCACGCGGCCCGAATGTATCCGCTTTCAGCGTGCCTTCCCAATTCTTTACCGGTTGTGGTTCCCGCCACCGGAATTCACCGAAGGGAGGCGCGGCAAAAGGGATTCCTTTAAAAGTATGGATGCCCGAATCGTATATTCCTTCTACCACGCCGTTGGCCGTTTTGATTTTTGTCATAGAATGAGATTGAGTCGTTTGCGCGAATGTTTGGCTGCTTAAAAGCAAGCTTAGAGAAGCCAATAGAATGTTTTTTTTCATGGGGAAAAGAGATTCATTAAGGTTTAATCGAATGTAAGCATTTTTACAAAGTAACTCAAACGTTGTAGTTTTACAATTGACAATTGTCAAAAAAACACGTTTCAGATTTGCGTGCGTATGCGACTCAAAGTTTCAGAAGTGATACCCAGAAAAGAAGCGACATATTGAAGCGGTACTTTTTGCAAAATATACGGTTGGTTTTTGATGAGTTTTTCGTAGCGCTGACGAGCGGTTTCAAATTGGATAGAATCCATGCGTTTTTGAGAAAGAATCAGCGCACCCGAAATCATTTTACTGAAAAAATTACTGATTTCAATCTGCGTTTTACAAAGTTTGTCCAAACCTTCTTTGGAAAGGTAAATCACTTCGGATTCTTCCAAACATTCGATGATCAGATGACTGGGTTTTTCTTCAAAATAACTGGTGATGGAAAAACAAAAATTTTTTTCAGCGGTAAACCATTCGGTGATTTCTTTGCCATTTTTAAAATAAAAAATCCGGGCAAAACCTTTGTCTATAAAGTAAATATGTCGGCAAGTTTCGTCTTTTCGCAGGATAAAATTACCTTTTGAAATATGTTTTTTAGCAATGAAAGGTTTGAGCAATTCCAAACCGGCATCGCTGAGCGGATACATTGAACGCAACCTTTCAAAATACTTTTCCACCTGGGTTTTGTTGAAAGGCTAAAGTACTAAATCTTGTGGATGTGCGATTCAAAATATTTACTCGTGCATCATCGAATGGATGATGGATTTTATGTCGATTTCTACTTGCATGTTTTCTTCCTCTTCTTCGGGAGGTTCGTTTTTTTTGAGAACGGTTTGGTAGAAAATAGACCAATTGCCTTCGTGGTATTCGAGTGCGCTCAGGTTTTCGATCCAGTCGCCGGAATTGAGATAGGTAATTTTGCCTTTATCGGTGATGACCTCGCGGATTTGAGGTTGGTGAATGTGCCCGCAAGCCACAAAATGACAACCTTTTTGGATGGCGAGTTCGGCGGCAGTCTGCTCAAAATCGCTGATGTATTGCACTGCTTTTTTGACGCTGTTTTTGATTTTCTTGGAGAGCGAATATTTTTCTCGACCCAGCATTTCCAAGACGGTATTCATGTATCGATTGAAGACAATCAAAAAGTCGTAACCCCAACCGCCGAGTTTGGCAATCCACTTGCTGTGTTGGATAGACGCATCAAAAACATCGCCGTGAAAAATCCAAGTTTTTTGCCCGTTGAGCATGAGCATCAGCTTGTTGGTGAGTACGAAATTACCCATTTTGAAATCGGCAAATTTGCGCAGCATTTCGTCGTGGTTGCCCGTGATGTAATAGACTTTGGTGCCTTTGGAAGCGAGGTTGATAAATTTTTTGAGCACTTTCAGGTGTGGGGCAGGGAAGTACTTTTTGCGGAATTGCCAAATGTCGATGATATCGCCGTTAAGGATAAGCAACTCGGGTTTGATAGATTTCAGGTAGTGCAACAATTCCTTGGCATGGCAACCGTAAGTGCCGAGGTGGATGTCGGATAGAATGACGAGTTCTACTTTGCGTTTTTTCAAACTGAAAACATTTCTACAAATTAAAAAGATTGATTTTAAACCAACGTCAACTTAAAGTGAGAAAATGGTTAAGGTTTTGGGTACATAGGCAGCAGCTTAAGCCGAAGGTTATCATTAAAAACAACCGTTTATATTGGTTTTAACCATTTTCAATCGAAACAGGCCTAGCTACCTTCCGGTTATCAATAATCTATACAAATCTTTGTCCTAAAATTAAGGAACGAAAAACTTTTAAGTTGATAACTTTTAAGTTAACTTTGCAACATGAATTCTCAGAGACAAATAATTTTTTACGAACACTATTTCGTTGACTTCTATTTGGAGCAGACCGAAAAAGTACAAGAAAAAATAGCGTATGTTTTTAAGATTATACGAACTGTTCGTACTGTTCCGAAAAAGTTTCTCAACCACATGGAAGCAACGGAAGGGCTTTACGAAATACGAATTGAATTTGAAAGTAATATTTACAGAATATTTTGCTGTTTTGACAAAGGAAATTTGGTGGTCTTGTTTAACGCCTTTCAAAAAAAATCTCAAAAAACGCCCAAAAAGGAAATTGATTTGGCTTTAAAACTAAAAGAAGAATATTTTAACTCAAAAAAGAAAATGTAATGAATAAAGAGAACATTAGGAATGCTAAAAACTTTGACGAGTTATTAGACATTAAATACGGAAAAATTGGAACTGAAAAACGCGATAATTTTGAAGAAAAAGCACAGTATTTTGTAATTAGCGAAATGCTTAAAGAAGCACGAAAAGAAGCAAATATGACACAAGAACAACTCGCCGAAAAAGTTGGGACAAAGAAAAGTTATATTTCACGACTTGAGAACGGAAAATGCGATATTCAGCTATCGACACTTTACAGAATTTTTGAATTTGGACTTGGAAAGCGAATAAATTTAATGTTCGGGTAAGAACGTTGAGAGTTTTAATTCAAAACCGAAATCCTACTTTAAGCATAATGTATCGCGGGATTAACCTAAAATCCGTCAGCGAAGTGGAGGTGTCGCCGATGTTGCTGTTTTGCAGATTGTTGGTGTTTAGTAAGTTGTGGCCAACCAATTCAAAGTTTAGCCCGCTTTCTTTTAACTTGTACTGAACAGAAAGTTCGGTAAAATAGAAACTGCTGTCGCCATCCAAATTTCCAAAGAAATAGCGGTCGTTTTGCAGTTTGATGGTGGTGTTTTTGTGAATGTTGAAATACAAATCCAGAAAAGTGAGGTTATCGGTTCGGGTGCTTTTACCACTAAATTTCACTTCACTGTATTGCCACTCAGAGCCGATGTGATAGTTAAATAAACCGAGAAAGGCCGAACGCAATTCGCCACCAAAGTTGATGTTTTGCGATTCGATACTCCTTTTACCGGATTGGTTGACGAAGTTTTGAAAATGGGTGTTTGCGTAGTTGAACTTTGCTTTTAAATTTGATGAAATAGCCTTGATAAAATAATCGGACTGCAGGTTATAAGAATAGCTTTCACGGTTGCGAAGCAATGCCAATTCGGAAGTTGAAAACTCGGGTTCGATACGGGAGATGTTACCAAAATAGTCAGATTCCCGGTTATAAACAAAAGCACTGTTGAGCGTGAAACCGCTTAAAAATCCGCCGTAGGTATAATTCACAAACAAAAATTGATTTTGCAGTTGTTCAAATTTTCCGAATCCCCGAGAAAGATTTCTGTAATTGTTCAAAACAAAACCGTTCGTAACATTTAACAAATCGGAATTATTGGTGTTTAGGTTATAGGATGCCGTCAGCAAACTGATGTTAGAAAATTTGTATTCACCACTCATTTGCCCGCTCCAATACAAAGGATTGGTTTGATTGGCATCCAAATCATTCTCGACTCTTGCGAACAATTGATGCAGTTCGGTTTTGGCCGAAATTTTCAACCTGCCTAGATTTTTTCGATAACGTATCGAGCCGTAAAAATCGTTTTGATTGAGATTGATGCGGTTTCTGTAGAGGGAATCCACAGCTTGCAAAGAAGCGTCATCGCCGAGCAGCAAGGTATTGTTTAAGCGATCCGAAGTGTAATGATAACCTGCTTTTAGTTCCCAATTTGAGCTGTCGTTATTGGTTATCCAGCGTGCTTCCGCTGCAAAGGCATTGGTGTTGGTTGCGGCGTGTTGTGCCGTTCGCGTGGCAGTAGTGTTATTGGGGAATAACTTGCCCAACAAAAAAGTATCGGCGACGTAGTTTTGCGGTTTTTCGTCGTGGACGTATTGTGCCGAAAGAATCAAAGCCCTATTCTTGCGAAGCTTGTTGGTATAACTTACATATTGGTCGATAGATAAAGGGTCGTGGTCTAAATTTTCTTCGGTCGGACTGCCGTTGAAAAGTAGTTGGGTGTTGGTTTTCTGATTTCCAACGCTGATGTTGCCCGAATATTCCAAAAGTTTGGTTTTGCTGAGATTGGAAGTGAGGTCGGTTTTGACAAAACCTAATTTGGTTTTTTTGCGAAGGCGGTACTTTTCTGTATTGGTAAAAGCCTCGCCCGGACCAAAAAAGTCGAGGGTTTGGTCTCTAAAAAAATCATTTTCATCAGCCGTAAAAAAACCAAGGGTTTTGAGTTTGGTTTTTTCGGAAAGCGATGTGATGCTGCTCAGCGAAGCCATTTCGGCATTGTTGAAGTTGATATAAGCATCTTTCAGGCTTGGGCGTGATGCCAAAAGGCTCATCACTTCCGGAGCGCTGTTGTTGTCCGCGATCCGATTGCCCGAAGCAAAGGAATTGCCCGACATTTGGCTGATATCGCCGGTAGGGTCTAAGCCGGTGTTGTTGAGGTTTCCGAAAAAAAAGTATTTAGATTTTTTGAGAAATGAAATAAGATTTAAACGGTTTTCATAAAAATCATCTGTGCCTCCGCCCAAAGTTGCATTGCCGAATAGTTGTTGTTTTTTATCTTCTTTGAGTGTCAGGTTGAGTGCTACTTTGTCTGAATCTTCCACATCTTTGAGTAGCGGGTTGTCGGAATAATGGTCATAAACTTCTACGCGGTCTATCACGCCGGCGTTGAGGTTTTTGGTGAGTAATTTATAGCCTTTTTCAAAAAGATCGTCACCGTCTATCATCACTTTTTCGATGGATTTTCCGTTGACTTTGATGTTTCCCTGGCTATCAACTTCCAATCCGGGTATTTTTTTGAGTAGGTCTTCCACCACGGTTTCCGTGCCGTCGGCGTAGGCATCTGCTTTAAAAGAAATGGTGTCTTTTTTGACAACCACCGGTAGATTGGCATTGACAATAACCTCGTTTAGCTCCATTTTTTGGGGCTGCAAACGCACGTTGTTGATGATTTGTCTGGGTGGATTCAGGCTGTCAATTGTGACCGATATTATGACTGTTTTAAAAGCCAAACTGCTGATATGTAGTTTATAAATGCCTGTTTTGTCAAAAACAATTTCATACCGGCCGTCATTGTCCGTGATGCTGTATGCCACGATGACTTCTTTTTCTGCGGGTTGTAAATATACGTTGACCAGAGATATGGGCTGATGAAGGCTGTCGGTTACCGTGCCTCTAAAAACGGTTTGGGCACAAACTGTGCCTACACAAGTGAAGCAAATAAGATATGTAAAAAATTTGCAAATGATCAAAACTTGATGAGACAAAACAAAATTGATAAAAAATTATTTAGTTTTTATTGTCAGCCGAGTTCGGCTCAAACTTCTCCAACATCCACAGACTATTATTTTCAGCCATAGGTGTTTGCCCTTTGGATAATTTGGATCGGGCAATTTTTTCAAATTTTTCATTATGGATTGAAAGTAAATCCAAAAAAGATTTGAAAGTTAAACCGGGACTTATCTTAGTGTAATCAGAAATTTTTTGTTTAACTTCATCAGGTTCACTTGTATAAAGGTCAATATCTGTTGCTATTACATGGTATAAACCATACTCTTCCTCCACTTCCAGGATTAGACCACTTAGCCCTTCAAATTTCCACGGACCAAAATTAACGGGTATTTTGGTTGTAAACCATACGGTGTAATTTCTTCCTCTGAAGTTGCCTATCGCTTTCTGGCATTGAAAAGAGCCAATTTCTTTTACTTCGTCTTTTAATTCCCAACTAATTTTTTCAAACTTGTCTTCTATAGTTCTTGCTTCATTTAGCAGAAAAATTTGAAAAATTCGTTTTTTCTCTTTCAATGAAGAGTAAACAAACAAAGGTTTTTTTCTAACGGGTACAGTTAAAACATTGAAAGTCCCATCTGAATTAGGAGATATAACCTGTCCAAATTGTGTTTTTGACAAATCTTCTTCATAAACTGAAACAGAATTGTTGAAAATCAGATTATAATAATAGACTATACTCTCTTGCCCCAATCTTGCTATAGCTTCTTTATAAGTTACACGACCAACAGTATTTTCTTGGCTGTAAACGGTCAAGACAAACCCTAAACATAACAACAAAGAGAATGTTTTGAGGTATTTTTTGTTTTTTGTAAACATCTTTATAATTATAGATTAGAATCCATCATAAAATTAAAAGAAGTAAGAGTTGAAAAGACTCTTACCTCTAAATTGTTTAATTCACTAAATTACTCTCACTGTTGTGGACATTCAATCTCCACACAATCCGAACAGTCTCTACTACCATCAGGTAAGGTAATACAGGTTTCACATTTAAAGCATTTAGCGAAAAATTCATCTTCCATTACGTTAGCTTCCGAACTAACTTTGATTGCTTTGGCTTCATTCGGTTTATTGTTGAAGCTGAAAGCTACTAAAGTAAACAAAACCATTAACACGACCAAGCTTACATTTTTAAAAAATCTTTTCATGGTGTAAAAATTTAAGGGTTAATAAAAAGTTTGAACCCAAAAATACCCCCCCCCTTATTAATTATCCAAATATATCGAGTTAAATATTTGTTAAATAATGCATGTTGTGCGATTTTATTGATATTTCAAAGCTAAAATATATGTTAAAAAATATTTTTCGAACGACTATAAAATCATTTTTTCCTTTGCTTTTGCATTTTCCACAACAACTAAATTAATGAAAATTGTGTTGAACGCAAACCTCTTTAAGGTTTCTTCGAATAATCCTGCGCGAACTCGGCTTGGTAAAATTTTCCTTTGATGACCACTTCGTTAAAGAAGTTGTAGATAATCGATAAATATTCAAAAGGGATGTTGGCGGCTTCGTGGCCGAGGTTGTTGAAGGTGCAGAGCATGTAGCTGGTGTTAAAGCTTTTGAGCTTGTCAACCACTTTTCGGGAGCCGTCCAAAATCATATAGCCCGATTCGTTCGGGTTGCAAAAGTGATGCGACTCGGTGTCATAAGGTACGAGTTGGTCAATCGAGCCGTGGAAAAACACACCCGGTATGGCGTTGTCCATGATCATATAGCGCACATCGGGCAGGGCGCCTGCCAAAGACAAGACGGCTGCCGGTTCAAAATTGCGGTAAGCGGGTTGACTGTTAAAAATCAAGTCGTCGTTATAGACTGCGGAGAGCACTGCTTCCGCCCCGGCACTGCTTCCGGCGAGGATGATTTTGGTCGGGTCAATCCGGAAAGTGCTGTCGCGGTCTATCAAAAACTGTAGGGCATCCAACAAATCTTCGGCTGCCAAATGAAAGGTTTCCATCTTTTCCGCCAAAGGCGTGGTGCAGTTAAACGTTTTGTTTTTTCGGGTCAGGCGATACGAAATCGAAGCGAACAAATAGCCTTTTTTGACGGCATCTTTGGCAAAATCACTCTCGGGTTTTCCGTTTCGGCTGCCACCCGAAAATCCGCCGCCATGCATAAACACAATGAGTGGACGTTTCCTTTCCGGGTCGTTATTTGGTTCGTAAAAATCCAATTTTAAAGTTTCTTTTCCTTTTACAGCGTAGTCATAGGTCACCGCCGGAAGCGGGACAAAAAGGTTGTCGAGATATCTTTTTTGTGCAAATAAACTAGTAGATGCAATCATAAAAAGCACCGTGCAAATCGATTTAAGAAGCGAATTCATGCGCATTTATTTTTAATTTTGAATAGGTGTGGTGAACAAACCGTAGAAGGTTTTCAGACCATAAAGAACTTGTTTCAACTCGAGATTTTCGTTCGGGCTGTGTTGGTTGTTATCCGGATTGACCATCGGAACGGTAATTGCCGGAATTTTTAGCTCGTTCACAAAAGGAGCAATCGGAACCGTGCCACCCGAAATTCTGACTTTGATTACTTTTTCATCTGAATGCTGATTCAGCACTTGGGTTAGCCAAGTTGTGTAAGGATTGTCAATGGGTGTGCGAAACGCCGGCATGATGCTACCAGTTTCAAAGCGGAGGATGTCCGAATATTTTTGTCTTTCTTCAACAGTTGGCTCGTTTTCGGTGATGTAAAATCCTTGATTTTGCAAATGTTTTTTGAAAAGTTCCAACAGTCTTTTGCCGTCTGATTCGGGCACCAAACGGATGTCAATTTCGGTGATTGTTTTATCGGGAATCACCGTTCTGGCATCATCGCCCACCCAGGCCGACTGCATGCCGCGCACATTGAGCGACGGAAATTGCAATGATTCTTGATAGGTATCGCCCATTGTTTCGGGTTTGGCAACGCCCAAATCGGCTAACATTTTGGCTTGGTTGACGGGAAATTCTTTGAGGAGGGATTTGGTTTCGTCATCGAGAGTGATGCCGTCATAAAAACCGGGGATGAGCACTTTCCCGTTTTTGTCTTTGAGTGAAGTCAAGGTGCGCGCCATGATGAAATTCGGGTTGGGGATATAGTTGCCGTAATGCCCGCTATGCAAGGGTTTGTTGGGCCCATAAGCAGTCAGTTTTACCTCGGTGATGCCGCGCGCACCAAAAACCAAGGTGGGTTGATGCGAATCGTGTACCGGTCCGTCGTTGATGATGAGCAAATCGGCTTCGAGCAATTCCTTGTAGGTTTTAACGAGTTTTGCCAAACTCGGGCTGCTTTGTTCTTCTTCGCCATCGAGGATGACTTTGATGTTGAATGCCAGCGGGATATTTTCTTTTTTAATCCATTCAAAAGCATTTAAAAACATGACAATCGGGCCTTTGTCATCGGAAACCGATCGGCCGAACACGCGCCATTTTTCATCGAACTGTGTTTTTAAAGTGTCGAAAGCTAAAGTATTCCAACGCCCGTTGGTGTTGGATTTCAAAACCATTTCATACGGATTTTTTTGATCCCATTTGGATTTATCCACCGCTTGCCCGTCAAAATGCATATAGAACAAAACGGTCGGTAATTCGGGTTTCATCGGCAAGGTTGCAAAAAACGAAGGAACCGTTTCAGATTCTAATAAAATGGTGTTGAAACCGAGTTCGGAAAATCGTTTGGTTAACCATCTGAGGTTGATACCGATGTCGTCCGGTTTGGCGGCATCATTTGGCAATGCTATAAAATCTTTGAGATCATATAGGGTTTTGACTGCTTTTGCTTGAATCACATCTTCTTTAATTTGAGAAAAAACCAAGGTGGAGCAAAGCGACAGGAGCAGAACTAAAAACTTCTTCATGTTTGAAAATATAATTTAAGAACCCGACTACCGATGAGTCGATTATTTTAGGCGAAAATAAGCATTTTCAATGCAATGGATTAAATTATTTTTGATTTGCAAAGTCAGAATGACGGGTTTGTCGGCTGATTTGCAATTCGGAGGAGCATAGTAAAACGGAAACGCACAATTGCGTAGCTTTGCCGATAAATCAGCTAAGCATGAAAGATTTATTTGGAAAGGCAATGTTGGATTATCATACCGGCAACGAACCTGAAAACTTGATTACCGAAACCTCCATTTCTGAAGAAGATGTGTTGGAAGTGAGCTATTTATTTCGATCTTATGAAGAAATGCCGGTTTTGGAGCAAAAAGCTTTGCAAATGGCATTCGGAAAAGTGTTGGATGTGGGTTGCGGCGCGGGAAGCCACAGTTTGTATTTGCAGCGCGAAAAAAAATTAAGCGTGACTGCCATCGATTTGTCTGAAAATGCAGTAAAAGTCTGCCGACTCAGAGGCGTGAGCAATGCCGGCGTACAAGATTTGATGACATTGACCGATGAAAAATACGACACCATATTGCTTTTGATGAACGGCGCGGGCATGTGTGGAAAATTGAAAAATATTGCGAAGTTTTTAATAAAATTGAAATCCTTGTTGACTGAAAATGGTCAGATTTTGGTCGATTCGTCCGATATCATTTACATGTTTGACGATGATGAAGACGGTGGAAAATGGATTCCGGGCGATACGGAATATTACGGAGAAGTGAAATACACGGTTTCCTACAAAGGCGAAACCGAAAAACCCTTTGATTGGTTGTACATCGACTACAACACCTTGCAAAATGCCGCACACGCCAACGGGCTCAACTGCGAACTCGTGTTGGAAGGCGAACATTTTGATTATTTGGCGCGATTGACAGTGCCAAAAGGATAAGGAACAAATCCTGATTGAAATTTTATTACTACAAAATGTTTCTGTAAAAAAGAATAATAGATTATACAAATTATGTAAATTTGATAAAAAACAACATGGGATACGAGGCAATAAAATTAGAGATTATCGAGTGGCTTGCAAAACTTGATGACAGTGAAACAATTGAATACCTGAAAATTGTAAAGGATTCAAGGACAATCGACAATGATTGGTGGGATGATTTGGCAGATGCACAAAAAGATGGAATTGAAAGAGGTCTTGACGAAATTAAAAGAGGTCATACCATCTCTCATGAAGATGTTAAAAGACGGTATGGCTTATAAATTGCGTTGGTCGGAGGAATCCGTAAGAAACCTTGAGAATATTTTAGAGGGCATAAATTCTAAATGGAGTGATAAAGAGGTCAACCATTTCAAAATGAAATTGGGTCATCAGTTAGATTTGATAGCTTAAAATCCTTATATGTTTCCGGTTTCACCTTTTAAGACCGATTTGAGAAAAGCTGTTTTGAGTAAACAAACTACAATATACTACCAAGTTACCGATGATATAATCTATTTGGCATATATTCACTTGAACAGAAAAAGCATAGACGGGATTAAATGATTCGCTTTTTTTATAATTGAAAATCTATAACAAAGGTATTTGATGATACATTTTGTTAATATTTACCGAGTCTAAGGAATGTTCAAATACTTATGCGTTTGCAGTGAAATACGCCATTTCGGGTTTTTCATCACATAATCGACGATTTCGGGCATCATCTTCTCGCGCCGACTCCATTCGGGTTGCAGGAATAGTTGGCAATCGGGTCGGACGTGCCGGGCTTGTTCTTCCGCGAATATAAAATCGTGTTGGTTGTACACAATTACCTTGAGTTCATCAGCCTTTTGATAAATTTCAGGAACGGGTAATTTGTTTTTTTTTGGTGACAAGCAAATCCAGTCCCAAACGCCTGTCAGTGGATAAGCACCCGAAGTTTCAATATGGATTTTAGCCCCTTTTGCTTTGAGTTCGTCAGTCAGCGGATGCATGTCCCAAGTGAGGGGTTCGCCACCGGTCACTACGATGGTTTTTGAGTATTTAAGTGCTTCGTTCACAATCTTATGCGTATCGGTAGCCGGATGAAGTTTCGGATTCCAACTTTCTTTCACGTCACACCAATGGCAACCCACATCGCAACCGCCTACACGGATAAAATAGGAAGGCGTACCCGTGTGAAATCCCTCGCCTTGTACGGTATAAAAAGCTTCCATCAACGGAAGCATCAGACCTTGATTGACCAAATCTGTTTCATTCTTTATCATTGGGCAAAATTACATTAATTTTAATTCATCCAAAGAAAGCATGCTGTAACGTGTTTTCTTAAGATATTTAGGAATAATTTAACTTTAGTTGTATATACAACTAAAATGATTTGGATATTTTTGTCGTTTGTTTTAATCCAATACAATTCTTTTGATTTCAGTAGATTTTGACGATACGTTGATTCCTTGGGTCGCCCGATTAAACCTTGAGTTCACTTATTTGTCTAACAAGAAGTTTCGGGAGCAGCATATCAATTTGTCTAAAGAGCAATGGATTGTTTTGAAGTATCTGAATCAACAAGACGGACTCACGCAAAACGATTTGGCTTTTATCACACACCGAGACAAAACTTCCATGACGAGATTGATTAACAACATGGAGAAAAAGGGTTACATCCGCAGAGCGATTTGTGAACAAGATCGGCGTATCAATCACATTTACATCAAAAAATCCGGACGCGATATTCTCTATCAGACCGTACCCATCATGACTGAACTCATTCGTACGATGCAGGATGGTGTTTCACCCGAAATTATTGAAAAAACCATCGAAACCTTAAAAAAAATTCAAATTAACCTTAAACAAATTTCCGAACAAACGCATATTGAAATATGAGAAACATCATCAACATCGTCATCAGTGCAGTCATCCTTTTAGCCGCCATTTTCTTAGGAAAATATCTTATTGACAGCCAAAACGTAATTCCTCCGAAACCGCCCATGGTGATTCAAAAAGTTTTTGTTGATACGGTATTTAACAAGACTTTGCCGGTAATCGTCACAGCTAACGGAAATTTGGTTGCGCTCAAAAAAGTTGAACTCTACGCGGAAGTTCAAGGTGTGTTGCAATCTACCGGAAAACTGTTTAGAGAAGGTCAGCACTACAATGCGGGAGAAAGTTTGTTGCGTTTGGATGCTTCCGAGTTTTATGCGTCTGTGCAATCACAAAAAAGTAGTTTTTACAATCTGATTGCCTCGGTCATGCCCGACTTAAAACTCGATTATCCGCAGTTTTTTGGAAAATGGCAAGCCTATCTGAATGGTTTTGACATCAACAAGTCAGTACCGAAACTACCCGAAATCACCTCCGAGCAAGAACGATTGTTTTTGGCAGGAAGAAATGTTATTTCTACCTATTACAATATCAAAAATCTCGAAGAACGATTGTCAAAATATTCAATTCGAGCTCCTTTTTCCGGCGTGTTGACGGAGACTTTGGTCACCGAAGGAACCTTGGTAAGAAGTGGTCAGAAGTTGGGGGAATTCATCGATCCGGGTGTTTACGAGCTCGAAGTGTCAGTCAACAAATCATTTGCTGAATTTCTCAAATTAAATGAAATTGTCACCCTCAATAACATCAACAAAACACAAACCTATCAGGGGAAAATCGCGCGTATCAATCCACGGGTCGATTTAAATTCTCAAACCATCACCTGTTACATCAGTGTGACAGGGAGCAATCTACAAGAAGGGCTTTATTTGGAAGCGGCAATCAAAGGAGAAGACATCGATGAGGTGATTGAAGTTCCGCGGAGTATTTTGCGCGACGACAAACAATTGTTTGTGGTTAAAAATGACACCATATTAGATATCATTGATGTGAACCCTGTTTATTTTGGCAATCAAAGTGTCATCATTAAGGGAATTCCTAACGGAACCAAAATATTATCGAAGGCTGTGCCCGGTGCTTATGCAGGGATGCTTGTGGAAATTTTACCTGAATAAAAAACACATCTATGCAAAAATTCATTGAATACTTTATCAAATATCCCGTAGCGGTAAGAGTTTTTATACTCTTTTTTATACTTTTTGGATTTCTAGGATTTTTCTCCATGAAATCTTCTTTTTTTCCGTTGACAGATTCAGAAATTGTCACCATTAGCGCTGTTTATCCGGGTGCTTCTCCACAAGAAATTGAAGAAGGCGTGGTAGTTAAAATAGAAGACAACTTAAAAGGTTTGGTTGGTGTCGATCGGGTAACTTCTGTTTCCAGAGAAAATTCGGCATTAATCACCGTTGAAAAAGAAAAAGATGCCGATATCGATGTGGTGTTGGCCGATGTAAAAAATGCGGTTGACCGAGTGCCTTCTTTCCCTACCGGAATGGAGCCTTTGGTGGTGGCAAAAGTTGAAAACATTCGGCAAACCATCAGCTTTTCGGTCAGTGGAAAAAACATAGATTTGGCTACACTCAAGCAAATCACCCGAAGTATAGAGAACGATTTACGCGCCTTAGACGGCATTTCTCAAGTGGATATAACCGGCTATCCGGAAGAAGAAATTGAAATTGCCGTCAGAGAAACCGATTTGTTGGCTTACAACCTCAGTTTTCAAGAAGTAGCACAAGCTGTTTCCCGTGAAAATATTTTAATCACCGGGGGAAACATCAAAACAGAAGCCGAAGAATATTTGATCAGAGCAAACAACCGCTCCTATTTCGCAGACCGCATCAACGACATCGTTGTGCGATCGGACAATTCGGGTCGCGTTATTCGGCTGAGCGATGTAGCCTCAGTGCGAGACCGTTTTGAAGAAACGCCCAATGCATCATTCTACAATGGAGATGTTTCGGTCAATGTGAATATCAGCAACACCAACAGCGAAGATTTAGTTACGACTGCCGAACAAGTAAATCAATACGTTGAAAATTATAACCAGAGCCACAACAATGTTCAGTTAAATGTAGTAAATGACTCATCCATCACGTTAAATCAGCGAACCAAACTTTTGTTGAGCAATGCACTCTTTGGAGTCAGTTTGGTTTTTATCATTTTAGCGATTTTTCTGAATATTCGGATGGCTTTCTGGGTAGGAATCGGTATCCCGCTTTCCTTTTTAGGCATGTTTGTTTTTGCAAACCTTTTAGGCATTACCATCAATTTACTTTCCCTTTTCGGTATGATTGTCGTTGTCGGGATTTTGGTGGATGACGGTATCGTGGTTGCAGAAAACATCTATCAGCATTTTGAACGGGGAAAATCACCTGTTCGCGCAGCAATTGACGGGACAATGGAAGTGGTTGCGCCCATTCTTTCATCAATACTAACCACGATTTTAGCCTTTTCCATCTTTTTGTTTTTAGATGGACGAATAGGAGATTTTTTCAGTGAGGTGTCCAAAATCGTGATGCTTACGTTGGCTGTTTCACTCATCGAAGCCCTGCTCACGCTACCGGCGCATATTGCACACTCCAAGGCATTGGTTCACGCATCAGACTTGGAGACAAATAAAAGTTTGATTGACAAAGCTTTGGACAAATTCAAAATTGTGAATCGCTACGCTGACATAGCCATGGATTTTATGCGAGACAAGTTCTACGAGCCGGTACTGACTGCGTTTATGAGAAATAAATTGATCACAATTTCCGGTTTGTTTGCACTTTTGATACTTACTTTGGCTTCCATGTCCAGCGGAATTATCGGTAAATCACTCTTCCCGAGAGTTGCCAGTGATCGCGTTGTCGTTACACTTGCCATGCCGGAAGGAACCAATGCCAAGATTACAGATTCCATCATCAGTATGATTGAAGCCAAGGCTTGGTTGGTCAATAAAGATTTGACGGAGAAGCAAACCGGTCATAAACAAGTGGTCGAAAATATCATCAAACGTCTTGGGCCGGGTTCTTCAAACGCATCATTGCAAATCAATTTATTGCCCGGTGAAGAACGCGATTTAGAATCTTTTGTCATCACCAATGCCGTTCGCGATAAAGTGGGCCCGGTTTATGGAACCGAAACCCTGACTTTTGGTTTTGGCGGTAACTTTGGTGGCAGTCCGGTGTCAGTTTCTCTGTTGGGTAACAACATTGAACAGCTTCGCTTAGCCAAAAGTGAACTCAAGAAAAGCATGGCAGAAAATCCGATGCTCAAGGATGTCAACGACAATGACCCTGAGGGCATCAAAGAAATACGTGTTAAACTAAAAGACAACGCCTATCCAATCGGGTTGGATTATCAAACCGTGATGGCACAAGTGCGGAATGGTTTTTTTGGATTTCAAGCCCAACGTTTTCAAAGAGGTGAAGACGAGATTAAGGTATGGACTAGATACGAACGCTCCAATCGTTCATCTATCAATGACTTAGATGATATGCGAATTATTTCTCCTACCGGTGAGCGGGTGCCTTTTTCAGAAATTGCCGAATATGAAATAGTTCGCGGCGATGTTGCCATCAACCATTTGGACGGTTTGCGGGAAATTCAAATCAATGCTGACTTGGAAAATCCGAATTCAAACTCCGGAGCTATTTTAGATGATATCAAAAACAATGTAGTCCCAGCGATTCTTAAAAAACACCCTTCGGTGAAGGCTTCCTATGAAGGACAAAGCAGGGAGGCGGACAAAATTCAAAAATCAGCCTCAAAGGTTTCTTTTGTCATTATATTTTTGATTTTTGTAACCATTGCGTTTACCTTCCGTTCGATGAGTCAGCCCATCATATTGATGTTGTTGATACCTTTCAATATCATTGCAGTCGCATGGGGACACTGGCTTCACGATTTCCCGGTCAATATATTGTCGTGGTTGGGAATCATCGCCCTGATTGGTGTGGCGGTCAATGACGGCTTGGTTTTGATTGATAAATTCAATAGATTACTGAGAGAAGGTGTCAAGTTTGAACCGGCACTCATCCAAGCTGGAAAGGCGAGATTTAGAGCGATTTTTCTAACCACAATAACGACCGTTGCGGGAATGGCTCCACTTTTGGCAGAGAAAAGCAGACAAGCGCAGTTTCTCAAGCCGATGGCAATTTCTATCTCATACGGAATCGCATTTGGCACTCTTTTGACGCTGTTTATATTGCCTATTTTTCTGTCTTTTAACAACAGTTTAAAAGGAAACGTCAAGTGGTTGATCACCGGCAAACGCGTACCGCGTGAGGATTTAGAAAATGCGATTATAGAACTTAAAGCAGAACAAGAAGATGATCAAATTACCCAATAATTACGCAGCACTTTTTATTTTTTTGTCACTGTCAAACGTTACTTTGCAGGCACAGGAGATTTTGACCAAAGATGAAGCGGTCAAAATAACCTTAGAAAATAACTACGGCGTTCAGGTTGCCAAAAACGATGTCAAAGTTGCCGACAACAATGACGGCTTGCTCAACAGTGGTTATTTACCTACGGTCTCAGCGGCCACCAACGCGACCTATGTAAGAGACAACAACAATACGGCTACTTTCAGGGATGGTACCAACACGGTGCTCATCAATGCAGAATCTCGTCGATACAACGCAAACGGGACAATTAATTATACACTTTTTGACGGATTGGGTAGAATGTATAATTATAAACGACTGAAAGAATCGCATCAACTTTCCGAATTGCAAGCGAGGCAAACCATCGAGCAAACCATTTTTCAGCTGATGACCGGATATTTTGACGTGGCGCGACTCAAACAAACGGCAGAAACGGCACAGCAATCCTTGCAAATCTCAAGAAATAGATTGACACGCGCCAAATATGTTTACGAATACGGGCAAAACACCCAACTCGATGTACTCAATGCCGAGGTCGATGTCAACAACGACAGCATCGCGTATTTGAACACGAATCAGCTGTATATGAATGCCAAACGCGACCTCAATTTTGTCATGGGTCGTGAAGTGCGAACCGATTTTGATGTGGATACAACCGTGGTATTTATTCCGCCGCTCAATTTGGAATTGTTGATAGAAGAAGCCAAGAAGAACAACGTTTCACTCCTGCAAGCAGAGAGCAATATCAACATTCGCAAGTATGACTTAAAGGTCAATCGTTCGTCATTTCTTCCAACCTTAGGTGTGTCTGGTAGTTACAATTGGGCAGAATTTCAAAACAACTCTTCGGCTTTCTTACAAACACAAGAAACCTATGGTTTTTCGGGTACTGCTACTTTGAGTTGGAGTATTTTTAATGGAGCCGATATCAATCGGGTGAAGAATGCCAAAATTGCCATTGAAACTGAGGAAATCCGCAAAAAACAAGCCGAGCAACAGGTGGTTCGCGATGTGTCGAATGCTTTTGAAACGTATGAAAACCAATTGTATGTTCTACAAACGCAAGAGAAAAACCTATTGACCAACAAACGTAATTTTCAGCGATCTGAAGAGCAATTCAAATTGGGTCAAATCACTTCCATCGATTTTCGCACGGCGCAAATCAATCTCATCAATGCCAAAGTCAATCGCGATACCGCCAAGTTTGATGCCAAGTTGGCAGAAATCAACCTGTTGCAGTTGTCCGGGAAATTGTTGGATGTAGATTTTTAGAGGTTGTATTCAATTCCATAGCCTACGGTTTGAATCCTTAGGCTATGATTTACAACTTCCGGTAACCAAACCCTACCGCACCAACTTCTTGTACTTGATTCGTTTTGGGATCAAATCGCCGCCCAAACGTTTTTTCTTGTTTTCTTCATAGTCAGAGAACGAACCTTCGAAAAAATACACTTCGGAGTTGCCTTCAAAAGAGAGGATGTGCGTGCAAACCCGATCCAAAAACCAACGGTCGTGAGAGATAATCACCGCACAACCGGCAAAGTTGTCAAGTCCTTCTTCCAAAGCGCGCAAGGTATTGATATCCAAATCGTTGGTAGGTTCATCAAGTAGCAATACGTTGCCTTCTTCTTTGAGTGCCATCGCCAGATGCAGGCGGTTGCGTTCGCCACCGGACAGCGTGCTGACTTTTTTGTTTTGATCGCCGCCCGAGAAATTGAAGCGACTCAAATAAGCTCTTGAGTTGACCATGCGTCCGCCCATCATGATAAGTTCTTGCTCGTTTGCAAAATTCTGCCAGATGGTTTTGTCCGAATTGATGTTGGAGTGCGATTGATCTACATAAGCGATTTTCACAGTGTCGCCCACTTCAAAACTTCCTTTCTCCGGTTTTTCTTCCCCGACAATCATTCTAAAAATGGTGGTTTTTCCCGCTCCGTTTGGTCCGATGATACCGACAATGCCAGCTTGAGGCAAACTAAAATTGAGGTTTTCGTACAGTAGTTTGTCACCGTATGCCTTCATTACACCTTTGGCTTCGATGACATTGGTTCCGAGCCTCGGGCCGTTCGGGATGTAGATTTCTAATTTTTCCTCCGCTTGTTTTTGGTCTTGGTTGAGGAGTTTTTCATAGTTGCTCAAACGGGCTTTTTGTTTGGCTTGCCGTCCTTTGGCAGCCATCCGAACCCATTCCAATTCGCGTTCGAGTGTCTTTTGACGTTTGCTGGCGGTTTTTTCTTCCTGCGCCATGCGTTGTGATTTTTGTTCCAACCAAGAGGAGTAATTCCCTTTCCACGGAATGCCTTCGCCACGGTCGAGTTCCAAAATCCAACCCGCCACGTTGTCCAAAAAATAACGGTCGTGGGTCACGGCAATGACTGTCCCTTTGTATTCTGACAGATGGTGTTCTAACCAATGTACGGATTCGGCATCCAAGTGGTTGGTTGGTTCGTCCAACAGTAACACATCGGGTTCTTGAAGCAGCAATCGGCATAGTGCCACGCGTCTTTTTTCACCTCCGGAAAGCACCCCGATTTTCATATCGGCATCGGGTGTGCGGAGTGCATCCATCGCGATTTCGAGCTTGGTGTCTAAATCCCAAGCGTTGGTTGCGTCGATTTTGTCTTGCAATGCGGATTGCCGGTTCATCAGTTTCTCCATCTTGTCCGGATCGGAATAGACTTCTTCCAAACCGAATTGGTCATTGATGGCGTTGTATTCATCGAGGATGGCAACAGTTTCCGCGACACCTTCTTTCACGATATCGATGACGGTTTTGTTTTCGTCCAAAAGCGGTTCTTGCGGAAGATATCCGACCGTGTAGCCGGGAGAGAACACCACGTTTCCTTGAAAGTTTTTCTCTTCGCCGGCAATGATTTTAAGCAAAGTTGACTTACCCGAACCGTTCAGACCAAGTATGCCTATTTTTGCTCCGTAGAAAAAGCTGAGATAGATGTTGTTAAGCACAGGTTTGTTGGCGCCGGTGTAGGTTTTGGAAACCCCCGACATCGAAAAAATTACTTTTTTATCGTCTGACATGTTAGGTTGGTTTTGAAAGTTTGTTTTATGGGTTAATAGTTAAAATTAATATTATAGACAAAGTCATTATTACAATAACAAATAAGCTCAATCTTCTCACCATTTTGACATAGTTTTCTTTTGTTTCCTTAATTTTAAAAACCCTAAGCCAAAACCAAGTAGCCTTTTTATATTTTACTTTTTCAAAGGTTTTATTAGTCCAGTTATTATTGAAGTTTAATGAAAAAATAATTGTTATCGCAATACAAAACGTGAGAAGGATTAATTTTTCATACATACTCAATTAAAGTTTAAAAATTATAAGAATAAAATATCGATTGCTGTAAATAAAGACAGTATGGCGTTTGGCGGCTATCCGAAGGGTGGGACTTTTACCACAAAACTTAATTTGAAAAACTAATGTTTGATTAACCGCAAAACTGTCTTTGGAACACGAAACCCCGCCATTTTTGGGTAGGTGCTGTTGTGCGTTCGGCTTTCTCTATTATCAAGCGAGTTTAACAAAGTTGTCTTCTAGTTTTACGTTAAAATTTATTTCTGCTTTTAATGCCTTAAACACTTTCAAAATGGTGTCAATTGTCGCACTATTGGCACTGCTTTCAAGTTTTGAAATTTGAGCTTTTTGTACGCCAATAAGTTTTCCAAGTTCCTCTTGTGTCAAGTGTCGTTCTTGTCTGGCAGATTTTATCATTTTTCCTAAAACGTCCATACGAAGTTCGTATTCGTATTCGTCTCGGTCAGTAGTTCCAACTTTTCCGATATACTTGTCCTTCATTTCGGCAAGCGAATAACTTTTGATTTCTTTAGTTGCCATATTCTAATTTTTTATTTATTGTCGAAGTTTTCATTTTTAATGCTAATTGCCCGTTCAATTTCATTTTTTGGAGCTTTGTCAACCTTTTTTATGAAGCCGTGGGTTGCAAACACCAAAGTTTCTTTACTAGCTGTCTTGTCCCAAAATGCGAGAAGTCTAATTTGAAGTCCTGCGTATTTTGTCCGAAACTCCCAAATTTCATTTTGAAGTTTCTTTAAAAGTTTCGGGTCATTTGTTTGTTCAGCTAAGTCAATATTATAAAAAATTTTCTTGACAATTTTTGAGTCAAGTCCGGCAATGAACTTGTCGGTTTCTTTTAAAAATCTTGTCTCAAAATACTTCATTAAATGCTGTCAATGGTTAAAGTTACAAAGATAAATAAAGTTTCTAAATATGGAAACAAAAAATAGGATTATTTCTCTCGGCTCGGTTTTTAAGCTGACGTACAACTTTCAAAAAGCTGCTATGCTTTTTTGTTGGAAAAACTGTAAAAATTTAATACAAACCCGATAGTCGTTAAAACACCTGCAAGGGTTTGTAACCGGTTTGATTCAGGATATTGGACCACAAAATAAATTGCAAACCCCAAAGCAGCAAGGCTGATGCCATAAAGTAAATAGGTAAGTTTCATATAAAGTAATAATGATTACAATTTTCTGAGTCCGATAAATACCCATGCGACAACCAAAAATCCGAGTCCGCTGATGAAGGGCGGCAAGATGATTTTGTCCGGTTTAATCGCGCCGAGGTAAATCATCACAGCACCGAAAATGAACATCAGCAGTGCGCCAATAGTCAATATATTTTGTTTGCTCATGGTCTTTTATTTTTAGGTTTTTACAAATGTAATGATTTTCGATTTTCTGTCGAAATCAAAAGCTGGGATTTTTCAACAGCTTTAACTAAAAATACCATGCAAATATTTCGTAAATTGCGCATTCAATTTTGATGGATGATTTCTCTCCAATTTCCGGACTTCCGGTCAAGAAGGAATGGCTGTTTAATTTCTTTAAAATTGTCATTTTATGATTGCTTCTAAAAAATCTACCTCCGAACATTTTGTCGAACTCGAAGAACGCTACGGCGCACACAATTACCATCCGCTTCCGGTTGTTTTAAACCGAGGTGAAGGCGTTTATGTCTGGGATGTGGACGGGAGAAAATACTATGATTTCCTCTCTGCCTATTCTGCGGTCAACCAAGGTCATTGCCATCCGAAAATTGTCCAAGCGCTGACAAATCAAGCACAAAAACTCACGCTTACTTCGCGCGCTTTTTACAATGATAAACTGGGTGAATTTGAAAAATTTGTGACACAATACTTTGGTTTTGAAAAAGTTTTACCGATGAATACAGGTGCGGAAGCCGTCGAAACCGCTATCAAAATATGCCGGAAATGGGCTTATGAGAAAAAAGGCATTGCTGAAAACGACGCGCAAATCATCGTTTGTGAAAACAATTTTCACGGACGTACGACCACGGTCATTTCTTTCTCCAATGATGAAAATGCCCGCAAGAATTTTGGGCCCTACACGCCCGGATTCATCAAAATCCCATACGATGACACGACTGCCTTAGAAAGAGCCTTGAATTCCACCCCGAACATCGCCGGTTTTTTGGTCGAACCCATACAAGGTGAAGCAGGCGTTTACACACCGGATGTCGATTATATCCGCAAAGCAAAAGCACTTTGCCAACAAAAAAATGTGCTGTTCATCGCCGATGAAATTCAAACAGGCATTGCCCGTACGGGATCGCTTTTGGCGGTATGCGGGAATTGCACTTGTGAGCAAGTTTGCGAAAAACAGGCTACTTACACGCGTCCCGATGTATTGATACTCGGGAAAGCGCTGTCCGGCGGAGCTTATCCGGTGTCTGCGGTACTTGCAGATGATGAGATTATGAATGTCATCAATCCCGGCCAACACGGTTCGACTTTTGGTGGAAATCCCATCGCTGCTGCTGTCGCCATCGCTGCTTTGCAAGTGGTTTCCGATGAGAAATTAGCGCAAAATGCACGTCGTTTGGGACGGCTTTTCAGAGATAAAATGAATGAATATATCCAAAAAAACAAGTTGGTAAAATTGGTTCGCGGCAAAGGTTTGCTCAATGCCATCGTCATCAATGACAGCGAAGACGGATCGATGGCGTGGGATATTTGTGTGGCTTTGATGCACAACGGTCTGCTGGCAAAACCCACCCACGGCAACATCATCCGTTTTGCACCGCCACTGGTGATGACTGAGGCGCAATTGTTGGATTGTGTGGGTATCATTTGCAGGACGCTCAGTCAATTTGAAAAATAATCTGATGGATAAATCTTCCAAACGCTCGCTGTTGTATTTGATTTTGATGCTCGTAAGCGCGGGGTTACTTTTCTATATTCAAGGCAACAAAAACGTAAACCAGGTATGGATGATTCCGGCTTTTGCAGGACTGATGTTCGCAATCTATAAGACATCACTTTTTTCCGGTGAAAAACCTTCAAAAGAATCAAACTCCGAACAAGACGATGAAAACAAAACACTTTGAAATAGGCGATTGGGTCGAAGCCATCGACCAGGATTTTAAAGGAATCGTGGTAGAAGTCAGATTTCCCGATTCGGTACAAATAGCTACGCCTGACGGATTTGAATTGCCTTTTCACTTTGATGAATTGATCAAAGTTTCAAACAGCATCTCAAAAAAAGACATGGCTCTGAGCCTGATGTCATCAAATCCAAAGGAGGCTGATAATGTCAAACAAAGACCTAAATTGAGCCGGAAAAGACCCAAAACGACCCCGCCGATGGAAGTCGATTTGCACGTTGAGAAGTTGACAAACAAACACAAAAGTCTGTCGAACTACGAAATACTGGAGCTTCAGTTAACCACAGCCAAGCGCAGATTGGAGTTTGCGTTTGCCAAAAGAATCCCGCGAATCGTGTTCATTCACGGAGTCGGTCAAGGTGTGCTTCGGGCAGAATTGGAATTTTTACTCAACAAATACGAAGATGTGCGCTATTCGGATGCCGATTATGCCAAGTATGGAATGGGTGCTTTGGAGATCAACATTCTCCAAAAGGGTTTTACTTTACTTTAGGAATTTCGATAAAGCCGTACAACAGATTTTCTATCCGGATTTCTTTGTCGCCTTGCGCTAAATTCACGTTCAGTAGATTGATGGTATGCGTGAAGCTGAGGGTGTCTCCCGCTTCGTTCATGTTGGCACGCGTGTCTATCGAAGCTACGCCACCGGTTGAGATAAATTCGCTTTGCGCAACTGGGTCGATAGGTTGTATGGCTGCACAGAAAAAAGTTTTATTCACATTGTCCGAAAAACTTCGGTAAACAAGTTGGCCACTATTTAGGGTCGCTGTTTTTGGGGTATCACCGGTTATGCTTTCGTTTAATAAATTCTGGCTGAGGTTGAGAATCATCACTTCGTTTTGCGTGATGTTGTAGAGTGGGAAAGGTCGGGTATTGTCGCAAGTAAACAATTGAGACGGATCGACTGTCAAGGCTGATGCCTCAATATTGCCGTCATCACAAGATGAAAGAACAAACGATACCATCACAACTAGAAAATATCTCATATAAAATCTTTCAGCAAAAATAAGATAAATCTGTGAATCGAACTTGTTAATTATCTTTACCCGAAAATAAACGTGTTTTGAAAGAATTATGTAACTATTCAACTATTCAAATGAATTTCGTTTTAACCGTCACTTCGAGTGGTTTTTAAAAGTAATGCGACAGCTTTACTATTAAAAATTGTATCGAGAAGCTTGAAATTGTAGAGTTCTCGATACGTTTTATTAAAAAAAAACTGTCGCATTTTTCAATAAAACACTCGAACAGACGAAATTTGTGTCGATTTTTTCATTAGACTGAATAGTTACAGAATTATTAGAATCTCACAGGTTGTTTTAAAAATAAAATCACCTTTAACATCAAGTTTGCGCAGGCAAACAACTATTAATAAAAATGCGATAACATATATGAAAGACCTTCTCGATAAACTCCCCGGTTTAGCCAAAAAATCGGAACGCGAAACCAAAAAGTTTCTAAATCATCTCCAACACAAACCGCCCAAAGATTTGGATAAAGTGATGGAAAATCTCCACGAAGAAACTTTTCGCAAGACCGATTGTATGCAATGCGCCAACTGTTGCAAAACCACCGGCCCACTATTTTTGAGACCTGATATCGACCGGATCTCCAAATACCTCAAAATGAAACCCACCGATTTTGAAACGCAGTTTCTTCATCAGGATGAGGACAACGATGTGGTGTTACAGCAACTTCCTTGTGTTTTTCTCAATGCCGACAACACCTGCAACATCTATGATGTGCGACCGAGAGCCTGCAAAGAGTTTCCGCATACCGACCGAAAAAAATTCTATCAAATCAACCATCTTACCCTAAAAAACGTGTCTATCTGTCCGGCTACTTACGAGATTGTCGAAAAAATGAAACTGCTTTATGCCGCAAAAAACGAAGATAGATTGAGAAAGTAAAACCTTTTTTAATTTGAAATATAAGTATCGTTCAAGATTATTTTTCCGCTGAATAAATCAAATAATTTGCCCTGACTTTTTTAAATGCATCCAATCCGTTTTGCCAAGTTTTTCGGATTTCAGCTTCCGAAAGCCCGGCTTCGATTTGCTGCTGTAACACTAGTGTACCCGCTAATTTGACAAAATAACTATTGAAAAACGATTTTTTATCTGACGTATTTTGATAGGCCTTGATGAGCCATTTGAGCTCCAATCGATTCACTTTTTCGGCGTTTGACAAATCTTCACCATGACAAATCTTTCCTTCATATATCGGATGTTTGGCACCTTCGTTGGGTTGAGGTGTAAACCGGAAAGTAAATACGGAGGCAGACAAGCTCGGCGAACCGTAAATTTGAAACTGTTGGTCAGTTCCTCTGCCCACACTGACGTTGGTGCCTTCAAAAAAGCACAAACTCGCATACAGATTGATGGCTTGGTCATTCGGCAGGTTGGGCGACGGTTTCACGGGTAAACTATATTTCATATCATGCGAATAGTTCAAACAAGGCACTACTTTCAAATCGCATTGAAGTACTTGTCCTGAGCTTGTCGAAGGGTTCAACCATTTTTCACCGTTGATCATTTGGGCGTATTCACCTATTGTCATCCCGTGAAGCACCGGTATCGGATGCATGCCGACAAAACTCGTGTAGGCTTTGTCCAAAATCGGGCCGTCCACCACGCCGCCGTTCGGGTTTGGGCGGTCTAAAATCAATAATTCAATCCCGTTTTCCGCGCAGGCTTCCATTAGATAGTGCAAGGTAGATATATAGGTGTAAAATCGCGCACCCACATCTTGCAGATCAAAAACCACAATATCCAAACCTTTCAGTTGTTCAGGTTTGGGTTTTTTGTTGTCGCCATATAAGGACACAATCGGCAGCCCGGTTTTTGCATCCTTTCCATCCGAAACGATTTCGCCCGCATCTGCCGTCCCCCTGAATCCGTGTTCAGGTGCGAAGACCGAAACCAGATTCACCCCCGATGCCAGCAAAGTGTCTGCCAAATGCGTGTAGAAATCTTGAGAATCCGGATGCTTAAAAACCACGGTCGTCTGATTGGCAACCAGCCCCACTTTTTTGTCTTTCAATAAAGGTAGATAAACCTGCATGCGGTTCGCACCGACGATGATTGGAACTTTAGCTGTCGGAGAGGTCTGTACAGAAAAATTAGAAGTTTCATCCGTTTTGTGGTCGATTGCATTTTCTTTGCAGGAAGCCGATACCAACAAACAGAATAAAAATGTACTTTTGAACAATCGAAATATAAAAGACATAGCAGTTGAATTTTGAATGGTTTATCGTCCGTCGGATGCTTTCCGCGAAAGGGAATAAAGATAGTATTTCGGCACCAATTATTAAAATTGCCATTGCGGCGGTAGCCATCGGAATGGTCATCATGTTGGTGGCTGTTTCCACAGGGGTCGGCCTTCAAAAAAAAATCAGAGAAAAAGTCGCCGCTTTCAATGGTCACATCCAAATTTCCAATTTCGACAACAACAACTCCAAAGTTTCTGTCAATCCCATTTCCATTCACCAGGATTTTTATCCCAAGGGATTTTTGAATATCCCTGAGATTAACCACATCCAGGCTGTCGCCACCAAGGCAGCCATCATCCGAACCGAAACTACCTTCGAAGGAATCGTCGTCAAAGGAGTGGGGAAAGATTACCGCTGGGATTATCTCAAAGAATATCTGGTTGATGGCAACATCCCAAACTATTCGGATTCGCTGAACGCGCAAGTGCTTGTTTCAAAATACTTGGCAGACCGACTTCAACTCAAAGTCGGCTCGCGATTCAATACCTATTTCCTCAAAGAAGACGCTTCCCAAACGCCCAATCTGCGCGTTTTTGCGGTGTCCGGCATTTTCGATTCCGGTTTTCAGGAATTTGACCAAACCTACCTTGTCGCAGACATACGTCACATTCAGCGCATCAACAAATGGCAAGCAGATCAAATCGGTACCTTCGAGATTTTTATCAATGACATTTCTAAAATAAAACAAATCGGCGACCGGGTTTATGCACAAACCCCTTCCAACCTCGATGCGCAAACCATTGCCGATGCCTATTACTCCATTTTTGAATGGCTCTCCCTCTTCGATTTCAACATCGCCCTCATCCTCGGCATCATGATACTCGTGGCAGGCATCAACATGATCACAGCTTTGCTTGTACTCATCCTCGAGCGAACGTCCATGATCGGACTCCTCAAATCGCTCGGCTCCACAGACCAAAGCATCCGAAAAATTTTCCTCATCAATGCCGGCTACCTCATCACCATCGGACTTTTCCTAGGCGATCTCATCGGATTCTTGCTCATCCTCAGCCAAAAATATTTTGGACTTATCAAACTCGATCCCGAAAACTACTACGTTTCCGAAGCACCAGTCTATTTGAGTCTTACACATTTCCTGCTGCTCAATTTAGGCACCATGCTCCTTTGCTTACTCATGCTCGTCATACCTTCCTACATCATCACCAAGATTCAACCTTCACGCGTCTTGCGGTTTCAATAATTTTTTGGAGCACCACAGTTGGTGCTTGTTTGCGGTGGTTTCTTCCCGCTTTCGCTCCTAGTCTCGACAAACTTGCACGCAAATTTGTCGAGGACTATCCGCTCTATCGGGGCTAAAGACATTCTTTTCGCTCTGTCAGCGGGGTTTTTTATAAGTCACTTTTTTAGATTTCTAACCAAGCTGCGAAGATCTAATCGAAACATTCTTGTCAATTCAGAATCCAAAGTCAGGCATAAGTGACGCTTTCTCACCTTTTTTGGAGATGCTGATGAGCATATCCAAGCAGGGTTTGAGCGTTTTCTCCCTCTCCTTTGGAGCGGGCTGTGGTGAGGTTTTACGCTTTTTTCAATTTTCCTAAAAAATATATTTGTATCTAATCATCAGGATGTCAAATTATTAATCAGTTTACCTCTCGCTGACGTTTTTAAAAGCAATGGTTAGACTTGCAGGATTGGAAAATCGCACTATCTTTGCAGCCCGATTCACTTGAAATACCTACTAAAATAAAGGTAAAAAGCTTGTTTAAAGCCATTTAAAAAAAACCTTTAAAAAAGTAAAAAAAAGATTTGGAAAGGAAGATAAAAGGGTTTTATATTTGCACCCGCTTTCAGGGGGATGAATGAGGGATAAGAAAAGGGAGAGACGGTGGCGAAAAAGATGGGTTATA
>JAXMLV010000079.1:0-38246 GCA_034367065.1 Flavobacteriaceae bacterium
TTTGACGTTGTAAGAAGCCTTCGAAATTTGTTTGGCAGGTGTGAGTATGTTATAGGCCAATCCCATATAAGCGATGAATTTAGCGCCGGTAAATGTGTGATCTATCAACACCATTTTCCCACCATACCACAGCAAGATGGCGATGACCACGATGCCCAAAAATTCGCTTGCCGGAGCCGATAGGTTTTGTTTGTTCAAAATCTTGTTGGAGATTCTAAAAAACCGTCGGGTCGATTCCTGAAATTTTTGATTGAAATAAGGTTCAGCATTAAAACCTTTGATGACTTTGAGCCCCGAAAGTGTTTCTTCAATGATTGATAAAAAATAGCCTTGTTCTTTTTGCGCTTTGTCTGATTTTCGTTTCAGCGATTTGCCGATGTATGAGATGATAAATCCGGAAACTGGAATAAAAATAAATACAAAAAGGGTGAGTTTGACGCTCAGTGCAAACATGGCGATGATGGTAAACAGGATGGTCAAAGGCTCCCGGACAATGAGTTCTAAAATCGATAAAAAAGAATGTTGGATTTCCAACACATCCGACGACATGCGTGCCATCACATCGCCTTTGCGCTTTTCGGAGAAAAAGGCGAGGGGCAACTCGACTACTTTTTTGTACATCGCGTTGCGGATGTCTCTCAAAATGCCATTCCGTAGAAAGGTGATAAAATACATCGCAAGGTAATTGCTGAAATTTTTCAATAAAAACAGGGTGATGATTACCACCACCATAATCGACAAGGTGTATTGTGGGCCGTGATCTGCCTGTGAAGTGGTAATAAAATAATTCAGATAATTTTCCAAATACTTTTGTGCATGTGCCAAATCGGTGTAAACCGGCATTGTTGTGACGCGCTCAGCCTCCCCGAAAAGCACGGTAAGCATCGGAATCAATGAGATGAAAGAAAGGGTGCCGAAAAGTGCGTACAGGATGTTAAAGAAGATATTCAGATAGGCAAATTTCTTGTAGGGCGCAGCAAATCGGAAAATTTTTCTGAAATAGGTCATTTAGTTGTTTGTTTTGTTTTCGGCTATTGATATGGCTTTTTCTAATTTTTCCAATAAAATAATTTTATTTGGTAGTTGCGTTAGATAAGATGCAACTTTGATTTGTTCGTCAGAATCAAGCATCAAGTAATTAATCTGTTGAGGTGATTTTTCACTGCAAAGTATAAGTCCGATTGGTTTGTCTTCACCTTCTTTTTGTTCGTTATGTTCCAACCAACGAAGATATAATTCCATTTGCCCTTTGTAAGCGGCTTTAAATTTACCCAATTTTAAATCAATCGCTATTAATCTTCTTAAACCTCTGTGATAAAATAGCAAATCAATATAAAAATCTTCATTGTCTATGATTATTCTTTTTTGCCGTGCCAAGAAGGCAAATTCACTGCCCATTTCTGTGATAAAATATTGAAGCTGAGCCAAAATGGAACTTTCGAGATCTTTTTCTGAATAACTATCGTGCAATCCTAAAAAGTCTAAGAAGTAAGGGTCTCTAAAGGTTAAGTCTGCACTAATCCTATTTTCCAATTCCAATGTCTTCAACTCGTTCATGATAGTTTGTTCGGGCTTTTTACTGATAGCTGTTCGTTCAAACAGCATGCTGTCAATACGTTCCTGTAGTACTCGGACACTCCACTTTTCGTGAATACACAGTTGAATGTAAAATTCTCGCTTAATTTCGGTTTCAATATATATTAAGGTTCTAATGTGTGACCAACTTAATTTTGCACACAGCGTGTGCACTATTTCAACTACCGGATAAATAACATTAAGCTTTGTGAAACTATGTAAATTCCTTTTGTTAAAACCACTTCCATAAAGATGACGGAGTCTAATGCTTAATTTTTCAATAATTTTTTTCCCATAATCTGCACGGCTGTTTTGTAAAAGTTCTTCATTGATAGCTTTTCCAATATGCCAATAAAGTAGAGTTAACTCTTGGTTGACAGTCGTTGCAACACGATAACGAGCCGAGTCAATTAACCCGATTATCGAATGTAAGAGTGGTGAATCTTCCTTAATGTTGGGGTTGCTTTTCATTAGAAAACATTAATTCAGCTGCATTTCTTTGATAATAGTATTGACTTTTTTATCAAGCGCAATTTCTACTGTTTGATAATTTTCGACTTTATCAAGTGGGGCATTCACACTGAAATAAAACTTGATTTTTGGCTCCGTACCACTCGGTCGGGCACAAATTTTACTGCCGTCTTCCAAATAATAAATCAACACATCCGATTGGGGAATATTCAATTCTTCGACTTCATCCGAAATCAAATTGCGCGCGGTTGCGTTTTGATAATCTTCGATGCAAACCACCCGTTGACCGTTGATTATTATCATTGGATTCTCACGCAAATCAATCATCATCTGCTTGATTTCATGCGCACCGTCAATTCCTTTTTTGGTGATGGAAATCAATTTTTCTTTGTAAAATCCATATTTCACATACAACTTCAGTAATTCTTCAAAAAGCGTACTTCCGATGGATTTTGCTTGCGCGGCGATTTCACAAATGAGCAAGGTTGCACTGACTGCGTCTTTGTCGCGAACGGCATCGCCAACCATAAAACCAAAACTTTCCTCGCCACCGCCGATAAATTTCAACTCGGGGAAGTCTTTTATCATCTTGGCAATCCATTTAAAACCGGTCAAACCGACCTTGCATTCCACCTCAAAATCGGAAGCCAACTCGAGCATCATCGGAGTCGAAACAATCGTAGATCCGATGAATTCTTTCCCGGTGATTTTGCCTTCTTTTTTCCATTGCTCCAGCAAAAAATGAGTCATCAAAACCATGGTTTGGTTGCCGTTGAGTAAAATCATTTTACCATGTGTGTCGCGAACGGCAACACCGAGTCTGTCTGAATCGGGATCGGTGCCGATGACCAAATCTCCACCCACTTTTTCGGCCAGTGCCAATGCCATGGTGAGTGCTTCTGGCTCTTCCGGATTGGGCGATTTTACAGTTGGAAAATCACCGTTGGGTTCAGCTTGTTCAGGAACGATGGAAACTTGCGTATATCCGGCGCGACTCAATGTTTCCGGTATCAATTTGATGGAAGTGCCGTGCAGGGAAGTATAAACGATGTTGAGGTTTTCTTTGGCTGATTTTGAGGTGTCAAAACCCGCATTTTCGATGGTCGATTGAATGAAAGCTTCGTCGATTTCTTTGTCAATCAAATGAATCAAACTTTCATTGGCATCAAAGCGAATGGCATCGTAATTCAGTGAATCAATTTCCGCGATGATTTCTTCATCTTGCGGAGGTACCAACTGCCCGCCGTCTTCCCAATAAACTTTATAACCGTTGTATTCCGGCGGATTGTGTGAAGCCGTGAGTACAATGCCACATTGACAATTCAAGTATTTTAAAGCAAAAGACAATTCGGGCGTGGGACGCATGTCTGAAAACAGATAAACTTCGATGTCATTTGCAGAAAACACATCGGCGACCACTTTGGCGAGCGTATTGCTGTTGTGGCGACAATCGTAGGCGATGGCAACTTTGAGTTTCCGTCCTTCAAAGGACTGCCGCATATAATTGGCAATGCCTTGGGTATTTTTTCCCAAAGTATAGCGGTTGATTTTGTTCGAACCTACGCCCATGACACCTCGCATACCGCCGGTGCCGAATTCGAGATTTTTATAAAATGATTCTGCGAGACTGACGGTATCATCCGTAACCATTCGCATAACCTCGTCTTGTGTAGCTTGATCAAAGGGTTCGGAAAGCCATTCGTTGGCACGTTCCAATATTTCTGCATTCAATAGTGACATCAATTTTAATTTGTACAAATTTAATCAAATGGATACAATTGAGGTTTATGTTAACACGTATCAATTTTACGCCTGAATTTTTCTGCGTATGTAATTCCAAGTATTTAAAAACAAAAAACCGTAAAAGCCACCTATGAACATGCCGAAAAGAACATCGCCGGGAAAATGTACGCCTGCGTAGATACGGCTGTAGGCAACCAGCAACGTCCAAATCAACATCAGTGGGAAGGCAAATTTATACGATTTTGCAAGTGATTTTCCGGCCAAAACAGCCAGCGCCGCGGTGTTGGCAGCATGGGCTGAGAAAAAACCGTATTGTCCGCCACAGCGGTCAGCAACCATGCGATACAAACCGTCTAACCAAGGCGAATGGCACGGTCGCAGACGTTCGACACTGTATTTAAACAGATTGGAAGTTTGGTCGGTAACCAAAATCATCAGCGAGGCGAGTATCAAAAAATAAATCAGCCCTTTTAATTTAAAGGATTTAAAAATCAGATAAGCCAACAAAACGTAGATGGGAATGGCGCTCCATTTGTTGGTTACAAACAGCCAAAAACCGTCCCACGATTCGCTTCCGAGCTTGTTCAGAAACAAAAACAGTTGTTCATCGGCTTGTCGGAGAGATTCAAACATTACTCGATGTATCGGCTGATTTCACGGTCGTAAAACGCGTTGGCTGCTACCACCAAATTTTCCAATTCTTCTCTGAATTCGGGGGTGTCGGCATCTTCGACTTCTTCGAGAATCTCGATGTCGTCATTGGCTAAATTGACAATAAAAATCGGATATTCGGTGTGGATGATAAAGATATCTTCCGGATGGTCGGTGTTGTCGCCTGAGAGAAATTTTGGAATGAGCATGGTTTTATTTTTTATAAATTTAAGAAACAAATGACAGCCTGATTAGTTTTTTTGTTAAATAATTAAAACGGAGATACAACATGCCGGCGGCGGCGGAAAGTCCTGAAAATAAACCAATCCAAATGCCCATACTTCCCATTACGTCTTCCTTTCCGAGGAAATAGGAAATTGGGAAACCGATGAGCCAATAAGCAATAAAAGTGATGTAGGTCGGGATTTTCACGTCTTGCAATCCGCGCAGTGCTCCCAAAACGACCACTTGCAATCCGTCAGAAAGTTGAAATAATCCCGCGATGATGATCAAAATAGAGGCTTCTTCTATTACGTGCATGTTGTCTGTCAATTGGAGTTGATTGTCCAAATCGAGGTAAATTTCGGGCAACAAATTTCTAAAAGCAAAAAAGAAGAGCGCAAAAACGACTTCTATCAACAAAACCAACAGAAACACAGAATGTCCGACACGTCGCAAAGTCACAAAATCTGATTTTCCTTTTTGATTGCCTACGCGAATGGTCGCCGTCACACCCAGTCCGACGGCTATCATAAACGTCATCGAAGCAAGGTTAAGCGCAATCTGGTTGGCTGCCTGAGAAAGCGTGCCCAAAGTACCCGCTAACAAGATAGTCGCCGAAAAAATAGCCACTTCAAAAAACATCTGAAGTGCCGTAGGAATTGCCAGGCGGGAAATCCTTAAAAATATTTCTTTGCGGAGTTTTATTTCTTTGAAATTTTCAAAATAGCGTTGCATTTTGGGATGTTTGAGCAACAAACCAAACATCAAAAGCAACATAAAAATACGAGAAATAGCGGTTCCCCATGCGGCACCTTCCACTTCGAGGCGCGGAAATCCCCATTTCCCGTAGATCAACAGATAATTGAAAAACACATTGATGACGTTGGCTACCAATGTTGCAATCATGGCAAATTTGGTCAGTGAAAGCCCGTCTGAAAACTGTTTCAATCCCTGGAAAATCATCAGTGGAAACATGGAGAAAGCGACAATTTCCAAATAGGGAATCGCTAAAGTAACGACTTCTTCCGGTTGGTGCAGCATGCCAAGCAGCGGTTTTGCCAACACCAAAAGTGCCCACATCAATAAACCGTTGAGCGCGCACAAAAGAATTCCGTGGCGCATGTATTTTCGTCCTGAGTCGAGGTCGTTGCTGCCGTCCGATTCGGCTATCAAAGGAGTGATGGCGTAGGAAAAACCAATGCCCAAAGAAAGTGCGATAAAAATAAAACTATTCCCCAGTGAAACTGCTGCCAATGGAGCCGGACCCAACTGACCCACCATCAGGTTGTCAGCAAAACCCACCAACACGTGTCCCAATTGACCAATCATAACCGGATAGGCAAGTTGCAGGTTGTAATTGAATTCTTTGGTGTAGGGTTTTAGCATAAGTAAGCTAGTGTTTTGGTTAACAAGCTGAAAGTTAATTTATATTGAAGATTCAAGAGTGTCAACCAGTATAAAATTATTTGGTGTGGATGACTCTTTGCGGAAACGGAATTGTGATGTTATTTTCTTTTAGTTTTTCAAAAATATTTACGCGCAGTTCACTTTTGATGTTTTCGACCCTAAAAACATCTTCAGACCAAAAAATAATTGAAAAGTCAATGGAAGATTCGCCGTAATCGGTAAATCGAGAAAAAGGTTTTGGGTTTTTCAAAATTCCCGGTTGTTCCATTGCGGCTTCGCTCAGAATATTCATTACTAATTTTACATCTGCGGAATAATCAACACCTACTTTTACTTCAAATCTCGATGAAATTTGGCTATGTGTCCAATTGATAAGATGGTTTCTTGTGAGATCTGAGTTGGGTAATATAATGTATTTATCGTCTCTTGTGAGTACGGTGGTTGTTCGCAAATGAATTTCTTCTACTTTACAGACAAGACCGGTTATCTCAATGATATCGCCGACTTTTACCGTTGAATCAAAAAGAATGATAATACCGGAAACATAATCGCTAAATAAATTTTGAATTCCCAAACCCAATCCAACTAACAAAGCAGCTGACCCGGCAATCAGTACAGACAAGTTAAAACCTAAAATTTGTAATGAAATGACAACAGTCAGAACTATGACAAAATATTTAATCAAACTATAAATGGAATATTTCTTTGCAACATCAAAACTATTGAATCTATAAATACTCTTTTTGATGATTTTAAGTAAAATGAAAATGATGATTAAGAAAATCAGCAGGAAAATAATGGAGCTTAATTTAAGTTCAAAATCATCTATTGAAAACAGGGTGTAATCTAATTTCTTTTTCATATTAGGTCTTGATAGGCTGATATATTTTTCTAAAAAGCAAAATAATTGGTCATGACCGAAGTTTCACTAATGCGGCAAAGTTATCGCATTTTTTATAAATTTTAACCATCTCAAAAGCGTTTTACAAATTGACGTTTACAGAGAATTGTGTTGGTTTAATCTACTTTTTTATTGTAATATTGTTTGTATTATTTAGATGTTTGATTCCATGAAAAAAACAATTTCCTACCAAATAATTCAAGCTGTCGAATGTGACATCAAAACCATTCAAGAATTGGCCTATCGAATTTGGCCGCCAACTTTCAAAGATATTTTGTCACTCGAACAGATTGCCTTTATGCTTGATATGATGTATTCCGAAGATTCTCTTGCCAAGCAGCTGAGCAAATTCGGACACCGATTTTTTTTGCTCAAAGAAGAAAAAACTGCCATCGGTTTTTTGTCAATAGAAATGGATTATCAAAGTTCAAAGAAAACCAAGATTCATAAATTGTATGTTTTGCCGGACAAACAAGGTTTGGGTTTGGGTGCAAAATGTATCAACTTCGCAGCCGAGCAGGCGTTGCTCCACAAAGATTCCACCTTGATTTTGAATGTGAATAAATACAATATTGCCACTCGTTTTTATGAAAAAATGGGTTTCGAACTCATTGCGGAAGAAAAAATTCCCATCGGCAATGATTTTTTTATGGACGATTTTGTCTTTGAAAAAAAGCTCAATGCTACCGAGCCGAAAAAATAAAAAACCGCCGGAACATTTTTTTGGCAAATATTTTCTCGGCCTCATCCAATTTGTTTCCATCCATCACCAAAGCCAGCAATGAATAATCTCTTTTTCTGAACTCAGGTGGGATGGTTTCTATTGGATTGTTGGACAGGATGGCAAACATAAGGTGTGGCATGTGCGTCAATTCGACGGGAAGTTCACTGAAATTATTTCCGGCCGCATGCATAACCAACAGCCGATCCATTTGACTCATCTCTTTGGGAAATTCGGACAGTTCATTGTCGTCAATGTAAAAATAGACTACCCGGCGAATGGCAGCAATCTCGGGCGGTAAAGTTTCAATCCGGTTGTTGTCTAACCAAAGTGAGCGCAATTTAGGCAAATCAGCCAAAGTCAAAAAAAGAGCGGATAGTTGAATGTGGTTGTAAGAAAGTTTCAGATCGCGCAATCTGCTGATTTCACTGATTTCATCCGGTAATTCAGTTAGTTTGTTGTGGCTCAGATTGAGAAATTCCAAATCGAATGTGTGCATCAATTCAAAGGCATGCGAAAAGTTTAATTTCGGATTGTTTACCAAAGAAACATGCTTAAGGGTTCTCAGATTTTTGAAATTCTCCGGCAATTCAGTGAGGTTTAAACTGTCTAAAAGGATGACCTCAAGTTTGGGCAAACCGGACAAAATTTCAAAAGTTTTTTCTAAATGGAGTTGGGTGTTGCCGGACAGATTAATCATCCGAAGTTCCTTTAAATCCACAACTTTTTCGGGTAATTCCGTCAGGTTTTGGTTGCTTAAATCAAGACGGAAAGTGCGCTTAATCTTTTCGTTGTCAACCTCCTGAAATGTGTTGCCGTAGTAGGTTTTAAATGTTTTACATGAAACCATCAGCACACAAAGAAACATCCCGACAACAATCGGTATAAAAGTCCGCGAAAAAATTCGATAGGATTTCATTCCTGTAGGTGGTTAAAATCGTTGGTAACAGTAGCATTCAGGTTGGCAGAAAACTCATAAAACAATCGTGCTTTCTGTTGCACCGGCCAGGAAAACCTGGGATACAACCCGAAGCTATCGTGAATGGTGTTTTGAACATAAGCTCCGATTTTTGGACTGTCGATTCCCAATTTTCCTGCCCAAGCATAAGCATTGTTTTGAAAGCGGACATCGACGTATAAATTGGCGTGAAACAAATCTTCATACGGATTGCTGTTAAACCAGACGTTTCGCCAACCGTCATCCGAGTTTTTCTTATTTCTGGGAACTTGTAAGTAATCGGCTTCCGGTGTGAACACATCCAAACCCACGCCAAGCCTGCGCAATTCATATTTTCGGATTTCAACTGCCGTGATGATGAGGCTGCCGGTTGCACCCAAATCCGTACCTTGGCCTTTGAGCGGTCCGGCGTTCATGTCGTTTGAGAAATTCAGATTGAAAGCATAGTTGCTGTTGCTGTATCGCAGCAGAAAATTGCCTCGCCGCGAGTTGAATTTCCGCAAATTCCCGGGAAGAAAATCTTTGTTCACCCCAAAACCAAAACCTCCGAAACCGCCTTCCCCCTTTGGATTGTAAATCGATTCCGTAGGCAAAATAGCGATCGTTGAACCGAGCAAATTGGTGTTTTTTCCCCAGCCAACCATGCCAAAAAATTCATGTGCATGCCCGATTCCGGTCATTCGGACACCGTTGCGCTTGACAAACAAATAAAGGCTGGCATCGGCTCCGCTTTCTACACCGAAGTTTCCGAAATTGACCGCTCCAAACACGTAGCCGCCGATTTTGAGCTGTTGGTTTTGGCTTCCGAAAATAAATTCTGCTTTTAAACTGAATCCGCCGGTAGCCCGGGTGTCTTGTGTGTATCCGAATTGGAATAAAATCCAAAAACATAACACGAAGAAACATTTGCCCGGACAATCAATCATTGTTTGGAAGTTGAGATGCTAAAAATAGCACTTTTTAGTGTATCATATAGCTCAAATCCATTTAAAAATTAATTGCGGAGTTTTTTGAAAACACGGCTGCTGTTTATTTTCAAACCTTTTCAAAAAAAAAACACATCCATACAATTTAGTATCAATATGTCTTTTTTCAAAAATAATAGGGGCAGGGAAGTTTTAATTAAACTTAGAAATAAAATTCTGTTGGTAGGTTTGCCAATCGGCTGAAGTAGTGATTTTTTTGTAAGTATCGTCTTTGAAAACTTTCAAATACATTTCAAACTGTTTAGGTGTTCGATAGCCGGTCACCGGAGTGATAAAATCACCTTTTTCATCCATAAAAACCACCGTCGGGAAACCGGGTACTTGCATGTAGATCATAAATTCGTGAGCTGCATTCCGCTTCTCGGAAAGTTTGGGATCGTAGCCGGGATTTTCAAATTTTTTGCCTTTGTAATTGATGACTTCGTTGCCTTCGGCATTAAACTTCACGGCATAGTAATTTTTACTGACATATTCAGCGACATCTTTGTTCTGAAAGGTGTGTTTGTCCATCATTTTACAAGGGCCGCACCAATTGGTATAGACATCCATCATGATTTTTCGAGGCTCTTTTTTTTGAGCTTCCAAGGCTTCTGCCAAACTCATCCATTTGATTTCCTGAGCCATCAAGGAGGCAGGAAGTAGTAAGATTAAAATAACTAGTCTTTTCATATCGCGCGCTTAGTCGAAGGGTTTAAAAATTACTTACAAGAAAATTATCGAACGCCGTGCATCAGTTTTTTTATGACGGGTTGGAAGATAATCGAAACCATTCCAACTGCCACAGAGACGAGCGTGAGCATCCAAAAGAAATAGCTCAATCCGTGTTCGTTGGCAATTTTATCAATGTTCTCGCCAAACATACCGGCTCCTTTCATCCCGATGGCCACGGCCAAATACCATACGCCAAACATAAAAGCAATCATGCGGGCGGGGACTAACTTACTCACATAAGAAAGCCCTACCGGAGAAATGCACAATTCGCCCATGGTGTGGAAGAGATAGACCAAAATAAGCCAAATCATGCTTGCCGAGGCAGTCTGTGCGCCGGGTGCGATTCCCGTAGCACCAAATGCTACACACGCCATTCCGAGTGCCAAAAGAAACATGCCGATACCGTATTTTACGTTGGCAGAAGGGTTGTATTTACTTTCCCACCATTTGGAAAACAGTGGGGCAAGCGAGATGATGAAAAGAGAATTTAAGGTGTTAAACCAAGTTGCCGGAACTTCTGTCAGAGGAACGGTCACTTTTTCAATTTTTAGAAAATCTAAAGTACTGTCAGAAAGTGATAAATAACCTGCGGTATAATAATCTTTCGCCAACATCCAAAGAGCGATAATCCAAATGATGACGAAGCTGGTGCTTAAAATGACATTGGCAACTGCATAGGTTTTAAAGGTTTGTTTGAACAATAAATAAAGCACCCAGGTGATGATAGCCAAAGGCAATATGGTCATGAGTGAGTTCACGACTAAAAATACCACACTCCAATTGTCCACCAGCACACGGTTGGTGTATGATTTGGCAAAAATGGTTAAACTGTTTGGTGCTTGTTCGAAGATTGCCCAAAAAAAGACGGTCAGCAGTGCGAAAAAGGTAACAGCAATCAATTTTTCTCGTGTGATTTTTGAATACTGTGTAAACCGGTAAAACAACAGCACGATAAAAACCAAAAGCGCTGTCAGGACAGCTAAATTGTTGCCGTTCTCCCCCAAAAAACTGAAAATATTTACTTTACCGCCGGAAATTTTCGTAGCGGGGTCGTTCAATATCCAAAGCAGTCCCAACACAGCTGAAACGGCGATTAGTATCAATTGCCAAGCTGTAAAAGGATTTCTTTTGTCGGTGTCTAAAGCATCCGATTTGGCTTTGCTTTCTTTGGTGGGTTTGAGTCCTATGTCGCCAAAAATGTTTTGAGATAACCAAAATTGCAACGTTCCGAAAAACATAAATATTCCAGCCAAACCAAATCCGTAACTCCAACCGACTTTTTCGCCTAAATAGCCGCAAAGTAAAATTCCGAAGAAAGCACCTGCGTTGACACCCATGTAAAAAAGTGTGTAGGCGCCGTCTTTTTTGTCAGTACGGTCTTTGTACATTTCTGAAATAATGGAAGTCATGTTGGGTTTAAAAAAACCGTTTCCGAAAACCAGTAAGATGAGTCCCAGATAGATTGAAAAATGCGTTTCTACTGCCATCGCGGCGTGTCCGAGTGTCATCAAAAATGCGCCGACGACAACAGCCCATCTGAAACCGATGATTTTATCGGCAAAATAGCCGCCCAGCATGGTTGACAAATAGACCAAACCTACATACGACCCGAATAGGGCGGAGGCGTTTTCCCTTGTCCATCCCCAACCGTTGTCTGTAAGCGAAGTGGTTAAAAATAAAATCAACAAAGAACGCATTCCGTAAAACGAAAATCGTTCCCACATCTCTGTAAAAAACAAAACAAACAATCCCGAAGGATGTCCCAATACAGTAGATTTAAAAAATTGGTCGGTGGTGTTTGTGGTCATGGTAGATTTTTAATTTGATTTCTAAATTTCATTATCCTCGGCACCATGAGTCAGTGCTTTCAGTTTTTTAATAAACACATAAATCAAAAGTCCGAAGAGCATACAGAAAATAGCAATCCCCGTAAATACAGTTAATTCGCCAAGTTGTGAAGCTGACTCGCCCAGCAATCCGGCAACTTTATTTCCCAATCCGGTGGTTGAAAAATAAAGTCCCATCATCAGTGAAGCGTATTTAGCAGGCGCAAGTTTTGTTACGAAAGACAACGAAACAGGCGATAAACTCAATTCGCCAACGGTATGAAATAAATAGGCTAAAACCAACCAATACATGGCAGATGAACCTGAATTTTGGTATTCTATGGCGGCGGCTGACATGAACAGGAAACCGGCTCCCATGATGATAAGCCCTAAAATCATTTTAAAAAGTGATGTCGCTTCTTTTCCCTTCAACTTCCGATTGGCCCAGAAAGCGGCAACAGCTGTCCCTAAAGTGATGATAAAGAAAGCGTTGAGCGATTGAAACCAAGACGCAGGAACTTCCCAGCCAAAAAGCAATCTATCGGTATAATCTTTTGCGTAAATATTCATCAATCCGCCGGCTTGCTCAAAGGCACCAAAAAACACGATTACCATTAAAAAAGAAAGAATTAGAACAACTACACGATCTTTTTCAATTTTTGTAAGTGGTCTTTTCATCGTTTCTCTGTCTTCTTCATTTTTTGAATTACCCAAATAATCGCCAACTCCTTCGAGATGTTTTTGACCCAATACAAATTGTACCAAACCGAAAAGCATGCAAATACCGGCCAATCCGAAACCGTAATGCCAGCCATATACTTCACCGACATAACCCACTATCAAACTGGAAAGAAAAGCACCTAAATTAATGCCGATGTAAAAAATGGTAAAACCCTTGTCTCTTCTGATATCACCTTTTCGATAAAGCCCGCCAACCATTGTGGAAATATTGGGTTTCAGCATCCCCACACCGGCGATGATAAAGCCTAAACCGGTATAAAAAGCCCACATCAAGTCGATGGCTAAAATGCTATGACCGATAACCAAAAGAATGGCTCCGACAATAACGGATTTCTTTTGTCCTAAAATCCTGTCCGCGATGATGCCGCCGGGAATTGAAGCAACATAAACCAACATGGTGTACCAACCATACAATGCCAACGCTTCCGAATTTGACCAACCAAGCCCGGCGTTTTTTTCGGTGGTTTGCGTGACTAAATACAAAACAAGCAAAGCACGCATTCCATAATAGGAAAAACGCTCCCACATTTCTGTAAAAAACAATACATATAAACCGACCGGATGACCGAATAATTCTTTTCTTTGGATGTTTGCTGTGTTGGATGCCATAAGTTGGATGTTAGTGTGGGTTTGTAAATGATTGCTTGTTAATTTTTCTATGGATTGTGAGGTTATTTTTTGTAGCCTATTTTTGTTCTTTCTGAATTGTTGTTATGGTTTTGATTTTCAGTAATTAAAAATTTTATTGCATCAAACACATCTGCAAACTGCTTATCGTATTTGGTTTCTAATTCTTGAAGATGAGTTTTAAGATTCTCAATGTTTAAAAGCGTTTTTCTCAAAGCGACAAATGCTCTGACTATGGCGATATTCATTTTTCGGGCTTTAGGGCTTTTCAAGATACTCGCCAGCATGGTTACGCCGTGTTCCGTGAATGCGTAAGGCAAATATTTTCCGGTTCTGTTTTTAGGCAAATCCATCATCACAATTTGTGATGATGACATAATTTCATCCCATTCTACTTTGGTCAATCTGAACATAAAATCTTCGGGGAAGCTATCGATGTTTCTTTTTATGGCTTGGTTTAAAACGCGGGTTTCAACTTCATAAAGTTCCGCCAAATCAAAATCTAGCATCACACTGACTCCATGAATCTCATATATTTTATGTTGAATTGAAACCAAATGCATACGACACTATAAATTATTCTTGATAAAATTCGTCATTTTTTGATAGAGCTGCAGCCGGGTGTTTCCGCCGAAAATACCGTGGTTCTTATCGGGATAAATGGTCCAATCGAATTGTTTGTTTGCCTGAATAAGTGCTTCGATCATCTGCATGGAATTTTGTACATGCACATTATCATCTGCCGATCCGTGAACAAGCAAAAACGCACCTTTCAATTTGTCCACATGATTGATGGGCGAATTGTCGTCATAGCCACTCGGGTTTTCTTGCGGGGTTTGCATGTAGCGCTCGGTGTAGATGGTGTCGTAAAACCGCCAGCTGGTGACCGGCGCAACCGCGATGGCCATTTTAAATACATCCGCACCTTGAAAAATGGCGTTTGAAGCCATAAAACCGCCGTAACTCCAACCCCAAATACCGATGCGTGATGCATCGACATAAGGTTTTTTTCCTAATTCGACGGCAGCGTTGATTTGGTCTTCTACTTCATATTTCCCAAGTTCTTTATACGTCATTTTTTTGAAATCTGCACCGCGCATTCCAGTGCCTCTGCCGTCCACACAGGCCACGATATAGCCTTGTTGTGCCAACATGTAGTACCAATAATCATTGGTGCCGTTCCAAGTGTTGGAGACCATTTGCGAACCCGGACCCGAGTATTGATACATAAACACCGGATATTTTTTGGCAGGGTCAAAATCAACAGGCTTGATCATCCACATGTTCAGGTCGTAATCGCCTACTTTCAGCGTCAAAAATTCTTTGACTGGCAGCTTGTAGTTTTTGAGTCTGACGGTCAAGGCCTGATTGTCCTTGATGTCTTTCAGTTTTTTGCCGTCTTTGCTGCTGTGCAGGGTAAATCGGGGAGGCGTTTCGCTATTGGTAAAGGTTTGAATGAAATACGAAAAATCTGCACTGAAATCGGCATCGTTGCTACCTGTTTCGGAAGACAACCGCAGTTTGTTTTTACCGTTTAGTTTCACAGAATAAACATCTCTGTTGATGCTTCCGTTTTCTACCGATTGATAAAAAACCCGCTTCGATTTTGGGTCGAAACCATAAAAGGAAGTCACGTCCCAGCTTCCCTCGGTGATTTTATTGAGAAGTTTGCCGGATTTGTCGAAGTGATAAAGGTGATTGAATCCGTCGCGTTCGCTCGTCCAGATAAAACTGTTGTCTTCCAAAAAAGGCGGCATTTCGGGTTGTTCGACATAAGCCTTATCAATTTCTTTTAAAATGAGTTTTTTCTCGGCAGTATTTCCATCCACAAAAAGCAAATCAATTTGATTTTGATGGCGATTTAAAATCAAAGTAGCCAAGGTGTTATCTTCCTTTGTCCAACCGATGCGGGCGATGTAAAAATCGTGGTAATCGCTCAAATCGACTTGAGCGGTTTTTTGATTGTTCAAATTGTATATATGCAGAGAAACTTCCGAATTTTTTTCTCCGGCCTTGGGATATTTGAAGGTTTCCACTTGTGGATACAGTGCTTTTCCGAAAACGCTCATCGAAAACTCCGGTACATCCGACTCGTCAAAACGGATAAAAGCGATTTTATCGCCGGTTTGGTTCCAATCAAAAGCGCGCACGAAGGACAATTCTTCTTCATAAACCCAATCTGTCAAACCGTTGATGATGTTGTTTTTTTGACCATCGGTTGTGATTTGTATGATTTTTCCCGTGCCGATTTCCTTTACAAAGAGGTTGTTTTCGAACACATAAGCAACCCTCGAACCATCGGGTGAAAAAGTAGCTTCTTGAATCGGTTTGTCCGACACCTGAAACAATTTCTGCAAATCGGTATCAAACACCCAAAAAATGCCTTTGGAAGATCTTCTGTAAATCGATTCAGATTCGGTGCTGAGCAACAATTTTTTTTCGTCCTTACTAAAAGTGTAATCCTCGAAAGCCTTCACTTCCGGATAGTCTTTCCCGTCAATCAAAACCTTTGTTTGATTGCCCGTCAGATAATCATTGACAACTATTTTTGATGCGCGGGCAACACGATCGTATTCCAACACAGTGTAGTGCTGACCGTCGTTGAGCGAGTTGAGCGATTGCAAGGATTGGGTTCGGAAAGTACCCGACCAAATTTCCTCGAGGGAAATGTCTTTTTGTTGAGAAAAGAGTAGGGTAGGAACAATTAAAAAGAAGAGGAACTTTGATAATCGGGTTTGCATAAGTGTGATTTTTTAAAAACCGAACAAGTTTAGTAAAAATATTTAACAAAACAGCTGATGGCGTTGTTAAAGCCTAACATTTTTTTTATCAATGGGCAATGGACAATTGACAAAAAAAACAATAGGCAAGTCAAGTTACTGGTTACTGGTTACTGGTTGCTGGTTGCTGGTTGCTGGTTGTCACTGCATCAATGCCCTACTTCCGACTTCCCCACCGGCAGGCAATTTCTGATTTCCGATTTTTTGCTTTCTGAACGGTGGTTTCGACTTCCTGCCTGCCTGCCGGCAGGTGCTCAATCAACGGATTTCCGACTTCCGACTTTCAGCAATTAGGTGACAAAACTCATCCCTTCCACAAATGCGGAACAATGAAATACACGAAGAACACGATGATGATAATCGAAAAAATGTTCATCACAATGCCTTTGCGAATCATGTCAGGAATACGCAGGTAGCCCGAGCCGAAAACTACGGCGTTGGGTGGCGTGGCTACCGGAAGCATAAACGCACATGACGCAGCCAGCGTTGCGCCAACCATCAGCACGTATGGGCTTTCGTTGAGCACGGCTGCAACCGGTACTAAGACAGGAAGCAGCATGGCGGTCGTGGCCAAATTGGAAGTAATTTCCGTCAGAAAATTGACCATGGTGACGATGATAATCAGCAAAACCAACAGCGTGACTCCTTGAAAAATTGTGATCTGGTTGCCAATCCAGCTAGCCAATCCCGTCGATTCGAATCCGCCGGCTATGGCAAGTCCGCCGCCGAAAAGCAACAATATTCCCCAAGGAAGTCGCTCAGCTTCTTTCCAAGTTAATAACATCTGGCCTTTATCTCTTTTGGAAGGAATCAAAAATAAAATCACTGCCGCCACCATGGCAATGATGGTGTCGTCGATACCCGGAATAAGTTTTGACAGGACAAAACCGCGCGTAATCCACGCCAAAGCGGTCAACACAAACACAATAAAAATCGCTTTTTCTTCAAATTTTATTGCGCCTAATTTTTGAAGTTGTCTTTGAATCTCTGCCTTACCGCCGGGAAAACGCTGTTTGTCTAATTTGAAAGCGACCTTGACCAAATAGAACCAACAAAAAGTCATCAACACAACAGCAACCGGAAATCCGATTTTAAACCATTGCATAAAGGAAATTTCCACGTGGTAAAACTTTTGAATAACCCCGGCAAAAATGACATTGGGTGGCGTGCCAATCAGCGTGCTAATTCCGCCTATCGATGCACTGTAAGCAATGGCAAGCATGAGTGCTTTGCCAAAAATTAGGTTTTCGTTTTCTTGGGTGTCCGGATGGTCTTCAAACTGCTTGACGATGGCCAGACCAATCGGCATCATCATCACGGCTGTTGCTGTATTTGAAATCCACATCGAAAGAAATCCGGTAGCAATCATAAAACCCAACACGATGCTGCTGCTGTTGGTGCCGATGGCATTGATGATGTTGAGTGCGATGCGTTTGTGCAAACTCCATTTTTCGATGGCTATTGACAAAACAAATCCACCGATATACAAGAAAATGTATTTATCGCCAAAAGAGGAAGTCGTGTCTTGGATGCTCATTGCCCCGGTAAGCGGAAAGATAATCACAGGCAACATGGAAGTCACCGCAATTGGGATGGCTTCGGTAATCCACCAAATCGCTATCCAAAGTGTGCAAGCCAACACGGCCACACCTTGCGGGCTGAGTCCTTCGGGTTTAAAAAAATATTGAATCAGGATAAATACCAACGGACCGAGTAGCAGTCCGGATTTTTGTCGGATGAATTGCAGCATGTTAAAAAAAATTTCCTGCTAAAGATAGAAGATTTCGATTAAAAATTCCAAATGCTAAATTTCAAAACTTAACACATAACAATCAATATTTTATACTTTCTCATTCTTTAACATAATTATAGCAACTCTTTGTCGTTATAGGTAGGTGCATCTATTTATCTTTGGACATACTAAACGGCGCTATGAACATATCTAAAATACAGGTTTTCCTGCCACTGCTTTTGTTGTTTTTTGGAACGCTTTTGGCGCAACAATCCATTGCCAATACCGATGAATTGTTTCGTTTTGAAAGAGCTAAAACGCTGTATGATAATTCGCAATATGCGGCTGCCCAATCTCTGTTCAGAAGTATATTGCGCACAGATCCTCCGGAAGAAATCGCCGCCGAGTGTGATTACTACATCGCCAATTGTGCAGTTCGTCTCGATAAGCAAAATGCCGGAGAATTGATTGAAGCCTTTGTTTCCAAACACCCATCGAGTGTCAAACGCGACTTAGCTTATTTGGATGCAGCCAATTATTATTTTGACAATGCACGATTTTCCTATGCGCTCAAATGGTTCAACAAAACAGATCCAAGCATGGTAAACCCCGACCAGAGAGATGTCTATTTCTTCAAAGTTGGATATTCAAATTTTGCAGCGAAAAAATACAGTCAGGCCGAAAGTGCATTTAAAAAAATTATGCAATCGCCCGAATACGGCAACCAAGCATCGTATTATGTGGGTTACATCGCTTATGAAAATGAAAATTATACCGAGGCATCTTCCTACTTTTCAAAAGTTGAAAATGATGTCAACTACAAGGGGAAACTCAATTATTTTGAAGCGGATATGAACTTCAAGTTGGGTAATTTTCAAAAAGCGATTGATTTGGCTGTCGGACAATTGCCACGTTCAACACCAGTTGAAAAATCGGAGTTGTCAAAAATCATCGGGGAAAGTTATTTCAACTTAAAACAATACGACAAAGCCATTCCATATTTGAATGACTACAAGGGAAAAAACCGCAAGTTTAGCAACACCGATTGGTATCAATTGGGTTTTGCTTACTTCAAACAAAACGATTTTGAAAACGCCATCAATCAGTTTAACAAAATCATAGAAGGCAAAAACGCAGTTGCACAAAATGCCTATTATCATTTGGCCCAAGCCTATCTGAAGCTCGACAAAAAGCAAGAAGCACGAAACGCTTTTCAGTCGGCGGGCAACATGAATTTTGATTTGAAAATTCAAGAAGAATCGGCATTAAATTACGCCAAATTGAGTTATGAAATCGGAAATATTTACCAAAACATACAGCAGGTTTTGGCAGATTTTATCAATCAATATCCCAAACATCCCGAAGCCAAAGAAATGGAATTGTTGCTTTTGGATTCGTATGTGACTTCTAAAAACTATGTGGATGCGCTCAATTTTTTAAAGAAAAACAACAAGGCGGAAACCCGCGAAGTGTTTCAGAAAGTTACCTTTCTCCGGGGTGTCGAATTGTTTAATGAGAATAAACTGCCACAAGCCTACGAACTTTTCAACCTGTCTATCGGCGAGCCGCGCGACCCTGTTTATCTGGCAAGAGCCGTTTTTTGGAAAGCAGAAACCGACTATCTCAATCGGAAATGGCAAGCCGCTTTAGATGGTTATCTCAAATTTTTGGGGCTTTCGCAAGCCAACCAAACGTCAGAATTTAAAAATATTTATTACCAAATCGGTTACGCCTATTTCCAATTGAAAAACTACGAGAATGCCGCGGAAAATCTATTGAAATATGTTTCGCAAAGCAACTTGGAGATGGATAAAAAAGGCGATGCACACCTGCGTTTGGGTGACAGTTACTTCGCGCTCACCAAATATTGGCCGGCTTTGGAGCAGTACAACCAGGCCATCGCGCTCAACATCCCTGATGCGGATGTAGCCGAGTTTCACAAAGCGTTGAGTTACGGCTTGCTCAACAGGAATGACAACAAAAAAGAATCGCTGCAAAAAATCATCAATTCATTTCCCAAATCCGTTTTGCGCGATGATGCAATGTATGAACTTGGCAACATTTACTTGAATACCAAACAAACTGACAATGCCATCGAAACCTACGATTTGTTGATTTCCGGCTACAAAATGAGCAGTTACGTACCCAAAGCCATGCTCAAAAAGGCCTTGATTTATTTCAACAATCAGCAGAACGAAAAAGCCATCGAGGTTTATAAAAAAATCACCGCCGATTTTCCCAATTCATCCGAAGCACAACAAGCCGTTTCGGGAGCCAGGTTGGCTTATGTTGAGTTAGGAAGAGGAGCCGAATACACCGATTGGGTCAAAACACTCAATTTTGTCAATCTATCTGATATGGAGATTGAAAACACCCTTTTCGAATCGGCTGAAAAAAGCTATTCAAATCAAAATTATCCCAAAGCGATGGATGCTTATGCAGCTTATCTGAGCCGTTTCCCAAATGGAGTAAATTCGTTAAGAGCCAACGCGCGTATAGCTGATTATTTTTATGAAAAAAATGAATTTCTCAAATCTATAACTTTCTATCAAAACATCCTCAACAAAGGTCAAAATGAGTTTACAGAAGAGGCACTTGCCAAACTATCCAAAGGATATTTAGAAAATTCGGACTGGGGAAAAGCATTGGAAACCCTCAAAAGGTTGGAAACTTCAGCCCAAACATCCGACAATGTCATTTTCGCGCAGGCAAACATCATGAAAGCGGCGATGTCATTGGACAACACACAAGAAGCACTGAACTACGCCAACAAAGTATTGGAAAACAGCAAAGCAGATGCAAATGCCAAAACAGACGCAAAAATCATGTTGGCTCGAAATGCTTTCACAACCGGAAAGGATGAAATGGCAAAAAAATACTTTGCCGAATTGGAAAATTCCAAATCGGGTTTGGTAGCATCGGAAGCTTTGTATGTGGCTGCGTTCTATAAAAATAAAGACAAACAATATGATGCTTCCAATAAACTCATCCAGAAATTGGCAAAAGAATACGCCGGATACAAAGAAACCGGTGTGAAAGGATTGATTCTGATGGCCAAAAATTTTGATGCGCTCAACGATGCTTTTCAGGCAACTTTTATCCTTGAAAACGTGATTCAAAATTTTTCCGATTATCCCAATGCTGTCAGCGAGGCCAAAACCTTACTAGATGCCATCAAGAAAAAAGAAGAGGAGAGAAATTCTTCCATCGAAAACGAAAAAAATTAACAGACTATTCATGACAACGCGACACGTTTTTTACAGCATAATTATATTCTTTTTTTGCACAGCAATCAGTTTTTCGCAAGTCAAACCGGATGAGAAAAAGAACATGGAAACCGAAATAATTCGTGTTGAAAAACCGTATATTCCTACGCTTCAGGAAGTTACAAAACTACGCGAATTGCCGATCTCCGATTCGATGAAAATTGAAAAAAGAAAGATTCTATATCAATTTCTTAACTTTCCGGTCGCTTCAACTTTTGTTCCTGCCAAAGCCAAACCGACCGCGCCACCCAGAACCAAACGCGAAAAACTTTACAGTCATTTCGCTTCATTGGGTATCGGGAATTTTGGCAATGTGGATGGCAATTTCTACGGAAATTGGGATTTGAGCAGGCAACAGAGTTTGTCCTATTACCTGAACCATCTTTCTTCGCAAGGTGGCATCAGCGGTATCGAATTGGATGACAAATTTTATGACACCCAAATTGGAGTCGATTTCATCAATGAAGAACGTGACCGTACACAATCGGTCTATTTCAAAGTGCAACACCAAAACTACAATTGGTATGGATTGCCAAATTTGACTTTGCCGTCAGAAATCATCGACACCATTGAGGAATCACAGACTTATTTTGGTATTGCAGCCGGAGGTGAATTGCTCTTCAGCGAATCGCCTATCGAGAAAATAAAAGCCGGTTACCAAGGATTTTTTGACGATTTCAGCAGTTCGGAACACAACTTGAACGGCTCGATTGATTTTAATCTGCATGTGTCGGATTATCTGCTTCATCATCAAGTGGTGTTGGATTATTTGAACGGAAGTTTTGACCGCAATTTTGACAACACATCCGATTTGTCTTACAACATCATCAACATTGGATATACGCCAACATATCTTTATGAATTTGGCAATGTTTCGGCTGAATTAGGGCTGTCTCTATTTTACAGCACGGATACCGACAACAACGACAACAGCTTTTATATTTATCCGAAAATAACGGCTTCTTATCGCCCGGTTGGCGATGCTATCTGGCTTTATGGTGGATTGGAAGGCGGATTGCATCAAAACAGCTATTATCAATTTGTACAAAACAACTTTTTTGTTTCTCCAACGTTGACAATCAAACCGACTGATAATCGATACGATATTTATGCGGGATTGAAAGGGAAAATCGCCTCGCGAATTTCGTATAATGCCAAAGCCGCTTACCGCAAAGACCGCGACAAGGCCTTGTATAGACTCAATCCTTTGAACAGCATCGATCCAACCGAGGGTTACGAATACGGCAATTCGTTTGACGTGATTTACGACGATGTCGAAATCTTTACTTTTTCGGGTGCTTTGCAGGCCGATTGGAACCCTTTTAATTTTCTTTTGCAAGGTGAATTTTTCGATTATTCGACTCGGAAAGAGCAGGAAGCGTGGAATTTACCAGATGTGAAAATCACTTTTAAAGGGGATTACCAATTTGACAGCAAGTGGAAATTTGGTGCCGAAATATTTTACGTAGGCGAACGATTTGACTTGTTTCAATCAAAAGATTTAAGTTTCCCAACACAAAAAATCACTTTAGACAGCTATTTAGATATCAATCTTCGAGGCAATTACCAATACAGTCCACAACTTTCCTTTTTCGGAAAAATCAACAACCTTACCGGTCAGGATTACGAACGATTCTCCAATTTTGAAGTTCAAGGCATTCAAATTATGGTCGGTGCGGCTTATAAATTTGATTTCTAAAACAAGAATATTTATGCAACGTAAATATTCTCTTCAACGACTTCCTTACATTTGAAGTATCACAACGCAAAACCTATGTTTTCCATACTGATTCCTGTTTATAATGTTGACGTTTTACCCCTTGTTCAAACTTTACACCAACAGGCAAATCGACTTTCCGGGAATTTTCAAATCATCGTTTGCGACGATGGCTCAACGGATGAAGCAATGCAAAGATCGAACAGAAATGTGGCGATTTTGGAGCATGTCATGTATTTGGAAAACGCCGAAAACAGAGGTCGTCTCGCTACCCGAAACCGCTTGGCTGAATCGGCTCAATATCCTTGGTTGTTGTTTTTAGATGCAGATGTGCTTCCGCCGGATGATTACTTTTTAAACCGTTATTTTACGTATTTCAACCAGACTTTTGATGTGGTGATGGGCGGATTTACATATTCGCAAGATAATCTGGATAGTCAATTTTCACTGCGGTGTAAATTTGGCAGAAAACGAGAATCTATCTCAGCAAGCGAGCGAAATCGTCAACTGTACCGGGTTTTTATTTCCGCTAATTATCTTATCCGGAAATCGGTTTACACAGACTTGCTCTCTCATCTAAAAACACCGACTTACGGCTCTGATAATTTGATAGCTTCTGTCTTTTTAAAACATAAAACCCCGATTTTTCATATTGACAATCCTGTGATTCACTTGGGTTTAGAAAGCAACAAAGTTTTTCTCAAGAAAAGCAGAGAAGCAATCGACTCACTTTTACTTTTTTTGCAAGACAATCCGGATTTTCAATCTCAAAACAAATTGTATCGCACTTTTCTGACTGTTAAAAAGTTAAGAATGGTCAAATGGGTTGATTTTGTGTTTTGCCTCAATCGAAAACAATTGGAAAAACACCTACTGAAAAAAAATCCATCCTTGTTGGTGTTCGATTTGTATCGGTTGGGATATCTTTGTCATATTCATCACTGAAATTCATGCCTTTTTTTTCGGTCATCATTCCGTTGTACAACAAAGAGAAGTTTATCAAAAACACTTTGGAAAGTGTTTTGAATCAGACTTTTGATGATTTTGAATTGCTTATTGTCAACGATGGTTCGACCGACAAAAGCGAGGCAATTGTGAATTCTTTTCCCGATAAACGAATACAGTATTTTTTTAAAAAAAATGGTGGCGTTTCCACTGCAAGAAATTTTGGAATATCGCGTGCAAATTCTGAATATATCGTTTTTATAGATGCGGATGACCTTTGGCATCCTGATTTTTTAAAGAAAATGAAGCAGCTGATTCAGTCTCACGCCAATGACAAAGTTTTCGCTTGCGCGATTGAATTGGAAACGCCACTTCGGACTTTTCCGGCTCAATATTCTTTTCAGCATCGGAGTGAATCGCAAATAGTCAATTATTTTAGAGCGAGCATGAAGCAATCGGTTTTATGTTGCTCTTCTTCTGTATTTCATTGTTCAGTATTTCAAAATGCTGGCTTGTTTGACGAGAAAATAAAAAGCGCCGAGGATACCGATATGTGGATAAGAATCGGGTTAAAATACGAAATTGTATTTTTGAATTTGCTTTTGGCAACCTATGTTTTCGACCCGGTTGGTTTGTCTCGAATGCTCGAAAATTACCATTTGCTGACCGATTTTACGAAATTTGAAACGGAAGAAAAATCAAATCCATTACTCAAAAAATATTTAGACTACAATCGTTTTTCAATTGCCGTAAAACAGAAACTCATCGGAGACAAGAAGACCTTTAGAGTGACCATCGGAAAAATTGATTCAAAAAGTTTGAATATAAAGCGAAAAATGATTTTAAAATTGCCGTCTTTTGTGTTGAAATTTCTTATTTATTTCAAAAATACAGCGGCACAATTAGGTTTAGGTAATTCGGTTTTTAAATGATTTGAAAGCCTCAAAATTGCGGATATAATCAGATTCGTCAAACACTTCAGATGCCAAAACCAAGCAAACCGAGCCGGAAGAAAAATTTTCCAGTTCGCGCCAGACACCTTGCCGAATCAACAAGCCGAAATCGGGTCGGTTGAGATGAATTTTCACCTGTTCGATTCCATCGTTCAAAACAACATCAAAACTGCCGGCAAGTGCGATTAAAAATTCGAGTTGTTCTCGATGCGCATGACCCCCTCGAGTCGCTCCGCTCGGCACATCGTAGAGATAATATACCCGTTTGAAATCAAAAGGAATGGTGTTTTTCTCCACGATGGAAATATTTCCTCTCGGGTCTTTTATTTTTGGAAGCTCGATGATTTGAACAAGTCCGCTGAGATATATTTTAGTCATATTTTTGGTCTGTAAATTCTTTTGAAAAGATTTGATAGTCATTGATTCCTTTCAATCCGATGATAAATTTAGGTTTTATTTCTTTAAATGAAATATACCTTTTCCGAATCAAAAAGAAAATATATTTACACAATAATATATATGAAAATCTGGCAAACCGTTTTTGGAAGCCTGCCATTTTTGCATAAATTTTCCGGTCAGATTCCACCTCATCGCTTGAGGTAACAGACGGATGCATGACGATGGTTTCGGGGTAAAAGAGCACTTCTTTTTTTTTGTGAAATGCGGCTCGCAAAAAGAAAAACGTTTCTGCATCTTCAAATTGTGCACCTAAACCAAAAAGTTCGTTGTATCGCAATTCCGAATTTTTGACAGCTGCTGTTTTAATGGCAATTTCAATAGAAAGGACTTCCGTTAATTGATTAATATTTAGTTTCTTAGGATTTTTCGGATAGTTCCAAAACAATTTATTTTCGGTGGTTTGTGTTTGAAAATGTATCACCGAAGCATTTGGGTTTTTATTAAACGCATCCACAATTTTCGCATCAAAATCGGCTTTGTAAATCACGTCATCATCGGCAATCAATACTATTTTTTTGGAAGCATTTTCGAGTGCCAAATTCCTGCTTTTCGACAAGCCTGTTTCTTTAGAATTGAGGATGCGGACATTCGGAAAACCTGAAATCAAAGTCTGTTCAGACTTCGTTTGATTAATTATCAAAATATTAAATTGATGATACGGCGCAAACGGAAACATCCGTTCCAAAAACGAAAAATCTTTTTTGTTTTGGGTGGAAACCAAAATTTCTAAGTCGGATGTTTGATAGCGGTCAGGCAATTTGTCTGTATATTTGGTCAAAGATAATAAAGAACGCGTTGCATGCGGATACTCTTGGTCGGCGAATACAGCAGGTTGCACAACTCTCTCAAAGAAGGATTGCTCCGTTTGGGACATGAGGTCGTGCTTGTTTCTACGGGCGATCAATTTAAAAATTATCCCGCGGATTTATCGTATGCACCTGTGATGTTTACTGAAAATGTATTTTTTGTGGGTTTAAAAAAAGTGGTTTTCAGATTGTCAGGCATCGATTTGTCCATGCTCGAAACCGCGATTCGTTTCCGGCGAATTTTGCCCAAACTCAAAGATTTTGATTGCGTGCAACTCATCAATTCAAATGCCATTGAAACATTTCCTGCGTGGCAAATCAAACTGTATAAAAAACTCTTTAAACAGAATAAAAAAATCTTCTTGCTCATCTGCGGCGACGAAACGCCCGTAGTGGAAATACAATTGCAAAACAAACTAAAACGCTCGGCATTGACACCGATTTTGGAAAATCCAAAATTGAGAAACAAATTTAGATACAGTCTCAAATACGTGACCAAGCCTTATCGGAAACTGTTTGCGTTTGTTCAAAAAAACGTCGATAAAATGATGGTTTCCGATTTGGATTATTTGCTTCCGATGAAACAAACTATCTATAAAACGTTTTTAATTCCGAATCCCGTCAACGTAGATATTTTAAAGTTTGAAGCGTTAAAAATTGAAGGTAAAATCGTTGTTTTTCACGGAATCAACCGGATGAATTATCTGAAAAAAGGCAATCACTTTTTTGAAGAAGCACTTAAAATCATATCGAAAAAATACGCCGATCAAATCGAAATCATCACCGCAGAAAGTTTGCCTTATGCCGATTACATCTTGTCTTACAATCGGGCGCATATACTTTTAGATCAAGTTTTTGCTTGCGATCAGGGTTACCATGCTTTGGAAGCCATGGCAAAAGGGAAAGTGGTTTTTACGGGAGCCGAATCGGCGTTTATGGAACACTACAAACTATCGGAACGTGTTGCTGTTAACGCGATTCCAAATGTGGATTCGTTGGTTGAAGAAATTTCATTTTTAATAGAAAATCCGGCGGAAATCATCGCGATGGGAAAACGCGCGCGCGATTTTATAGAAAAAGAACACCACTATGTGACAATTGCCAAACGGTATTTGGATGCGTGGGAGTAGGAATGTTTACAAGCTTTGTCAAAGTTTATAACTTTGACAAAGCTATTTTAACGAGACAAAAGTGTTTGCAATTTTGGCACTGAATAACCTTTGACAAAGCAACTCCCTAAAAACTACGATTTTTTCTTAATCTCCACTTTTTCGGCAAAATATTCGGAAAAATCTTTCAGACTTTCAGACATTTCGTGGTTGTCGGTTGCACGGTGAATGGTATCAGCCAAAGACAACAAAGTTTGGTGAATAAAAATATTCATGTCCGTGACGGGCATGTCTTTAGTCCAAAGGTCAATGCGCATGGTTTGTTTTTCTTTGGGTTCCCAAACGGATAAGATAAAGGCTTTGGCGGATTGGTCGTGAACGCCGCCGTCGGAAGCCGTCCAACGGATGTCGTCAGGCACTTTGTTCTCATCTAAAACTATCGAAAGGGTAATGTCGGAAGTACTGCTCATGGTTTTAAGGGTTTGAATTTCGATTTTTCAAACAGGGTTTGTGCATCGAGGGTCAATAATTCTTGCAAAGATATTGGATTATTTTTCATAAAAGAATCAACAATTCGCCATCCGAGATATTGTCCGATTCTCCCGGGCGAATCTTGATCGATTTCCAAATAAAACTTAGAAAATGGCGCAGGGTTGATAAAGCGTTCAGTCAGCGAACTGTCTGTGCTGTACAACATTTCTCCTTCGACAAAATACAGCCAAATGTAGGTTTCGTTTTCCTTTGCCCAAGCCAATTCTTCTTCGCGATAGCCCAATTTTAATGCTTCCGACTTGTCCGGCAAAAACAAATCAACCAAATAATGCATTTTTCCCCAATAAACCATTTGCGACAAAAAAGTTCGATCGGGTTTTTGGTTTATCAAGTGACTTGCGTATTCCAAAGCCACATCTACCGGCAGATTTTCTTTCTTCAGATTGTAGCTTAAATATCTGGGAATTCCTTGGTAAAACGGATGTTCCGAACCTAAATAGGTGTCGAGCGACAAAAGCAAAAGACTGTCTGTCAGTATGACTTTGTTCGCATAATCAACCTCAGAGATCACCGTGACGATTTGCGGAATTTGAGTTTTAGGAAAATAAAATTTCAGGTGTTTGTAAAAATCCGTCAATTCGGCCTTTTGAGTTTCAAAATTTTCAAATACGCTGTCCACATTTTTGTGTAGCAATTGAAAAAGTGTGTCTTTTATTTTGTTTGTCCAAATGCTGTCCGGATATTGTTGGGGAAACAAATACGGGTATTTCGATTTGAGAGCAGGTATTTCTGTTGGACTTGCAACTGCAAATTCCCTGTCAAACCGATGGATTTGAAGCTCGATTGGAATGTTGTCAATGGCTTCCCGATTGGAATCTTCATTTTTACAGCCTAAAAAACAAGCGAAAATTAAAAAACCCAGTGCAATTTTTTTCATTTTGATAAAATTGAGTATCGTGTAAACGGTAAATGTCAAAGTTCATTTTACAAATCCGTATATTTGGATGCAAAGATAATTCACTCAAATCGGAAGTTTATATGAATGCCCAAAAGATTGCAGCACACATCGAAAATTGGTTAACCAATTATGCGAAAAAATCAGGTGTCAAAGGATTTGTCATCGGTATATCCGGCGGTATAGACTCGGCAGTCACTTCCTCGCTTTGTGCGTCAACCGGCCTGCCGACACTTTGTGTGGAAATGCCCATCCACCAACCGGAAAGCCACGTGAGCAGAGCAAGGGAGTACATCGACCAATTGAAAAAGAGATTTCCCAATGTTACAGACTACAAAGCCGAGTTGACAGTTATCTTTGAGACCTTTAAAAAAGCATTTCCAAATACAGAAACCAATCCGATGTACGAGCACACCTTGGCAAATACGCGCGCTCGATTGCGGATGATGACACTTTATCAATTGGCAGGATTGCACAACAGTTTGGTAGTCGGAACGGGTAATAAAGTGGAAGATTTCGGTGTTGGTTTTTACACCAAATACGGCGATGGCGGTGTCGATGTGAGCCCGATTGCAGATTTGCTCAAATCGGAAGTGTATGCTTTGGGTGCGTTTCTCAACGTACCCGAATCTATCCTAAAAGCCAAACCGTCAGACGGACTTTTTGCCGATGACCGCAGCGATGAAGACCAAATTGGGGCGAGTTATGACGAGCTCGAGTGGGCGATGGCACAGGATGAAAAGGGACGAAATGAAGATAAATTTAGCGGCCGCGAGTTGGAGGTTTTTAAAATTTACCGCAGATACAATCGCACCAACCGGCACAAAATGAACCCAATACCTGTTTGTGAAATTCCAACTGAATACAAATAAATTTTGAAGAGCGAACGCATCATTTTAGGTATCGACCCTGGAACAACCATCATGGGTTTTGGATTGATTTCGGTCACCGGGAAAACGATGAAGTTTTTGCAGTTGAACGAGTTGCAGCTCAAAAAATACGATGATCATTACTTGAAACTCAAAGTTATTTTTGAACGAACCCTCGCACTGATAGATCAATATCACCCAGACGAAATAGCCATCGAAGCCCCTTTTTTCGGAAAAAACGTACAGTCGATGCTCAAATTGGGTCGCGCCCAAGGTGTCGCCATGGCGGCCGGACTCTCCAGACAAATACCCATCACGGAATATTCGCCCAAGAAAATAAAAATGGCCATAACAGGCAATGGAAACGCGAGCAAAGAACAAGTCGCCAAAATGCTGCAGAGCTTGTTGGCATTGACTTCGCTTCCCAAAAACTTAGATTCCACAGACGGATTGGCAGCAGCGGTTTGTCACTTCTACAATTCCGGAAACGAAACAGCGGGTGCAAAATACACCGGTTGGGATGCTTTTGTCAAGCAAAATCCGGGCAAGATTAAAGGATGAAAAGAATAAAAATCTAAATATAAACACATTATGAAATATTTAATTTACATCTTTTTTATTCTAAGTGCATCTGAATTATTTTCTCAGGAAGTGAAAAATATTTATTTAGATCAGAATTTACAAGTAATTTCTGAAACCACATACAAAAACAAATTTCAAAAGAAGTTGTATTATGTAACTCAAATTAATACGGACAGCGTAGTTTATAAAAAATTAAAATATAAGTTAATACATTTTTTGTCGTGTACTTAGATAAAAGTGTATTGTTTCTTAAAAACAGTTAAACCGCGATTTGAAACGGGTGTTTTCTCTTACTTTTGATGAAAATTGATTTCATGAGTTTAAAAATACAAATGATTTCACAAAGAATAATTTGTCTTTCTTTGTTTATAATACTATATTTCAATGCGTTTTCGCAAGTTGAAGGCAGCATTACCGACAGCAACAAAGTTCCACTTGCTACGGTAAATGTCTATGTCGAAAACAGTTATTTGGGTACAACCACCAACGATGAAGGTCAATACATACTGCAAATCACCAAACCCGGTTCGTATGTGCTGATTTTTCAGTATTTGGGATTTCAAACGGTTAAAAAGCTGGTTGATATCACCCAATTTCCGTATCGATTGGATGTTGTCTTGGAAGAAGAAACCGTCAGTTTGGCAGAGGTTGCCGTGAAAGCAGACTACAATCCGGCGAACGACATGATTCGCAAAACCATCGACAACCGAAAAAAAATAAGCGACAAAACCAAAAACTACACAGCAGATTTCTATTCCCGCGGACTGATTCGCATCAAAGACGCACCCGAGAAAATATTGGGGCAATCGTTGGGAGATTTTGGAGGCGGATTGGACTCCACCCGTACTGGAATCATCTATCTTTCTGAAACGATTTCAAAGGTAACACAAAGTGAAAAAAATGATTTTGTCGAAAAAATCATCGCTTCAAAAGTGAGCGGCGATGACAATGGTTTTAGTTTTAACAACGCTTCCGATGTCAACTACAATTATTACAAAAACACCACACCGGTTGGTGAAACCGAAATAGTTTCTCCGATTGCCGAGTACGCTTTTACCTATTATTCGTACAAATACGAAGGTAATTTTTACGATGCGGAAGGCAACTCGATTTTAAAAATTAAAGTCACGCCCAAACGCATCAATGACCGCGTTTTCGAAGGATATGTCTATATCGTTGAAAACGTGTGGGAACTCTATGCGACCGAATTATCTGTAACTGGCAAACAAGCCCAACTACCGCCGGTCGATAAAATTTTCATCAAACAGAGTTATTTATACGACAAAACCGATTCGCTTTGGGTAAGGCGTTCCCAAACCATTGATTTCGAATACAGCATATTCGGAATCAAAGGCAATGGTCGGTTTACAGCCGTTTACAGCAATTTTGATTTTCATCCGGTTTTTGAAAACAAACGTCTGACCAACGAAATTATTTCTTTTGAAAAAGAAGCCAACAAAAAGGACAGCTTGTTTTGGAAAACCGTGCGCCCCGTGCCGCTTACCGTAGAGGAAATTGGCGACTACACCCTCAAAGACAGCATCAAAGTGATACGAAAATCAAAACCCTATTTGGATTCTTTAGATCACAAAAACAATAAATTTAAAATAAGCAACCTTTTCTTTGGCTATACCTATGCCAATTCCTACAAGGACAGACGGTTGACTTTTTCGGCGCCGATTACCGGTTTTCAATACAATACTGTACAAGGCTGGCGACCCAAGTTGGGGCTGACTTTTGCGCAAAACAACGATGAAAAAGGGAGCCGATTGACCGTTTCTACCACTGCCGATTACGGCATCTCAGACCAACGCGTGCGTGTGGTTGGCGAAATGAATTATCAGTTTAACCGAATAAAACGTCCAACCTTGGGTCTGCGGGGCGGCGTGGAAACAACTCAATTCAATCGGAACGAACCCATTTCACCGCTGATTAATTCGGTGAGTACACTTTTCTTTGAGAATAATTTCATGAAACTGTATGACCGAACATTCGCTGAGGTCAATTTTTCAAGTGAAATAATCAATGGTGTAAGACTCTATTCAAGTCTGGGTTACGAGAGGAGAAGACCCCTTTTTAACCAAGCCGATTTTGTCATCATCGGTCAGGACGACAAACAATTTACTTCCAACAATCCGCTCCTGCCGGATGATTTTTCGACCCCGACTTTTGAAGCCCACAATTTGATGAAGTTGATGCTGGCTGCCCGAATTTCTTTTGCCCAAAAATACATTTCACTACCCGACCGTAAATACAACTTGCCTAACCAAAAGTATCCGGTTTTGTGGTTGCAATACAGCCAGGGTTTTGCCGGTAGTGGAACCGAATACCACTACCAACGCATCGAAGCAAGGCTGTTGCAAGATCTTTCTTTTGGCAACAAAGGGGTGATGTCCTACCAATTGGGCGGCGGAAATTTTTTCAGTGCAGACCAGATAAGTTTTGTCGATTACAAACATTTTAACGGCAACCAAACCCATGTCGGTGCGGGTCAAAACTATACGGATGTGTTTAATTTCCTGCCCTACTACAAACTCAGCACCAATGAAGAATACGCCTATTTGCATATCGAGCATGATTTCAAAGGCTATTTTATGAATAAAATTCCTTTGTTTCAAAAATTGAACTACAACCTCGTGGCGGGTTTTCACGCATTGGCAACTCCACAAAACAAACCTTACAGCGAATACACCATCGGATTGAACAACCTCGGTTTTGGCAAATACCGATTTCTTCGGATTGATTATATTCGTTCCTACCAAGGCGGATTTCTTTCAGACGGTTTTATTTTTGGCTTGAAGTTTTAGTTTTCCGTATGGATGATTTATAATTTTCGAATAAAATCTCCGTAAACATCGTTAAATTGATAGCCCGTGGTGAATCTGTTTTTGCTCAGTTTTTTGAAAGAAACCAATCCCCACAACAAAAATTCTTTTAAAAAATAAGTATCAGGTTTTGGAAAATCTGGCTGATAGGTATCGATGATTTTTTGCAGGGGTTTGATGCTGTCCAATTTCTTTTGATAAACCGCATCCGGAAGCTCGTCAGACAGTTCGAAGTTGCCTTCTGTCAGAAACCACTCCATCAATTCTTGATACGGATTGGGTGTATCGGGTTTTTCTAATTTTTCAACTTTGGGAAAATAATCTGTAAACATCGTGTGTACGGCTTCTTCCAGCAGATGAAGGGCTACCACAGCAGCACCTTCTTGTTCGCCTTCGTAAACCAATTCGACTTTTCCGGTGATGGAAGGAATCACCCCCATAAAGTCAGACAGACGTACCGTTGTGGTTTTCTCTTTGTTTTTCAATTTTCTGCGTTCGGCTGTACTGAGCAGATTCTCGAAAGCGGTGATACTCATGCGGGCGCTAACTCCGCTTTTGGCATCAATCAAGTCGCTTTTTCGGGCTTCAAAACCGATTTGTTCCAAAAAGTCTTTCGCCAATTCGGGGACAAGAATGCTGTCTTTCTGGCGAAAATCTAATTGGGCTTCTTGTCGGGTGATGGTTTTGGCTATTTCTATTGAAACCGGATAATGCGTCAATATCTGCGAACCAATTCTGTCTTTGAGCGGGGTGACTATGCTGCCTCTGTTGGTGTAGTCCTCGGGGTTTGCGGTAAATACAAACTGAATATCCAATGGCAACCTGACTTTAAATCCTCGGATTTGCACATCGCCTTCTTGCAATATATTGAAAAGCGCAACTTGGATACGTGCTTGTAAATCGGGAAGTTCGTTGATGACAAAAATACTTCGATTGGCGCGTGGAATCATGCCAAAATGAATGACCCGATCGTCCGCATAAGAGAGTTTGAGATTTGCTGCTTTGATGGGATCTACATCACCAATCAAATCTGCTACGGTTACATCGGGCGTTGCTAGTTTTTCATAAAAACGTTCGTGACGTGGCAACCAATCGATGGGTGTATCGTCTCCTTTTTGTGCAATCAATTCTTTGGCGTAACGAGAGATTGGATTCAACGGGTCGTCATTGATTTCGGATCCTTGAATCACCGGAATGTATTCGTCCAACAATTCAATCATCAACCGAGCCAATCGGGTTTTTGCCTGACCTCTTAATCCCAGAAAATTGATGTTATGACGGGAAAGTATGGCGCGCTCAATCTCAGGAATGACCGTGTTTTCAAATCCGTGGATTCCTTCGAAAGTAGGTTGACCCGATTCGATTTTCGCAATCAAATTATTTCTTAATTCGTTTTTGATTGATTGGGTTTGATAGCCATTTTTCTTAAGCTCGCCCAATGTTTTTATGCTTGTTAGTTTCATCTTTTTATCAGCAATTTTAAATTATCGTTTCAGTCTTTTTTTTCGATTTTGTTCATAGTCTTCAAAAATCATTTCACCCAAGCCTCGGATTCCGGTATAAAACGCCTTGCCCTGATTTTGCTTGGTAAATTCGGCGACAAACCTTTGTAGATAGGGATCTTGTGCAATCATAAAGGTGGTGATGGGAATTCCCAATTTTCTGGCCTGTTGGGCTGTGGTGTAACATTGCTCGACGATGTGCGGATCGAGCCCTGAGCTGTTCATATAATAACTGCCGTCAGGGTTTCTGACACAACTCGGCTTTCCGTCCGTAATCATAAAAATCTGTTTGTTTGAATTGCGTCTTCGCCGAAGAAGGTCGATGGCTAACTGAAGTCCCGCAACTGTGTTGGTGTGATAAGGCCCGACGTTCAGATAAGGCAAATCTTTGATGGCAATCGGCCAAGCGTCATTCCCAAAAACGATGATATCCAAAGAATCTTTTGCATAGCGGGTAGAGATGAGTTCGGCCAATGCCATGGCAACTTTTTTCGCCGGTGTAATGCGATCTTCACCATAAAGTATCATGCTGTGGCTGATGTCAATCATCAACACTGTGCTCATCTGCGATTTGTAATGTGTTTCTTCGATGACCAAATCGTTCTCGTGGAGTTCGAAGGAATCTATGCCGTGGTTTATTTGCGCATTGCGGAGACTGTCGGTCACAGATACACTTTCAAGCGCATCTCCAAATCTGTATTCCCGAAAAGAACCGGTGTGCTCATCGCCGGTGCCGTAATTTTTTGTTTTGTGATTGCCGGAGCTTCCTTTTTTGAGGTTGCCGAAAATTTGTTCCAAAGCGTGTTGGCGAAGTATGCGTTCCGTTTTCTTGGTTATCGCCATGTCACCTTGTCCGTCAGGTCTGATTTCTTGACGGATGTAACCTTTTTTGATGAGGTCTTCTATAAAATCGTCGATGGTGTAATGCGCGTCAGTCAGCTGATATTCCTGATCCAACTGCCGCAACCAATCGATGGCTTCGTCAAAATCTCCCGAAGTGTGTACGATGAGTTCTTTGAAGATATCGAAAAGTTTATCAAAAGGCGTTTGGTGAGGAGCCGCGTATGTTTTGAACACAAAACCTTGATGCATTTTTTTTGTTTAAAATTAATCAAAATTTATCGGAATCAAACTGGGGGTTGTTTAAAAATAAGTTAAAAACTTATCGATTAAACTTTTAATTAACCAATTTGTTCTAAAAAAATAACATAATTTTATAGACCCAAACTTAACGTTATCCCAAAATGCAAAAACGAATACTTTCTGTTGACATCCTCAGAGGACTCACCATTGCCGCAATGATTTTAGTCAACACGCCCGGAACTTGGTCTGCAGTTTATGCACCTTTGCTCCACGCCGAGTGGAACGGTCTGACGCCCACCGATTTGGTGTTTCCTTTTTTCTTATTTATCGTAGGCGTTTCTATTTCAATTGCTTATCAAAACACGTCACCCTATAAGAAAACCATTTTAAAAATCGTTTCACGCTCGCTCAAACTCGTAGCATTGGGTTTGTTTTTAGCTGTATTTCTTCCGTATTTTCCCTTTTTCAAATCCATAGAAACCCTTCGTTTTCCGGGTGTCTTGCAACGCATCGGTATCGTTTTTTTCGTCACCGCACTTATTTATTTGTACACCAACACCAAAAAACAATTGTTGATTTTTACATTACTGTTGGTGATTTCTTTCGTTTGGATGGGCTACATTCCACTTCCAAATGGACATTTACCAACTTTTGACCGTTCGCCGGACAATTGGAGCAATTATTTGGATGTATTAATTTTCGGAAAACACACTTGGAAAGCCGATTACGATCCGGAAGGTTTGTTGAGTACCTTGGGTGCCGTTGCTACTTGTATTTTTGGGGTGTTGATGGGCAAATTGTTGCTTAAAAATCGAACCAGAGAGATGATGGTGATTGCGGTTGGAGCTTTGATTATCGGATATATATGGAATCTGATTTACCCGATTGGGAAAGCCAATTGGAGCAGCAGTTTTGTGTTGGTTACCGGCGGATACGCAGCCTTATTATTAATTGCGATGTATCAGCTGTACGATGTGGGTAATTTCAAATGGGGCACTGCGTTTAAATATTTCGGTGTGAATCCGATTGTGCTGTATTTCGCATCGAGTTTTATCTCTAAATGCTTCTACCTGATTGAACTTCCTTTGGAAGGCAATCCGACCATACACGGCTATTTGTATCAGTCGATTTATGTGCAGGAATTTTTCCCTGAGAAGCTTTCTTCCCTATTGTATGCGCTCACGGTAGTGGCTTTTTATTTTCTGTTGGGTTATGTCTTATACAAAAAAAAGATTTTTATCAAAATCTGATATTTCATATCGGGGACTATTCACCCGATTTCTCCCTTTTTATTAAAAAAGTGTAAACCCATGTCAAAGTGAAAGTAGGAATGACATCCGTAAAAGGCAGTATTTCTTCCAAAACAGAAATCATATAAAAATTATTGAGTAAGAAATTTTTTAGTTATAGAAATAGATTTTTGGACTTTTAATCCCAACTAAAATTTGGATTTAATTTGAATTCCCAATCAGTATTTACTCTTAGTATTCGATTTGCTTCTTTTTGATCATAGTAATCAAAAATAAGTGCATAACAATGATCTGCCAGCTCATCTATTTCATCGGGCAGTATCGAATTATGAGGTGTTACTTCATATTTATATGGGATTTCATTTTCGTAATTATCGGGATCATCAAAGTCACTATAATCATTTTTGGCTCGAAACCTGACCTCTATACCGTATTCAAATACCAGTTCTATCTGTTTATATTTTTTTTGAGATATCTTTAATAATTTAACGCTTTTCTTATGAACAGAACTTTTAAATGGATTATGATTGATATTTGATAAATCGTTAATTTTTAAAATACTTTTAACTAGTAAATCATAAGCATGATTTACATCTTGTAAATCTACTAACTCATACTCGTTTAAAGTTTCCCTTTCTAGTAATGAACGTAAATGTTCTCCACTAAAATCATAGACATCATAATGAATTTTGAGTATTCCACTGGATAAATTCAGTTTTAGTCGAAGTGAAAATTTACACTGTAATGAGTATAATTCAAGTAGGATGTTTCCAAGTTCGTCTCGCTCAACAATTTTAATATCTCTATTTGAACTCGTTAATTTATCAATTAGCTTATTAAGGTTTTTAAGACTTTCAATGCCTTGAATATTAAATTCTGTTTCGTAATTATCTTGATTAATACTATCAATTTTAACTAAGCGATACTTGTCAAACTCAGGGTTTAATTTAAATTCATTATTTGAATATTTAGTTAATATTTTTTTGGCCTCTACGGAGAAAATCTTATCGCCATATAAAAGCTCCACAGAATTCTCTACGAGATTAATTATATCTTCTTCTATAAATGCATTTTCAGGTATTATTTTCCACCCATACTGAGCATCAAAATAAGAAAAATATACTTTTACGATTATACCATATTCAAATATCAATTGTAATTCACCTTGGTTATGACTATTTTCATTTATGCTAAGAAGATTGACGTTTGTTTTAATATCAAATTTTTTAAGAGGATTATAATCTATGGAAAACAACTTATTTCTACTAATAATAGAACTCTCCAAAAACTCATATGCATCATTTATTTTATCAAAATTCAATAGATTTTCTGAAATGATATTGCAGTGTGTTGAGTTAGCATAGTTATTCGCAGAATATTC
>JAXMLV010000080.1:0-8152 GCA_034367065.1 Flavobacteriaceae bacterium
GCTACGATTTTTTTTAGTTGAGTTGAATCCTTTCGGGGTTTGAAATTCCGAAAGGTTTTCGTGTGTTTTACAAAAATGAAACGCCATTCTCGATTTCTTTGGCGTATTCCGAAAGAACTTTTCCTTTTAAATGCTTAAGCATTTCTATGTTTTTATCATAGACCAAATCGTGCAACGCGCAAGGATGATTCGGATTGCAATGGCTGGAACCCAACACACAGTTGGTCAATTTTTTCTTTCCTTCTATCTCTTCAATTAAATCTAAAATCGAAAGATTTTTGTTCTCCTCAGACATATAAAAACCACCGCCTCTCCCTTTGGTGGAATTTATAAAGCCTTTTTTAGAGAGTTCTTGCAACAGTTTAGCCAAAAAAGGAGCGGGCACATCAATGTTCTCAGAGATTTCTGAAATTCCTTTTTTGCGCTCCTTATCACTGTACGTAGTCAGATAAAGTACCGCTAAGATGGCGTATTTGGCAGATTGAGAAAACATGAGCGCAAGATAAATAATATTTGTATTTTTACACAACAAATATAAAAAGATAAAAATATCCTTTTATATGATTTTTATCATGTTTTATGACAAAAGTCAGTCTTAATTTTGAACCATTAAAACAATTTCACCAATATGAAAAACCTATTTAAAATCTCAATGACCTTAGCAGCCTTAATTGTATTAGGGTGTAACTCGTCCGGAAAGAAGGAAGAACCCGGATATGGCGTACAAAAGGAAACACCAAAAGCGGAAACTTCCACGGACTTCCGACTCAACAAAGGTGTCGGTCCGGTTTCCTCCGTGACCCTTGGAACCGAAGTTGACCAAAAACTCGCCGAAGAAGGAAAAACAATCTATGCAAACATGTGTATGGCTTGCCACAAACCCGATCAAAAATTTATCGGTCCCGCTCCCAAAGGTATTTTCGAAAGAAGATCCCCCGAATGGATTATGAACATGATTCTCAATCCTGAGCAGATGATTAAGGAAGACCCGATTGCCAAAAAACTGTTGATGGAATTTAACGGTGCACCCATGGCCAACCAAAATCTGACCGAAGCCCAAGCCAGAGCAGTGTTGGAATATTTTAGAACCTTATAAACTTGATTACCATGAAAACTACTTTTCGTATAATTTTGACGGTATGGGTTGGCGTTGCTCTGTTTGCTTGCAATCAAAATCCCAAAGCAGCAACTGACACCCAATCAACATCCAATGAATCCTCCCAACCCCAAGGACAAGCGTCGGTAATAGACGACACGTCGAGTCCGAATATTTTGCAAATTGCCATAGGCTCGGCAGACCATTCAACTTTGGTCGCCGCCGTTCAGGCTGCCACTTTAGAAAACGTGTTGGTCAACGCAGGTCCGTTGACCGTTTTTGCACCAACCAACGAAGCTTTTGCAAAATTGCCCGCAGGAACGGTTGAAGATTTATTGAAACCGGAAAACAAAAGTGCATTGGCAAACATCCTTAAATATCACGTCACGCCGGGAAACTATTCCAAAGAATTTTTGAAGAAATTCAAGAAGTTGGGTCAGGCCAACAATGGAAGCGTGGAAGTGGAAGTAAAAGGCGATGATATCTATGTGGGCGGTGCTAAGATTATCGCTAGTATTCCCGCTTCAAACGGCATCATTCACGTAGTCGATCAAGTCATGTTACCCAAAGAATAATCAAACAAAAACCACACCATGAAATGAGCCAATAAAATTTTGGATACCTCCCGAAGCATCGGGACGAAATGCTGAATGGCGAATTCCATGTGACCTTTAAAAAACAAATAAATATAAACACATGAAAACATTACAAAAATTTACCTTGCTCAGCCTGATTGTGCTCTTTGCTGCGGGTTGTAACACAAACACCAAGACAGCAAACGATGGTGCATTAGGCTCTGACGCTGCTTCCAGAGTGTATGTCAAACCCGGTTCGTATGACGAGTTCTACGCTTTTTTATCCGGTGGATTCAGTGGACAAATCAGTGTTTACGGTCTTCCATCAGGTAGATTGTTTCGTGTAATCCCGATTTTTTCGGTAGATCCGGAAAAAGGATACGGATTTAACGAAGAAACCAAACCCATGCTCAACACTTCGCACGGATTTGTGCCTTGGGACGATGCGCATCACCCCGAGCTTTCTCAAACCAACGGAGAAACCGACGGCAGATGGATTTTCATCAACGGAAACAACACACCGCGTATAGCGAGAGTCGATTTGACCACTTTTGAAACAGCCGAAATTTTGGAAATCCCCAACAGTAGTGGTAACCACAGTTCGCCTTTTGCAACAGAAAACACAGAATACTTGGTGGCTGGAACCCGATTTTCAGTTCCTTTCCCTCAGAAAGACATGCCCATCAAGGACTATAAAGGCAACTTCAAAGGTGCGCTCAGCTTCATCAAAGTGAATCCGGAAACCGGCAATATGAATGTCGAATTTCAGGTTTTAATGCCCGGGTTCGACTATGATTTGGCGCACTCCGGAAAAGGCAAATCACATGGTTGGACTTTCTTTACAACCTACAATACAGAAGAAGGTAATTCGCTTTTGGAAGTGAATGCATCCCAAAATGACAAGGATTTTATCGCTGCCATCAACTGGAAAAAAGCGGAGGAATACATCAAAGCCGGAAAGTTCAGAGAAATTCCAGCCAATTATGCCCATAATGTCTATAATGATAAAACACACAGTGCAACTTCCACCATGATGAAAACGGTGAGGGTATTGATTCCGGAAGAATGCCCAGGTTTGGTGTACTTCTTGCCAACTCCAAAATCTCCACACGGTGTGGATGTGGATCCAACCGGTGAATACATCATTGGAAATGGCAAACTTTCCACCGATTTGACAGTTCACTCCTTTACCAAAGTGATAAAAGCCATCGAAGATAAAAACTATGACGGTGAAGCTTACGGTATTCCAATACTTAAAATGGATGCCATCGTTGGTGGCGTGGTAAAAGATGCCGGTTTAGGACCGCTTCATACCGAGTTTGACAATCAAGGTAATGCCTATACCAGCATGTTCATCAGCTCGGAAGTGGTGAAATGGAAAGTGGGAACTTGGGAAATTTTGGATCGTGCTCCGACTTATTACTCCATTGGTCATTTGATGATTCCGGGTGGCGACACCAAAAAACCAGACGGAAAATATTTGGTGGCTCTCAACAAAATTACCAAAGACAGATTCCTACCCACCGGACCTGAGTTGACGCAATCCGCACAATTATTTGATATTTCAGGCAACAAAATGGAACTTTTGTTGGACTTCCCAACCATTGGTGAGCCACATTACGCACAAGGGATTGCCGCTTCCAAGATTCAATCCAAATCATTGAAATACTATCCACTTGCAGAAAACGAACATCCTTTCGCAACCAAAACGGAAAAAGATACCAAAGTGGAACGCGAAGGAAACAATGTACACGTTTACATGACAACCATAAGAAGTCACTTTTCGCCTGACAATATTGAAGGTATCAAAGTGGGAGATAAAGTATATTTCCACGTAACCAATTTGGAACAAGATTGGGATGTACCCCATGGATTTGCTGTGATGGGTGCACAAAATGCAGAATTGCTCATCATGCCCGGGCAAACCGAAACTTTGGTTTGGGAACCAAAACAAGAAGGTGTGATACCAATCTACTGTACAGATTTCTGCTCGGCACTTCACCAAGAAATGCAGGGATATATCAGAGTTTCAGCTAAAAACTCCAATGTTCCGCTCAAATGGTCGTTGGGTGAATAAATAAGTTTAAAAGGGAGGTTGTTGTTCATCTTCAATCACAACCTCCCTTTTTAAATCATTTTAAGATTGTTTACAAAAACAATCGAATACAATTAAATTACACCAAATGAAAGTTTTACCCAGAGTTATCATGGCAGCAGCAGCGCTGTTGCTCTTACTTGTTTTTGTGTTTCCAATTTGGCAAATTACGCTGTTGGCTCCGCAGTATCCCGAAGGCGTTACCCTCTACATTTGGGTTGACAAATTGACCGGAAACCAACCCTCAACGCTACAAAACATCAACATTTTGAACCACTATGTTGGGATGAAATTTATTGTTCCAGATTCAATACCTGAATTGAGTTACTTTCCAAAAATCATATATGGTATGATTGGTTTGGGATTACTTGTCGCTTTGATTGGCAAACGCCATTTGTATTATATCTGGAGTTTGATTTTGGGCATACTGGGCATATTGGGACTCTACGATTTTTATCTATGGGAATATGATTACGGTCATAATTTAAGTTCAACGGCTCCAATCAAAGTTCCGGGGATGGCCTATCAACCTCCGCTATTCGGCGAGAAAATGCTCTTGAATTTTACGGCTCAATCCTATCCTGAAACAGCAACTTATGTATTTGCAGTCGCCATTTTTATGGGTTATTTGGCTTTTCGATTTTCTAAAAAGAAAACCTAACTTGAGAAGTTCCCTGCGTTTAACTTCCGAATGACACACCTATCCGAAAGTGTTCATTTTAATAATATTTCAGTTTATGAAACCCGCAATTCTAATTTTCTCTTTTTCATTTTTTTTGCTTGTAATTTCCTGCAAGCCCAAATCCGAACCTGTTGATTATGGTTCCGACAGTTGCCATTATTGCAAAATGACCATCGTTTCCAAACAGTTTGCCTCTGAATTAGTTACCCAGAAAGGAAGAGTTTATAAGTTTGATGCGATTGAATGTATGGTTCATCAATTAGCGGAAGATACTGAAACGCCGATTGGTTTATATTTAATACATGACTATCTCAATGGATCGGATGATTTTGTAGATGCCACCAATGCTTATTACCTCATATCAGAAGATATCCAAAGTCCGATGGGTGCTCATTTGGCGGGATTTAAAGAGCTTCACCAAGCCGAACAATTTAAAGAAAAATACGGCGGAGAAATTTTCACTTGGGAAGAATTGCAAGTCAAAATCAATCATTAATTCTTATATTGCTCAAAAAATATGCTTCGGATATTCTTATGCATCATTTTACTATATAGTCAGTTGAACGTTTTTGCGCAAACTGTCCGAGTTTGCAAAACCTGTGAATTGAAAACCTTGCAAGCCGGAATTGCCCAAGCAAAATCAGGCGATACCCTTCACATTGAAAAAGGCATTTACAAAGAACACGAGATTGTTATTGACAAGCCTTTGACCATTATTGGCAAAGATTATCCGGTGATAGACGGTGAAATGATCGGCGAAATCATTCGGGTGATCTCAGACAGCGTCACCATCGACGGATTGTTTATCAAAAATGTCGGCACGAGTTATACGTCCGATTTTGCAGCCATCCGCATCAAACGAAGCAAACATTTTCTGATTCAAAATCTCAAGCTCGAAACTTTGTTCTTTGGTATTTATCTGGAAAAATCGGATGATGGCATCATTCAAAACAATTACATCAAAGGAGATGCAAAAGTTGAGTATCAATCGGGCAACGGGATTCATTTGTGGCATTGTAAAAACGTACAAGTACTGAACAATAAAATTTACAACGTCCGGGACGGAATCTACTTTGAGTTTGTCTATAACAGCCTTGTTCAGGGAAATGTAAGCATCAATAACCTCCGCTACGGATTGCATTTCATGTTTTCAAATAACGACGTTTACAGAGACAATTATTTTGAAGACAATGGAGCCGGCGTTGCGGTGATGTTTTCCAAGTTCATTAAGATTGAAAACAACACCTTTAAGAAGAATAAAGGTGCGGCTTCGTACGGTCTTTTGTTGAAAGAGATTAATGACGCAACCATTTCTAATAATATATTTCAAGAAAACACCATCGGTACGTATCTGGAAGGCTGCAACCGGATTACGTATGCAAACAACAATTTGTTGCAAAACGGATGGGCATTGAAAATGATGGGAGCGTGTTTTGAAAACAAATTCATTCACAACAATTTTATCGGCAATACCTTCGATGTTTCTTATAGTGGCGGCAACACCACTGACAACCGATTTGATTACAATTACTGGAGCGAATACGCAGGTTACGACCTCAACAAAGACGGAACTGGCGATGTGCCTTTTCGTCCGGTGAAATTGTTTTCCTTTATCACCACCAAAGTCCCGGAAAGCATCATACTAATCAGAAGTTCGTTTGTCGATTTGGTTAATTTTTCGGAAAAAGTATCTCCGGTATTCACACCCGAACACGTGTCGGATTCGTTTCCGTCCATGCATAAATTTTAAGATGGTTTGTATAAATGTAAAAAATAAGATAGGAAAATCAGCGATTCGTTTATATTTAACTATGTGTTCTTTGTGAAATCTTTGTCAAAGTTCAAAACTTTGACAAAGATTATATCAGCGCAGATAGAAACGAATCAAGCTCAAACCACTTTAAACCATATTTTTACATATTGAACTGAAGTTATTTAGAAAAGTAAAACCCCATATGATTGATTTTAAAAATATCACCAAAAAATTCGGCAAACTCCAGGTTTTGGAACAGGTCGATTTGTCTATCAACAAGCCCGGGATTTATGCTGTTTTGGGACCGAACGGTTCCGGAAAAACCACACTCATCAAATGTTTATTGGGAATGACCATCCCAACTTCTGGTCAGATTTTTGTGGATGGGCAGGATACCAAAGGCAAATGGGAATTCAGAAATCAAATAAGTTATCTGCCGCAAATAGCCAATTTCCCCAAAAACATGACCGTCAACGAGCTCCTTCGTTTGATCAAAACCTTGCGAAAACAAGCCTCAGCCGAACAACCGCTGATTGACGTTTTCGGGCTTAAACCCTACCTCAACAAGAACATGGGCACGCTCTCCGGCGGTACCAAACAAAAAGTCAATTTGGTGCTGGCATTGATGACCGACAACCCGATTGTCATCTTAGACGAGCCAACTTCCGGTTTGGATCCGTTGGCACTCCTCGAACTCAAAAAACTCATCAAAATAGAAAAAGAAAAAGGAAAAACCATTCTCATCACCAGCCACATCATGAGTTTGGTGGAAGAATTGTCAGACGAAATCGTGTTTCTTTTGGAAGGAAAAATACATTTTAGAGGTACGGTCGATGCGCTCAAGTCAAAGACACAAACAGTAGATTTTGATGAAGCAATTGCCCAAATTTTAAAACCAAGCCATGTTTAAAATATTCAGATACAGCCTGTCAGACTTGTTGCGCAGCAGCTGGAGTTACTTCTATTTTTCGTTTTACCTGTTGTTGGGATTCGGATTGTTGTTTTTCAATCCGGACGTTTCCAAATCAGTGATTACGCTGATGAACATCATCGTGGTGTTTTCATCGCTCATTGCAGTTGTCTTCGGGATTATGTATTATTACAACGCCAGAGAATTCATCGAGTTGTTGTTGGCGCAGCCCATCAAACGTTCGGATATTTTTATCGGTCAGTATCTTGCTGTCTCCGTTTCGTTGAGTTTGAGTCTGTTGTTGGGTGTCGGCATTCCGTTTGTTATTTATGGTGTAGCCGATGCTGATTTGGTCAAGAATTTTCTGGTGTTGATGACCGCCGGTATTTTTCTGAATTTCATCTTTGTCGCGGTGGCTTACAACATCGCGCTCTATCACGAAAACCGCATCAAAGGATTTAGCTACGCCATCTTATTTTGGTTGTTTATGACACTGATTTATGACGGTTTGTTTTTAATTTCGCTGATGATGTTCAAAGAATATCCGCTCGAAAAAGCCTCTTTGGTAGCTACGCTTTTCAACCCGATTGACTTGTCTCGCATATTGATACTACTGCGTTTAGACATTTCTGCACTGATGGGTTATACCGGTGCTGTTTTCAAACACTTTTTTGGCACAACCCTGGGTCTCTCCATCGCGTTGTTCAGTTTGCTTATTTGGGTGGTTTTGCCGGTGCTGAATATTTATAGAAAGGGCAATAAAAAAGATTTTTAGGATTTGATCCGAACTTCAAATAAGTGCATTTACAATTTTAGTAAGGGCTGTGAACTCCGCTGAAAAAAATGAAAAAAGGCATAAATATTCTTTAAAAAGTTGTATATATTTGGTGTTATTTAGTAGTTGTACATAATGCAAGAAAAATTCAACTACATAACAATTTTCACTCTAATTTTAATAGCTTTTTCGTGTAACAACGAAAAGAAAAACAACACCCTGAATTTAAAACCAGAAACTGAATTAAAAAACGATTCAATAAATGC
>JAXMLV010000081.1:0-60887 GCA_034367065.1 Flavobacteriaceae bacterium
TGCGTCATGTTGTTAATGAAATCAGACTTGATTTCAGAAATTTGCCTTTGTCTTATCAATTGATACAATGCGTTTGAATATGCTAATATGATAATGAGCGTAAAAACAATAGACAGTAAGGCAATGGTCATTACGGATGAAAGTACAAATTTTTTCTTGGTTGGAAAACTCACCAACAGTTGGTAATCTGTATTTCCTTCATTATCAACAAATATTGGTACACCATACACCGAAGTACCTTTGATTGAAAAATTTTTTGATCGAACTTTAGTGGCCAGTGAATTGCTGTAAATTCCGTATTCAAATCCGATATCTATTCCGAGCTGTTTAAGCTCCTTTTTAAGCAGTGTCTCAATCTCTTCTTTGTCAACACGTTTGTTTATTAACTGATTCTTAGAGAGATCTTTGTATATGGATTCGTATTGTGCTTTTTCTACATCGGTCATTCTACTGATGCGTTCAAATTTGCTCTCAGGACTGAGTTTTGAGGTAAGTCCATCGAGATTGCGTTTGATTAATCTTGTTACGCGTTTATTGGTTATCTGTTTAAGATTAAAGGATTCAACCCCGGGATTGTCAAAGAGCGTGCCGTCTGCGTCTATATTAAAACTTTTTTCTAAAACACCATTGGAGTAGAGCATGGTTTCATTTGTGTTTTCATTTGTGCTTTCTACCAAAAACTCTCTTATTATCATTTTGTCCGGCAACCCCTTTTTGTCTAAGCTGTCCACAACGGGTTGGTATTGGTTGAAGAATTCCGTCATTTCTCTGTCTTGAATTTTTTGAGATATTGAACTCAAAATTTGTTTGACATTGTATGTGAACTGTTCTTCTTTGTCTTGAACGGAGGAATTTATCCAATATACCTGAACAAAAATAATACCTATCAAAGACAAACTCATCAATGCTACTAAAAACAAAAACATTCTTTTATTCATCTCATCTTTTGCTTAAGTTCGAATTGCCTTTTTTTGAGTGAACATGTTGTCATAATAGCTACTATTGTTTTCAGAAAAATAATTAACCTTTACAAATTTAACATTTTAATTTGGACGAACTGGCTAATTAACCTTACATTAACAGATTAAAAAAGATAATTAAGATAAAAAATTAAAATATATTTAATAAATTAACATAAGTATTGAATACTATCTTTTTTGTTAACGAAATATCTGTGTTTTCAATTATGTAATTAGAAAGAAGTTCTTTTTTTTCATCTGACCATTGGTGCGAAATTCGCTCCGTCACACCATCTTTTGATATAGCATCTCTTTTCATCACCCTTCTGATGCGCTCATCCATTGATGCTTTTACCAAAATGACTACATCGCAATTTTTGTAATCACCTGTTTCAAAAAGCAAGGCGGATTCTTTTATAACAAATACCGCATTTTGCGAGTTTATCCATTTTTTAAAATCTTCCGCGACCACAGGATGAACCAAATTGTTTAGCGCACGCAATTTTTCGGGATTTTTGAAAACCTGTTCTGCAATATATTTCCTGTTCAATTCTCCATTTTGATAGGCGTCTGTGCCCAATAATGCTTTGATTTTTTGTTGAAGTTCGACGTTTTTTGTCATTAATTTTTTGGCTTCTGCATCTGCAATATAAATTGGCACACCCAATTCTTTAAAGAAATTAGCAACAGTTGTTTTTCCGCTCCCAATACCACCGGTAAGACCAACAATTTTCATCCTTTTCTCATTTTGATTTTTTGATGTATGCGTCAACTTTTGAAGGATTGAGACGAACGCCTATGATGTAATCTGGAAGGTTATTTATATTGACCGAATATCCTGTTTGCTTATCATTAAATTGATTGTAATCGATGAAAACGGTCGCGGTATTTGACTTAAATTTTCCGGCAGATTTAAACCCGAGCTTGTAGGTTAGATCTATTTTTTTAGGAAATAAAAGAAGCTCGGTCTCTCTGGGAATATTGACAGCCTGCAAGTCAACGCTTTGGATAATTTCAATATAGCGATCAATTTCTTGCTCAATTTGAACTTTTTTTGTTGAGAATGTCAATTTAGAATTCTTTGGTAAAATGAGGTTTGAACTGAATTTATTTTCGTTTAAATGAATTTTAAAATCGATATTTTCAGTAATAATTTGGTTTAATTTATCCAATTCGTCATCCGGTCCGGTAACTGTTATTTCGGCTGGTGAAATTATTGGAAGATGAACAAAAAAATATCCTTGAGGTAATTTGCTTTCAGGATTTATTTTAAGCGTGATGGTCTTAAATTTTATCCGTTCGAGCAAAATTTCTATTTCATTTTCTTCAACGTTGATAATTTTTGTGTTTTTCGGAAATTCATTTTCTATTTGCGGCAAGAGGTCTTTGGCGAACAAATAACTGCGATTGTTCTTTTCGATTAATGTTTTGCTTAAATCTACATGGAGTGTTGACCCAAACCAACGGTTTAATAGAAAAACGTAACCCCTTGCCAAAAGTTTGATATTTATTTCTTTTTCAAATCCGATAGGCAAGCGAGTGGCTGGTGGTAAGTCTTCAAATTTAAGTTTTATGGTTGCAGAATCTTCATAGGTGGACGTAAGTTTACCGCCCATCCACACAGCAAAAGAAAAAATCAAAAACAATCCGAAAGTGAGCGTTTTTTTATTCATAATCGATACTTTTCGCCGTCCTAATTTTGATTTATCATGAAGGAAAACGCTTAATTTGCCACTTCACTGATAAATTTAATTCTGAAAAGCCTGAGTTCTTCTTCGTCATAGTCTCCGCCAAATTCTTTGAGCGCAGTTTCAATATCATCGGTTTCGGCATCTATGAAATAATCGTGTAATTCTTCTAATTGATCTTCATCGAAGATGTCCTCGAGCCAATATTTTATATTGAGTTTGGTGCCGGAATAAACAATTTGTTCCAATTCTTTGATGAATTCAGACATTTGCATGCCTTTGGCACCTGCCAAATCATCAAGCGGTAGCTTTCGGTCAATGTTTTGGATGATGTAGAGTTTGAGAGAAGAATTGGCTCCCGTGGTTTTTACAATTAAATCGTCCGGTCGTGTGATGTCATTTTCTTCTACATATTTTTTAATTAACGCAATAAATTCTTGTCCGAATTTTCGTGCTTTGCTGTCTCCGACACCGTGTACGTTTACCAACTCATCGATGGTTATTGGGTATTTGATGGTCATGTCTTCCAGCGACGGATCTTGAAAAACCGCATAAGGAGGCACTTCCAACTTTTTAGCCACTTTTTTTCGAAGATCCTTGAGCATAGCCATCAGTACATCATCTGTTGTTCCGCCCCCTTTTGACGATGAAATGATTGTGTCGTCAGTTCCCACATCATAGGTGTGGTCTTTTGCTATCTGAAAACTATGCGGAGATTTTATAAAGTCTTTCCCCATGTCTGACAAGCGAATGATTCCGTAAGTTTCAATATCTTTCTTAAGATATTTGGACACCAACAATTGTCTAATAATGGCCATCCAAAATCGATCATCTTTCTCCAATCCTTTACCGAAGCAAGGTAGTTCATCTGTTTTGTGCGATTTTATCTGAGCGGTAACTTTTCCAATTAAAGTGTTGACTAACTCTTTGGCTTTGTATTTTTCTTTGGTTGCCAAAACGGTTTGTAAAACCAACTTAGCCTCATGCTGCGCTTCAAATTTTTTCTTTGGAAAACGTACGTTGTCATCCATATCAGCTCCATCACCATCAATTTCATCAAATTCTTCACCAAAATAATGCAACAAGAATTTTCTGCGCGAAATAGAAGTTTCTGCATAAGCCACCATTTCTTGAAGTAATGCATTTCCTATTTCTTGTTCGGCTACGGGTTTTCCTGACATGAATTTTTCTAATTTCTCAATGTCTTTGTACGAATAAAAAGCCAAACAATGACCTTCTCCGCCGTCTCTGCCTGCACGACCGGTTTCTTGATAGTAGCTTTCTAAACTCTTAGGAATGTCGTGGTGGATGACATAACGAACATCGGGTTTGTCAATTCCCATTCCAAATGCGATTGTTGCAACAACAACATCTACATCTTCCATCAAAAACATATCTTGATGTTTTGTTCGAGTCTTCGCATCCAAACCAGCATGATACGGCACAGTCGAAATTCCATTCACTTGAAGTGCTTGCGATAATTCTTCAACTTTTTTACGGCTTAAACAATATACAATACCGGATTTTCCTGTATTTTGTTTGATAAAGCGGATGATGTCTGCATCAACATTTTTGGTTTTTGGGCGAACTTCATAATAAAGATTTGGCCTGTTGAAAGACGCTTTGAAAGTATTGGCATCTGGGATGCCGAGGCTTTTCAAGATGTCTTCTTGAACTTTAGGCGTGGCAGTAGCTGTCAGTCCGATAACAGGAACATCGCCGATGCGTTGTATGATGCTTCTTAAATTGCGATATTCCGGTCTGAAGTCATGTCCCCATTCCGAAATGCAATGCGCTTCATCAATGGCTACAAAAGAAATTTTGACACTTTTCAGAAAATCTACATACTCTTCTTTGGTCAAAGATTCGGGTGCGACATATAGCAATTTGGTGATGCCATTGACGATGTCAGTCTTGACGATATTTATTTCTGTTTTATTGAGCGATGAATTCAGTACGTGCGCAACACCGTGATGCGTGGACACGCCTCGAATGGCATCAACTTGATTTTTCATCAATGCAATCAATGGCGAGACAACGATAGCCGTGCCTTCTTGTACCAACGCTGGTAATTGATAGCACAATGATTTGCCTCCGCCGGTTGGCATAATGACAAAAGTATTTTTTTTGTCTAAAATACTTTTGATAACAACTTCTTGCAGACCTTTAAATTGGGAAAACCCAAAATACTTTTTTAATTCCTTTTGCAAATCTTTTTCCATTTTGAAAAAACTGTTTTCACTTCAAATTTGATACATTTGTATTTCATAAAGATAATACATAAATCAATTATCAAAAAACTGAAATCATATTTTTTTATTTCTCTTTAAGATATTTAATAATCAAACGATGTATATTAACAATTTACCTGTAAGTAGCCCTACCAAATATACATTTAAAATTCCAAAAAAAGTCAGACAATGAAAAAGTTAGGCGATGAAATGTCGTTTTTAGATCATTTGGAAGTTTTGCGATGGCATTTGATTCGGATGACGCTTGCTGTAGTCATTGGTGGTACCGCAGCTTTCTTATTGAAGCATTTTATTTTTGATGTTTTACTTTTCGGTCCTAAAAATCCGGATTTTATAACTTACAGGGTACTTTGCACTATTTCAAAGTACATGGGACTGGATGACAGTTACTGCGTGACAGAATTTCCATTTAGAATACAGAGCAGAGAAATGTCAGGTCAGTTTTCCGCACATATTTGGACCTCCATAACGGCCGGTTTCATCATGGCATTTCCATTTCTTATTTATGAAGTTTGGAAATTCATCAGCCCGGCACTCTATGAAAAAGAACGAAAACATGCGAAGGCTTTTGTCATCATCTCATCCTTTTTGTTTTTTGTTGGCGTTTTGTTCGGATACTATATCATCACGCCCTTGTCCATCAATTTTTTAGGAACCTATACGGTTAGCGACCAAGTTTTTAATGACATCGATTTAGGGTCATACATCAGCTTAGTCCGAGCCTCAGTGATTGCCTCCGGATTGATTTTTGAACTGCCGATTTTGATATATTTCTTGACCAAATTAGGCTTGGTAACACCCGAATTTTTGAGAAAATACCGAAAATATTCTCTTATCATTGTGTTAGCACTCGCTGCGATCATAACGCCACCCGATGTGGCAAGTCAAATAATCGTGGCCATTCCAATCCTGATTTTATATGAGATTAGCATTTATATATCTAAATTTGTCATCAACAGAGAAAAGAAAAAAGCCAAAGTATGAGTGAAATGCTAACCGATTACAGAAATTACAGAAGCAAAATGAATGAAAAATTGCTTCAAGATGACAACAAAATCATCAAAAGAATTTATAATTTGGACACCAATGCATATGCAGAAGGCGTTTTGGATGTTAAAACCAAAGAGCTACTCGGCTTGGTTGCTTCTGCCGTTTTGCGATGCGATGATTGTGTTCGATATCACTTAGAAACGAGTTTTAAGCAAGGCGTAACCAAAACAGAAATGATGGAAGCGATGTCAATTGCCACCTTGGTCGGCGGCACCATCGTGATTCCGCATCTTCGCCGGGCTTATGAATTTTGGGATGCCTTGGAACAAGAAAACAATACAGTCAAATGAAACACCCATGACAAAGCAATTTTGATACACAGAAGGTTGATTATGGGTGTTACATAAGACCGATAAAAACAAATAATATAAACAGATGAAATTACGCGCTGAAAATCTGGTAAAAACATACAAGGGTCGATCAGTTGTAAAAGGCATTTCGGTAGAAGTAAACCAGGGGGAAATCATTGGTCTTTTGGGGCCAAACGGAGCCGGAAAAACCACTTCCTTCTACATGATAGTTGGCTTGATAAAACCCAATGACGGTCGCATTTTTTTGGACAACGAAGAAATCACAAAATTTCCCATGTACAAAAGAGCACAACACGGTATTGGCTACTTGGCACAAGAGGCGTCGGTGTTTAGAAAACTAAGTGTTGAAGACAACATCCGCAGTGTTTTGCAACTCACCAAATTATCCAAAGAAGAGCAAGAGCAGAAAGTGGAATCGCTCATTGCTGAATTTGGCTTGGGACATATTCGAAAAAACAGGGGAGATTTGCTTTCGGGAGGCGAGCGCAGGCGGACGGAAATTGCACGTGCCTTGGCAACCGACCCAAGTTTTATTTTGCTCGACGAACCTTTTGCCGGAGTCGATCCGGTTGCAGTTGAAGATATTCAGCGAATTGTTGCCAGGTTGAAAAATAAGAATATCGGGATTCTCATCACCGATCACAACGTGCAAGAAACACTCGCCATCACAGACCGCACCTATCTTATGTTTGAAGGAAGCATACTGAAAGCCGGAATTCCCGAAGAATTGGCCGCGGACGAAATGGTGCGAAAAGTATATTTGGGCCAGAATTTTGAACTGAGAAAGAAAAAATTGAATTTTTGAGTTAGTGCTCCAACTTTGGTTTTGCTTTCAAAATACCCGCCTGCCGGACGGGCAGGTATCTTTGAATTATTGATATTCAACCGAATGTAATTCGATAGTTGGATGACCTCTGTTGTGATTTGCTTTCAAAATGTATCTTTGAATTATTGATATTCAACGTTCGGCTGAATCCTGACTACAAGTACGTGGTTGTGATTTGCTTTCAAAATGTATCTTTGAATTATTGATATTCAACCGTTGAATATTTCATCTGAAAGGATTTCTTGTTGTGATTTGCTTTCAAAATGTATCTTTGAATTATTGATATTCAACTCCATCCCAATGATACCAATGGTTTACAAGGTTGTGATTTGCTTTCAAAATGTATCTTTGAATTATTGATATTCAACTAGCAATCCGAAATATATTCTACCGGTGTAGTTGTGATTTGCTTTCAAAATGTATCTTTGAATTATTGATATTCAACTTTATTGCGGAAAAAACAGATGAAGAAGAAGTTGTGATTTGCTTTCAAAATGTATCTTTGAATTATTGATATTCAACCTTTAGCGTTAGAACCAAAAATGCCAGCAAGTTGTGATTTGCTTTCAAAATGTATCTTTGAATTATTGATATTCAACTAAACGTTGACGACTTTTCTTCGCTCAATGGTTGTGATTTGCTTTCAAAATGTATCTTTGAATTATTGATATTCAACTCTCGGCATCTAAACTTAGAATATCCGCTAGTTGTGATTTGCTTTCAAAATGTATCTTTGAATTATTGATATTCAACTGTTCTGCTGTTAGATATTTATTACTATCTGTTGTGATTTGCTTTCAAAATGTATCTTTGAATTATTGATATTCAACCCTCGCGCCCGGAAACAATTTGTAAGGCTAGTTGTGATTTGCTTTCAAAATGTATCTTTGAATTATTGATATTCAACTCCCGTGGTCCGGCTGATTTTATAACGGTGGTTGTGATTTGCTTTCAAAATGTATCTTTGAATTATTGATATTCAACCTGGGTTTCGCGAATCGCCTGGCACAGGTTGTTGTGATTTGCTTTCAAAATGTATCTTTGAATTATTGATATTCAACGTTGGATGTTTAATATATTCATAGTGTATCGTTGTGATTTGCTTTCAAAATGTATCTTTGAATTATTGATATTCAACGGCTGCTGAAAACCGGAACAGGTTTTCTTTGTTGTGATTTGCTTTCAAAATGTATCTTTGAATTATTGATATTCAACTTTGGCAAACAAAATATTTCAGGTCTCGTAGTTGTGATTTGCTTTCAAAATGTATCTTTGAATTATTGATATTCAACAGATTTTTTCTATATACAAACAAAAATATAGTTGTGATTTGCTTTCAAAATGTATCTTTGAATTATTGATATTCAACCCTCTGAAACGGTGTAATAATTGTTTACTCGTTGTGATTTGCTTTCAAAATGTATCTTTGAATTATTGATATTCAACGAGCAGTATTAAATACTACTTCGCTCATAGGTTGTGATTTGCTTTAAAAATGTATCTTTGAATTATTGATATTCAACGTGAACCTTCAAGAAATAAATTCACTTGTGTTGTGATTTGCTTTCAAAATGTATCTTTGAATTATTGATATTCAACATAGAGCGCGGACACTTGCGCTGAGGCCTTGTTGTGATTTGCTTTCAAAATGTATCTTTGAATTATTGATATTCAACAAAACTCCCATTTACTTAAACTTAAAGCTCGTTGTGATTTGCTTTCAAAATGTATCTTTGAATTATTGATATTCAACCCTGCATCTTGTCTGTGGCCGTGTTTAGCTGTTGTGATTTGCTTTCAAAATGTATCTTTGAATTATTGATATTCAACAGATGTTGTCAAATCCCTGTGTAGCACTGACTTTGTTGGATTTTAATCAATAAAAAAACCTTGAGTATCAATCTTAAAAAACCGAGTTGAACCTCGGTTTTTTTATTCTAAAAAAGTTCAAGTTGCTGAGGAATGTTTGGTTTTTCAACTTCTTTTTTACCAAAAAAAAGTTCCATTTGTCCAAATTGTCTGTCTGTGATTTGAAGGATGCCTACTTTGCCATTTTCGGGGAGTATATTGATAACTCTTCGTTTATGGACAGTTGCATTTTCGCTACTTTGGCTGTGTCTCAAATACATGCTAAATTGAAACATGCTAAAACCATCTTCCATCAGTCTTTTTCGAAACTGCGCTGCAATTCGTCTCTCTTTTTTGGTTTCTGTTGGTAGGTCGTACATGACTAAAGTCCACATGATGCGATATGCATTAATTCTGGTAAAGCTCATATCAGAATATTTTTTAGTATTTCAAGAATTCCAATCCGGATAAGCCAACTTTTTTTGCGTGCCCTCAAAACATTTAACCAAACTTACAGCCGTTCTCTGCGTTGCTACCATAAGCGGACTATTTTCTTTATCGATAACCACATCAATTGCGGGAATACTCAGTAAAATAGTTTTTTGTTCTTTAGTTAGTGTTTCGGAGATACCATGACTACAAATCAGATTACATACAACTCGGTCAACATAAGGTCTGTACGGCTCCATCAGGTCATCGGCTAAACAAAAAGCATTGTATCTATTGCTGTGGTGGATGCCTAAGGTTGGGAGCAATCCTGCGGAAACTACACTCCTTGCCATGACTGCTCGCAAGATTGCATAGCCGTAGTTAAACAAAGCGTTGGGCGGGTCACCATCCCGTCTTCTAAAGAAAGGAAGATTTATGACTGAGTTTGGCATTGAAAATCTTTTTGCTTTGAATATGTTTTGCCAATAGTAGGCTGCTGCTGTGGCTTCGTTGTTATTGGCGTCTCCACTTTTTACATTTTGAGCCAGTTGTTTCAGTAAATTATTGTTTAAATCCAAATCCTGAAAATGACTTTGCTGATTTTTTATTTTCTGGGCAATCGTTTGTGCCCACAACTGTTTTTTGAGTGGCTCGGATGCTGTAAGTTGTGCGCGATAACGTTCGTTTTGTACGCTATTTCCGCTTAAGGGGAAAAACAATCCTGTAGGGTGATGCGTGGAGTCGCAGGCAACTACAACCGTATTGTTTTCAAGTAAAGCTGAAAGTAGCCCTTGCGTGATTGTAATTTGTTGATGGTCGAGCAAAACGATTCCGATATCTTCTATGGGTATATTGGCGACCGCTTCTTTTTTAAATGAATCGGGGAGGTTTTGATTTTTTTGAATTTCAGGCAATCGCACCGATAATTGTTTTTGGGAAAGACTCAGATAAGCCGGATTTCCAAAATAGAGGGTTCGTTTTATCATTGCATTTTTTTATGTCAAGGTTTATAAATAGCCAACACTTTAAGTTTAATACTCGTCCACCTGAACAATTTTTCCCAAGTGATTGATGCGGACTTTTACTGCTCCGTCCAAATCAGTTAAACTTTTAATGATTTTATGAGTAACGTTTTTTAGAATAATTGATTTTTCTTTAGTTGTATCATAATGATGTCTAAAAACAAAATCACGTACAACACTATTTCCATATATTATTTTTGAAATAGTTTGAGTATAAAATAAATTAGGACTTATTATGCTGTAATTTTTTTCATTTAATAGGTCAATTTCGTTTGGATTAAAACCAGTTTTCTCATTAGGAAAAATAAAATATTCATTTTGTTTCAAACTAAATAAAAATTGCCAACCTAATTCTTTATTGAAATCTTTATTAATGGTATCTAAACCTTGACTTTCCCTCTCAACAACATCAAAAAACGATTTGATATCATCTTGCAAATTCCCTTTTTCATCTCTGTAAATGGCAACGTGGTGATTGTTTCCGGTATTTACAAAATCAACGGGTTGTGTGTTTCCGTTTTCATCCAACATTAAAAGTCCATTCTTATCTTTTTTATCGTGCAAGGCAATGGCATTGCTTACCCCTGTGATGGTTACGTTTTTAATGGCAATTCCTTTCTCTTTGTTTTGCCAAATGGGGTTTTCTTCAAGGTTCACAAATGCTTTTTTCGGGTCGTTGTTAAATTCTTTTAATCGGTTTTCCAAAATTATTTTTATTTTGGCATCAACCACTTTGTCAATTTTTAAATCGGGGCTTATGGGTTTGCGTATGGTGTAAACAATTTCTACTTCAACCAATTTAACTTTTTCGGGTACTTGAAAAAGATGTAAATCATCTAAATATAGAGGTGTTTTTGCTAAACTATTTTTGCCTGTAAATGCCTTTTTAGGGTCGTTATCAAATTCGCTCAAGCGGTGTAATAAAGCTTCTCGGTATTTTTTTGAAGCAACTTTATTGATGGTTTCAACATCAAAATTACTTCCAACTTTGGTTTCGGTAGTTTTGTATCTTTTTATCGTGCCGTAAACGGTTTCTAAATGCAGTTGTCCTCTTGGCGTTAAGGTATTTTGAGGTTTGTTTTTTCCGGTTATTTTGTTTTTGTTAGGCGTAACCACTTTGTTTTTAGCCTTAAACGATATCAACGTGTTTTCTAAATGTTTTTTTGCTTCTGCTCTAAACTCATCCAAAGGCATGGGTGGTTTAAATTTTAGTTTTCCTTTTTCGTCCCTATACAATTCTTTTTGTTCAATACCATAAATACTACCTGCTTTATCACTTCTTGCATTTAAATTGTTGAGGTATTGCACATGACTGTATTTGGTAAAAGCAACTGTTAACGCATCCATTGCATGGTGTCGGTGGTCGTTTCGTTTTGTCCAGTCTTTTATTCTTGGTAGTTGCTTGCCTTCTTTGTTGGTTTCGTAATAGGTTAAACCTTGTTTATCATATTTATCCCAATTCAATTCTTGCATTACATGTATCAACTGCCAATCTTCACGCAATCGGTCGGTAACGCTTCCTGTTGTGGTATTAACCGTTCGGCAAACATCTTCCAACAGTTCTTTGGTTTTTTTTGCTATGTATTGCGAGTTGCGTAAATCTCTGTCAATAAAACCATCAGGAATGTCTTTACCAGCCATCATTAGTTTTTTATGTTTGCCTTTTTTACCATCAACGCCTTTAAATAATTCATCTACACGTTTTTCGTATTCAACTAATCCGTTTTCACCCTGTTTTTCAAGGATATAATCATAAGCTGTTTTATCTCCTTTTTCAATGTTTGCACTTCTTAGCTCCAATGTTTTGTTCGAAAATGAATCATCAAAAAGTCGAGATTGCGGAATAATGTGTTCAATATCAAATTCTTTGCTGAAAATATTTTCAGGTGCAATATATGTATTGGTATAGAGTGTTTTATATCCTCTTGGTTCTAGTTCTTTATACAATTTGTAGCGAATAATGTCATTTCGACTTACATAGGGTAAACCATATTCGGTTTGAAGTATTTTTCTAAATTTTTCATGCTCGGTTTGAGAAGCAGTCATGCTTTTGGTTGCGTCTTCACGCTCTTTCGCACTTTTCTTTAATTCACGAGCCAATTCTAATCGAATTTCATCGGGTTTACCGTATTCATCAATTAAAGCATTAACAACATTTATAGTTTGATTAATAATTTTTTCAACCACAGGATTACGAAGGCTGTTTTTTGCAAGTAATTCTAATTTATCTTTTAATGGTCTGTTTGCTCTTTCTTCTTTGTTTAATGAATTGGAATGATTATAGCCAGCCAAAGCGGCTGCTTCATCATACTGCAAACCGTCTTTTAAATGAGGTAAAATTTTAGCTATTGCTTTAGAGCTTAAACTGCCATAATCATCTTCAAAAGTTACATTAGCCAAAACTTTCGCATATTCTTCATCAAAGCCAAACTTTTCTTTCAATTTTTTTAATAAGCTATCAATTCCAGATGTTGAGTTATCGTCTTCATAAGAATACAGCAAATGCCATAATTGGTAATAAGGTTGTTGTTCAAACTCTTTCCCTTCTATATCAGCATTGAAGTTAAGTATGTCATTGTTTATGCCAATGGTTTCAAAAACGCCATTGATTATTTCAGTTGATTCATGTGCGGATAAGCTTGTAAAATCAAATTCATCATGACCAGAAGCTTCAACGATGATTTGATATGCTTTGTAAAGAGAAGTATTGGTTCTATTTCCTACAATGTCTTTAAAATTCAAGTCCAAATTTTTGTAATCCTTATAAAGCAATTTTAGAATTTGAGCTTTTGTGAGGCTTTCTTTGATATTTAATTCTTTAAAAAGTAAAAGTTTACTTTCTTCATCAAGTTTCCATTTTGATTTTTCTTTTTTGTTAGAAACTTCTAAATCATTTAATCGCTGCCAAATTCTAAATTCTTGAAATAGGGGAGAAGATTTTGGGCAAACTCTTGGCCCGATTAATTTTGTTTTCTTTTTTCCATCAACACTAATTTCTTTTTCTTTTCCTTCCAATTCACAAATGCTAATCAACCCTTTCTGCGATTTTAGTTTGCGTTGATAAAAAATGATAATGTTTCTGATAATTTGTTTTAACTCATCGTTCAATTCTTTGTGATGTTTGGTTTGTTCACTCCAAATCGCATCAAACTCATCTTCATAATCTTTTCGGTAGAAAACTTGCCCTTTTAATCGAGCATGAGGATTTTCTTTTATTTGTTCATATAAATATTGCCCAACAGTTTGTTTGTTGAAATACAGTTCTTTACTTCTATCGCTAATGGCACCTAAATAACCGCTTGATTTGTTTAAATCATTGTTAATTTCTGTAATAACATAAGCAACTTCTTCTTTTTCAAGTTGATTGCTCAATGCATCAACTCTCCATTGATATGCTTGTAATTTTTTTTCATCTCTGTTGCCTTTGTTTTCGGCAGTATTAAAGTTATATTTTTTCCAAAAAATAGCCGAAGTAGCTCGTTGCCCTTTACCTTTTAGTTCATCATAAAAAGTATCTGTAAAAATTTCGGTATAAAATCGTTTTTGTATGTTCCAAATAATATCAAATTCAGTTTGTAAATCTGAACGGTAAAAATCAGGTAAAAGCTTTTTTCCGTTTTTAAGTAGCTCTAATGAAAATTGTCCTGGCGTTATTTTTCTTTTGTTTAATTCTAAAGCAACGCCCATTCCATCAATTAGTTGGCCTTCATCTTCGTTTTTAGCTTTACGGCTGCTTTTATAACCTCTTTTTTTATTGATGACCAAAAACACCCTTGCCAACTCTTCTTTCTCTAATCGATTTGTTGCTGCCTTCGCTCTTAACGCTAAAGTTTGATAGGTTGTTTCTTTTCCGTCTTCAGTTAATACAGAATCTTTGCTTATAAATCCTTTTTCGGAAAGCACTTTTAAAAGCTCTTGTCTTCTAAGTTTATATCGTTGTAAATTTCTTCTGGCACTTCTTTTGGAGGTTCTTTCTTGGTTGGTGGTAATCGCTTTTCCTTTTTCGAAATTACCCTGTTCATCAGTGGTTAAAGGAATTACTCTGACTCCTGTTTTTACAATTGAAGATTTTTCAATTTCATCTTCTTTCTCATTAACGAATGCCCATCCGATAGATGTACTGCCTAAATCGAGTCCAAGAATTTTTTTCATAAGTAAAATTTTATATCTTTGAATTACATTTTGAAGCAAATCACAATAAGGATTATTCCGTTGTGAAAACATTTGGGTTACCTCTTGTCCATAATCAGGAGGTTTTTTTATTTCCTGCAAAATAATAAAATGAACAATGCAATTCAATTATTGAACTGTTTTTCAGTAATAAAATGTAAAAACCAATGATTTCCAATCATTTTAAAGTTAAAATTATTAAAGTAAATCTGGGAATCTCAATAGTTTCTGAGAAAATAAACCAAATTTAACGCTTCTCCGAAAAAACAGCATCCATCATTCTTAATATCCCCCTGAAAGCCAAATAAATTGCAAGAATTCCAAGAACAATCCCGACAATCAGGATTAGATTGTTTTCAATCTTAAAACCCAAGGTAATTCCCACCGGGCCGAGTACCATCAGCGGAAGTGCAAATGCCAATGTTTGGATTCCCTTGTAAAGTTTTTTTCTATCGGTGTGTTCCATCCGGCTAAAATAAAAAAAGCCTCCCAAAAAGGAGGCTTTGATTTGAAATATAAATTGGATTAAGCTAATTTTTTGTCCAAATTTGCTTTTAAAGCTGCCAAGAAATCCTCGGTGTTCAGATAATCATTCGATGAAAGTTTATCTCCATGGATTAAAACAGCCAAGTCTTTGGTCATTTTTCCGCTTTCAACGGTTTCGATACAAACTTCTTCCAATTTGTGACAGAAATTAATCAAGGCGGCATTGTTATCCAACTTCCCTCGGTGTTCCAAACCGCGCGTCCATGCAAAAATGGAGGCAATCGGGTTGGTAGAGGTTTGTTTGCCTTGTTGGTGCATTCTGTAATGGCGTGTGACCGTTCCGTGTGCAGCTTCTGCCTCCACGGTTTTTCCGTCCGGAGTTACCAATACGGAAGTCATCAATCCCAAAGAACCAAATCCTTGTGCAACGGTGTCTGACTGCACATCGCCGTCATAGTTTTTACAAGCCCATACGAATCCGCCTTCCCATTTCATCGCCGAAGCAACCATGTCATCAATCAAACGGTGTTCGTAAGTGATGCCGGCTTTGTCAAAATCAGTTTTGAATTCAGCCTGGTAAACTTCTTCAAAAATATCTTTGAACCGGCCATCGTATGCTTTCAAAATGGTGTTTTTGGTAGAAAGATAGAGTGGCCATTTTTTGGTCAAGGCCATGTTAAACGACGAGCGTGCAAATCCGTAAATAGATTCATCGGTATTGTACATACTCATGGCAACACCGTCTCCTTTGTAGTCATACACGTTCCAAACAATCGGCTCGCCGCCGCCTTCGGGTGTGAAAGTCATGGTTAGCGAACCTTTACCTTTGATGACTGCATCGGTGGCTTTGTACTGATCGCCAAACGCATGACGACCAATAACTATCGGTTTTGTCCAACCTTGCACATAACGGGGTACATTTTTCATGATGATGGGTTCTCTAAAAACGGTTCCGCCGATGATGTTTCGGATGGTACCGTTTGGCGATTTCCACATTTTTTTGAGTTTGAACTCTTCCACACGGGCTTCATCCGGTGTGATGGTCGCACACTTGATGCCTACGTGGTATTTTTTGATGGCTTCTGCTGAATCGATGGTTACTTGGTCGTTGGTGGCATCTCGGTGCTCAACGCCCAAATCATAATATTTAATGTCAACATCGAGGTAAGGAAGGATAAGTTGTTCTTTGATGAATTTCCAAATAATACGGGTCATTTCATCCCCGTCCAATTCTACGACAGGATTGGCTACTTTAATTTTACTCATGATTTTGTGAATGCTTGGTTTATGAAAAGCAAATATAGCAAATAGACGAACGACGGCATAACAGTTGACACAATATGTGATTTTTTAACATAAAAAAAGCCACATCAAAACACTTTCGTGTATCTGATATGGCTTCCAAACATATCCTACGTGTACTGAATTGTTGATTCATCATTGCTGACGTTTCTCAGATTCGGTCATTGCTGCCGTTTCTTTTTCTGCACTTCGGACAGTTTGATCCGGTTGTTTTTAAATCTTTCGACCTAAAACTTTCCGGCTTTTGGTTTTGCTCTTTTTTAGAAGCCCCCCTTGAGAGTTTTTCTGTAAGTAACAAAACCTTTTGATGAACGTTCAAAAATCAAAATGTTTTTTGTTTCCGGCTTTCGCCTTGTGTTCTTTCATTTTGATATTTCAAAGATAAGTCAGGAAATGGCTGTTTTTGAAGAATGTAAAAAGTTACTTTCCAACAGATTATAAACCGAAGAAATGAACAATTGTTAATAAAAAAGCCTCGCTGATTAAAGTGAGGCTTTGATTTTTCAGCAGGAAAAAGAAATTATCTTTTTTCTTTGATACGGGCTTTTTTGCCGGTAAGACCTCTAAAGTAGTAAATTCTTGAACGTCTTACTTTGCCGCGTTTGTTGAGTTCGATTTTTTGCAATGCAGGCATGTTGATTGGGAAAATTCTTTCCACACCCACGGTACCGGACATTTTACGAATCGTAAATGTTTTGGTAGCACCGGCTCCGTTTACCTGAATCACAACACCTTTAAAAAACTGCGTACGGGTTTTTTCTCCCTCTTTGATTTCGTAATAAACAGTAATGGTGTCACCTGCATAAAAAACAGGGAAATCTTTCTTTTCGATAAATTCGTCTTGTACGTATTTGAGTAACGCTTCCATGACAATTATAGGTTTAATGGTTTGAATCGAAGCAACATACACGCCTTTCGCCAGAGGTTGGTTCAAAATGGATGCAAATATACATTTTTTAAAAACGTATTTGCAAAATCAAACCCGAAAATTTATAAAAATAATCGGATGATTGCGAGAATGTTTCAAGTTTCCCTGCCTGCCGACAAGCAGGAGGTTTCAAGTTTCCTTCTACTTAGCCCATTGCCCATTATCAAATAATAGTCGATTGCCCCAAGTTGATGTTTTCGCTTGATTTTTTGCAGATGATGTTTCCGCGGATGTAGTTTACGATGTATTCTCCTACTTCAAGGGTTGTTTTTGGGTTTTCCTTGTTGATGTCAGGGGTGGAAATTTCGTCTTCCAAGGATTTATCGACTGCTTTTCGGATGGTGTCTGCTTCCTCATGCAAGTTGAAATGCTCGAGCAACATGGCTGCCGATAGGATTGCCGCCAAAGGATTGGCAATGTTTTTTCCTTTAGCTTGCGGATACGAACCGTGAATGGGTTCAAAAAGTGCAGATTTTATGCCAATGGATGCCGAAGCAAGCAAACCAATCGATCCCGAAATGACACTGGCTTCATCCGAAAGAATGTCTCCAAACATGTTTTCGGTCACCATCACATCAAATTGTTTGGGATTGAGGATGATTTGCATGGCGGCATTGTCCACAAACAGAAAGTCCAATTGCACATCGGCATATTGCTTGGCAATGTCTTGTGCTACACGTCGCCACAACCTGGATGTCTCTAACACATTGGCTTTGTCCACCAAAGTGAGTTTTTTGTTGCGATGCTGAGCCGCTTTAAACGCCAAATGCAAAACACGTTCGATTTCTTCCGAAGAATAGGCGCATAAATCAGAAGCGAATTGTTTGTCTTCGCTCAATTTTTTTTCACCGAAATAAATACCTCCCGTGAGCTCGCGATAAATGACAAAATCTGCACCATCGATGACTTCTTCTTTTAAGTTTGAATATTTGAGCAGGGTTTTAAAAGACGATACAGGTCTGATGTTGGCAAACAAACCGAGTTCTTTGCGCAATTTTAAAAGTCCTTGTTCGGGACGCACTTTTGCTGTCGGGTCGTTGTCGTATTTTGGGTCGCCGATGGCACCAAACAACACGGCATCCGAATTTTTGACAATTTGAATGGTCTCATCCGGCAATGGATTTCCGGTGGCATCAATCGCAACCGCGCCAACCAAGGCATTTGTGTAAATAAATTGATGATTGTATTCTTTGGCAATGGCATTGAGCACATTGACGGCCTGTTTGGTTACTTCCGGACCGATTCCGTCTCCTGCAAGTAGTGCGATATTCAGTTTCATGGCTGCTGTTTTTACCCAATCAATAGGTTGGGTGTTTTTGTCAAAAGTATAAAATAACAGTATTGTATCTAATTATTTTTCTACTGCGGGTCGGTTTTTTTCAAAAGCGATAATTTCGTTTTTCTTGCTCACTAAAAAATCAATGTCATCATAACCGTTGATCAAACAAGTTTTGTTGTACGGATTGATGTCGAAAGTGATAGAATCATTTCCGTAAGACAAGGTTTGCTCGAGGAGGTTGACGGTTACCAAAGTATCCGGATAGGAGGTGACGGTTTGCAAAAGTTTTTTTAGGAAAACATCCGGAACCGTGATGGGCAACAGTCCGTTGTTGAGCGCGTTGCCTTTAAATATATCGGCGAAAAAGCTCGAAACAACCACACGGAAACCATAATCAAACAATGCCCAAGCTGCGTGCTCGCGACTTGATCCGCAACCGAAATTTTCACCGGCTACGAGGATTTTACCGGTATAATCCGGGTTGTTCAGGACAAATGATTTGTTGGGCGATTGGTCGCTGTTGTATCGCCAATCTCTGAAAAGATTATCGCCAAAACCCAATCGATCGGTCGCTTTCAAAAATCGAGCCGGTATGATTTGATCCGTGTCCACGTTTTGATTGGGTAACGGAACTGCCTTGGACGAAAGTGTTATAAATTTATCCATGTTAATTCATGTATTGCTGAACATCTACTATTTTTCCTTCTATCGCGGTGATGGCTGCCACCAATGGGCTGGCCAAGAAAGTTCTCGCCCCTGGACCTTGTCTGCCTTCGAAATTCCGGTTGGAAGTGGAAACGCAGTATTCACCGGCGGGTATTTTGTCTTCATTCATGCCTAAACAAGCAGAACATCCGGCTTGCCTGATTTCAAAACCGGCTTCTTCAAAAATATCTTGAATGCCTTCTTCTTTGATGCGTTTAGCGATTTGTTGCGAACCTGGAACAATCAAAGCGTTTACGTTGTCTGCCTTTTTTCGACCTTTTATGAAAGCGGCTGCCACCCGAAAATCTTCAATCCGCGAGTTGGTACAACTTCCGATAAATACATAATTGACGGGTAAACCCAAGAGCGAAGTGTCTTTTTTCAAACCCATGTAAGCCAAAGCCTTGTCAAAAGATTCGTCTTGTAAATTGGGAATTTTTTCCGTGATTTTGATGCCCATGCCCGGATTGGTTCCGTAGGTAATCATGGGTGCAATATCGACTCCGTCAAATTGGTATTCTTTGTCAAATATCGCGTCGGCATCTGTTTTTAACGTTTTCCAATAAGCAATTTTAGTCGCAAATTCTTCGGCTTTTGGCGCAAATTCTCTTCCTTTTACATATTCGAAAGTGGTTTCGTCTGGGGCTATCATTCCGCCTCTGGCACCCATTTCAATGCTCATGTTGCAAACGGTCATCCGACCTTCCATGCTCATGTTTTCAAATACTTCACCGGCAAATTCGACAAAATATCCCGTTCCCGAGTTAGTGCCAAGTTTGGCGATGATATATAAAATCACGTCTTTGGGTTGCACGCCATTTTTTAGTATTCCGGAAACCGTGATGCGCATTTTCTTAGGTTTGTCTAGTAATAGACATTGACTGGCAAATACTTGCGCCACTTGGCTGGTTCCAATCCCGAATGCGATGGTGCCAAAAGCACCATGTGTGGAGGTGTGGCTGTCACCACAAACGATGGTCATGCCGGGTTGTGTGACACCCAATTCCGGACCAATCACATGAACGATTCCTTGGTAAGGATGTCCCAAGCCGTAAAGGGTAACTCCAAATTTATCGCAGTTTTCGGTCAGCGTTTCTACCTGTTTTCGAGACAAAGCCTCCTTGATGGGCAAATGCTGATTCTCCGTCGGCACGTTGTGGTCGGCAGTTGCGACTATCTGGTTGGCTCTGAAAAGCGGTAGATTTCTTTTTTCAATTTCAGAGAATGCTTGCGGACTGGTGACTTCGTGGATGAGGTGTTTGTCTATGTATAAGATTTGTGGTCCGTTTTCAATGGTATGCACCACGTGCGCATCCCAAACTTTTTCAAAAAGTGATTTTCCCATAGATTAAGCAACACTTGTTTTTCGTTCGATATGGACAGATTCCATGATTTCATGGATATCTTCGTCGGTAACTTCTTTTTTGCAATCGGCACAATTCACAAATGCATCGTAGGCATCATCAAGTTCCAATTTTGTGAGTTCATACCCGATGTTTTTGGCGCGATAGGCCAAAGCCGCACGACCGCTTCTCGCGGTCAAGACGATGGTTGATTCGTTGACTCCCACTTCTTTGGGGTCGATGATTTCATAAGTTTCCCGGTTTTTTATCATCCCGTCTTGGTGAATGCCCGAGCTGTGTGCAAAGGCGTTGGCTCCCACGATGGCTTTGTTGGGTTGCACAGGCATTCCCATGCTTTCAGACACCAATCGGCTGACCGAATTAATCATTTTTGAGTTGATATTTGTGTGCAGATTCAAATAAGGGTGTTGCTTGAGAATCATAACCACTTCTTCCAAGGCGGTATTTCCGGCTCTTTCGCCAATCCCGTTGATGGTACATTCGATTTGGCGCGCTCCATTGATGACACCTTCGATGGAATTTGCAGTAGCAAGTCCCAAATCGTTGTGGCAATGACAAGAAAGAATGGCTTTTTCAATTCCTTTTACATTTTCTGTCAGATATTTCATTTTTGCGCCGTATTCGGATGGCAAACAGTAACCGGTGGTGTCCGGAATATTCAACACGGTCGCGCCGGCTTTGATGACGGCTTCGCAAACACGCGCCAAAAATTCGTTGTCGGTTCGTCCGGCATCTTCTGCGTAAAACTCCACGTCTTCAACAAATGATTTGGCATATTTGACTGCTTCAATCGCTCGTTCAATGATTTTTTCGGGCGTAGAATTGAACTTGAATTTTATGTGAGACTCTGAGGTGCCGATGCCTGTATGAATGCGCGGTCTTTTGGCATATCTCAATGCTTCTGCAGCTACTTCGATGTCTTTTTTATTGGCTCGCGTCAGTCCGCAAACGGTTGCATTTTTAACTATTTTTGAAATTTCAACGACCGACTTAAAATCGCCCGGACTGGAGATGGGAAACCCCGCTTCGATGATGTCAACACCCAGTAAATCCAATTGTTCTGCAACAATCAATTTTTGTGAGGTATTGAGTTTACATCCCGGTACTTGTTCGCCGTCTCTAAGGGTGGTGTCAAAAATATAGACCTGATTTTTGCTCATTTGTTTTGACCTGTTTATAATTTTTCAAATACGAATGTATAACTTCGCATATTGTATCGAATGAGATATAAAGTGAGTTTTACAATGTTAATTTATTACAGTGTAAAACTAAAGTTTTGTTAATCAATATATTGAAATATTTTTTTTACGATGGTTACTGATAAAAAAGAACCGCTTTTCGAACTGATAAAATCGCTTTCAAAATCTGAAAAAAGACAATTTAAGCTTTATGTGGGAAGATTGGGCGGCAACACGGATGCTAAATTTATGTTGTTGTTTAATTTTTTAGACAAAAGTGCAAAATATGATGAACCAGCCATTTTGAAAACAAAAATTGTCAAGAAAGAGCAAATTTCAAATTTAAAAGCACATTTATACAGGCAGGTTTTGGTCAGTCTGAGACTCAATCCGCAGCATCAAAATCTTCGGGCGCATCTGCGCGAACAACTTGATTTTGCAACCATTCTCTATCACAAAGGTTTGTACAATCAGAGTTTGAAAGTGCTGGATAAAGCCAAAGAACAAGCCAAAGAGTTTGATGAGAACAACATTGCCTACGAAATAGTGGAGTTGGAGAAAGTCATCGAATCGCAATTCATCACCCGGAGTTTGATTACGCGGGCAGATGAATTGTCGATTGAATCGAAAGAACTCAGTGTCAAAAACGTGATTGCGAGCAAATTATCAAATATTTCTTTGCAATTGTACAGTCTGTTGCTCAAGTCGGGCTACGTTCGGAACGATGATGATTTCCAGTCGGTTACAAAATATTTCAATGACCGATTGCCACAGTTTGACTACAAAGATTTGGGCTTTCGCGAAAAATTGTTTTTGTACAAAGCCTATTTGTGGTATAGTTTTTTGATTCAAGATTTTGTGTCCTGCTTTAAGTATTCCAGAAAATGGGTCGATTTGTTTTTGGAAAGACAAGATATGATTTCTTTAAACCCGGTTTTCTTTATCAAAGGAAACAATTATTTATTAGAGTCCTTGTTTTATTTGCGCCGTCATAAAATGTTTGAGGAAGCCTTGGAGCAATTTGAGCATTTCATCAACATTAAAAAGACCATTATTGACGAAAACACTACGACATTGGCCTATCTTTATTTGTATAACAATAAAATAAACGGACGATTTTTGTCAGGTGAATTTAAAGAAGGCGTGACGGAAGTTCCGGATATTTTGCGCATGCTGAAAGCGTTTTCGGGCAAAGTTGATCCGCATCATGTGATGTTGTTTTACTATAAGATTGCCTGTTTGTATTTTGGTGCCGGCGATTATAAAAATTGCATTGTTTATTTGCAGAAAATCATCCAAAGCAAAGATTTAAGCATGCGTGAAGACCTGATGTGTTTCGCACGGGTACTCAATTTGGTCGCGCATTATGAAGCCGGTTTAGATTTTAACCTCGAATCCCAAATACGTTCTACCTATCGGTTTTTGATTCAGATGAATGATTTGCACGAAGTTCAGAAAGAGATGATAAAGTTTTTGCGAAGTTTGGGAAATATGTATCCGAGCGAACTTAAAAACGCATTCATCAAATTGTATGAAAACCTCAAGAAATATGAAACTCATCCGTATGAAAGCCGCGCATTTTTGTACCTCGATATATTGTCATGGCTCGAGAGTAGGATTGAAAATAAACCGGTTGATGAAGTGATAAAATCTAAACTGAAACGCTAATTTATACAGGATGAATCAGATAAAAAACGTCATCATTTTTGGTGCAACTTCCGGAATCGGTAGGGGATTGGCTTTGCTTTTCGCCAAAGATGGATGTCGAATCGCGGCTACCGGACGAAGACGAGATTTGCTTGAATCACTCCTAAAAGAAGCACCCAGTCAAATTGTTGTTTTTGAGAACGATGTCAACCAATTGCATGAAACCGAGCAAGTTTTCAGCAACATTGTTGATGCTTTTAAAACAGTTGATCTCATCGTGCATTGTTCAGGTATAGGAGACGAAAATCCTGCACTCAATTGGCAAACAGAGCACAATACTTTGCAAACCAATGTGATTGCTGCAGCACATATTTATGGATTGGCTTTTAAACTGTTTCGCGAGCAAGAATACGGACATTTGGCTGCGATTTCGTCTATTGCTTCGCTCCGTGGGAATCGGCATGCCCCGGCCTATTTTGCCTCCAAAGCTTTTCAGGTGAATTACCTCGAATCGCTCTATCTAAAAACCAAAGAAATCAAATCTGGAAAAGTGTATATCACCGATATTCGTCCCGGTTTTGTCGATACCAAAATGGCATTGGGAAACGAAATATTTTGGCTCACACCCCTGCCGAAAGCAGTTCGACAAATCTATAAGGCTATTCGGCAAAAGCGCAGAAGCGTATATATTTCGCATCGCTGGGCGTGGATTGCGCTGGTTTTAAAAATCGTCCCGGCAAGTCTCATTAAAATTTTTAAATGAATATGAAAAAACAATTGGAATCGGTTGCGGAATTTCACCGTGCGTTTAAATTAGGCTATTTAAACGAACCCTCTGCCCATCTCGAAAAGGAAAAAATCAAACTCAGGTATGCGTTGATGAAAGAAGAAAACGAAGAATATCTCGAGGCTGCAGAAGAAGGTGATTTGGTGGAGGTGGCCGATGCTTTGGGCGATATGCTTTATATTTTGTGTGGAACGATTTTAGAACACGGGTTGCAACACAAAATAGAAGAAGTTTTTGATGAAATCCAACGCAGCAACATGAGTAAATTGGATGCAGACGGCGAACCCATTTATCGTGATGACGGCAAAGTGATGAAAGGTCCGAATTACTTCAAACCGGATTTGAAACAGTTTTTTAAAAGGTAGAAAACGAAAAAGTCCATTACGCGTGTAATGGACTTTTTACTTGTCGTGACCTCGACTGGATTCAAACCAGTAACCTTCTGAGCCGTAATCAGATGCGCTATTCAGTTGCGCCACGAGGCCTAATATGTTGTTTTCTCCACTTTCTTCCAGCAGCAGATTTAAGGTATTTTTCCCTCATTCTTGCTTCAGGTCTTGTTTCAAAAACTTCAGTATGAACAATTATCCAAGGAACGAAAGCTTTTGTGCTGGTCATTTTAACTTGGTTGTGTTCTAAGAGTCTTCTGTCTAAATTGTTGGTCAAACCAACATAATATTTTTGAAAACTCACACTGTAAAGAACGTAAACATAATACATTTTTTTCAATCTTTGCGCCCCGCCCGAACGAGATGAACTCGTTCGGATCGGGCGGGTATTCAGTTGCGCCACGAGGCCTAATATGTTGTTTTCTCCACTTTCTTACTATTAAAGGAAGATAGGACGCCCATTTTGAGGGTGCAAATATAATCGATTATGTCTGCTTTGCAAAAATTAAAATAAAAAACTTGAGCTATAGCTAACGAACGAATACCGGTTCGTTTTGTTTTTTGGTTTCCGATTCGCTAAATCGATATCCGTCATGGTTGAAATTTTTGATTAATTCTGGATTTTCTAATTGATTTTCAGCTAAGTATCTTGTCATCATACCCCTTGCTTTTTTGGCAAAAAAGCTGATTATTTTTAGTTGTCCGTTTTTATAATCTTTAAAAACCGGGCTGATAACAGTTGCTTTTAATTTTTTGGTATTAACAACCGAGAAATATTCTTTGCTTGCCAGATTGATGATATATCCGTTTTTATCAATCTCGTTATTCAGGGTTTTGGTAATCTTGTCTGACCAAAAGTCATACAGATTTTTCTTTTTGTACAACGGAAGTTGCGTACCCATTTCCAAGCGATAAGCCTGCATCAAGTCCAGTGGTTGCAACAATCCATACAAGCCGGAGAGTATCAGAAGATGTTCTTGTAAATAGTTGATGTTTTCCGGATTGAGCGTTCGCACATTCAAACCGTCATACACATCTCCGTTAAAAGCATAAATAGCTTGACGCGCATTATCGGGCGTGAAAGGCGTGTTGAATTGCTGATTGCGTTCCCAGTTGAGTTTTGCCAACACATCCGAAATATCCATCAATTCTGATAGAAATTTCGGTTTTTTTGATTTCAGCATTTTGTTTATTTTTTCGGCTTCGTTCATAAAAACCGGGAGCGTGTATTGATTGGTTGGAATGGGGGTTTCAAAATCCAGCGACTTGGCAGGAGAGAGGAGTATTTTAAAAGACATGGGAACAATTTTTCTCAAAAATAAAGCTTTTCGCAAAAATGACCTAACTTAGTTTTGGCTTTCACCTTTGTCAAAGTTCTAAACTTTGACAAAGGTTAGTTAGAATTTTTAACTAAGATTTGAAAAGAAGACATAACTTCGTTTTACCTTTCCTTTGATATTGCGGCATTAAATAATTGGTTTATCTTTGTTTCTAAGCTAAAAATATCAACAAACAGATTTATACCATGAAATCGCCAGTAACAACAAGTTTGCGCAAGCAAACACCGATAAATAAAAAAGCGATTACATATTTGACCGCTAAAAATCAAATTTTACATATATGAAATTACTCGAAGGAAAAACAGCACTCATCACCGGTGCAAGTCGTGGAATCGGCAGAGGCATTGCAGAAGTGTTTGCGAAAAATGGAGCCAACGTGGCGTTTACGTACAGCAGCTCGGCCGATGCAGCGCAACAATTAGAAAAAGAACTTTCAGCAGAAGGAATCAAAGCCAAAGGATACCAATCGGATGCCTCCGATTTCAATCAATCTCAGATTTTGGTTGATGCGGTGGTGGCTGATTTCGGCACGGTCGATATTTTGATAAACAACGCCGGAATTACCAAAGACAACTTGTTGATGCGTATCTCCGAAGAAGATTTTGACAAAGTAATTGCTGTCAACCTCAAGTCGGTTTTCAACTTGACCAAAGCCGTGCAGCGAACCATGCTCAAACAACGCAGTGGCTCGATTATCAACATGAGCTCGGTGGTTGGCGTGAAAGGCAACGCCGGACAATCCAATTACGCGGCTTCCAAAGCGGGTATCATCGGTTTCAGCAAGTCGATTGCGCTTGAGTTGGGTTCGCGGAACATTCGCTGCAATGTGATTGCCCCGGGATTCATCGAAACGGAAATGACAGCCAAACTCGATGAAAAAACCGTGCAAGGTTGGCGTGATGCCATTCCGCTCAAACGCGGTGGATCTCCCGAAGATGTTGCCAACGCCTGTTTGTTCTTGGCTTCCAATTTATCGGCATACATCACCGGGCAAGTCATCAATGTGGACGGCGGGATGTTGACATAATCAAAATTTTAAATACGCCAATTAAACTTTGGTAAAGATTTTGTGTTTGCCTGAAAAACAGCTTAATAATTTGCTATAAAATTGGATTATTCTAAAGCGTTTAGTACATTTAAGTTTTATTAATTAAATCTAACTATCATGGCAGTTTTAAAAGTAATTGAAATTCTTTCTAATTCAAGCGAGAGTTGGGAAGACGCAACAAAAAAAGGAGTGGAAAAAGCTTCTAAATCTCTAAAAGGGGTTCGCTCCGTGTATGTCCAAGAGCAAAGCGCGACAGTTAAAGATGGTAAGGTTCACGAGTTTCGGGTGAACTTAAAAATCACTTTTGAATTGGAATAGCTGTATTTTATTTGCAAAAGCAATTTTTTAATCATTGTAAATGAAGTATATGGCTTTGTATTGTTCAGGAAACTACAATTGGAGGGTTGTCGTTTTTTATTTATTCAAAATAAGATAATAATGGCCGGTTTTGGTATAATTTCGAGTATGTTTGACAGTCTGCGAGGCAATGCGGCATTGTTGAACAAGCACAAGAGTTTCCATGAAAAAAAGGACGATTTTCAATACAAACATCACGAAAACGAATCCAAAGTAGATTTCGATTTTCCAAAACTAACTGCGGACGAACTAAAACGCAAAAACGCAAAATTTAAAAAAAAAGCGTTAAAGGAAAATAAAAAAGAAATTAGAAATTCTACGATTGTATTTTTATTAATTTTATTGTTAATCGTCCTTATTCTTAAATATTTAGAGCAATTATAGTGGTAATCACCATTCTTACTGTTTCAAACTGTGAGAAAGGTTTTAAATTCAAAGCGTTCCATTTTTCTTATCAATTTTGCCGAACTTTGCACCCTGAAAATTTTCAGCAAAAAATCATTTTAAATGGGATTTAAGCTCAAAGCACCTTTTTCGCCAACCGGAGACCAGCCCGATGCCATCAGACAATTGTATGAAGGCATCGTAAACGGTGAACGTTTTCAAACTTTGTTGGGCGTAACCGGCTCGGGGAAAACTTACACGGTTGCCAACGTGGTTGAAAAAATCCAATGTCCTACGCTTGTTTTGGCGCATAACAAAACGCTCGCTGCCCAGTTGTATTCTGAGTTTAAACAATTTTTTCCGGAAAATGCGGTCGAGTATTTTGTGTCGTATTACGATTATTATCAACCGGAGGCTTACATTCCCAGCTCGGGATTGTATATAGAAAAGGACTTGTCTATCAATGACGAAATTGAAAAACTTCGATTGCATACAACATCTTCCTTGTTGTCCGGAAGACGTGATGTGTTGGTGGTAGCTTCAGTTTCATGCCTTTATGGTATTGGAAATCCGACGGAGTTTAAGAAAAATGTCATTGAAATCAAAAAGGGACAGGTGTTGGCACGAACCAAGTTCCTACATCAACTTGTTCAGTCGCTGTATGCGCGAACGGAAGCCGATTTCAACAACGGGAATTTCCGCATCAAAGGAGATACAGTCGATGTTTTCCCAGGTTATGCTGATTTTGCCTATCGAATTCATTTTTTTGGAGATGAAATTGAAGAAATTGAATCATTCAATCCGCAGAACAAGCAAAAACTCGAATCTTTAGAAAGTTTACTCATTTATCCTGCCAATATTTTTGTGACTTCACCCGACGTTTTGCAACAAGCCATCCGAGATATTCAAGATGATTTGGTCAAACAAATCGATTATTTTAAAAGCATTGGAAAGCATCTTGAAGCCAAACGGTTGGAAGAAAGAACCAATTTCGATTTGGAGATGATTCGCGAGCTCGGCTATTGTTCAGGTATTGAAAATTACTCTCGATATTTGGATGGAAGATCGGCCGGAACCCGCCCATTTTGTTTATTAGATTATTTTCCGGAAGATTTTCTCACAATTGTAGATGAGAGTCACGTGACCCTGTCTCAAGTGCATGCAATGTATGGAGGCGACCGATCCCGAAAAGTAAATCTGGTCGATTACGGTTTTCGCTTGCCAGCCGCGATGGACAATCGGCCGTTGAAGTACGAAGAGTTTGAAGGCCTTCAAAATCAGGTAATTTTTGTGAGTGCCACACCCGGCGATTACGAACTACAACAATCTGGTGGTGTTTATGTGGAACAATTAATCAGACCAACGGGATTGCTGGATCCGGAAATTGAAGTTCGACCGAGTCTGAATCAAATTGACGATTTGTTGGAGGAAATCCAATTGTGTGTAGAGAAAGACGAGCGTGTTTTGGTCACAACACTCACCAAGCGAATGGCGGAAGAACTGACAAAATATCTAGTTAGGGTTGCGGTACGCTGTCGTTACATACATTCCGATGTGGATACGTTGGAACGGGTAGAAATTATGCATGATTTACGCAAGGGTTCGTTCGATGTGTTGGTGGGTGTCAATTTGCTCAGAGAAGGATTGGATTTGCCTGAAGTTTCACTTGTTGCAGTTTTGGATGCAGATAAAGAAGGATTTTTACGCAGTCATCGATCGCTTACGCAGACCATTGGCCGTGCGGCACGTCACGTGAATGGGAAAGCCATTTTTTATGCGGATAAAATGACCAACAGCATGCAAAAAACCATCGACGAAACCAATTATCGACGCTCGAAACAAATCGAGTACAACCAAAAACACGGCAAAGTGCCACAAGCACTCAACAAGAGTTTGGAAAATGCGCTTGCTAAAGACAATCCGTATCGCGTGGTGGAACGGATCAATCAAGCAGCTGAAAAAGAAACGGCTTATATGAGCAAAGATCAAGTTGAAAAACGCATCCGAGAAGTCAGAAAATCGATGGAAAAAGCAGCCAAAGAATTGGATTTCATACAAGCGGCTAAGTTTCGGGATGAAATCGACTTGTTGCAAAAACAGTTAGGCGGGCAGGATCGTTAAAATTATTGAACGGATTCTACTTCTTCCGGTGTCACCATTTTATCTGAGGTGTTTCCCCACGAATTCAGTATGTAGTTCATCACATCGGCAACTTCTTTGGTTGTTAAACCCGGGTTCTCCATGTAATTGTAATAAGTTTTTCCGTTTACTATAATTTTTCCTGAAACGCCATATTTAACTGCTTTGATGCTTCCAATACGGTTGTTTATAAGAAAATCTGAGCCCGCGAGTGGTGGGTAGATTGCACCATCTCCTTTTCCGTCAGGCATGTGGCAGGTGAAACAGATATCGCTGTAAATTTCTTTTCCTCGTTGCATACTTTCTTTGAAGGTTGGGTCTTTTTGTGAAAAAAAATTTGGCAATGAAAAAAAGCTCATTCCGCCGGAAATGATTAAGAGCGTAAAAATTGTCTTCATAATCAAACTTAAAATTTATCTTTTGGGAACAACTTTAAAAATTCCTTTACCCTCGACACCCACGTATAAAAAGCCGTCCGGAGCTTGACGCACATTGCGCAATCTGCCGATGCCGACTGCTAAATTCTCTCTTCCGGTAACTTTTTCACCTTCCAGCGTTAATCGTTCTAAATATTGAAATTTTAAGGAGCCAACCAATAAATTTCCTTTCCACTCAGGATATACAGCTGAGGTGACAAAAGTCATTCCGCTCGGAGCGATGGAAGGCAACCAATAGTGGATGGGTTCAACGATTCCGGGTGCTGAAGTTTTATCAGAAATGGTTGTACCATCATAATCAATTCCATAGGTGACAACGGGCCAACCGTAGTTTTTACCCTTTTGAACAATGTTAATCTCATCACCACCCATCGGGCCGTGTTCGTGTACCCAAATTTGTCCTGTTTTGTCGTGTTTAAGCATGCCTTGCGGATTGCGATGACCGAAAGAATAAATGGCAGTTTTGGCATTTGTAACTCCCACAAACGGGTTGTCTTGCGGAATGCGACCGTCGTCAAAGAGTCTGTAAATCTTGCCGCCATCACGCGTGATGTCTTGTGGGTTTTGTTGTAAGTTACCGCGTTCGCCAATGGAGAAATAGAGATATCCTTCGTTGTCAAATTCGATTCTCGATCCAAAATGTTGTCCTTTGGTGGTGTTGGGTTCGGCTTTGTATAGTTTTTGAATATCAATCAGTGCATCATCCTTAAGTTTTGCGCGAATGATGGCAGTGTTTCCACCTTCACCCTGACCTTCTGAGGAAGCGTACGATATGTAAATCCAACCATTTTTATCATAATTTGGATGCAATTCCAAATCTAACAAGCCGCCTTGGCCTTTTGTATAAACTTTCGGAACATTTTTTACCAAAATCTTTTTACCATTTTTGAAATGAATCAATTCGCCTTTCTTTTCAGTGACTAACATACTTCCGTCCGGCAGAAATGCCATTCCCCACGGAATTTCCATATTCGTGATAACGGGTTCGAGCGTGTATGCAAGCTTTTCGCTTTCAAAGGATTGCACTACCTGCGATTGACAGGAACTCGAAATTGTAAATGCAATAAAATAAATCAGTATTGAAGAAGTTTTAGAAGGAATCATAATCAGTTGTTTGGTTGAAATTATAAATCTTGATAAAAATATAAAATTTACGTTTTAAATATTGCAATAATATGTTAAAAGGAAACAACCTTATTTTGTGATAAATCAAAAATGTAAATTCAATTATTAAAAGAACAAATCAAAAATTATGGATTTATATGATTTAAAAAAATTATCTTTGAACTCATTAAAATAAACTAAAATGTCATCATCCATCGAACGAATCAAATGCCTGATTTTAGGCTCCGGGCCTGCCGGATATACGGCTGCAATTTACGCAGCAAGAGCTGATTTAAAACCTGTTATGTACACAGGAATGGAACCCGGCGGACAACTTACCACCACTACTGAGGTTGATAATTTTCCCGGGTATCCGGAAGGAATCGATGGGCCAACCATGATGATTGACTTGCAAAAACAAGCCGAACGATTTGGAACCGATGTTCGAATAGGAATGGCAACGGCGGTCAATTTCAGCAACGAAGAAGGCGGTATTCATCAAGTCACCATCGACGGGAATAAAACCATCGAGGCAGAAAGTGTCATCATTACCACAGGTGCAACGGCCAAATATCTCAACTTGCCTAGCGAACAGAAATTGCGCGGTGGCGGTGTTTCGGCTTGTGCAGTCTGCGATGGGTTTTTTTACAAAGGACAAGATGTAGCGATCGTAGGTGGAGGAGACACAGCCGCTGAAGAAGCGACTTATCTGGCAAAAATTTGTAAAACCGTTACGATGCTTGTCAGAAAAGATGTATTGAGAGCTTCCAAAGCCATGCAGCATCGCGTGATGAACACCGCCAATTTAATAGTCAAATTTAATTCTCAGGTTGACGAAGTTTTGGGAGAGAGCGTGGTAGAAGGTCTTCGTATTTTAAATAATCAAACCGGCGAGAAAGAAGAAATCAGCATCACGGGGCTATTTATTGCCATCGGGCACAAACCGAACACCGATATTTTTAAAGGTCAGTTGGAGATGGACGAAACCGGTTATTTAAAAACCATCGGTAAATCGACCCGTACCAACAAACCGGGCGTGTTTGCAGCCGGCGATGTGCAGGATAAAGAATACAGACAGGCAGTCACGGCAGCCGGAACCGGATGTATGGCGGCATTGGATGCCGAACGCTATTTGCAATCCGTAGAAAAAGTATCTGAAGTAGCCTAATCGGATTTGATTCTTTTATCACTAAAAAAATGCTTCTCTCAGTTTTTGGGGGAAGCATTTTTATTTTGGATAAATTATTTTCTTAAAAAAGTTCCCCGCGATGCGGTTTGAGCAAATCGCGCACGCGCGGCATTTCCGCTCTGGTGACCACTATAAAAGCCAAAGCCGAAAGCGAATCAATTGATTTGCTTCCGGCTATTTGAATACTTAAATTTTCTTTTTTTGCAAATTCTTTGAGATGTGTGGCATGATGCTCGGCAATTTTGGCCGCATCTTCACCTCGAAATTCCCAGATAAGTTTTATTTTTTCTGTTGACATCCTGTTTATTGCGGAACCACTTTGAGTGTTTTTTGGAAAGAGTTGCTCTCTATCCGAACAACGCCAATTTGATTTTTAGGCAAAGGTAAATTTTCTTGAAAATTTTGATTGATACTTCTTTTGAAACTAAATAATTTTCGCCCAAGCAAATCGTAACCAGTAATAGTTGCCTCCTCGTTCAACCCTTTTACAACCAAATCACCGCCTACAAATTTGGCTTGTATGCCGGCATCTATGAAATCATTTGCAGACAGTGAAGGAAGTGCATTTGCATCTACTAAGTCAATATGCATATCGACCGTCTGGTTGTTTCCACCACCGCCAAATTGATTTTGAAACAGAAAATTTATTTCAGTAACTAATTGTCCATCAGGAATCTGATCAAAATATGCGCGCGGATTAAAAGTAAACTCATAAGTGTTTGGTGCTACACCAACTCTTGTGGCTTGCCCCAATGAGTTTATATCAGCGAAAGTCCCATGAATAAATTGGAAACGATTTACGCCATCGTTTACGCCTGCGAATAAAAATATAACCGTTTGTGATGTGACATCATCGAAACTTGTACCCCCGCCCGGACCTGTGTAAAAATTATTTGTTGGATCAGTGTCAATAAATCGGATAGTGATGTCCTGATTAACTGTTGAAGTTGAGGTAAATACTTGATTATTTGCAACCGAACCATCATAGGTAATCGTGATAACTTCTTGTGAATAGGAAGTTGAGAGCAATGCGATACAGAAAATTAAAAGGTAGATTTTTTTCATAATAAAATCTTTTAAAATTAAACAAAAATTCAATAAGGTTGCTAATTTAAAATTAAAATTGAACAGTTTGTAAATAAATTTGAGTTTTCGGGTAAATTTGCAAACATTTTACCGAATTTGTTAAATTATTAAGTTTAAAATAACCCAATCATTTTCTCGTTTGTACGTTGTAATTTTTATCAAAACCATGAAAAAAGTTTTTCACATATTTTTATTGATTTCTATTGTCATCCAAGCAAATGCACAACAAAACGATACGTTGTTTTCCATCAAAGGAGAGCCGGTTTTGTTGGATGAGTTTAAAAGTTTGTTTCTGAACAACACAGAAGAAGGGCAAACCTATACTGCGCAGGAATATTTGGATTTGTTTGTCAATTACAAACTGAAAATTCGGGAAGCGACCACCTTGAGGTATGACACTTTGCCGACATTTAAAAACGAATATGAAGGCTACCGGAAACAGTTGATTTCGTCGTTTACTAAAAACCCGGAAATGGAAGAGCGTTTAGTAAAAGAAGCTTACGAACATTCGTTAGAAGAAATACGCGCGAAAAATATTTTGATTGCGCTTCCCAGAGATGCGACTCCGCAAGATACGTTAAAGACATACAACCGATTGACGGAAGCTTATGCAAAACTTCAAAAGGGAGCTGATTTTGACCAAATAGCAATGGCGTACAGCGAGCCTAAAATTGCAGAAAATCAAATAGATTTGGGCTTTTTTACGGTTTTTCAAATGGTTTATCCTTTTGAAACGACAGCTTATAAAACGGAGGTTGGTGGAGTTTCAAAACCCTTCCGTTCTCGTTACGGATTTCATTTGCTTCAAGTGACCGGCAGGCGACCTGCCAATGGGAAAGTGACGGTCAAACACCTACAGTTGGTGCCTGCCGAAAACGATTCGATTGATCAGGTAAAATCTGAATTGATTCAAAAAATATACAGTGAACTTCAAGAAGGGGCAGTGTTTGACACTTTGGTCAAAAAGTATTCCGAAGATAAATCAACTGCGTCAACCGGAGGTGTTTTAAGACCTTTTGGCATCGGGACATTGCAAACAAAAGTGTTTGAAGAAGAAGCTTTTGCGCTGAAAGAGGAGGCGTTTTCAAAACCTTTTCAGACACAGTTTGGCTGGCATATTGTACAATTGATTTACCGAGAACCCATCGCTTCTTTTGAGGATCAAAAACCCGTGTTGGAGCTGAGTGTCAGACGGGACGAACGTTCTGAATTGATTGAAAATGCTCGTTTGGATTGGCTCAAATCAACGTATAAAACCAAAGTTTACGAAAAAAACAAAACAGCCGTCCAACTCGCAACAAATCAATTGTTGAGTGAGAATGTACAACCCGAAGCGGCATTGCAAGAAAAAATAGTTTTTCAAATTGAAGACAAAATTTATTATGCAAAAGGTTTTTTTGTGTATCTGAAAACCACCAACAATTTAGTTTTCTCAAAATTATTTAGCAATTATTTTAAGAATCAACTTGAGCAATATCACGAAGTTTATTTGGAACAATACAATACCGAATTTAGGGGTATTGTTCAGAAATACCACGATGGTTTGTTGGTTTACAACATCATGGAAAATGAAGTTTGGAATAAATCACAAAATGACACGGTCGGCTTGCAACATTTTTATGAGAAAAACCAATCAAAATATTTGCCTCAAAGAGTAAACGGATATTTGGTTGCTGAAAATAATAAAACCAGTACGTTGAAAAAAGTGTTAAAATATTATCAAAATTCAAAGATATCAGGCTTATCTGATCTCGAAGAATCTAAAAAGTTGTTTAAAAAGGTTAATTTTGCAACCGTTTCGGAGGATGAATTAAAAAATAGGGTTAAGCGCGCCGGTCAAACCTCATCAAAGTTTAGTGAAGGCGAAATCATTCCTGTCGAAGGGTCGAAATACGCCCTGATAAAATTTGTTGAACTGCCTGCTAAGAATTTAAAATTCAATTCTTCAGATCCAAAGTTGTTCAATGATTATCAAGAATTTGTAGAAAAAAAATGGCTAAAGGAACTTTTTGCGAAGTATGAGATTGAAATAAATCCCAAAGCCATTCAAACCATAGAAGCAATAATAAAGTAAAATTGAAAAAGGCATACATACTTATTCTGACATTAATTTTGACTACGGGTTGCCAATACTTTAAAAAAGAGCAACCGATAGATGCTATTGCCAGAGTCAACGATGATTATTTGCCGGCATCCTATTTAAAAAATTTGATTCCAATAGACACCAAAGCAGAGGACAGTATGTTGCTTGCCCAAACCTATATCAATCGTTGGGCAACCGAAAAGTTATTGATAGACCGCGCCATAATCAATTTAAGCGCGGATAAGCAACAAGAGTTAGAAAATCTCATCAATCAATACCGCCAAGATTTATACACCAGAGCCTATAAGGATGCCATCATCAGTCAATCTTTGGATACGGTTATATCAGAAAAAACTTTGGATTCATTCTATCAACAAAACAGCAATAATTTCCGATTGAATGAAGATATTCTTCAAATTCGATTCGCGCAATTACCCAAAAGTCACTCCGCACTCAAGTCTTTGACTGAAAATTTCAAAAGATATAATCACAAGGATTCCAAACTATTGGATTCGCTGTCTATTCAGTTTTTTAAATACAATTTTAATGATTCAATTTGGGTAAAAGCAGTTGATGTCATTAATGTGATAACGCCGGTCACGATTGAAAATAAAGATGAAGTTCTAAAAAAATCACAATTTTCACAGCTTGAAGATTCTTTAAGTGTATATTTGATTTTTGTTAAAGATAAACGCATTCGAAATGAGGTTGCACCCTTGCGTTACATCAGAGAAACCATCAGACAGATTGTTCTGAACAAACGCATATCGGAGCTCAATAAAAAATTAGAAACAGATATTACAAAAGACGCAATCAAGAACAAACAATTTGAAATTTATAACCATGAGAATAAAAATTAACTTCTTACTATTAATTGTTTTGCTTGTCGGGCAAATCTCAATCGCACAGCAGTATGAAGTGATTGAAGAAGTAAAAATCGATGCCAAAGTTGACAAATCGCAGAGCGGAAGAATAAAAATTGACGGAGTTGCAGCAGTTGTCGGTAGTTTTGTCATACTTGAATCGGATATAGACAAAACATTGATAGATTTAAAAAATCAAGGCATCATTGCTACGGAAATTAGCAGGTGTCAACTTTTGGGCAAACTACTCGAAGATAAACTCTACGCCCATCAGGCCATCCAAGACAGTATAGACGTGAAAGATGTCGATATCAATGGTATGGTAGACCAACAATTGGCCAACATCATAGAGCAATTAGGCAGCGAAAAAAAAGCGATTGAATTTTATCAAAAAAGCACCATCGAAGAGTTGCGTCAAGAACTTTTTGAAATAGACAGAAGCCAAAAGCTTTCTCAGGAAATGCAAAATAAAATTATTGATCCTATTGAGGTAACTCCTGATGAAGTCCGCCAATTTTTCAACAAAATCCCAAAAGACGAGCGACCTGTTTTTGGTGCAGAAGTAGAGATTTCGCAAATAGTTATAAAACCCAAGGTTGATGAAAAACAGACACAAGCAGTCATTGACAGGCTGAATACCATCCGCAGAGATGTGCTAGAAAACAGTTCGAGCTTTGCTTCAAAAGCCATTTTGTATTCGCAAGATCCGGGCTCTCGATCAAAAGGAGGCTTGTATGTGATAAACAAAAAAACCGGTTTTGCCAAAGAATTCAAAGATGTTACATTCTCACTTCAAGAGGGAGAAATATCAGAGCCGTTTGAAACAGAATTTGGTTGGCACATCATTCAATTGGATAAAATCAGAGGTCAGGATCGAGAATTGCGACACATACTTTTGATCCCCGAAGTATCCAAAAAGGATGTAGAGGATGCCAAAGTTAAAATTGATTCCATCCGTGCCAAAATCATCAAAAACGAAATAACTTTCTCAGACGCAGCACGACTTTATTCAGATGAAAAGGAAACAAAAGCCAACGGCGGAAAGCTGTTCAATCCACAAAATATGGAAACTCGACTTGAGATTACAAGGTTAGACCCAACAGTTTATGAGCGTGTTGTCAATCTTAAAAATGACGAAGTTTCAACCCCATTTATGGAAGAAGAACCACGTACCGAACGAAAAAGTTTTAAAATGATCATGGTCACCAATCGGTATGACGAGCACGTGGCAGATTTCGTAAAGGATTACAGCCGAATCAAAGAATTGGCGCTTAGAGAAAAACAAATCAACGCCATTGGGAAATGGACAGAAGAAAAAATAAAAGACAATTATATCAGCATAGGCATGGACTATAAAGATTGCGAATTTGCAGCCAATTGGTTAAAAAAATAAGCTATGTCTGACGTTGCCGCGATCAAAAAATTAGTAGCCAAACACGAGTTACTGCTTCAAGAGATTTCCAAGAAAATAGTCGGTCAAAGTGAAGTGATTAATTTGCTTTTAAACGCTGTTTTTTCCGGCGGACACGCCCTGTTAATCGGTGTACCAGGTTTGGCTAAAACACTCATGGTTCACACCTTGGCCGAAGCATTGGGATTGGATTTTAAACGAATTCAATTCACCCCCGATTTGATGCCTTCTGATATATTGGGAAGCGAAATTTTGGACGAAAACCGCAAGTTTAAATTCATCGAAGGTCCCATTTTTGCCAACATCATTTTGGCAGATGAAATCAACCGAACACCGCCCAAAACCCAAGCTGCACTGCTCGAAGCCATGCAAGAAAGAGCAGTAACAGTTGCAGGACATACTTATCCATTAGGAAAACCTTATTTTGTGTTGGCTACCCAAAACCCGATTGAGCAAGAAGGAACCTATCCGTTGCCGGAAGCACAATTGGACCGTTTTATGTTTGCCATCGAATTAAAATACCCAAGTTTTGAAGAGGAAGTACAAGTTGTTAAAAACACGACCGCCGATGCTTCACAAACAATCCAACCCCTTTTTACATCTGAAGAAATTCTCGAATACCAGCATTTGATTCGCAGAATTCCTGTGGCAGACAATGTCATCAATTACGCAGTTGGTTTGGTAAGCAAAACACGACCCAACGAGCCACTTGCTGCGGAAATAGTTAAAAAATACATCGATTGGGGCGCAGGACCGAGGGCTTCACAAAATCTGATACTAGGTGCGAAAACCCACGCAGCCATCAAAGGAAAATTTTCTCCGGATATAGAAGATGTAAAAGCGGTAGCCGATGGAATATTGAGGCATCGCATCATCAAAAATTATAAGGCAGATGCAGAAGGCATCACGGAGTCGGCTATTATTCAGCAACTGTTGTAATTTATAGATATTAGTTTACAAATGCTGTAATTATCCTTTTAAAAATACAACTAAGGTGCCGGCTTCTTGTTTTTATCTAATTTATTTATTTTGTACTTTAGCACTTCATAATCCATAATAATAAACATAAAATCACATTCCATGGCATTTGACATAGACATGATAAAAGGGGTTTATGCCCGCATGACTGAACGCGTTGACCACGCAAGAAAACTGGTGGATCGCCCGCTTACGCTTTCTGAAAAAATATTATACACCCACCTTTGGGACAACCCGGCTGAGAAAGCTTACACGAGAGGGAAAGACTACGTGGACTTCGCTCCAGATCGTATCGCTTGTCAAGATGCGACCGCGCAGATGGCATTGTTGCAATTTATGCATGCCGGAAAACCTAAAGTTGCTGTTCCGACAACCGTGCATTGCGATCACTTGATTCAAGCCAAAATAGATGCAGCCACCGATTTGAAAACAGCCAAAAAATCAAGCAATGAAGTGTTTGACTTCCTTGAGTCTGTTTCCAGAAAATACGGCATCGGATTTTGGGGTCCGGGAGCGGGAATTATTCACCAAGTAGTTTTAGAAAACTACGCATTTCCGGGCGGGATGATGATTGGTACAGATTCTCATACCGTTAATGCAGGTGGTTTGGGGATGCTCGCCATCGGCGTTGGCGGTGCCGATGCTGTTGATGTGATGTCCGGCATGGCTTGGGAACTTAAATTCCCTAAATTAATCGGCGTAAAACTTACCGGTAAACTTTCCGGTTGGGCAACTCCCAAAGATATTATTCTGAAAGTTGCCGGCATCCTAACTGTTAAAGGGGGAACCGGTGCTATTGTTGAATATTTCGGCGAAGGAGCAACGTCAATTTCTTGTACAGGTAAAGGAACCATTTGTAACATGGGGGCTGAAATTGGTGCAACTACTTCGACATTTGGATACGACGAGTCGATGGATCGGTATCTTCGCTCTACCAAAAGAGCTGATGTTGCCGATGCAGCAAATAAAATAAAAGATTATTTAACTGCAGATTCGGAAGTTTATGCACAACCCGAAAAATACTTCGATCAAATCGTAGAAATCAATCTTTCTGAATTAGAGCCTTATCTAAACGGCCCTTTTACGCCAGATTTGGCAACGCCAATCTCTAAGATGAAAGAAGCAGCTTTGAAAAATAATTGGCCATTGAAAGTCGAATACGGATTGATAGGATCCTGTACAAACTCTTCCTATGAAGACATCTCAAGAGCCGCCTCTTTGGCCAAACAAGTTACCGATAAAAAGCTGAAAATCAAATCAAAATTTACCATTACACCCGGTTCAGAACAAGTGCGATACACCATCGAAAGAGATGGTTTCATCGATACCTTCAATAAAATTGGCGCCACTGTTTTTGCAAATGCCTGCGGTCCTTGTATCGGTATGTGGGATCGAGAAGGAGCAGAAAAGCAAGAACGCAACACCATTGTACATTCATTCAACAGAAACTTTTCTAAAAGAGCGGACGGCAATCCGAATACCATGGCATTTGTAGGATCACCCGAATTGGTGACTGCCATTGCCATAGCCGGAAATTTGGGTTTCAATCCGATGACAGACACGCTTATCAATGAAGACGGTCAAGAAGTGAAACTCGACGAGCCTACCGGTTGGGAATTGCCACCCAACGGATTTGATGTTAAAGATTCAGGATATGTTGCTCCCGTGGAGGATGGAAAACAAGTGGATATTAAAGTGAGTCCGACTTCTGAGCGTTTGCAACTTTTGGAACCGTTTAGTCCATGGAACGGTGAAAACTTTACCGGCATGAAATTGCTGATCAAAGCTTTTGGCAAATGCACCACCGACCATATTTCGATGGCAGGCCCATGGCTTCGTTTCAGAGGTCATTTGGACAATATTTCCAACAACATGCTCATTGGTGCCGTCAATGCTTTCAACCAGAAAACCAATTTGGTCAAAAACCAATTGACCGGTGAATACGGCGGTGTGCCGGATACCCAGCGTGCATACAAAAAAGCAGGTGTTGGAACTATTGTGGTAGGGGATCACAACTACGGAGAAGGTTCTTCCAGAGAACACGCCGCCATGGAGCCCAGACATTTGGGAGTGAAAGTTGTGTTAGTGAAATCATTTGCCAGAATCCATGAAACCAACTTGAAAAAACAAGGCGTTTTGGCTTTGACTTTCAAAAACGAAAGTGATTATGACAAATTCCAGGAAAATGACACCATTAATTTTTTGGATTTAAAAGAAATTACTCCTGAGAAACCACTGCAAATGGAACTCGTCCACGCGGATGGCACTAAAGATGTAATTACGGTCAATCATTCTTACAATGACGGACAAATAGGTTGGTTCAGAGCCGGTTCGGCACTCAATCTGATTAAAGCACAGAATCAATAAGATACTTGAATTTATACAAAGCTGTCTTTTTAAGGCAGCTTTTTTTTTTTAATTAAATCACATGAAAACAAACAAGCCCAATCGTTCCGACCTGATTTTTTTGGGAATAATTCTAATTTTCCTTTTCACGCCAATCGGAACATTTTTAAAAGTTCAGTTCAATCGGTTGACAGCTTTCAGTCCGAGTGAGATTGAAGTTTCCAAACGCGAAGTTTTATCAGATTACAATTGGCAACTTGTCGGGCAAGATGGTCAAATGTTTGATTTGAATGAAGCAAAAGGAAAGGTGATTCTGGTAAATTTTTGGGCTACATGGTGTCCGCCTTGCATTGCCGAAATGCCTTATTTGGATGGTTTGTACAAAGATTATAAAGGTAAAGTGGTTTTTTTGTTTGTGTCCAATGAAGATACTTCGGTAACCCAAGCGTTTTTGAACAAAAAAGGGTATGCACTTAGTTCGATAAAACCGATAAGTTCTCCACCCAAATTATTGGAAACCAATTCACTACCAACAACTTATCTGATTGATAAAAAGGGTGATATTGTCATCAAAAAAACCGGTTCGGCTGATTGGAACAGTGAAAGTTTTCGAATGATTTTGGATGAGTTATTGGTTTCGGAGGAATAAATTATTGAATATTTTTAGTCTTTCTTCTCTGCGTGCATTTCAACTTTATAATTGGCACATTTGACCAATAGAAAATCGATCAACTTGAGTTGGTTTTTATCCTCGATCAAGTCATAGGTTAATCCTTGATTTTCACAATAAGAAATAAATGGCGTGATTTCTTCTTCCGGAATGTCTAAATTTTGTTGAAAAAATTCATTGCTGTAAATTTTCCGAATCTCCGTATCTAAAGTTTTGGGTTGATTTCTTTTATCTTCCTTGCGTTTGAGAAAGACCGTTCTGAATATGTTTGCCATGTCAATACCATTTGAATAATTCGGTACATCAGCGGCGATATTGACTACGGGTGATAAAAAATCAGGTTTAAAATCAAAGGATTCATACGTTTTTTCGCTTAATATTTTGCTATCCATTTCAGGTAATTGTACTTTGATTCGAGCTACATCAACTCTAACGTTCCCGGTTAAATCATAAGGTCTGACAATAACTTCCTCAAGTACGGTCACAATTTCATTCATAAAAACGCGCAACTTTTTCTCTTTGATGACTCCTTTGTCTATCACTACTTTGAATTTTTGAAACTGAATGGCAGAGAACAATAAAACATCATCTTCCTGAACATCAATTGTGAATTTACCTTCTTCATTGGTGATGGTTCCCAAACTGGAAGATTCATTAAAAATTGATATTCCTTCAACTTCATTTTCCTTATTTTCAACACTCCCGGAGATAAGTACGCGATTGCTTTTTTGTCCGAGCATTGACAAGGAAAAAAACAGGGCAAACAGTAAGGTTAATGATTTCATGGCTTTTGGTTTTATGGAGCTTTACGACAATAAATTTATGAAAAATTGGAAGAATTCCAATGCTTGTTAAAGATATTAAATTTTTAGTCGATAAATTATTGAAAACAGTCAGACGTAAATAAAAAACTGTCCGGACGTGGTGAGACTCAGACAGTTTTTAAAAATTAATTTCTGATTTATCAGAGGATGTAATGTGTATTTAAAAAATTGGATGTTTGCTTGTCCAACAATTCATTGAGAATTTCTTTGTTCAAAGCATTGTCTTTTGCTGCCACCAATGTTCGAATCGAAAAAGAACGCAGGGCATCATTCACACTGAGCGTACTCACCGCCGAGTCTTTTCTACCCACAAAAGGATATACATCAGGTCCGCGTTGGCATTGGCTGTTTATGTTTACCCGACAAACCTGATTGACCAACGGGTCTATCAATTGTGCCAAAATCTCCGGATTGGTGCTGAACAAACTCACTTGTTGTCCGTAATTGGACTCTGAAATGGCACGAATCGGTTCTTCGATATCTTTGAAAGGAATTATAGGAACGACGGGACCAAATTGTTCTTCGTTGTAGATGTTCATTGCTTTGGTCACAGGATACAACACTGCCGGAAACACAAAGGTTTCGTTTCTTGCGCCTCCATTTTCGTTGATAACTTTTGCGCCTTTTGCGGTGGCATCGGCAATTAATTCCAGCAAATATTCCGGTTTTCCGGGTTCCGGAAGCGGTGTGAGTGAAACGCCATCTTCCCACGGTAAACCGTATTTTAATTGGGCTATTTTTGCCACAAACCGCTTGTTAAATTCTTCTACTACAGCTTCGTGTACAAAAAGCAATTTGAGCGCAGTGCAACGTTGACCGTTGAAAGACAAACTCCCCAAAACACACTCGCTTACCGCCAAGTCAAGATCGGCATCGGGCATGACGATGGCCGGATTTTTGGCTTCCAGTCCCAAGACCAATCGCAGGCGGTTTTGTTTGGGATGAAGTGTTTGCAAAGCATTGGCTGCCGTACTCGTGCCAATCAATGACAATACATCGATGTCACCTGTTTTCATTATTGGGGTTGATACGACTCTGCCACGACCGTAAAGTATGTTGACAACACCTTTTGGAAAAGCTTCTTGGAAGGCTTCCAACAAGGGTGACATCAACAAAATCCCGTGTTTCGCAGGTTTAAAAATCGCTGTGTTACCCATGATGAGTGCCGGAATCAATAGACAAAAAGTTTCGTTCAGCGGATAGTTATAGGGTCCCATGCAAAGTACAACGCCGAGTGGTCCGCGACGAATTTGTGCATAAACGCCTTCTGATAATTGAATACGAGCCGAACTGCGGTCAATTTCTTTGTATTCTTCGATGGTGTCGTTGATGTATTGAATGGTTCGGTCAAATTCTTTACGCGAATCGCCCAAAGGTTTACCAATTTCCCACATCAACAAATTTACGACTTCTTCCCGTTTGGTTTTCATGATTTCGACGAAGCGCAACATACAATCAATGCGATCTGAAACGCGCATGGTAGGCCACAATCCCCTGCCTAAATCGTATGCTTTTTTGGCGGATTCAAGTGCTTCAAGTGCTTCTTTCTCACCCAATTCCGGAACTTTTCCCAGCAATTTTTTTTCAAATCCACCTTTTTCGGTCGGAACCAAAACCGGTGAATAGATTTCGACCATACGACCTTTCCAAGGACGCAATTCACCGTTTATCAGGTAGGTATCTTGACAGATTAATTTTTGGATTTGAAAAGCTTCGGGTATGGTTTTATCATTAAATATTTCGTGTAATGGCATTTTTTATATTTAGGTTAGTATTTATAAGGTTTAGTAAAATTCTTTGTGAACTTTTCTCTAAAAACGTACAAAAAGTAAAGAAATTTCTATTCCTTTTTAAATTAAATCATTCAACTTACTTTAATCAATTTCAATAGAAAGTCCGTCCAGTTTGACGAGAAAGTTGCAAATGTTTCCCTTATGAAACGATAAATTTACGTTAAATCAAAAACTGAAACAAATCGGGTTTTTCGTTTAAGTATTCACCAAAAAAGTCTTTGTCTTTCATTCTTTTAATCAAGGGGTCAAAATCTGATTTACTTTTGATTTCAATACCGATTAAGGCCGGACCTTTTTCGCGGTTGTGTTTTTTGGTGTATTCAAAATGGGTGATGTCATCATCCGGACCGAGTATATCTTCCACAAATTCTTTCAATGCACCCGAACGTTGCGGGAAACGAATGATAAAATAATGTTTCAATCCGGAGTAGAGTAGGGCGCGTTCGCGAATTTCTTCCGTGCGTGAAATATCGCTGTTGCCGCCGCTTAAAATACACACGACATTTTTACCTTTGATTTCGTTTTCGTATAATTTCAGCGCAGCTACCGATAAAGCTCCTGCGGGTTCAACCACCATTGCACTTTTGTTATACAAATCGAGCAAAACTTTACAAATTTTACCTTCTGGAATTGTAACCATTGCATCGAGATTTTCTTTGCAGATGGCAAAGTTCTTGTCTCCCACGCGTTTGACGGAAGCACCATCTACAAATTTATCGATGTGTTTCAACGTGGTGTTTTCCCCCATGTCTAACGAAACTTTCATCGAAGGAGCACCTTCCGGCTCTACACCAATGATTTTTGTGTTGGGAGAAAGTTTTTTAAATACGGTTGACACTCCGGCCGCAAGTCCGCCACCACCAATGGGAATAAATAAATAATCGATGGGTGATTGAGCTTGTTCAATAATCTCTAAGCCAACGGTTGCTTGCCCTTCAATGATTTTTTTGTCGTCAAAAGGATGTACATAAACTTTGTTTTTTGCCTCACAAAATTGATGGGCAAGGAGGGATGCATCGTCATAAGTGTCACCTTCCAAGACCACTTCCACAAATTTTTTCCCGAACATTTTTACCTGTTCAATTTTTTGTTTGGGTGTGGTAGTTGGCATAAAAATATATCCGTGAATGCCCAATTTATAACACGAAAAAGCAACGCCTTGTGCATGATTTCCTGCACTGGCACAGACAACTCCGCGTTTTTTTTCTTCCTCATTCAACGAACTGATTTTGTTGTAGGCTCCTCTGATTTTGTAGGAACGAACCACTTGCAAATCTTCCCGTTTGAGGTAAACATTGGCATCAAACTTTTCGGACAAATAAAAATTGAGCATCAAAGGAGTCTCTTGCGAAACTCCTTTGAGCGTTTTGGCGGCTTCTGCCACGTCCTCAAGGGACGGAAAATATTGATTTATCAACGATTTCAATTGTTTTGAGGTCTTAGTTTTCTGACAGTCGCACCTGCTTGCCAAAGTTCAGAGTCTCTTATTTCTTTGAGTTCGGCATCTAATTTTTCGCGATAATCAGGTTTGGAAGCGGTGGTGATTACGCGCTCGGCTTCTTTTCCGGAAGAAACACTCTTGTAGAGTTCATCAAAAACCGGCTCGGTTGCGGCTCTGAATTTGTGTCTCCAGTCGAGCGCACCGCGTTGTGCAGTCACCGACGTGTTTGCATACATCCAATCCATACCGTTTTCGGCTACCAAAGGCATCAAACTTTCGGTCAGCTCTTCCACAGTTTCGTTGAATGCCTCTGAAGGTGAGTGACCGTTTTTGCGAAGCACGTTGTATTGTGCCTCGAAGATACCGGCCAAAGCTCCCATAAGCACGCCTCGTTCGCCTGTCAAATCGGAATAAACTTCTTTTTTGAAATCGGTTTCAAACAAATAGCCCGATCCCACGGCGATACCGAGCGCCAATACGCGGTCTTTCGCTTTTCCGGTGGCATCCTGATAGATGGCATAACTGGAATTCAATCCTTTTCCGGCTACGAATAATCTTCTGAGTGAAGTGCCCGAACCTTTGGGCGCAACCAGGATGACATCAACATCTTTCGGTGGTACTATGCCGGTTTTGTCATGAAAAGTTATACCGAAGCCGTGAGAAAAGTACAAAGCCTTTCCGGGAGTCAAGTGTTTTTTGATGATTGGCCAAGTAGCAATCTGACCTGCATCGGAAAGCAAATATTGAATGATGGTTGCTTTTTGGGCGGCTTCTTCAATTTCAAATAGTGTTTTACCCGGAATCCAGCCGTCTGCAACTGCTTTGTCCCACGTTTTTGAACCTTTGCGTTGACCGACTATCACATTGATGCCGTTGTCTTTCAGGTTGAGGGATTGTCCTGGACCTTGTACGCCGTAACCAATCACGGCTACTACTTCGTTTTTAAGAACTTCACGGGCTTTAGAAAGTGGAAACTCTTCGCGGGTTACTACGTTTTCTTCTACACCGCCAAAATTTAATTTTGCCATAATAATATGAATTTGAAATAATTAATGTTTATTGCTTTAAGATTTCTGAGATGAGCATTTTGGGTCTGGTAACCGCAATTCTACCGGAACGAACAAATTGCATCAATCCGAATGGAATCAATTCTTCGTATAGTTTTTTGGTTTCCTCATAGGTTCCGTTTTTTTCAACCACCAAAAATTCGGGTTCGATTTCTACAATTCTCGCATAGTTGTTTTTGATTACATCTTGTAATTCTCCTTTGTACAGGCTTTCGGATGAAATTTTGTACAAGGCGATTTCTTGGAAAATGGTTTCTTCCACCCTGTGATAGTAGGCACGGATAACCTCTACTTGTTTTTCCAATTGCAAGACGATTTTCTGTATTTGTATGGTGTTTGTTTTCACCACAATGGTAAATCGATGTACATGAGGGATTTCGGATTCAGAAACAGTCAAACTGTCTATGTTGATGTGACGTTTTAGAAATATTGAGGTCACACGATTGAGCAGACCGAGGTTGTTTTCAGTGTATATCGAAACGGTAAAGGCTTGTATTTGCATGGGATATGAATCAGCTTAAACGAATATCAGAAACAGATGCGCCGGAAGGAATCATCGGGAAAACGTTGTCTTCTTTTTCGACGACAACTTCAAGGAAATAAGGTCCTTTGGTGGTCAACATTTCGCGAACAGCATCTGCAAGTTCATCTCTTTGAGTGACTTTTTTTGCAGGGATGTAATAGCCTTTAGCGATGGTCACAAAATCGGGATTAATCAATTCGGTGGATGAATAACGCTTGTCAAAAAAGAGTTGTTGCCACTGGCGAACCATCCCTAAAAAGTTGTTGTTGAGCACCACAATTTTAACAGCTGCTTGTGTTTGAAAAATGGTTCCCAATTCCTGAATTGTCATTTGAAAACCGCCGTCGCCGATGATGGCGATAACTTCGCGGTTCGGAACGCCCATTTTTGCCCCAAGTGCCGCTGGAAGTGCAAACCCCATGGTGCCCAACCCGCCCGAAGTCACGTTGCTTCGACTTTTGGAAAATTTGGCGTAGCGACAAGCCACCATTTGGTGTTGACCAACATCGGTTACGATAACAGCGTCTCCATCGGTTTCTTGATTGATTTGGTGAATTACTTCACCCATACTCAATCCTTCTCCGACTGGTTTTAAATCATTTTTAATTACTTTTTCAAACTCAATTTGGTCGAGTCTTTTAAACTCTTGCAACCAATCGGTATGTTGATTGGCATTGAGCATAGGCAATATTTCATTGAGTGTATGTTTCACATTTCCCATGACTGCAACGTCAACAGCGACATTTTTATTGACTTCAGCAGGATCTATTTCGAAGTGAATGATTTTTGCCTGTTTGGCATACGTATTCAAACTACCGGTCACGCGATCGTCAAAACGCATACCGATGGCAATTAACACATCACATTGGTTGGTGAGCATATTGGGACTGTAATTCCCGTGCATGCCTACCATACCGACATTCAGCGGGTGATTGGTTGGCAAAGCTGAAAGACCTAAAATAGTCCATGCGGATGGAATGCCCGTTTTTTCAACCAAAGAAGTGAGTTCTACTTCCGCATTTCCGAGTATTATACCTTGTCCAAAGACAATTAGAGGTTTTTTGGCTTGGTTTATTATGGCTGCTGCATCTTCCAATTGGTGCGCGATGGGTTTTGAAACCGGTTTGTAACTTCGCACGGCGTGGCATTTTTTGTATTCGAAATCGAGCAAACCGAATTGCGCATCTTTGGTTACGTCTATCAACACCGGACCGGGTCTTCCGGAACGCGCGATGTAAAAGGCTTTCGCAAAAATTTCAGGTATTTCGGAGGCTTTGGTGATTTGGTAATTCCATTTGGTCACCGGCGTTGAAATACTGATGATGTCGGTTTCCTGAAAAGCATCCGAACCCAATAAATGTGAGGGAACTTGTCCTGTGACACAAACCAGCGGCGTAGAATCGATTTGTGCATCGGCAATACCGGTGACCAAATTGGTTGCGCCGGGACCGGAAGTTGCAAACACGATACCTACTTCGTTCGTCACCCGAGCAAAACCTTGGGCAGCGTGAATGGCACCTTGTTCGTGGCGGGTCAACACATGGTGTATTTGTTCTTTAAATTTGTATAATTCATCGTAAATCGGCATGATGGCTCCACCCGGATAGCCGTAAATTAATTTGGCGTTTTCTTCAATCAGGCAACGCATGATGGCTTCCGAACCCGATATTTGCGGGATGATTTCGGTATGGGTAGGTTTTTCTTTGATGAGGGTCTTTTCCATGGCAATTAAAATGTGTCGGTTACACAACCCTCTGAGGCAGTTGAAACGGTTTTGGCATATTTATATAAAATGCCTTTGCTGAATTTCAACGGAGGTTGCTTCCATTTTTTTCTTCTGTATTCAATTTCTTTCGGGTCGATTTCGGCGTGAATTGTGTTAGTTTCTGCATTGATGACAATCGGGTCTCCGTTTTGTAAAAGCGCAATCAATCCACCATCTTGAGCTTCAGGTGTGATGTGGCCGACTACAAAACCATGTGTTCCGCCTGAAAATCTTCCGTCTGTAATCAAGGCAACGTCTTTACCCAAACCGGCGCCAATGATGGCAGAAGTAGGTTTGAGCATTTCGGGCATTCCCGGTCCGCCTTTGGGGCCTTCATATCGGATGACGACTACGTCTCCTTTTTTAACCAAACCTTTTCGTATGCCTTCGTTGGTCTCAAATTCGCCGTCAAAAACTTTTGCGGGACCTTTAAAAATAAGACCTTCTTTTCCGGTGATTTTGGCTACAGCTCCTTTTTCGGCGATGTTTCCAAAGAGAATACGAATGTGCCCGGTTTCTTTGATGGGATTGTCTAAAGGGTGAATAATGTCTTGTTCAAATCGCAAATCCGGAACGTTTTCCATGTTTTCTGCCAAGGTTTTTCCGGTGACTGTCATGCAATCGCCATGGAGCATTCCGTTTTTCAACATGTATTTCATCACCACCGGAATGCCTCCCAATTCATGCAAATCTTCCATCAGGTATTTTCCACTGGGTTTGAGGTCTGCTAAGAAAGGTGTGTTGTCTGATATGGCTTGAAAATCAGCCAAGTTAAAAGGAATATCTGCCGCCTTGGCAATCGCCATGAAATGCAGGACTGCATTGGTAGAACCACCCAAAACCGTAACCAATCTAAATGCATTTTCCAATGATTTTTTGGTGAGTATATCCAGTGGTTTCAGGTCTTTTTCAATCAGATTTTTAAGTGCATCGCCCACACCGTGACATTCTTGTTCTTTATATCCGCCAACAGCAGGATTAGACGAATTGTAGGGCAAAGACATGCCCATCGCTTCGATGGCAGATGCCATGGTGTTGGCTGTGTACATACCGCCACAAGCACCGGGACCGGGGCAGGCTTTGTGAATGACATTTTTGAATTCTCTTTCGGTGATGGTTCCGGCAACTTTCTCGCCCCACGCCTCAAAAGCAGAGACTACATCCAATTTTTTGCCGTTGTGGCAACCGGCGGCGATGGTGCCACCGTAAACCAAAATGGAAGGTCGGTTGAGTCGCAACATGGCCATCAATGCGCCGGGCATATTTTTATCGCAGCCAACGACGGTTACCAAACCGTCATAACTCATCGCCTGAACAACGGTCTCAATTGAATCAGCGATAATATCTCTCGAAGGCAAAGAAAACCGCATGCCGGGCGTGCCCATCGAAATGCCATCGCTGACGCCGATGGTGTTAAATATAAGTCCGGTCATTCCGGCGTGTTGAATACCACTTTTGATTTCTTTGGACAAATCGTTCAAGTGCATGTTGCAAGGATTGCCCTCATAACCGGTACTTGCGATGCCAATCATGGGTTTTTGAAAATCGTCATCGGTCAGACCGATGGCGTGCAACATGGCTTGGGCAGCGGGTTGCGTTTCATCTTGTGTGACGGTTTTACTGTATTTATTTAAAATCATGTTTCTTGTTGAGAATTTTATCTGTTTTTACTTCAAAATGCAGAAGTCTTTTTTTAAAATCGTAGGCAAGATTACGTAATTCGCAGGTTTGGTGTTAAAAATTTAAGTTTGTTCTACAATATCCAAGTTTGATTTTACGCTTACTATATTCTAATATTCAGTTAGTTATGGGTAATGTTTTTACAACCATAATAATTTTTTTAAACACTTATTTTTTTGGATAAGATGAATATCGCTCATCAAATGATAGGATTGAAAAATAATTTTTTTTTGTTATAGACAAAGATTCCAAAAAAGAACAGCAAAATGATTTTGTAATTACCCTATATTTCCCTTTAATTTTACGGTAACAGATATAATGTCAAATCATTGTATATTGCTAGTGATGCCTTTCAGCTAATATTTTTTCGATGTCTTTCAAAGTGAACCCTTTAGCTTGCAGTAAAATCAGGTAGTGAAAAAGTAAATCTGCACTTTCGTTGAGAAATAAATCGTCGTTGTTGTCTTTGGCTTCAATGATAGTTTCCACCGCTTCTTCGCCAACTTTTTGTGCAATTTTGTTGATGCCTTTTTCAAAAAGCGAGGCAACATAACTATTGTCGGAAGTCGCATTTTCTTTTCGCTGCTTGATAATGGCTTCCAATTCAGAAAAGAAACCAAATTGCGGGGTGTTTTTCTCTGCCCAACAAGTGTCGTTTCCCGTATGGCAGACTGGTCCTAAAGGCTTGACCTGAATAAGCAAGGTGTCGTGGTCACAATCGGTTTTGATGGAGTGTAATTGCAAAAAATTACCGCTTTCTTCACCCTTGGTCCAAAGACGTTTTTTGCTTCTGCTGTAAAAAGTGATTTTTTGGGTTTCTATGGTTTTTTGATAGGCAGCTTCGTTCATATAACCCAACATCAAAACGGTTTTGGTATGCGCATCTTGAACGATGGCAGGAACTAAATTATCGGTAGATTTAGAAAAATCGATGGTCATGTATAAAAATGATTGAATGCTTTAAAAAAAATGTTTTTACAAAGATATTGAATACTTTTTCTTTTGGCGTACCTCACACAAAACAAAAATAATTGTTAGATAAATTAGCAATAATTTGATGTGCGAATTATTGAGATTAGACTATCAAGATACTATATTTTTTCGGAAATCAATCCGGATGATGACTGTGCGGTTCGATTGATCTAACCGAACCTAAAACTCGGAAATGTAGGATTGGTGGTTTTTTATAAAAACTTTTGCTGCAGCTCCGGCGTGGGAATCATGCAACTTTCTTTTTTGCCAAACCAGTTGTAACGGTTTCTTGCAATAAAGTCGTACAATAAATTTCGCAAAGAAGCGGGAATAATTTTAAAGACATTCAGCAGACCCCAAATGCCACCAAAGTGGTTGATTATCATAAGTGCCGCATCCGATTTGTAATAATAAGCTTCTCCGGGTTTGTACCATACGATTGAGTCGGTTTTGGAAACGTCCACGCCGATGTATCGTATGATTTCTTTTCCCAATTCACTTTGTAGTGATACAAATCTAAACACATCATCCCGGTCGCGTTTGATGATGAATAAAACCGCGCCGTTGCAAAGGTTGCAAACGCCGTCAAACAGGATAATTTCTTTGTTTTTGGGAAGTTGATCCATCATTTTGATTTGCTTTTTTCGACCAATTCGAGTTGGTCGAGATTGACGTTGGTGGTAAAAGTACCGTAATTCACGATGGCTTTGTTCTTTTCGATTTTGTCGATGGTGCCAATAGCTTTCCCGGATAACAAACGCACGCGATCCCCTATATTTTTAGGCAATTCGGGTTTGACTGCTTCCGCTTTTTCTTTGTGCTTTTTTTCTTTTTTCTTTTGACGAATTTTCTCCAACTCGGGTTCAATTTCTTTGATGATTGCCGTTTGTTCAATCGGTTTTTTCGTCGGCTTAACCTTGATTTTTGGTGATTCGATTTCAGGTTTTTTCTTCTTGCTGTTTTCGATTTCTACCAAACGTATCAAAGCAGCGACCATCTCTTTTCGCTTGCCGCCTGCCTTGCCGTCAGTCAGGTTTTGAAAATATTTATCAGCTATTTCACTGACTTTGTTGCCCAAATAGATGGTTTTCTGATGGGTGTCATACAACTCCTGATAACGCTCGAGTTTGTCTTGAATTTTAATTTGAATCTCCACATTTTTTTTCGATAAATCGCGCTGTCCTTCCGATTCCTTTTTTAGTTTTTCGGTTTCAGATTCGTATTTACTTCTTTCTTTCTGCAAACTCAAAATGGTTTTGTCAAAGCGAAGTTTTCCTTTTTCAACCTTTTTCTTGGCGCGGTTGATGAGTCCGAACGGAATGCCGTTTTTCTGAGCCACTTCAAAGGTGTAGGAACTTCCGGCTTCGCCCAATCTCAACTGAAAAGTAGGCTCTAAACTCTGTTGGTCAAACACCATGTTGGCGTTGGCCATGTGTGGCAATTCGTTGGCGAGCATTTTCAGGTTGGCGTAATGGGTCGTAATCATGCCAAATGCCCCACGATGATAAAACTCTTCAAGGAAGGCTTCCGCCAATGCACCCCCCAATTCGGGATCGGAGCCACTGCCGAATTCGTCGATGAGAAAAAGGGTTTCAGCCTGACATTTGCGCAAAAAATGACGCATATTTTTCAACCGGTAACTGTAAGTACTCAAATGATTTTCAATGGATTGATGGTCGCCAATATCGGTCAATATATTTTCAAACAGACAGGCTTGACTGCGTGGATGCACAGGAATCAAAAAGCCGCTTTGCAGCATGAGTTGGAGCAGCCCCACGGTTTTGAGTGTGATGCTTTTTCCGCCCGCATTGGGTCCGGAAATGACGATGATGCGGCAGTCCGGACGAAACGCGATGGTTTGCGGATGGGTGTGCGCCCCTTTTTCTTTGTTGTTCAAATAGAGTAGGGGATGATAAGCATCTCTGAACAACATGCTTCTTTCCGCCACGATTTCGGGAAGTACGGCATGCAATTGTTGTGCGTATTTGGCTTTGGCAGCAATCAAATCCATGATGGTGAGAAAAGACTGAATTTCGGTCAAAAAATCCGCAAAAGGCCGTATCACAGCTGTCAGATTCAGTGCGATAATTTTGATTTCTTCCGCTTCTTCAAACAGCAAATTGTTGAGCTGACGTGTGAGTATATAAGTCGATTCGGGTTCGATAAAGATGATGCTTCCCGTTTTGGAAGTTCCCATCATTTGTCCTTTCACCCTTTTTTTATACATGGCCGAAACCGCCAAAACCCGCTTGTTGTCGATGACAGATTCGCGAATTTCGTCCAACACGCCTTCCGCTGCATACCGACTCAAAGCTGCGCCAAAACTTTGGTTGATTTGCCCCTGCACTTGCTTGCGTTGTTTTCTGATTTTAGCCAGCGAGTCGGAGGCATCGTCTTTAACTTCACCAAATTTGTCGATGACTTCGTCTATTTGTTCGATTAAAAACTTGTTGAAATAATCAGCCTTTGCCGTTTGATGCAAAACGGTGTAATAAACACTAAATTCTTCAAAAAAACGAACGAGCGTATTGGTGATTGTACAGAGGGAAGAAATTTTCTTGAAACTCGGTAATTCCAACGCGAATCCTTCGATGCGAAGCTGTTGGAGTTCTTTGTCGATGGATTCAAACTCGTGTGTCGGAATGCGGTTGTTGTTGTCGAACGAAGCCAAATATTCATTGGTTTGCGCAAGCGAAAACAACAAGTCTTCCTTAACACGAAAAACTTGGATGGCGGCGGCTTCACGCTGACCCGATTCGGTTTTGCACAATGCTTGCACCCGGTCGATGACTTTGTCGAATTCTAAATCGAGTAGTGTTTTGGGTGCGATCGGCTGCATGCTCGTAACTTATTGTTATTTTTGACAAAAATACGCAAATTGGAAGTGACTATTCACCCTTCTTGGAAGATCGAGCTGCAAACGGAATTTGAAAAACCCTATTTCCAGCAATTGGCGGCATTTGTCAAAGACGAATACAAAACACAGCTTTGTTATCCGAAAGCCTCCGAAATTTTTACCGCTTTTGATTGCTGTCCTTTTGATGCGGTCAAAGTGGTTATCTTGGGGCAAGATCCTTATCATGGAGCCGGTCAGGCGCATGGTTTGTGTTTTTCCGTCAATGATGGCATCGCCCATCCGCCGTCGCTTATCAATATTTTTAAAGAAATAGAAAGCGAGTTGGGCATTCCGTACCCAAAAAGTGGCAAACTGCTCCGATGGGCTTCGCAAGGGGTGTTGTTGCTCAACGCCACGCTCACTGTCCGACAAGGTTTGGCAGGTTCGCATCAAAAGCGCGGTTGGGAAACCTTTACCGATGCGGTGATTCGGACGATTTCGCAAAAAAAAGAAAATGTGGTGTTTTTGCTTTGGGGAAATTACGCCCAACGCAAAGGAAAAGACATCGATGCTTCCAAACATTTGGTGTTGACTTCGGGACATCCTTCGCCGCTCAGTGCCAACCGTGGGCTTTGGTTTGGCAACGGGCATTTTGCCAAAACCAATGATTATCTGAAAGCAAAAGGGATTGGGGAGATTGGGTGGTAAATTTTCTATTCATACACGATCAACAGCGGTATTTTCAACTGATGTCGGACCTTATCGACTGTGGTGCCAAAGACCAAATCTTTCAAGCCTTTGTGACCATGTGATCCCAACACCAAGAAATCAATTTTTTGGGCATTGACAATTTTTACAATTTCGTTTGCAGCCGGTCCGAAACCGATTTGATGATTTGCCTGATATCCCAATTCCAGCAAGCGGTTTCTGTAGATGATTAAATTTTGCTCATCCAATTTAGTTTCCTTATCCAATGCATTTTGCCCCAAATAGCGTGCGGCAGCGGTTTCAACGATGTGAATAAAAGTGTATTCCGCTGATTTCCCACCTTGCTTAAGCGCATTTTGGATGAGAATTTGATCGTTGCCGGAAAAGTCGATGGCGATGCCAATGTGTTTGTAATCCGCCAAATCGTTGAGGGCTATTTTTTGGGCGTAACCGTGTGGCAATTGTTTCTTTTCTTTCACATTAGTTATAATAATCGGATAGACAAAAATATAAATAAGCAGCGCCAAACAAGCCAAAACAAACGGAATAACCAAGGTGTAAATCAGTAAATGATCTTCGGAAGCATCCATCCAAGTGCCAATTTCTTCTAAAACCAAACGAACGTTCAGATAAACGATGAGTACTGCACTCGTCCAAGCCAATATTTTTACCCAGGGTTTGATGACAAATTCGCGCATCAAAATTTTGTCGGAATTGAAATGAATCAGTGGAATGATGGCAAAACCCAGTTGCAAACTCAAGATCACCTGACTTAAAATCAACAGGCTTCCCAATCCTTCTTCACCAAAATACAGGATGGTAAACAAAGCAGGAACAATGGCCAACAATCGGGTAATCAGCCTTCTTAACCAAGGCTGAATGCGGAGATTCAAATGTCCTTCCATCACGATTTGTCCGGCCATCGTGCCTGTGATTGTTGAGCTTTGACCGGATGCAATCAGTGCGATGCCAAAAAACATCGGAGCCGCTTTTCCAAACAAATTGTCCAACAAATGAGAAGCATCCTGTATTTCAGCCACACCGAAAAAACCATTGGTATAGAACGCGGCAGCCGCCAAAATGAGAATCGCCGCATTGACAAAAAAGGCCAGATTCAGCGCGATTGCCGAATCGATAAAATTGTATTTAAGCGCATTTTTAATGCCTTTGAAAGTTTGTTCTATTTTTCGGGTTTGAACGAGTGAAGAGTGCAAGTACAAATTGTGCGGCATCACGGTGGCACCGATTATTCCAATGGCAATGTAAAGCGCGCTTCCATCCAGATTGGAAGGAATAAAACCTTGAAGTACATCGCCTAAAACAGGTTTGACGATAAACATCTCCATCAAAAATGAAACTCCAATGATGAAAATCAGTGAAATGATAACCATTTCCATGATGCGCATGCCTTTTTTCAATAAATACAACAACAAAATGGTGTCTAAAGCCGTGATGGAAATTCCCCAGATAAGCGGCAAGCCAAAAATCAAATTCAAACCGATGGCCATCCCGACGATTTCTGCCAAATCACAGGCCGCAATGGCTATTTCTGCCAGCACATACAATGGAATGTTTGCCCAATTCGGGTAGGCTTTTTTGCTCGCTTGCGCCAAATCCAACCCACCCACTACGCCCAAGCGCGCACTCAAAGATTGCAACAACAAGGCAATCAGATTTGATGCCAAAAGTACCCAAATCAATTTGTAGCCAAACGCCGAACCACCGGCAATATCGGTTGCCCAATTTCCGGGATCCATATAACCCACGCTGATCAGATAGGCGGGACCGGCGAATGATAAAAAACGTTTCCAGGGTGTTGTTTTGTCGGTGTGTACGGTCGCGTTGACTTCACTTAATGATTTCTTTTCCATAGTTCAAGTACACTTTTTTATCGTTGCGTATTGCGCCCCAAATTAAGAATAATAGATTGGCAAAAATAATAAGTTTAGTTAATCTAACAAATTATTTTATAAAAATATTTTTAATACTTTTGTTGCACACTAAAAAGTCATGGCTTCACCCACGGTCGAAAATTATCTCAAGGCGCTCTTTCTGCTATCCGTTGAAAAGGGAGAGGTTAATATTACGGAATTGAGCAATTTACTTCAAGTAAAATTGCCAACCGCAAACAGCATGATTAAAAATCTGAACGAACAAGGTTGGGTAAGCTATGAGAAGTACAAACCGCTGTCGTTAACGCCCAAAGGGAAGAAAAAAGCGGCACTCATTGTCCGCAAACACCGACTGACGGAAATGTATTTGGTAGAAAAAATGGGGTTCGGTTGGGAAGAAGTTCACGAGATTGCGGAACAAGTAGAACACATCGATTCGACTATTTTCTTCGAACGGATGGATGAATTGCTCGGGAATCCGAAGATTGACCCACACGGATCGCCCATACCGGACAAAAATGGTGAAATGCAGCAAAAAAATTATGACCCGCTGGGGATTTGCAAACCCGGTGAAACCGTAAAGTTGGTTGCACTGGTACATTCATCTTCCGAGTTTTTAAAATTTCTCAACAGGCGCGAATTGCAGTTGGGCGCGGAATTGAAGATAGAATCGATTGAAGATTACGACAAGAGCATGGTGGTTTCGTATGAAAACCATCCTTTTGAAACATTTTCTAAAGATGTCTGCGATGTCTTGCTCGTGGATCGATTGGGATAAGGAATTCTGAATTATTCAAAATAAAAGTGTATTTTTAACTTCCAATCAACACCATCCTCCTTGGTTGATTGACTTTTGAATTTTAACAAACCTAATTCATTTTTAAAATCTTTATCAACCATGAAAAACACATCCTTTCTGCTTTCGATTGCCTTCCTTTTGGGTGTGCAATTCAGCTTTTCACAAACACTTGCCGAAAAACTCGGCTATACCAAAGACGATAAACTTCTGATTATTCACGGTGACGATGTGGGCGTTTCGCATTCACAGAACATGGCAACTTTTGCAGCCATCAAGAATGGTTTGGTCACATCCACCAGCATGATGGTGCCGCCGGCATGGTCTGCCGAAGTAGGGGAGTTGGCCAAAGAAATTCCGGGATTAGACATCGGCATCCACATTACGCTGACCAACGAATGGCAAAATTACAACTGGGGACCGGTGGCGGGAAAAACGGTTGTCCCGGGGCTTGTCGATGCAAAAGGTCACATGTATCCGGATTGCGGACCGGTAACCGCCAACGCGAGTCCGGAAGAAGTAGAAACAGAAATTCGCGCTCAAATAAAAGCCGCCAACCAAATGGGGATTCAGCCGACACATTTGGATTCGCACATGGGTTGTCTATTTTATGGCAGACCCGAATACCTGCGTGTTTACTTGAAAATAGCACAAGAATTTAAAATTCCGGCGATGGTCAATACCCAAATCATGGAAGGCTTGATTCGCCCGAATGTTGCACTTTTTGAAGGGATTGATTTAACCGAAATACCGGTTATCGATCAAATCATCATGGAGGAACCTGCGGATTATCAATCGGGTACGGAAGCGTTTTACACCCATGCATTGCAAAATTTAAAACCGGGGGTGCACATTGTCTTGATACATTTGGCTTTTGACGATGAAGAAATGAATGCCGTCACGGCGGGTCACGACACCTATCACGCGCCTTGGAGACAGGCAGATTACAATTTTTTTACCAGTGAGAAAGCCAAAGAAATCATCGCGAAAGCACACATCAAATTGATTCGTTGGAGCGATATTCAGAAAATTCTTTGACAGGCGTTTGTTGTGGTGTTGTAAGCCGGCTGCCGACCTATTATATACCGGCAACAAAGAGAAGTTTTTAGGAAAAAGTTGTATATATTTGGTGGTATTTAGTAGTTGGCACCAATACAAGAATGATGAAAACCGTTGACTTAATTAACGTTAGAAAGAATAAAACACTTTTGGAAATTGCGAAGATTTATCTTTTATCTCCTCTATTGATAACTATAGCTTTGTTCCTCTTAAAGTGGATTTTTACATTGACAATTAATGACATAGCTTATGGTGTGATTTTAGGTTTATGGATTGGAGTTTTTTTAAGATTTATTCTATTCGACCTTGAACCAAATTATCTATTCAATATCAACAAGACTGAAAAACATTTGATTCTGGACTTGATAAATCCAATTGGTAAAATCCAAAAAGTAAAAGTTCCACTAAATGAACTCGAAAAAATTGAGTTAGAAAAAAAAACATTTTGGAAAGCCTTTGATAAAATCTATGTGCAAAAAGATGGAACAGTTCAGAATTATAGAATAGCAGACCGTAATTTGACCGAGCAATCATTAGAATTAATCTAAACTTGCTTAAAAGATGAATAAAGTACTGGTGCCAACAAGGTATAAAAAAAATAGGGCAAGTAAGTGCTAAACCCAATGTTTCAGGAATATTTGCGAGGTCGCCAAATCTTTTGATTTGGCTTTAGAATAGAAAGATAAAACAAAATGCAAAAGATTTGGCTTGTGGATAAACCGAAAAGTAATTGCTTATTTTCAGCCCTACTTCTTTTATACTAAACGTTAGGCACAAGCGGAAATCACTCGGACGGAATTAATGAAGAAAAAAATATTCATATTAATAATCGGAATTTTAATTCTGTCGAACTGTAAATCAAAAAGCGGAGCTGAATACTCGTTTGAAGATGTTCAAATAAACCAATCTGATTATTATTTGACTTTGCCTGCTGGAATTACAAAAAATGAAGTTAATACTTATGAAGAGGGATTTTACCAACATTTTATTTATACTGACAATAGTTATGTTGTAATATTAAGAGGTGGAAATGCAGAACTGAACGAACCTAAAAATGACAACCCTGAAATTCATTCTCGTGGACAAAGTGTCGACAGAATTCGAATGATATATGGAAATGTAAAATCAGAACGGAAAGCGGAATTTGACAAAGCTTTTGACTTGATGAAAGAAAACGGATTGAAGAAAAAATAAAAGCCAGTGCCTAACACCGTATATAAGCTATGGCTTGGTCAGTCCTCACTTGGAAAATCCTGCGGATTTTCCAAAGCCAGTTTTCATCAGGAAAGTCTGTGCCGAGACACGCCACAGCTCATATACATAAACGTTGTAAGTAATCCTCCCTATACCGAAGCATTGACTTATCCCGCTAACGTAAGCGGAGGATATTGAATAATTTCGTAAACTTGTTTAGCTCTATGCAAGGCCGATTTTCAAACTGTTGCATAAAAGCACGGGCGCAATCCTGGTTGAGAT
>JAXMLV010000082.1:0-9161 GCA_034367065.1 Flavobacteriaceae bacterium
ATGGCTTGGTGGCTGAGCGAAGCCGAAGCCGCCGGAACTGAACTTCCGACTCCTGACTTCCAACTTTTGCCTATTGTCTTCCGACTCCCATCAACAACAGTCTGCTTGATTTGTATATTGATATTGATTAAAAAACTGATCAAAAATCATTTGTATTTCTTTCCATTTTTTGGGATGAATACAATAGTTTACCGAAACCCCTTCGATGGTTCCTTGGATGAGGCCAATTTCTTTTAATTCCCGCAAATGTTGGCTGATGGTGGGTTGCGCCAAACCCAATTCTTGCACCAAGTCACCGTTGATACAAGCGTTGGCTTTCAACAAATACTGAAGAATTGCCACGCGCGCCGGATGCGCCAAAGCTTTGGCCATTTGTGACAGTTCGTTTTGCTCTTTGGTAAACAATTCTTTCTTGGTAAGTCCCATAGCTACATTTATATATTGCAATATTACGATATATAAAATTACAATTAAAAAAAAGGATGATTTTTATTTAAAATTTTTAACGGATTAATTCTTATCCTTCCTCCGAATTCGCAAATCTCGATTGGTTTTAAGTTCCAAACAAGGGTTCCAAAAATGCATGGAAAAATTGACTATTTTGTCGTTTTTGACTGTCAATCCTTCTGACTCTAAAAGTTGTTGCATCAGATTGGTACCGGAAAAATGATGTTTTCCGGTGAGCAAACCGATTCGGTTTACGACCCGATGTGCCGGAACATCTTCCAAAGCGTGTGCGGCGTTCATCGCCCAACCCACCATGCGTGCTGATTTTCCGGTTCCTAAATAGGTCGCGATGGCTCCGTAGCTCGTGACTTTGCCTTCCGGAATTTGCCGAACGACCTCATAAACACGATTGAAGAAGTTAGCTTCCATCCGTGTTTATAATAGTTTAAACAAAGTTGCCAAAGCGGCCAAAGCAGCGATAATCCCGATAATAAAATTCATGTTTTTGGTAAATCGCTCACTTTTTGATGCGATGTTGTTGGCAAATAAAATATAGACATACAACATCAAAAAAGTGCCGACAGAAGTTCCAACCACAAAGGCGGAGGTATTGGGTTGTTCAAACAAAAACCAACTGTAAGACACCATGGTTACACTGATGAAAGCGTAGAAAGGAATGGGAAACACATTGACGACCGAAAGAAAAATACCCAACAAAAACCGGCTTCTTTTGCTGCGTACGAGTTTACTCGCCGGTTTTTTACGCTGATAGGATGCAACGGTCAAAAAATAGATAGCCAGAATCACCAGTATCAACAGCCCGAAACGTTGTAGGTTGTCCACCCAATCGGTTCGTCGGTTAAGAAATTTGGCGAAGAAAAGTCCGATGGTGGCTTGGATACTCACCACCAACGATGCGCCCGCGGCAAACATCAAGGCTCTGGATTTGCCGTCTTTGATGGTTATTTTAGCTGCATTCATATTGAGCAATCCGGGCGGAATAACGCCGATTCCGGACAAAACAATTCCCAATAGAAAATGCCAGATAAGATTCATATTCAATCGAGTTTAAATCGGATGTAAGTGATGGCTTTTTTTTGTTCCAAATACTGTTGCTCATAAAAAGTCTGAACCGATGTCACTATTTCGGGGCTTTCGGTATTGCTGTAAACATCGTGGTGCGCATAACTGATTTTCAAACCAAGACCTTGCAAGATACCCAAAGTGTAGCCGTGCATAAATTCGCTGTCAGTTTTCAAATGCATCGTTCCCTGCGGTTTCAAAATCCGTTTGTACAAATCTAAGAAAACCGGATTGGTCAATCGGTGTTTGCTGCGTTTGTATTTGATTTGCGGATCGGGAAAAGTAATCCAAATTTCTGAGACTTCATTCGTTGCAAAAATCTTATCTATCAGCTCAATTTGGGTTCGCACGAAAGCGACATTGGTTAAATTCTCTTCCAAAGCCGTCTTTGCACCCCGCCAAAAGCGCGCACCTTTGATGTCGATGCCGATAAAATTTTTATCCGGATATTTTCGGGCCATGGCAAGGGTGTATTCTCCTTTTCCGCAACCCAATTCAAGTACGATATCCCCCTGATTTTTAAAAAACGTCTGATGCCAATTTCCCTTTATCGTGAACTGATTAGCTTCCAAAAGCGATCTTTCGGGTTGAATGACGTTTGAAAAGGTTAAATTTTCCTTGAATCGCTTAAGTTTATTTTTGCTTCCCACGACGTAATTTAAAATTTTGGTAAAATTAAGGAAATATCTGTATGAAAGGAGTCAATTACATTTGTGGGTATATTATTTTTACATGAATTATTCCAAAACCATCTTGGTAGCACCGCTCAACTGGGGTCTCGGTCATGCCACGCGTTGCATTCCTATCATCAAGGCATTGCTCAAAAACGGATATCGCCCCTTGTTGGCATCCGATGGAGTTGCGCTTTCCCTGTTGAAAAAAGAATTCCCGGATTTGGACAGCATCGAATTGGCTTCATACAACATTGAATATGCAAAAAACGGAAAGTTTTTCAAATCAAAACTCATTTTCGACACACCAAAAATGATTCGTGCAGTAATGAGAGAGCGCAAATTTGTCAAACAATTGGTTGATAATGGAGTCATACAAGGTATCATTTCCGACAACCGTCTGGGTGTTTACGATAAAAGAGTTCCATCGATATTTATCACGCACCAGCTCAATGTACTCACCGGCAACACCACTTACCTGACCAGCAAGTTGCACCATTGGTTTATCGCGAATTTCAACGAATGTTGGGTGCCAGATTTTGAAGAAGCAGACAATCTTTCGGGCAGGCTCGGACATCTGAAAAACAAAAAAATCAATACCAAATACATCGGTCCGTTGAGTCGGTTTGAAAAAAATGATGTCGAAAAAATCTACGACATGTTGGTAATCCTTTCGGGACCTGAGCCACAACGTACCATGCTCGAAGACAAACTGTTCAACGAAATCAAAAATTATCCGGGAAAGGTTTTGTTTGTGCGGGGAAAAATTGAAGCCGAACAAGAGGTTTTTAATTTTCTGAATACGACCGTTTATAATTTTATGACTTCCGGCGAACTCGAAAACGCGATAAACGCGAGCGATATGGTACTTTCCCGAAGCGGTTACACCACCATCATGGATTTGGCAAAATTAGAAAAGAAAGCGTTTTTTATTCCCACTCCGGGTCAATACGAACAGGAATACTTGGCGGAAAGGCTCAACTTTAAGGGGATAGTACCTTCGGAGAAACAGGAACATTTTTCCATCAAAAGTTTGGCAAAAACAGGGTTGTTTAGCGGATTGAAAAACTTCGGAAGACCGCAGGAAGATTTTGGGCAGTTATTTCACCTTTTCGAGGGTAAATGAAAATTCTGAACCAACGCCATACTCGCTTTCAATGTATATTTTTTCGCCGTGAGCTTCAATGATGTGTTTCACAATGGCGAGTCCCAAGCCGGAGCCTCCTTCTTCGCGGGAACCGCTTTTGTCCACCCGGAAAAATCGTTCGAAAAGCCGGGGAATATATTCTTTTTTGATGCCTTCTCCGTTGTCTGTGATTCTGACAATAATTTTCTTTTTGGTTAAATCTTCTATGCTTATTTCGGTCGTTCCGTCTTTTTTCCCATATTTTATAGAGTTGACTACTAAATTGGAAACAACCTGTTTGATGCGTTCAATATCTCCATTTACCATAATCGGAGTGGGATAATTTGTGTCGAGTGTAAGGGTTATATCGCTTTTGGAGGCTTTCATTTCAAATAATTCAATCACATTACGAACCAGTTCGACGATGTCAAAAGGATTCAATTTCAAATTGAGATTACCGGTTTCGAGTTTGGTAATCATGTCCAAATCGTTGACGATGTAGATGAGTCTTTCCACTCCCGAATTGGCACGTTTCAAATATTTGTGAATGATTTTTTTGTCTTTAATATCCCCGTCAAGCAATGTCAGTATGTATCCTTGAACGGTAAACAAAGGCGTTTTGAGTTCGTGTGAAATATTTCCGATAAATTCTTTGCGGTAGCTTTCTCTGATTTTGAGTGCTTCTATTTCGAGTTTTTTGTCAGCCGCAAACTTCCTGACTTCTTTGGTCAGCGTTGCCATATCGGTCGTGACGGGTTGACTCTGAAAACTGCTCGACTCGAGCAGCGACACCTCATCGTATATTTTTTTGATACGCTTGTAAATGAAATTTTCAACCCTGTATTGGATGACAAAAAAGGAAGTGATAAAAATAGCGATACACTGAACCAAAGTATATTTCCAAGAAATTTCTAAGAAAAAATACTGAAAAACCAATGAAGAAAACGTCAATATAAGTGTGATAAAAACCGAAGTTCTGAAGGCAAAACGATATGTTCGTTTGAATTTGATGGCCATGTTATCCTACAAACTTATATCCAATGCCTTTGACTGTTTTGAAATAATCGTCCCCTATTTTCTCTCTCAATTTACGGATGTGTACATCGATGGTTCGTCCGCCCACAACCACTTCGTTGCCCCAGACTTTATCCAATATTTCTTCGCGTTTGAAAACTTTACCGGGTTTCGAACAAAGCAAGGACAAAAGTTCAAATTCCTTCCGCGGCAATGACAATTCTACTTTGCCGATGCTGATTTTATATTCTTCTCGATTGATGATCAAATCGCCGAGAGTCACTATGTCTGAAACCGACTCATCGTTCTCCTTGAGTCGTCTGAGCAAACTCTTCACTTTGCTCACCAACACTTTGGGTTTGATGGGTTTGGTGATGTAATCATCGGCACCGGCTTCGTATCCGGCAACCATCGAATAATCTTCTGACCTTGCCGTAAAAAAAGTGATGATTACCTCTTTTAATTCAGGGATTTCCCTGATTTTTTCACAGGCTTCGATGCCGTCCATTCCAGGCATCATCACATCTAAAATAATGAGGTGCGGCAATTCTTTTTTTGCCTTTTTGACGGCTTCCAAACCGTTGGAAGCCGTACTGATTTTATAGCCTTCCGCGGAAAGATTGACACCCACAATTTCTAAAATATCCGGTTCGTCATCAACCAACAGGATTCTGATGTCCTTTTTTTTCATAAAACCCAGTTTAAATTAACTTTAAATATTCTAAACAAAAAAAATTTGGTCTAAATGTTGGGTAAAGATAGCACATATTGTTTTTTATGATGCCTTTTGTGTTAACATAACTTTATGGTAACGGTAAATTAATGTATCCATAAAATCGTCCCCTTAGCTATCGGAAGTAATCATTTATCGAAAATCAGCAGTAGAACAAGCAACGAGACTCAGAAAGCATATAGACCCGAATCGTGTCCAATCATTTTTTGCTTTTTTCGATTCTTTCAATTTTTTAGATTTTTTGCCGTAAATTTATACTCCATTAATCCTAAAAACCCAAGCATGCCACCCGATTTGCTCCATTTGGCACTCCTCCAAACTTCTCTATATTGGGAAAATCCGAATGAAAACCTGATTTCGCTCAGTCAAAAAATAGATGCGCTTCCCGAGCAGGTACAATTGGTTGTTTTACCGGAAATGTTCACTTCCGGATTTACGATGAATCCGGCTGCTGTTGCCGAAAACATGCACGGAAAATCTATAGAATGGATGCGGAAAACTGCCATGAAAAAGCAATTGGCATTGGTGGGAAGCTTAGTAATAGCGGAAAACAATCAATATTTCAACCGACTCGTTTTCGTGCATCCTTCCGGTAAAATGGAACAATACGACAAACGGCATCTCTTCACTTTGGCGGGCGAAAACAAGGTTTATACCTCCGGGAAAGAACGTTTGATTGTAAATTATAACGGCTGGCGAATTTGCCCGTTGGTATGTTATGATCTTCGATTTCCGGTTTGGTCACGAAATACGGAGGCCTATGATTTGCTGATTTATGTGGCGAATTGGCCTAAACCGCGCATGGATGCTTGGGACGCATTGCTGAAAGCGCGTGCGATTGAAAACATGAGCTACGTAGCGGGTGTAAACAGAGTGGGTATCGATGGCAACAAACACGAATATTCCGGTCATTCTGCGGTCTATGATGCGCTTGGGAGAATTGTTGTCGCTCCACAAATTGATGAAGAAAAAATAGTGTCGGCGGTTTTAGATAAAAAATCGCTTCAAACCAACCGCGAAAAACTCAAATTTTTGGAGGATCAAGATGCGTTTAGTTTGAAATAAAAGTCTCGAATACATCCCAATTTGCGCGAATGTCTAACTCTGTCGGGAAATACTCGATGCGTTCGGGTTGTCGTTTTAAGAAATAATCGCCCGTGTCCCATTTGCCGTTTTTATTGGTGTCGTAAATGATGCGAAGGGTATATTTCATCGGATCTAAAAACAAGAATTCGGCTACTTTGCTTTGAGCAACAACCTGTTCGGTGATTACTTTTCCCGCATTGTTGAGCAGTTGAACGACTACGGGGAATTGTTTGACAAACTTCAAATCCAAATTAAGCCTACCGAAGTCGCGGTCGTTTTTGGTGGCTATTTTTATGTTGAGCGAATCGTTTGCGTGGTCATAAAAATCGGTCAAAGCACCCGGCAATAATTTGATGTTGTATCGCTGACCTTCTTCTTTTGCAAAATCTATCGAAAAAAGTTGGATGCTATCCAATTTTGCCTGAAACGGAATGGGCACGGAATCTCTGTTAAAAACGGATATTTTAGCTGCATCAAATTTTTCGAAGGGTGTTTCAGACTCTAAATAATAAGGCTTGTTGAGCGGCAAATTACCCGAGTAAGTAGGTTTGAGCGACAAGGAGTCCTTTTTCATCTTTTTGAAAGGTACTGCAAACGTATCTATTTTCTGTTCGTTGCTCACTTTAAAACGAAGGGTGTCGGCTTCTATATTTTTAAACCAATAATAAAGTGTGTCTTTGGTTTTATCGGCTGTGATGCGGTGTTCAAAATCTTTATTTGTGGGTGTGAGTATCTCTATATTCATGTTTTCCGGACTGCCTTCGTAGCCAAAAATCAATCGATTGGCACTTGCTTGTGTCGGTCTTAACGCTTTGAAAGTATTGATTTCTTTGAAAAGTGTCAGTTCGTAAACGCTGTCTGTCGGCAGGGTGATAAACTCCTTTTTAAAGCCTATTTTATCTGTTTTCTGGTTGTACAGATAATTGTTGTTCTTGTCTTTGAGCGCGGCCAAAAAATAGGTTCCGGGCTTCATGTTTTCAAAGGTATAAACAACCGCGCTATCCAACGTACTGGTGATGTAAGTGGGCGGTGATTTATAAATAATCGAGTCGTTGAATTTATCATCAACTTCATACAACATCACGGTTACAAAATTGTCGGGTACTTTTAGCAAAGCATCTTTGATAGTCCCGGTATGGGTCAGTGAATCGAGGTATTCACCCGTCGAAAACACATATTTGAAAAAGGAATAAGGATTTCCTTCGTTGTTGTCTTCGATGCTCTGACCAAAATTCATGGTGTAGGTTGTGTTTTCAAGCAAGGTATCCCGAATCAGTATATCGATGTATTTGGTGGGCAAGCCTTGCGGCCTAACTTCCGGGAAATACTTCATGGGCGGAGAGATGATGAGTTGCTTCTGAACATCTTTCAAGCGGACGAATTCGTCAAAGTAGATCCTTATTTTTTTTGCAGTAAACCGAATCGAAAATGTATCGGGGATTGCCTCTGTCATGTGGGGTGGGAGCAAGTCTTTCGGTCCGCCCTCGGGTGTGCCTCTTTTTGCGCATTGAGCCAGGGTCAATATGACAAACACAAAAAGTATGAATTGATGCGAACGCGGAAACTTCATGGTCTTATTTTTATACAAAGAAAAACATTTTTTTGTGAAAACGCCATGACAACGTCTTTTCCATAACCCATAAAACTGACAAAGGCGTTTTTTAGCAAAATATTGCGCTTAGCTGCTGTGTTTGCGAAAAACGCAGCGTTTAAAAATAGATGCTTTGCAGGAAAATCATAAAAAAGTTGTATATATTTGGTGATATTTAGTAGTTGTGCGTCAGCTAAAACAGTACTAACATTAAAATGACGATAAACACTATGAACAAATATTTTTATATACCATTATTCCTTTTGATTTTATCGTGTAATCAACAACCTTCACAAATAGAGAAAGACTACATTAAAAATCTTGAAGAAAAGAACAGAGTTTTGGAGGCAGAATTACAACAGCTAAAAAGTAAACCAGAGGCAATTGACAAAGTAGAAACGAAAAACAAATCTGACAATTCTAAAGATTATTTTACAATTGGCTCAACTGAAGATGAAGTAATTGAAGTTATGGGAGAACCTACAAGCTATTTAAAGACTGCACCTGAAGCGAGGAAATTTCATTATGGATTAAGTACAGTTTATTTCTATCAAGGCAAGGTGATAAGCTATGACAATTTAGAAGATAATTTAAAAGTTAAAGTAAAAAAATAAACCTAATAGAATGGACAGTTCAGGACTTACCGCATTAATAATTTTGGCAATAATTGCCTTTTTTTGGTTTTTACCAATATTAGTGATTATCAGCTCTCGTAAAACGACAGGACGAGAAAAATTAGCGTGGATATTAGGTGTGATTTTCATCTCTTGGTTTGCCTGGATTTTTTATTTGCTGCTTGCCCCAATTAAAAAGAAATAATGAGCGTGGAAGCTTTACTTATAATAGTTATCGGAATAACCCTTTTTGCTCTTAAACAATGGCTATTTGATATAAAACGTAAGCGAAGACGAGACTATTACAGAAACGTATATCTTAAATCAGACGAATGGAAACGGAAACGATATGTTGTGTTGAAAAGAGATAATTGGCAATGTGAATATTGTGGTGCTCGTGCGACACAGGTTCATCATAAAAGATATGCAAAGAAAAATATCGGAAAAGAACCAATTAAATGGCTCGTTTCAATTTGCAAAACTTGTCATGAAAAAAAACATTAATAACATAATAATGAAAGAAAAAGCCGAACGCACAACAATGCATATAGCTTATGGCGGGTAAATCAGTCAACGACAGTTTTGTGCTTTTTAGTAAGTTTGGTGTAAGCCGACAAAAAAGCACTATGAAAACCGCCACAAAGCCATATGCTTGAACGTTGTGCGGCATACTAAAACAGAACGTAAAATTTATAAAACTGCCTTAAATTTTGTAACTTTACAATATGAATCAAACCAAAAAAATAGAATTGGACTTCGTTATTGATAAGTTGACAAACTCTATCCAAAATACTAT
>JAXMLV010000083.1:0-16707 GCA_034367065.1 Flavobacteriaceae bacterium
TCGCCATAAGCGTCGGCTACCGCTTCCATGATGGCTTCACTCATGGTCGGGTGTGGATGAATCGTTTTCAGAATCTCGTGACCCGTCGTCTCGAGTTTACGACCCAAAACAGCTTCGGCTATCATATCGGTCACACCTGCACCGATGAGATGACAACCCAACCATTCGCCGTATTTTGCGTCAAAAATCACTTTGACAAAACCATCCGAATTTCCGGAGGCTTTTGCTTTTCCCGAAGCCGAGAACGGAAATTTTCCAACCTTGATGTCATAACCTGCTTCGCGTGCTTTCTTTTCGGTCAAACCGACAGATGCAATCTCCGGCATGCAATAGGTACAACCCGGAATGTTGCCGTAATCGATTGGATCTACGTGCAATCCGGCAATTTTTTCTACACAAGTAATGCCTTCCGCGGAAGCCACATGCGCCAAAGCCGGGCCGGGAACTACATCGCCAATGGCGTAATATCCGGGAATGTTGGTTTGGTAAAATTCATTGACCAAAATCTTGTCTCTGTCCACTGCAATACCAACTTCTTCAAGTCCGATTTTTTCAATATTCGATTTGATGCCCACCGCAGAAAGAACCACATCGGCTTCTATCGTCTCCACACCTTTTGCTGTCTTGACCGTGGCTTTGACACCATTGGCTGTTGATTCAACTTTTTCAACCGAGGAATTGGTCATCACGTTGATGCCTGCTTTTTTGAACGAACGCTCCAATTGTTTTGAAACATCTTCATCTTCTATCGGCACCAAGTTTGGTAAGAACTCTACGATGGTTACTTCCGTTCCCATCGAATTGTAAAAATACGCAAACTCCACACCGATGGCGCCCGAACCCACCACGATGAGTTTTTTGGGTTGTTTTTCAAGTGACATTGCTTTGCGATATTCGATGACGTTTTTGCCGTCTATCGGTAGGTTTGGCAATTCACGTGCGCGCGCGCCGGTGGCAATGATGATGTGATCTGCTTCATAGACAGCAGCTTTTCCGGCCGCATCCGTCACTTCAATCTTTTTACCGGGTTGAATTTTCCCAAAACCATTGATGACTTCAATTTTGTTTTTTTTCATCAAAAACTGAACACCTTTGCTCATCCCGTCGGCTACGCCCCTGCTCCGCTTGATGACTGCATCAAAATCGTGTTTGGGATCGCTGAGCGACAATCCGTAATCGGACGCATGTTTTAAATAATCGAAAACCTGCGCGCTTTTCAGCAATGCTTTGGTAGGAATACAACCCCAATTCAGGCAAATACCTCCCAGTGATTCTTTTTCGATGATCGCAACCTTAAATCCCAGTTGAGATGCTCTGATCGCGGTTACATATCCGCCGGGTCCACTGCCCAGTATAATCACATCGTATTTCATAGTATTGATTTTAAAAGCTTTAATAAAAATTTTAAATGAAAAATTTAGTGGGATTTTACGCCATTTTTTCCGGTTACGAAATTAAGGAATTATCGGGCAATACAGGAATAAATATCTCAAAAATTAGGTACAAGTTGTGAGGTAAACAAATTTATGGGCAATAGACAATGGGCAATATTTTTGAAAGCTCGATTCATGCACAAAATAAATATCCGCTAAACAATCCTTTTTTTTTACTTTTACAAAAAACGGATTCCTTGGAAAGTTTTCAATCATTTGAATTTAGAATTATTGATGTCATCGACATCATTCTTGTCGCCTTCCTTTTATACTCGATTTATCGATTGGTAAAAGGAACGGTTGCCATTCCAATTTTTATCGGGATTGTGATGATTTATCTTATTTGGAAGGTGACTGAGTTGCTGCACATGAATTTGCTGAGCACCATCCTCGGACAATTTATCAATGTGGGAATTTTTGCTTTGATTGTGGTCTTTCAACAAGAAATCCGAAAGTTTTTACTCTTGATTGGCTCCACTCGATTCCTGAAGAACTTTAAATCTCTTGAGCAATTCAAGTTTTTCCGTGAAGCAAAAACACAATTGCAGACCAATTGCAAAGCCATCGTTTTGGCACTTCAAAACATGTCTAAAACTAAAACCGGTGCATTGTTGGTCATTCAACGATCCAATTCTTTAGACTTTGTCAGAAACAGTGGCGATTCTATGAACATCAAAGTCACACAACCGATTTTAGAAAGTATATTCTTCAAAAACAGTCCATTACATGATGGGGCGGCCATCATTGAAGGAAATTATATCACGGCAACCCGGGTGATTTTGCCGGTTTCATCTGAGACCAATATTCCCAGTCGATTTGGTTTGCGCCACCGGGCGGCAGTCGGCATTACAGAAAGAACGGATGCGTTGGCCTTGGTGGTATCTGAAGAAACGGGTGAAATTTCTTATTTTAAAAATGGTGAATTTGTTTTTTATGAAACGCCCGAAAAACTTTTGTCGCTTCTCAAAGAAGATTTAAACTAACGCGCACTAACAATCTCGACAGCAAACTGCATGTCATAGAGTTTTCGGTAGTATCCATTTTCGTTTTTCAACAGTTCTTTGTGGGTGCCCGCTTCCACCAATTCTCCTTTGTCCATCACAAGGATACGGTCTGCTTTTTTGATGGTTGCCAACCGATGGGCAATGATGATGGAGGTTCTGCCTTTGGTGATTTTTTTAGTCGCGTCTTGCAACAATTGCTCCGAATAAGAATCGATGGATGAAGTAGCCTCATCCAATACCAAAATTCCGGGATTGGTAATGTATGCTCTCAAAAAAGCGATTAATTGTCTTTGCCCTGCCGACAACATCGCGCCACGTTCCTTTACATTGTAGTTGTAACCATCCGGAAGTGACGAGAAAAACTCGTGCAAACCAATTTGTTTAGCAGCTGCAACAACTTCTTCCATGGTTACTTCAGGTTTGTTGAGTGTGATGTTGTTAAAAATGGTATCCGCAAACAGAAAGACATCCTGCAAAACCACGGCTATTTTTTTTCTTAAATCTGCCAATTGAATAGACCGAATGTCCACATCATCCAGACAGATGCTGCCACCGTCAATTTCGTAAAACCTTCCCAACAGATTGATGATGGTCGATTTGCCGGCACCCGTTGCACCAACGATGGCTACTGTCTCACCCGCCTTCACTTCAAAAGACAAATCTTTTAAAATAACTTCGTCAGGCAGATAGGAAAACCGAACGTTTTTAAAAGAAATATTTCCCTTAAAATCCCGGATGAAATCCTTGCCCGTGTTTTGAATGTGCGCCTCCGTGTCCAAAATTCCGAAAATCCGGTTGGCTGCCACCATTCCCATTTGCAAAGTGTTGAATTTGTCAGCGATTTGCCGCAAGGGCCGAAACAACATTTGGGAAAGTTCGATGAACAAAAAAATCATTCCCAAGGTTACTTTGTCCCCAACAACCGCGTTCAAACCTCCATACCAAGCGATCAAACCGATGGTGATGGACGAAGAAAGTTCTGCAATCGGAAAGAAAATCGAGTTGTACCAAACGGTTTTCAACCATGCGTTTTGATGTTCCTTATTTATTTTTATGAAATTGTCATATTCAATCTTTTCACGTCCGAAAAGTTGAACAATGTGCATGCCGGTGATTCTTTCTTGCACAAACGAATTGAGGTTGGCTACTTGGTTTCTGACTTCGTTGAATGCCTTCTTCATCGCTTTTTGAAATACGCGGGTGGCATACAACACAAAAGGCATGATGGACAGTACAATCAAGGTCAAATCCCAACTCTTGTAGAACATCACACCGAGTACAACTGCCATTTTGAGCAAATCGCTGAAAATAGAGAACAAACCCTCACTGAAAATACTGGCGATGGTTTCGACATCACTCACCGAGCGTGTCACCAATCGACCGACGGAAGCCTTGTCAAAATATTGCATTTTAAAAGACAAAAGCTTGCTAAAAAGTTTGATGCGAATGTCCTTGATGACATCTTGTCCGAGCATATTCGAAAACAAGATAAATGAGAACTGACAGAGCACTTCCATGATTAAAGCGCCTAACATCAGCATGGCAAAGAAAAGTAAGCCGTCTAAATCTTTGGTGACGATGTAGCGATCAACCGCTGTTTGCATCAGCATCGGCCTGGCCACACCAAAGAAAGAAAGCAAAACGGCCGACAACAGCGAGATGATAAAAATCCCTTTGTACGGCTTTGCAAATGCCATCAATCTTTTCAGCAAGGAAACATCAAATGCTTGTCCTGAATTTTCCATTATATTATTTGGCTTCGGAAAATTGATTCCGGGTAGCTGATTTTAATTAAACTTAAACCTTGGGCAGGAGCCGAAGCACCGGCGTTCAATCTGTTTTTGCTCGTGATGATTTCGTGGAGCGATTCGGGTGTTCGTTTGCCCCGACCAATGTCCAACATCGTGCCGACTATGGCTCTGACCATATTTCTTAAAAAACGGTTGGCCGTAATTTTAAAAATAAAAAGGTCACCTTCTTGTCGCCAATTTGCTTCATCAATCCGGCAAAGGTAATTATTTACGGTAGTTTTTGTTTTGGAAAAGGCTTCAAAATCGCAATAGGTTTTAAGAATCTCTGCGGCTTGGTTCATTTGGGCTAAATCTATTTTTCCCCAACTGTAATAGGCTTTGTCTAACAAAAATGGATCTTTTCGAGAGGTAATCGTGTATTCATAAGTTCTTGACAAGGCATCAAAACGCGCATGCGCTTCATCGGTCATTTGATAGATCAGGTAAACCGCTATGTCTTTGGGCAGCAAACTGTTGAGTCTTAGTGCAAAATCATGATTCAACGCCTCTTCCGAATCAAAATGCGCAAAATATTCACTTGCATGTACGCCGGTATCGGTTCGACCTGCTCCCACAACAACCGTTTTTTTTCGCAGCAGTAAACCCATAGATTTTTGCAAGACGTCTTGTACAGTGACATCGCCCGGTTGCACCTGCCAACCGTGATAAGCGGTGCCATTGTAAGCTAATTTCAAAAAATATCTCAAGACAACAGTTGTTTAAAAAAATAGTTTTGACAAAGGTAATCAATGTTAATTCACTTAAAATGATGTGTGTTTTTATTAACTAATTTTTAAATATACACTCCGAAAGCTACGGCACGAAGCTTTACTTCTCGATACGCTTCGCTACTGGAAGTGACAAGTATCGAGAAGTATTTTTAACCTGAATTTGATGAATCCAAAATGCGTCAGTTTGGGTGAAAATATGTAAGATTTTTATATCGAAAACCGGCGTTTTGGATCAAAAGCCTATTCTTGATACGCCCGGCACTCCGGGTTTCTATCAAAAATACCCCGAACCTGTCCACCCCTTGCCGCAATATTATTATCAAAAATTAATTACACCCAATTGTTTATTTTTGAAGAATAATTTAATCGATGAAAAAAATCTTACTGCTCTCGGACACCCACGGACACCTCGACGAAACGATCTTGAAATACGTCCGGCAAGCCGATGAAATCTGGCATGCAGGCGACATCGGAACGCTGGAAGTAGCTGAAAAACTTCAGGCTGTCAAACCCTTGCGAGCGGTTTTCGGGAACATCGACGGGCAAGATATACGTTTGGTGTATCCGTTGCACAATCGCTTTGATTGTGAGCAAGTTTCGGTTTGGATGACCCACATCGGCGGTTATCCGGGGAAATACAATCCTGCCATTCGGGAAGAGTTGTACAAAAACCCGCCCAAACTGTTTATCTGCGGTCATTCGCACATCCTGAAAGTGCAATTTGACCCGAAAATAAAAACACTTCACATGAATCCGGGTGCTGCCGGTATTTATGGCTTTCACCAAGTGCGGACGATGCTTCGGTTTGAAATCAACGCCGATAAAATTGAAAAATTGGAAGTCGTGGAATTTAAAAAATAAAATTAGATTTCTTTAGAGTCAATAAAAAATCCGCGCCACTCCTGACGCGGATTCATACGCACTACGATAGATGGTTTTATCTGAGCCGATCGGCAGATTTTACAAGTGCTTCGTCCTTTTTGATGGCCTTGTTGGCCAAAACCAATAAAACAATTGAAAAAATAGGAATCAGCATCCCAATACCCTTCTCAGAAACTTGCGCTTCTCCGGATAAATTGAGCGATCGATACGCAAAAAAACCAAGCAAAAAAAGATTAATCAATATATTGATACGATTGATGACAAACTGAAGTTGGCGATTTTTAAAATTGAATAAACTATAAAAAGCCAAAACGGCAACAGCCGAAAAACTTACCCACAAAACCGGAATGGAACGCGCTAAGACAGGGGTTTTTGATGCATCTGTCCAAACCGAAAAACTAAAAATTGCCAGCAGTGAAAATACCATCACCAACAACGTATAAACCGTTTGAATTCGCTGAACCATCTTTTGTTTAATTTTACTCCACAAAAATAACAGTTTCTTTTTAATCCATTTGATTAGGAATTAAAATAAATTTTTGTAATATTGCAACACAATTCACAACCATCACCCCAAAATCAATCTTATATAACTTCGTTTCTTAGTCTTCGAGAACGATACTTTGCGTAATCGCAAATCTATTTAATTATTGTTTTTAGACACATCTAATTTATTCCATGTTTGACATTATAACCCTCAACAAGAAAAAACTTCCTGAGTTACAGGAAATCGGTAAAGATTTAGGCATTGACAAATACCGCTATTTGAAAAAGCAGGCATTGATTGAGCTGATTCTCAAACTTCCAAAAAGTGAACCCAGTGTTATTGAAAACACACCTAAAGCCCAACCTGAAACCAATCTTGCGCCTAAAAAAGTATTGCCGTTCAACCCCGAACCAGAATTAAAAGCTGAGTCAGGTCAAATTGACTCAACAGATCAAACGAATCAAAATCCGGGTTTTCAAAAAAAACAACGCATCAAAAAACCGATGCATCCACAACAAGCAGGGAATGCAGAACAAGTTCCTGCTAAAATTTTCAAAAACGACAACCACCCGAAAAAAGAGGCACACAAAGAAAACACAAGTTTTCAGGCGAATCCGATTCACCCTAAAAAAGCTGCTCCCGGCATCGGTGCCAATGGCAACAAAGACACGCGAAACCGTTACCGTGAACCGGACTACGAGTTTGAAGGCATCATAGAAACAGAAGGTGTTTTGGAAATCATGCCGGAAGGATTTGGTTTTCTCCGTTCATCCGATTTCAATTATTTAGCCTCGCCTGATGATGTCTATGTTTCACTCTCACAAATCCGCTTGTTTGGCGTAAAGACAGGTGATACCATCAAAGGTGTGATTCGTCCGCCCAAAGAAGGTGAAAAATATTTCCCGCTGATAAAAGTTTTAAAAATCAACGGACTCAACCCCGATGTGGTACGCGATCGTGTTTCTTTCGAACATTTGACACCGCTGTTCCCTCAGGAAAAATTTATGCTCGACCGAAAAAATAGCAATATTTCCACCCGGATTATCGATTTGTTTTCTCCCATCGGAAAAGGTCAGCGCGGTATGATTGTCTCTCAGCCTAAAACCGGTAAAACAGTCTTACTGAAAGACATAGCCAACGCCATTGCGGCCAATCACCCCGAAGTGTATCAAATTATTTTGTTGATAGACGAGCGCCCCGAAGAGGTAACCGACATGCAGCGCAACGTGAAAGGTGAAGTAGTTGCTTCCACTTTCGACGAACCGGCAGACCGGCACGTGAAAGTGGCAAACATCGTACTTGAAAAAGCCAAAAGATTGGTGGAATGCGGACACGATGTGGTGATTTTATTAGATTCCATCACCCGATTGGCTCGCGCGTACAACACGGTTCAACCCGCTTCCGGAAAAGTTTTGAGCGGTGGGGTGGATGCCAATGCGCTCCACAAACCCAAACGATTCTTTGGTGCGGCTCGAAACATCGAAAATGGCGGCTCACTGACCATCATCGCAACAGCATTGATTGATACCGGCTCAAAAATGGATGAAGTGATTTTTGAAGAGTTTAAAGGAACCGGAAACATGGAACTTCAACTCGATAGACGCATAGCCAACCGAAGAATTTATCCATCCATCGACTTAATGTCGTCCAGCACGCGACGCGACGACTTGTTGCTCGATGAGAAAACGCTGCAACGCATGTGGGTCATGCGCAAATATCTGTCTGACATGAACCCGATTGAGGCCATGGAATTTATCAACGACCGTTTCAAAAAGACACAAAACAACGAAGAATTTTTGATTTCGATGAACGGGTAATCAAACTGTGTTTTCAATAAAAATAAAATCCCCGTTGCTGTCAATTCAGCAACGGGGATTTTTTTTATAAAATAACTGTTATCTCGCTATTAGAGTTTAATTTTTTTGGTCAATCGCTCTCCGTTTTGAAGTAATATCTTAACAATTATAATTTCCGATTTTCCACGCAAGACCGTTTTGTATTTCAATATGTTGATGTCGTTTTCATTCTTGATTAATCGACCTGTCATATCGAAGAAAGAGACTTCACTTATAAGTTCCGTCGATGAATTAACAATTACTTTCTTATCTTCGGAATAAACACTAATTCGACTCTCTTTTTCTTCATGATCATCATCTTCCAATTCATTTTTATCTTTTTGTTTAGATTTTTTAGAAATAATCAATGTAAACCGATCCTTGTAAACACCCGGATCACTGTTAAAAACATAATTTCCATCGATGAAGTCATGAAAGACATTGAGGTATTTGTCTTCTAAGACAACCTGATATTTAGCGAGTTTTCCTTCTGCTTTTTGAATGGAAATTTGAAATGGAATCACTTGATCTATTTGTGTCTCAAAACCCAACCTGATGGTATCTTTATCATCCAAAGGAGATTTTCCTTGAATCGCCAAATGGGTATTGTCATCCGCTAAAGAATAAAAAGAGACATAGTTGCTACCGTCTAACCGAAGTCCGTCAAATTTAACATCCGTATTGTTTGTAGCACCTTCTATATATCCAATTAAAATTTGGCTAAAAGCTCCTTGTTCGTTGGTCAGATTCAGCCAAATCCGATCAAGTTCATTTGCTGAAGATTCCAAATCCAAATCGATGCGAGAACGGTTGGCTCTAAAGAATTGATTGTTTCCGGTTGTAACCCGCATGCTATTTTTGAACTGCACATTTCCGGCAGCGATTGCCTCAACAAAAAATGCTTGTCCGGAAGCGATTTTTCCGGCGGGAATGGTGCCGCCCGAACCCGCTTGTACACCGCCGGTACCTACCGTAAAGATGGCGTAATCATTGGAGGTGAAATTAAACTTGTCGGGGCCGTTCAATAAATTTGAAATAGCTGTGTTGTGTGTCCATAAATAGAACGACCCTCCCAATAGTGGCGAGTTGTTGGGATCGTTGTAAAAGGCTGCCGCATCTATGGCAGAAGGATAAGGGTTGCCTATCAAATTCCAATCGTCTGAACTGTCTGCATTATTGGCACTTAAAGAAAGTGGAACCGAAATCAAACCGTTGTTCACCACTCCGTTAAAAACTGCATTGTGAGTTTGAGGCGTTGCATTGGGCACAGAACCCATTCCAATGTAACCAACACCGGGAGTCATCACGGTGCTTCCAGAAACGCGAACCCAGTCGTTTCCGTCATCATCAAATCCATCGAAAGGCGCAACAACATCGGCGAAATTTGCCACTTCAAACCTGAATACATAACTCGGTCTAAAAGCACTTAATGCAGAAGCTATCGTCGTATTATTCACCGGAGAAGACCAATAGGAATAATCGTATTGAACCATCGGTGAAGTCGTTTTGTGAACATCCAAATTTCCATTGACTGTTACAACACCGGTATCACTTCCCATCACCAATGATCCTTCATGCTGAACTTGAAGATTGGCTCCGGCCAAAACGGTTAGGTCATTGACAATGTTGACATAATTTCCTGCTTTGATGTCTAATAAATAGGAAGGGTTTACCACCAATCCGCAGGCATCAATGTTTCCGTTGACTGCTGTGTCAAAATTGGCATCGATCGCAACCAAGGTAGTGTTTAAAGGAGTTCCATTTGTCCAAGCCCCATTCCAAGTCGATTCGGTAGTTGTGAAATCTAACTGTACGCCGACCGAGGCTCTGAAACAGGTTTGACTGTCTTCTCGAACTTGGCAATAAAACTGATATTGATTGAGGCCTACAATAGATGAAACACTCAGCGTATTGGTGGTCACACCAGAAAAAATTGCTGAATTGGTCAGTGCAGTCCATCCCGCATCACCGGGAGCGGAATAATACCATTGAAATGCCAAAGCTTTTCCACCACTCATACCTTCGTTTGCTGAAACCGTAAAAGAAACTGGAACAATAGAACATACCGGAATCACCGGAGGAATCGGGTTGGCGGTGATGACAGGCAAGCCAACAATGGGCGAATAGTTTTCAATATCTACATAATTGTCATTGCAATTGTCAAAATCTATTATTGTCCAATCAGCAGAATTAAAAATAAGATTAGGTGCGATTGAAGTGCTTTTTCGTTGGAAATCGTACCCTTTGGAGCCCAAACCCAAACCCGCTGTCCAATTTGTATTGGCTCCGCAAACACCCCACACATCTATCACGGCAGCACCTTTCAACAAACTGATACAGTCGTTGTCATTCACGCCACTAAACACGTTGATTTGATCGGCTAATGAGCCGTTGCCACCGGTAACCGGACAGTTGGCATCTGTTGTATTGGTAGCCAATGTAAAAGAATCGCCGGGAGCTAAAATGCCGGTAAGCGGAATGTTTGTTGTGGACGTTCCATTGTTTACAAACCGAACGGTATATCCGCTCATATCGATGGTGTTCGGCGTGGCATTGGCAATCTCAATATAGGATAACGAACCGGAAGTAGCATCGGTCACTTCCGATATAAACAATTCGCTAAACGAACTCACCACATCACAATTGGTTTTATCAGAACTCAAAACCGTGAAAATTCCTGCGCTTGCATCACAAGGTTGTGTGTCTTCTATAACAATTGCACCTGATTTTGCGCCCGCGGGGACAGCAACTTTTAAAGTGGTTGCGTTGCTTGAAAGCACGGTTGCATTCACACCTCCAATAGTTACAATAGCTCCGGTAAGATTACCCGAAGATGCCGTAATGGTGACAACCGTACCTTCCGGTCCCGATAAAGGAGAGACAGAAGCAATGGTCGCCGGCGTACAAGTAGAAGCCACAACATTTCCAGCTAAACTAATGTTTCTAGTAGTAGCGCCTGCACTGGCAGTTGTCAGTACCTGATTGTAAGTTCCGGCAGTCAAACCAGCTTTTAGTCTGACGTATATGGTAGTGGAAACTACACTTCCTGATGTCGGCACTAGCAAAATTGCGTTTCCGAAACCAGATCCCGAAACAGTAGAAATTTCATAACCGGCAGGAGCCGACAAAGTGATATCATCTGTTAGATTTGTACCCGATACCGCAAATGACTGCTGTGCAGACGGCCCTGAAAATTCGGTATAGTTAAAGCCTGTCAAGGAACTTGGAGATGCGTTGATGGTAGCCGAAGTAGGAACACTGCAAGAGGCTGGAGCTACCCCAAAACCAGTAGCAGGAAGTAATCCGGTACCTGCTGTGGTAAACCGGATGCTCGGGTCTGTCCATCCTGCAAGATCACCTGAACAAATGCCATCTTTAACGGCAATATTGCTATTGGCAGTACTTACTCCTCCACCTGTCCATGCAGTCCCCGGATCAACTCCAGACATGCCAAAGTTATCCTGTATGACACTTCCGAGCCTGATTTGCAAAGCGTCATTGCCATTAAATACAAAAGCGAATTTTGTCGTCGATACACCGGGCGCATTGGTTGTTACATAGGTCACTAAATCAGCTGTGCCAATGACCCAGACCCCGTCTTTGGGGAGCGTTCCTGATGTGATAGAAACCAAGGGTGAAGGCAATCCGGGTGGAACCGGAGGAATAGCAGCTCCGTTTGTACCTTGATAAACCTCTAAACTATTTGTGGGTGAAAAAACGATGTCCGCGCCTGAAATGTTAAAAATTTCGATTCCTTTAGGTGTTGTGCCGGAGCTGGTTTCTATGTATTGACTGATGATAACAGACTGTGAAAAAACGGATTGTATTGCAAACAAAAAGAATACAAAAATTTTAGAAAGTGGGGCCTTCTTTCGCATAGAAATAGTTTTTATGCGGCCAAAAATATAAAAATTAAAGTCAAATAAAAAATTAAAAAATTAACTTTTAATTAAGGTTTTGTTTAAGACCGTGAATTTTCGTCTGTAAATTCTTGCCTTTTGTCGGGTTTTTTGTTAAAATAACGGGTAAAAAAACGCTTAAAAATCCAATTCTTTTAAAAATTTTTCAAAGCACTTTTTTCAAAATTTCGCTTCACAAACTCAAGCGAAACACGGAGAATTTCACCCATCGATTGACACTTTTTAAATTTCATGTCGTGGGTAAAATCATACACCATTTTTTTGAGTTGGTCAACTTTTTCAGGCGTAGAAATTTTATCGGATTCCATGCAGTGAATAAGTGAGCGAATGCGGGTGTTCGTACTCAATATTCGCTTGGCCAGGATGGCGCGTTCTTCGTTTTTGTATTGTTCGATGGAGCCGGGTTGTAATTTCTTGGAAACCAATTCAACCAATTTTATATTTTCTTTAAAAAACTGCGGATGGTAGAGCCTGAAGTTGCCTTCATAAGACTGTTGGTCAAAATCGATGGCTCTGATTTTATAAACCACATGGTCAAAATCATGGGTGGGAACAACCACGTAATTGTAGGAGCGCATATCGCCCAAAAGCCGCATCATGCAGCGTTCGTTGAACTTGACAAACTCTTTGGCAATGAGTGATTTTGCATTTTCATCGCAATGCGGAAGGTAATTATCGATAAAATCATCGCCGGGAATTCCGGTGATGTGTTCCTCAATCAAAGTGTCGTCATGTACCATAAAGTTTATCCGATTGGGCGAAAGAATGTGTTCCAATTCCAATCCGTAAACACGCGAAGCATCTGCTTTTTTTACATAAAAATGAACGTGATTGTCGTTTAATATATTCCTGATTTTGATGCGAAACGGGTTAGAATTCCCGAAAGTGCAAAAGTCGATTGAATCGACATTCAAGAATTCTGAAATATTTTCACTTCCATCCGAATAGAGCAATGAATAGATTTTTTTCAGACTTTGATCGAGCTCTTTTCGTTCAAATTCAGGATAAAAAACCCGTATCCAAAGTGTGTCCTTATCGTTTTTGTCATACACGACTACCGAACCGGAAAAGCGCAACAAATCTTCATAGCAAACCGTTATTTTGGTGATTCTTCCATACTTTGCAAGGTAGTTGCGTAAGAATTGTTGAACTGGAAAATTGGGTTTTTTCTTTGATATGGCGACTTGTTGCATGTGATGGGTTGCAATTGATTATTTGAAAAAACGCGACTACTTGACTTAATTTTTATAAATTTATAAAAAATGTAACAAAAACAAGAATCTATCGTCCTCTACTTGTAAAATATTTTTAGTTTGGAACAAATACTTACCCTCAAGCATCTCGGCAAAAAATACGGCAGAATTACGGCTGTTGACGATTTATCTTTCTCCATCGAAAAAGGAAATGTTTATGGCATATTAGGCCCGAACGGCAGTGGAAAATCGACCACTTTGGGCATGGTTTTGCAAGTGGTCAACAATACTTCGGGCGATTTCACTTGGTTTGACGGCACACTCGATACGCATCAAGCCTTGAAAAAAGTCGGTGCCATCATCGAGCATCCCAATTTCTATCCGTACATGACTGCCGAACAGAATCTTCAATTGGTTTGTAAAATAAAAAACATTTCAACCAATAAAATCAATGAAAAACTGGAAATAGTCGGTTTGATTGATCGAAAAAAGCACAAATTCAGCACCTACTCCTTGGGAATGAAGCAACGATTAGCCATCGCTTCGGCTCTGTTGAACGACCCGGAAATACTCATACTCGATGAGCCTACCAACGGATTGGATCCGCAAGGAATTCATCAAATCAGGGAAATCATCAAACAGATTGCGCTAACAGGCACCACCATTTTGCTTGCCTCTCACCTACTCGATGAAGTCGAAAAAGTGTGCTCGCATGTGGTAATACTGCACAAAGGGAAAAAACTTTATTCAGGATTGGTTAGTGAAATGACTGCCAGCAAAGGTTTTTTTGAGGTGGATTCCAACCAAAATGAACTTTTGATTTCGCTTTTAGAAAATCATCCTGCCATCAGTCATCTTTCAGTCGAAAGACATCCAATCAAAGCATTTCTGAAAGAAGATTTAGACGCGTCAACACTCAATCAATATTTGTTTGTAAACAAAATAATTGCATCGCACCTTGTCAAAAGAAAACAAAGTTTGGAAGAGCAGTTTTTAGAATTGGTTAAAAATCAAACAGCCAATTGATTGAATAGACCGCACAGTTTTTACCCCGAAGTCTCGGGGCTGTGAAGTCTTGGTAACAAAACGAAAAACATAATTGATTAAACATGAAAAGATTACTCCTCATAGAATTCCAAAAACTCTATCTCAACAAGGCAAGCCGAATACTTACGCTCATCTATTTTCTGCTGCTCACCTCGATTGCGATGATTGCTTCCATCGAATTTGACTTCGCGAACATTCATTTCCGCATAGCCGATCAAGGAATTTTCAACTTTCCGTATATCTGGCATTTCAACACCTGGGTGGCGGCTTTGCTCAAACTATTTTTAGCCATCGTCATCGTTTCGATGATGGCAAACGAATACAGTTATCGCACGCTGAAACAAAATTTGATTGACGGACTCAGTAAAAAGGAATTTGTCTTGTCGAAATTCTATACTGTTTTGGTATTTGCAGCTGTTTCCACTGTCTTTGTTTTTGTGGTTTCCATGATACTCGGATTGATTTTTTCAGATTTCAACGAGGCGTCCATTATTTTTCGTGATTTAGATTATCTCCTGGCATTTTTTGTCAAACTCAGCGGTTTTTTTGCCTTGTGTCTTTTTCTGGGAATTTGGGTAAAACGCTCGGCTTTCGCATTGGGTTTTTTGATTTTAATTTCAATAGCCGAAAATATTATTTTCTTAGTCATCCGATTCAAATCTGATACTGATTTTGCGTCCAAAGTGACACAATTTTTCCCGCTTACGTCCATGAGTAACCTGATTAAAGAACCTTTTACGCGTCTTTCAGGCATCAAATCATTGGCCAATCAGGTAGGTGAATCGTTCAACAAGGATTACAGTATTCATTTTTATCAGCTTTTGATTGTAGCCATTTGGACTTTTATTTTTGTTTATCTTTCCTATCGACTTCTCAAAAAGCGAGATTTGTAATACATTAGCGACAAACAATTTCACCTCCTAATGAAACAACTTGTTGCGCTTTTATGTTTTGCTTTTTCGTCTCAATCATACTTTTCACAAAATATTGTTGTTCAGGATAAGGTATCTCCGGAAGATTTGGTAAACCTGGTTTTAGCGAACACCCCCTGCGCAAGTGTTTCTAACATCAGTGCCTCTTCCGGAAATTTTGGGGATGGTAGTTTAAGTTATGGTTTTTTTGACCGAAACGGAGCCGATTTTCCCTTCGAAAACGGAGTCGTATTAAGCACAGGGAGAGCAAGTTCGGCAGTTGGCCCAAACGACAGCGTTTTGAGCGAAACAGCTTCCGGGTGGGTTGGTGATTCAGATTTGGAAGATGCACTCGGTGTGCGAAACACCACCAATGCGACCATTTTAGAGTTCGACTTTACACCCATCGCCAATCGCATCAGCTTTGATTATATTTTTGCATCAGAAGAATACAACAGCCCACGACCCTGCGATTTTTCGGACGGGTTTGCCTTTCTGCTCAAGCGCGCCGGCGTGGATGAACCCTTTCAAAATTTAGCCGTTGTCCCCAATACAAATATCCCCGTAAAAGTGACTACCGTTCATCCGGATTTCCCCGGTGCATTCGGTTGTCCTGCCGAAAATGAACAATTTTTCGACCGACTCAACGGCGTGAATGTCCCCATCAATTTCAATGGACAAACCGTTGCGCTTACGGCCAGTGCAACTGTAATTCCTAATGTAACATACCACATCAAATTGGTGATTGCCGATGAAGGAAATGCACTTTTTGATTCAGCTATTTTTTTGGGTGGCGGAAGTTTTAGCATTGATACCGACTTAGGACGGGATCGAACTGCACTCAACGGAAACGCATTGTGTCAGGGAGACAATCTTGTGCTTGATGCAGATTTAGGCATACCGGCAACCTTCCAATGGTTTCAAGACGGCGTTCCGCTTCCGGGGGAAACAAGCAATACACTGACCGTTACCGATACAGGTGTTTATGCAGTAGAAGTTGATTTAGGCAGCGGATGTCTTTCCTTTGGTGATGTTTCCATCGAATTTATACCACCTCCAATAGTGAATGATGCGCAATTGACACAATGCGATGAAAACGGAGACGGATTGACTATTTACAACTTGAATCAAGCAATTCAAGACATCATCGTTGATGACCAAACACTTACTGTCACAGGTTTTTTTCTCACGCAAACAGACGCCGAAAACAATGTAAACCCGATTGGCAATCCAAATAATTTTTCAAACGCAACACTCAATCAACTGATTTATGCCCGCGTGATGAGTTCGTTGGGCTGTGACACTACGGCACAAGTGTCGTTACAAATTTCCACCACCACCGCCAACGATGCCGTTTTGGAAGCCTGCGATGACGACGGAAACGAAGACGGATTTCATGCTTTCAACCTGTCAAATGCCGACAGCCAAGTACGCAACGGCTTGCCTGCCGGACTCTCGGTTCGATATTATGTGA
>JAXMLV010000084.1:0-9737 GCA_034367065.1 Flavobacteriaceae bacterium
TAATAACCTGAGTTCGATTGTTGTTGTTACGAATTATATTGCGTAAAAAAAGAAATAGTTGTAAGTTTAATTACTTGATTAATAAATATTTAAATAACTATTTCTTAGGATTACGCACAAATAGCAAAATACATCCGTTTATTTTAATCAAATTCAGGTTAAGAGACAAAAGGGTTACAATTTTGTCTTTTACGCCTGGTTTGCCAAGAATAATTTCAAGAAAATTACATCAATAGGGTTTGGTAAATTTTTAAAACGAAGAGTTGAATATTCATAAAGCAAAAGATAACTATTCCGTCTCATGAAAAATCGATACAAATTTCGTCTGTTCGAGTGTTTTATTGAAAAATGCGACAGCTTTTTTAAATAAAATGTATCGAGAACTATACAATTTCAAGCTTCTCGATACAATTTTTAATAGTAAAGCAGTCGCATTACTATTAAAAACCACTCGAAGTGACGGTTAAAACGAAATTCATTTGAATAGCTGAATAGTTACAGCAATAGAAATTCTCAAAATATTTGATGAAAAATCACCAACTATTTTGACCACATTACCTGAAAAACTTATGGACAAACGCGGAATATTTTTACGAACGGAAAGTAAAATGATACTTTTTAAACCACAATCATTATACAGCTAAATCCAAAATCAAACCACCCTCGCTACCCGGCTGTGTTTCTCCATCTGATTCTCCAATTCCGCACGAAATCCCGCCAAAGTTTTTTCATCGCAATTGAACAATTGTTGATGTGTTTGCAAAACCGACTCCATCAAAACAGGAATGCTTCCAATGTCGAAATACAATCTGCCTGTTCGGCGGATAAAGAAATCCATCGGGTTGGTAACCATTTCATTTTCTACACAAAATAGATATTCCGCTTGGCCCATCCGTTGGACAGTGCCTGCTTTATCTGAAGGTAGTTTGTCAAAAATAGCCAAAATTAAATCGGTTTGTTTGCCGTAAGTATTCGTTAGATATTGGGCATATTTTTCGTCAAATCCGGATGAAGCAATGCGTTCGCTTATTTTTTGAATGTATTTTTTTACTTCTTTATAATTTTTAAACGGCCCACCACACAGTGCCATTTTTTCTGTCGTAGAAGATTTGAAAGTCAATTTGTATCGCTCTTCCAAAAGTTCACTCGATTTGTCCACCACGCGTTCGGCCATTTTCCGATAGCCGGTCAGTTTTCCGCCGGCGATGGAAAGCAGTCCGGTATCGGAAACAAAAATCTCATCTTTTCTGGAAAGTTCCGAAGCCGATTTTCCTTCCTCGTGAATCAATGGTCGCAATCCCGCCCAAGAAGAAATAATGTCTTTCATCTCCAAATTTATCTTCGGAAACATATTGTTGACTGCACTGATGAGGTAGATGGCATCGGCGGCATCGGTCAATACTTCGTCTTTGTTTTCTTGATAATTGGTGTCGGTCGTACCAAAATAGGTGATTTTCCCACGCGGTATGGCAAACATCATCCGCCCGTCCGGGATGTCAAAATATACCGATTGTTTGACCGGAAGTTTTTCATAAGGAACCACCAAATGCACCCCTTTGGTCAGGTGGAGCTGCTTTCCTTTTTTGGAATGATTTGTCGCTCTGAGTTCGTCCACCCAAGGTCCTGTGGCATTGACAACCAACCGCGCTTTGATGTTAAAAACTTCTTTCGTGATTTCATCTTCCACCGAAGCTCCACAAACCGTATCGTCTTGATACAAAAATTCGACAACTTTGACGTAGTTGAGTATCGTTGCTTCATGCGCAACCGCAGTTTTGATATTTTCGATGGTCAAGCGTGCGTCATCGGTACGGTATTCGGCGTAATAGCCTGCTCCTTTCAAGATTTTTTTAGGAAGTAGTGGCTCTTTTTCCAAAGCTTCTTTCTTGTCGAGCATCTGCCTTTTGTCTTCTCCTTCTACACTCGCCAATATATCGTAAACTTTCAAACCGATGGAGGTCAGCCAAGTGCCGTAACTGCCATTTTCGATGATGGGCAACAACATTTTTTCGGGAACGACCAAATGTGGGGCAACTTGATGAACGATGGCCCTCTCCGACCCGACTTCCTTGACCAACCAAAAGTCGAATTGTTTGAGATAACGCAACCCACCATGAATCAATTTGGTCGATTTACTGCTCGTCCCCGAGGCAAAATCATTTTTTTCGACCAAGGCTACTTTCATGCCTCGGGCAGCCGCATCGAGCGCAATACCTGCTCCGGTGATCCCGCCGCCGATGACCAAAAGATCAAAGTAGGTGTCTTTTAGTTTGGATAAAATTTGCGGTCTGTCTTTGATGGAAAACTTAATCTTCTTCATGCCAATTCATTGATTTTTTAAGTGCTTTCTGCCAACCTTTATAAAGTCTCTCTCTCTTTTGGTTGTTGAAAGTCGGAGTGAATGTTTTGTCTATTTCTTTGGTTTGCATAATTTGTTCTTTGGTCCACAAGCCAATGCCCAAGCCGGCCAAATAGGCTGCGCCCATGGCGGTAGATTCGATGCATTCGGGCTTTTCGACCGGCACACCCAATATGTCTGCCTGAAACTGCATCAGATAATCGTTTGCGCAGGCTCCACCATCAACTTTCAACGCTTGCAGTTCGATTCCGGAATCTTTCTGCATGGCTTGCAAAACGTCCACGGTTTGGTAGGCAATGGCTTCTAAAGTCGCGCGAATCAGGTGTTCGGCTCCGGTGTCGCGCGTGAGTCCGAAAATAGAACCCCGCGCATTCATGTCCCAGTAAGGCGCACCCAATCCGGAAAATGCAGGCACAAAATAAACCGGATTGTCGCCGGTTAGCGATTCCGCAATGGATTGGGTATCACTTGCCGTTTTGATGATTTTCAAAGCATCGCGCAACCACTGTACAGCGGCACCGGCAATGAATACGCTGCCTTCAAGTGCATAATGAACTTCGCCGTCCAATCCCCATGCGATGGTTGTCAGCAGACCGTTTTTGGAATATTGCAGGTGTTGACCGGTATTCATCAGCATAAAACAACCCGTGCCATAGGTATTTTTTGCCATTCCGGGTTTGAAACAGGTTTGTCCGAAAAGCGCAGCTTGTTGGTCGCCGGCAATTCCGGTGATGGGAATGCGGATTCCTTCAAACTCAAAATCACCGAAATGATGTGAACTCGGTTTCACTTCGGGTAGCATACTTGTATAAATTCCAAGCCTGTCAAGGATGGTTTTGTTCCATTTGAGTTTGACGATGTCGTAAATCATCGTTCGAGATGCGTTGGTATAATCTGTCGCGTGGACTTTTCCGCCGGTCATATTCCACAACAGCCAAGTGTCCACCGTGCCGAAAAGCAAATCACCTGCCGCCGCTTTTTCTTCGGCTCCTTGGATGTTTTCGAGTATCCATTGAATTTTGGTGGCGGAAAAATAGGCATCGATGACCAAGCCGGTTCTTTCTTTTACGTAAGGCTCTAATCCCTCTTTTTTTAAAGTTTCGCAAATGGGTGTGGTGCGTTTATCTTGCCAAACAATGGCGTTGTAAACCGGTTTTCCGGTATGTTTATCCCAAACCACAGTCGTTTCGCGTTGGTTGGTGATGCCAATCGCCTGGATAGAATCTAAAGACACATTTTGATTGGCTATTAATAATTTGAAAACGGTCAACTGGCTTTCCAAGATTTCCATCGGGTCGTGTTCAACCCAACCCGATTTGGGATAATGTTGGGTAAATTCTTGTTGTTCCACAGCAACAATCCGCCCGGAATTGTCCACCAAAACGGCTCTTGAACTGGAAGTGCCTTGGTCTAAGGCAATGATAAATGTTTGGCTTGAATGGGTCATCACTAACGGTATAAGAAAATTGAATTGCCAATATAACTAATTTCTGTTATTGACACAAACAATTATGATTTGCTTGAAACGCAATTGAAAGAGAACTATAAACTATTTTTCTCACTTAAATACAAGCCCAACCTGATTTTCCAATAAGGCATTTTTTCTTCAAAATGAACAAAATACGGTTTCAATCCTTCCGTTTCATCCAATTCTTGTTTCACTTTAGCAATAGCTTTTATCTCTTCCAAAGTGATGTACTGTTCGATGTCTATCGGTTTTCCTTCGCTGTGATTTTTGATCAAGTGCCCGAAAATGGTGTCTTCTTTTAGATTTCTCTGCATGGAAATTTCCGGTACTGTCAAACCCTGCTTATATAAACGATAACTAAGCTCGTGCGTTGTAATTTTGGACACATTCATTTCCCGATAAGCGGATATAACTTCCAAAAAAACAGTCGCATATTTCTCTTGTTTTACGTTACCAACGCCACTGATTTTTCCAAAATCTTCCGCTGTTGTCGGTAGTTTGTCTGTCATGTCTTTTAAGCTTGCATCGCTAAAAACAACATACGCGGGAACGCCTTCTTCTCTTGCTATTTTTAATCTTAATCCTTTGAGTCTGTCGAAAAGCACGCCATCTTTGGTTTGGGTTGAAACCGGCTTTTCTTCTGCTGAAGTTTTTTGTTTTAAAGTTACCAATTGTACTTTTCTCCCTTCAAAGAGTATTTTTTTGGACAAAGGGGTTAGCAACAACCGACCGTTTTCGTGGAACCTAATTTCCAAAACACCTTGGTTAATAAGTTGGATAATATATTGTTGCAAATCTAACCAAGGTATGTCATGCGCTGCACCATAGGTTTTTATGTTTTGGTATCCGTTTTCATAAATAGTTGCATTTTTCGCACCGCGCAACACATCAATGAGTGTTCCCAAAGCGACTACTTCGTTTAATCGGGAGACCGCAGAACATACTTTTTGGGCCAGCTCAGTTCCATCGACAAACTGAGGCGGAGATTTACAGTTGTCGCAATTGCCGCAGTTTTCGAAAATATGTTCGCCAAAATAGTTCAACAGGGCGATGCGTCTGCAACTGTGAGATTCTGCAAATTGTTGCATCCGTTCTAATTTTGCCAACTGAAATGTTTCGGTGGGTGAGCCTTCGATAAATTTTCGGAGCTGAATGACATCTGCATAACTATAAAATAACAAAGTATGCGCCGTGAGACCATCCCGACCACTTCGCCCAATTTCTTGGTAATAACCTTCGATGTTTTTTGGCATGTTATAATGAATCACCCAGCGGACGTTGCTCTTATCTATTCCCATCCCAAAAGCTATGGTAGCCGTAATAATAGAGGTTCGGTCATTGACAAAATCATCTTGTATGCGCGTTCGCTCTTCCGATTCCAATCCTGCGTGATAGGCCTGCGCAACAAATCCTTGCGCGTTTAGTTTGTCTGCAAGCATTTCCGTACTTTTTCTACTCAAGCAATAAATAATGCCACTTTCATTGGCGTGAAGATGTAAGAATTGGAAGATTTGTTTCAACCGATTTGCGCCGGGACGCACTTCTAAAAACAGGTTTTTCCTGTCAAACGAGGCAAGATGTATTGCTGCATTGGGAATGCAAAGTTCTTTCAAAATGTCATCTTGCGTGGCCACATCTGCCGTAGCCGTAAAAGCAACGACCGGAACCGTTGGAAAATCTGTTTTTAATTTCCCCAATTGTTTATAAGCCGGTCGAAAATCATGACCCCAAGCCGAGATGCAATGTGCTTCGTCTATGACAAACAAACTCACGGAAGCAATTGAGAGGTGTGGCATTAAAAGGGGTAAACTTTCGGGAGCCACATACAGTAATTTTAGTTTTTCTTTCTTCAAATTTTGCAACACTTCGTTTTGAACAACTGTGCTTTGACTGCTGTTGAAAAATGCTGCTGAAATACCATTGGCTTTCAATGCATCGACTTGATCTTTCATCAACGCAATCAGCGGCGAGATGACGATTGCTGTTCCCGATAACACCAACGCGGGTATTTGAAAACAAAGTGACTTTCCCCCGCCCGTAGGCATGATGGCAAGCAAGTCTTTTCCTTGAAGAATGTCTTGGATAATGGCTTCTTGATTGGGTCGAAAAGTATCATACCCAAAATGGGTTTTTAAAAACTGATGTATATTTGTGGTTTCATGCATTGGCTTAAAAATGGGTTGCTACTGCTTTTTTAAATTCTCGCGAGCTAGAGACTTGCGCTTCTTTTAAATAATTATTCAAGTCGCTTTTTGATTATTTTTGTGTAAATCAAATTGCGATTTTAAATGTAGTTTATACGAACTATTGAAAGCAAATAATTTTTGTTAAGATTTATTTTAATCGGAAACTTAGCCTTAAAACTCGGACTGTTTTGAAAAAAGAACATCACTATTTCCTTAAAGTACATTGGATCGGAAACAAAGGAAGTGGCACGATCAATTATAAGGCTTACGAACGCAGCCATGTCATCTCGGCAGTAAACAAACCGGATATTTTAGCTTCCTCAGACCCCACATTTCGGGGCGACTCTTCAAAATACAATCCGGAGGAATTGTTGCTCGCTTCACTTTCGAGTTGCCACATGCTTTGGTTTTTACATCTGTGTTCCGAAAATGGTGTGGTTGTTCAGTCGTACTCAGACAATCCGGAAGCAATGATGGTTGAAAACGAAAATGGCAGCGGTCAATTTGTGGAAGTAACCTTGCATCCACAAGTTACGGTGACAGAAAAAGAGATGCTCGAACAATTGGAAGGATTACACGAAAAAGCGCATCAATATTGCTTTATAGCCAACTCGGTCAATTTTCCGGTGAAACATCTTCCGACCGGAATGATAGCCTAAAATCTACAACGATTAAAACAAAAACCCTCAGATCAATTGATTCGAGGGTTTTAATTATTTCTAATGAATCTGTTTTAGACAAACAGGCCTTTGAAATTTTCTCTGTAATTGTACAGCAAGATTACGTGTAAAATGGCAACCAAAGCGGCGGCACCAATTCCAGCCGGAGCCAATGCCAAATGGAACAAGATAAATCCGGTTGTGACCGGAAAGAGCATGACCAAAGCAAAAGGTGTCCATTTGTTGAGCAACAACAGCGCACCCACAGCAATCTCAACAACTGCGATAAGGGGAATCATAAATCCAGTTGCCATCATGGCACCAAAAAAAGCACCTGCAGCTTCCGGCATTTCCATAGCCGGCATAAAGTTAGCGAACTTGTTGATTCCGAAAACCAACAAAAGAAGGCCTAACAAAATTCGAAGAACCATTGAAACTTTTGAATTCATAAGTAATAAATTTAAGGTTAATAATGAGGGTTGTGTTTGTAAAATTCTGTTAAAAATACAAATCTTTCTCAAACTATAACATCCTTAAATCATAAATATTTACATTATGCTTTCTCCAATTGGTTTGAAACAAGTTTATTGGCAATCAGATATTGTGCAATTTGCACCGCATTGGTAGCAGCGCCTTTGCGCAAATTGTCTGCTACTACCCAAAGATTCAAACCGTTTTCGACAGTATTGTCTTTGCGGATTCGTCCCACGAAAACATCATCTTTGCCGTGTGCGTAAAGCGGCATCGGATATATTTGTGTTGCCGGGTTGTCTTGCACGATGACACCTTCGGTTTCGTGAAGTATTTTTCGGATGTCTGAAACTTCAAATGGTTTTTCGAGCTGCACATTGACCGATTCGGAATGGCCGCCTACAACGGGGACACGGATGGCCGTTGCTGTAACCGCGATATCTGGGTTGCCCAATATTTTTTGCGTTTCGCGAACGAGTTTCATTTCCTCTTTGGTGTATCCGTTTTCCTCAAACACATCGCACTGCGGGATGGCATTTCGGTGAATCGGGAAAGCATAAGCCATTTCTCCCTGTATGCCTTTGTATTCGTTTTCGAGTTGGTTGACCGCTTTCACACCTGTTCCGGTAATGGACTGGTAGGTAGAAACCACGATTCTCTTAATGCCGTATTTTTTATAAAGTGGCGCTAGCACCATAACCATTTGGATGGTCGAACAATTCGGATTTGCGATGATTTTATCGTCTTCCGTCAAGGTGTCTGCATTGATTTCGGGTACGATTAGTTTTTTGGTGGGATCCATTCGCCAAGCAGACGAATTGTCAATCACGGTTGTTCCTGACGCTGCAAATTTTGGTGCCCATTCCAAAGATGTACTTCCGCCTGCCGAAAAAAGAGCTATGTCTGGTCTTTTTGCCAAGGCTTCTTCCAATCCGACGACGGTATGTTTTTCACCCCTGAATTCTATTTGCTTGCCGACAGATTTCTCGGAAGCTACCAATATCAATTCGGAAAATTCTACTTTTTGCTCAGCCAAAACTTTGAGCATCACATTGCCTACCAAACCGGTAGCTCCTACAACTGCTAATTTCATACTAATCAATTTTAAAATGATTCGGTCGCAAATGTATGGAATAATCTTTCTTAAAAGAATGATCTTTTGGCTGTTTTTAAAATATATAACAAAATGTTACGAATATTAATTTTTTAAAAAACATTGCTGCTTTATTTTGTGAATGATATTTTAACAATATGACATTTAGACTGTTAAAATAAAATATAAAAAATTGACAGCAACGAAGTTGATGGATTTTCGATGTTTTTTTAACCCTGTTTTACAATCATTTAACCGGCCATAGCTGTTTTTCAATTCAAAAAACAAAAATTAAATTCGCTTAACCTCAAAGATTTAACATTTTGATTTGTAAAAATCAGCACTTTTCGGAACTTTACCTATTAATTTTCGTTCAAAAAACAATTAAAAACGAAAGTGCCCATTGAAAAAACCTAACTTTGCGCATCCTTATTTTCCATGAAAAAAATTCCAAAATCGCTTCAAGAAAAACTTGACAACCGACATGATTCCGGAACTTTCAGAGCGTTGAAAACAAAACCTCACCTGATTGATTTTTCATCCAATGACTATTTAGGATTGGCTCGCTTGGATGCGATTTCAGCCCGATCGGAACAAATCTTAAAAGATTCAGTTTGTCGTTTGAACGGTGCGACAGGCTCGCGACTGCTCACGGGACATTATCCGCTTTTTGAGCAAGTCGAGCAATCTATCGCGACTTATCATCAAACTGAAACAAGCTTGATTTTCAATTCGGGATATGATGCCAACATAGGCGTTTTTTCCTCCCTTCCACAACGAAATGATCTTGTTTTTTACGATGAATTTTCGCACGCTTCAATCCGAGACGGACTGCGACTTTCCTTGTCGAAATCTCAAAGTTACAAGCACAATGATTTTGAAGATTTAGAGAAAAAAATAAAAAAAACAACCACTTTATCAACAGTTTGGATTGTCACAGAAGCAGTATTTTCTATGGATGGTGATTCCCCCGATTGGGAAAAATTGGCGCAAATCTGCAACCGATTTGACATCCATCTCATCATCGATGAAGCCCATGCTACCGGCGTTTTAACCGATTTGCCGAAAATGTATCGACAGACAACTTTAGAAAATCATTTGACGGCGCGAATAGTTACCTTCGGAAAAGCTTTGGGTTGCCACGGCGCTGCAGTTTTGGGCAATCAATTGCTTAAAAATTATCTTATCAATTTTGCCAGAAGTTTGATTTTTACCACCGCACTTCCACCTTCCGCTTTGGCAACCATCGCAGCTGCTTACGAAAGTTTACAAGACAAAAGTTTTGCCGAAAAATTGCAACAAAACATCGATTGCTTCCATCGAAATATAGCGAATTTAGGTTTGAAGAATTGCTTTCTTCCCAGCCGGTCTGCCATTCATTGCTGCATTGTTTCAGGAAACGAACGAGTCAAAGAATTGAGTTTGCAGTTAGAAAAATCAGGCTTCGATGTTCGCCCAATCTTGTCACCGACAGTACCCGCGGGCAAAGAAAGACTTCGGT
>JAXMLV010000085.1:0-4214 GCA_034367065.1 Flavobacteriaceae bacterium
TGATAGCCTCAATCTTATCTTCAGGAATCCATTCCATAAAACAAAATTGAAACAAATAATACAACATAAAGTAACCTTATAAATATACTTAAAGAACATTATATTACTACTTTTTTTCATTTTTATTTGGAAGTTAAAAAATTTATGCATAGGTTTGGTTAGTTAAAAGTTACGTAACAAAAAGGCGGAAACCGAAAAAATAATAAGTTGCTACACAGACTCGAAAAGTAAATTTCAGAATTTGTCGATTTCACAATTACTATTAGCCCCGATATAACATGAAAGACAATTGCGTTACAGTTACGAAAAAATTGCTTGGCTTACTTGAAGTTAAGCATACAAAACGCTTTCTGGAAGACAATATCCTCTCCCACCCCGACCACCCGAGTTTACTTAGTATTTGTGACACCTTGGGCAAATACAACATCGAAAATGTTGCAGCAAAGACAGAAAGCGACAAGCTCAACAAAATGCCTTTGCCGTGCATCGTTCAATTAAAAGATGTTGGCACTACTTGGTTTTGCGTTTTATCAGAAATATCTGAAACGGAAGTTGTCTATTTTAATCAACACGGAAAACCTATCCGTGCAGATAAAGAAACTTTTTTGAAGGCATGGACGGGTGTTTGCCTGCTAGTCGAAGTAAATAAAAATTCTGCCGAACCAAATATTGAAAGCAGGCTAAAAGAAAAGCGGTTTACCCGACTGATGGTGGCATCACTCCTGCTTTTGTCAGCAACATGGGTTACATTTAGGTTTGTCCACGCTTGGGAAGTATATGAACATTCCTATTTTTTGGTTGCTGCCCTTTACTTTATTGTCAAAATTTTGGGGTTAACGGTAACCACAGCTCTTTTGTGGTACGAAATTGACAAGTTCAATCCCGTTTTGCAAAACTTTTGTTCAGGAGGTGGCAAGAAAGTGAGTTGCGATGCCGTACTTGATTCCAAATATGCTAAAGTTTTCAATAGCCAAATCAGCCTGAGCACATTGGGTTTCTCTTACTTTTTCAGTACCGCGCTTGGTTTTCTGATTTTTGAATTGAACTCATCTTTGATATTCTCCCTCAGTCTTGCAACTGTTCCGATTATATTTGTGTCTGCTTTCTACCAAGCCTTTTTGATTAACCGTTGGTGTAAGTTTTGTATAGCTGTTCAAGGCCTGTTGGCCGTTGAGTCTGCGATTGTTCTGGGTTACGGTTTAGACATCCTGAAATTTGATATTCAAACCTTTACCGTTTTTCTGGCACTGTTTCTATTTTCACTCATCGTTTGGAAAATTATTAAGCCGCTGTTGAACAATGAAAAACAGGTGCAGACACTTAAAAGAGGTCTTGGAAAAATAAAAAACAATCCCTCCGTGTTGGAAGGGTTGCTGACTAAATCCAGAAAGATTGAAACCAATCCTGATGGGTTAGGTCTTGTTTTTAAAAACACAAACCCCAAGTATCATGTGCTGAAAGTATGCAATCCGTATTGTGGCCCTTGCGCCAAAGCGCACCCCGTGCTCGATGATTTATATAGAAAAGGCATTATCGATTTGCAGGTAATTTTTACCGTTACTAATGAGGATAAAGATATCAGGAAAAAACCCGTGGCTCATTTTTTAGCCATCGCTGAAAATGCGGATAAAGATACCGCCATAGAATCGCTTGACAAATGGTACACTGCCGAGCCAAAAGACTACGATGCGTTTGCAAAACAATATCCCATGAACGGCGAATTGCAAAACCAATCTCATAAGATAGCCCTGATGCAGCAATGGTGTGAAAAGGAAAAAATAACGCACACGCCTACCATCTTTATCAACGGGCAGGAACTCCCCAGAGAGTACCTCGTGGATGATTTGAAAGAGGTGCTGGCATTTGAATAAAACAACCCAACTGTGGTTGGTAAAAATATTCTTGCAAGGATAGACAGAAATCTTGGCTGTCTTTAATGACCAAGGAATTTTAATTTTAAATCTATTAATTATGTTACAAAATTTTTTAAATTTAAAGGGAGTTAAAAAATTAAGTAAGAAAGAACTTAGTCTTTTTAATGGAGGTTGTTCAGGAACTTGTGCTTTTCAAGGAGGAAATGGATATTATGGTATTGCAGGTGTCTGTAGAGAATATGCGATAGCGGGAGCTGCCGCTACCGGAGGTCACTGGTGTTGCGATAGTTGTGGTTCTGCATCTTGGTTAGATGAAGACTTAATTTATTGGGAATAATAGATTTGTTACCCATCATTAACATTCAAGAGCTGTGTGTCTATAGTAACATGGCTCTTTTAAATTACTTTTCAATGAAACATGCAATATTCATTTTTTGGGTATTCTCTATTTTTTGGTCATGCACAAAAAACAAGACCCAAATCCTCGAACAAAGTCAAAAAAAGACAGAGGAAATCATCATTATTTTCAAAAACACACCGGAAAAAAAGAAAATTGAAACCCCTATTGGCGTAGGTTATTCGATGTTTTTTGATAGGATTGCTTTCTACTTTGATCAATATGAAGAAAAAATATTAAACCCCAAAAGAGGAGAGGTAGTCGATACGATTAAAGTTGAGCCAAAAGCTGATGTGATTGAGTTAAACCTTGAAGACGGCAAATACGGTTTTCGGCAATATTTACTCAAAAAAGGCGATACAATAATGCTTAATTTTCAAGATGTTACGCCAATCGCTTCTTTAAATAATGCCAATGCTACATCAGTAAATTATGATAGTTTCATTTATAATCAATTTAAAAAAGAATACCACGAAAAAATAAAATTTCTATTTCCTATGCCATTTGTTTCATTCAATAAGGGCGAAAATAGTAGCCAATACAAAGTTCGTTTTGAAAGATTTAGGGAAGCATCGGGCAAACGCATGATGAATGATTTGGTAGTTGAAAATAACATTTTGGATTCTCTTTATGCCGAACATGCGGTTTCAACAGAAAACTATCAATACAGAAAGAACAACATTGATTTCTATAAGATTTTATATAAACTGGAAACGGGTAATCTCAAAGCCAACACAATAGACTCTTTGATTCTCAAGTCAGATCGTCTTATTTACATGCGCACGTACAGAGATTTATTAGAAAAATTGATTCATCACAGATATGTCAGCCAATTCACGCCCGGCAAAAGTCATCCGTCAAACGCAGATAGCCGGGTTGTTTTTGATTCAATAATACAATCGGATAACTTCCCTGAGCAAACCCAAAAATACCTCTTATTTAATCATTTAAAAAATATCATAAAAAATTATTCAAGCGAAGATTACAGTGCCTATTTCGATAAGTTTAAAGAAGAAATAAAAGACTCTAGTCTAATCCATTACATTGCTGAAAGATATCTATTGGATTTTGCCGTTTCGAAAAAAGAAACTAAAAATGTACTCTTTGCCACGTGGGGAAAAGAAAAACTTCGGTTAGATGAAATCCTAAGCAAACATAAAGGAAAGCTGATTTATGTGGATTTTTGGGCAAGTTGGTGCGCCCCATGCCGAGCTGCGATGCCAAATTCGAGGGCTTTGCATCAGAAATATTCAGATAAAGGCATTGTCTTTTTATACGTTTCCATTGACAAAGATCTACAAGAATGGATGCAGGCTTCCAAAGAAGAAGGTCTCTTGTTAGATGGCGAAAATAATTTGATTGCGCTTAATTATCCGGAAGCCGAACTATACCGAAACCTTATTTTAAGTTCCATTCCCAGATATCTGATATACGATAAAAAGGGCGAATTGATTTACAAAAATGCACCGGCTCCAAACAGTGCAGAAATTGCTGAGTTATTAGAAAAACTATTGACGGGAAAATGAGTTTTTTTATTATTTTAATGCCCCTTAAAAAAAAACTTTATATAGTTGAAACCCTTCCCCCACTACCGCCAACCCGACTCCAAAGACTGCGGCCCCACCTGCCTGCGTATTGTTGCCAAATATTATGGCAAAAACATACCGCTCCCACAACTCCGCGCCCTGAGCGAAACCGTCCGCGATGGCAGTAGCATGTTGGGGCTTAGCGAAGCCGCAGAAAAGATAGGGTTTCGTACCTTGGGGGTAAAGCTTTCGTTAGAAAAACTACAAGAGGCCACCCTGCCCTGTATCCTGCATTGGAACAACAACCATTTCGTTGTCCTCTATAAGGTTGGAAGCAGGAAGCAGAGAGTAGGAAGTTTTTTTACAAAAAAGAATTCTATTCCCTCCCCTTTGGGGAGGGTCAGGGTGGGGCTAAGT
>JAXMLV010000086.1:0-13865 GCA_034367065.1 Flavobacteriaceae bacterium
TCACATAATATCGAACCGAGAGTCCGGCAGGCAAGCCGTTGCGTACTTGGCTGTCGGCATTTGACAGGTTGAAAGCATGAAATCCGTCTTCGTTTCCGTCGTCATCGCAGGCTTCCAAAACGGCATCGTTGGCGGTGGTGGAGCTCACGTTAAGCGTCACTTCTCTGATGATGGAACATCCGGCAGAAACAGCATACAATCGTGCGAAAATTGTCTGTGAATTGGATGTGTTTCTGAAAACATTACTTTGCAAAATATTGGTTTGGTTTTGGGCATCCGTTAAACTCAGATAAAAATCAATATTTAAATCTGTCACTCCGTTAGATAAATCAGTTTTAGCCAAATCCAAATCAAACACGCTCAATCCGTCCGAATCATCATCGCATTGATTCAAAACTGCATTTTGTGTGCTACTAAGAGATATCACCTGAACGGAAGCTTCTCCCTCAATCGGGCATGTACCGTCTTGCTTATCAATACTGACACGATAAATGCCCGCATCGGCGATATTTACATTGACCAAGTCGAGGGTAAATCCGGTTTGAGGTAAAAGCACATCATCTTTCGTCCAAGTATAAACAGCTCCGGGAATTTCAACCGCCTTCAGCGTGAAATTGTCACCTTCACAAAGCGACAGATTACTCGTGCTTTTGCCATTGAGAATGATGTCAATTTTATTGGCAAAAAAAGATTGGATAAATGGTGGTAACCCGATTTGCGATAAATGTCTGTTTTGATTTCCAACATCCAAAAAAATAGCATTTTCGATAAAGTTCACAGAAGCGGCAAGTGCGTCCGGATTTTCAATAACGTTTAAGTATTTCCCGGTGGAATTATTGTTAAAATCAAGTTGGGATACGTATATTTTTTTGTCTAACCCAATTTGCATGGCTGGAGAGGTGAAAATATCCGATTCCCAAATGACGGTTTGTGATGCGGCAATATCGATACTTTCCAAATCAAATTGTAAAATTTTAGATGCAAGATTGCCTACAATTCCCAATCCAACAGAAGCATATAATTTTTTTCCGGAGGGTGAAAACTCGATTCCATAGGGTGAATCATTGTCGTATAATTCCACTCCGTTGCTGACCACGCCTGTGGTGTTATCAAAATCATACAGCAATACTTTTCCGGTAGCGTTTCCTGCCGTAACTGTCGCCAGGCCCAAGTGTGCAATTGCAAGTTTGCTTCCGTCCGGCGAGGCTTTGAGATAGCCGATGGCATTGCGCCGATAACCACTTACCGGAACTTCGGGTGCGATTTGGGTTGTTATTGGTATTGAATTTACACCGTTGACATCTACCTTAAACGAATAAAATCTGTCCACAAACTGCGTGATAACCCAAATAGATTCGCAATCGGAGGCGCGAACGGCGGTTATTTTTTCTGAACCTTTGTAGGCTACTTCCAGCGGATTGTTGATGTCGTAAGTAATCAAATGAATATTTTTCTGACCTGAAACGACTGCTCCGTTTCCGTTGTTGAGTCGCATATCAACCACGGAATAATTCAAACCATTGTTTTTTTGGTCATCATCAGCATCATTGTTATTGGGAATGTTGTCAATGTTGAGATGATGAGGTTCATCAACCGTGAAAACGTAATAGATGTTGAGATCATTTGGCTTTGGGACAATGATTGCAGACTGTGTGCTCGAAAAGTCACCCGAAAGATTGTCACCATTTTGCATGATGTTGTGGTTTTTGTCAAAAATGGTGACACCATCCGTGTAAAAAAGCAAATTTCCACTTCGGTCTGAGATGGAAGAGCAACCTTCCAAGGTTCTCAATTTTCCATCTGTGACTGCCGTAACTGTTCCGTTAAGTGGATTAAAACGAATGCCCGCATTTCTGCCAAAATACCAATTGGCCGTTTCTTGTTGCGCGTACACAGTAGAAGCAAATAGCAGAAAATATAGGAATAATTGCTTCATGTATTCGATTTTAATAGGTGTGTACTTTTGGCTACCCGCCCGAACGTGCCGTTCGGTACGGGCGGGTTGACTAACGTTATTCCTTCCCACTCTGAAACAAAAAATCTTTTTCTTCTTTGGTCAAGGTGTCATAACCCGATTCGCTGATTTTATCTAAAATATAATCTATCTTTTTTTGTTTCTCTGTTTTGTTCAATCCTTTTGATTTTGTTCCCGTGGCGGTGTTTTGATTTTTATAAACCGATCGCAGTTTTGATTTGGGTTTAAACCAGTTATGAACGAAATTGAAAAAAGAAAAGTCTGCTCTTTTTTGACTCATACTGCCAGCGAGGAAAAACCCCAAAACTGCGCCACCCAAATGTGCCAAGTGTCCGCCCGGATTGGAAGTTGGTAGTTGTACCAAATCCAAAACAACAAATGCCAACCCGATGTACATCAACTGAATCCTAAAAAAGAAAAAACTGACTTCAGTGCGTGGCAAATAGGTGCAAATATAGATTAATACCGCGGCTATTCCTGCGGAAGCACCTACCAGCGCAGAATCAACCTCCAGGAAGACCGGAAAAAGATTATAACTCAACCAAAAGAAAAAACCGCCGACCAACGCGCCCAAAAGATAGATTGCTAAAAAATTTTTGATGCCAAAAAAATTAACGAACAGCCTACCCACAAAATATAGCATCAGCATATTCCAAAACAAATGTGTGAAAGAATAATGTACAAAAGCATAGGTTATGAGCGCCCAAGGTTGAGACAAAAGCACCTCCGAACTTTTGGGCAATTCAAAATAATGCAGAAAATAATCTGAAGGCTGATTGATAAAAAAAGTCAGCAAATGATTGACCAAAAAAATAAGCACATTGACGATTATCAACTTTTCAAAAACACTAAGTCGCTTCAACAAATTCGATATTTTGTCATTTTCTATTCGCATCAATACCAACGCTTGTCGTTAAAACTATTTTTCTTCCAATACCACATCATCAAAAACCCAAACAAGGCTCCGCCGATGTGTGCAAAATGTGCGATTCCGCTTCCGAAAATAGACGAACCGGTGAATCCGGAATACAAATCCATCAATATCAACCCGGGAATAAAATATTTGGCTTTGATGGGAATCGGAATAAACATCAAGAAAAGTGAGGTGTTTGGAAACATCATCCCGAAAGCAACCAAAATACCGTACAATGCGCCCGAAGCACCGACGGCTGGCGTATTGAACGTGGTGTATAAATCTTTCAAAATATCTTGACCAATCGGTAAATCTGAGCGATAGGAGCCAGATTGGGCAAACTTTATAATTTCATTTTCGGAGAAACCTGCACCCAACATGGATTGGTAAGCATCGTTAAACTGGTAGTAATTTACCAAAGTATGAATCAACGCCGCGCCGATTCCTGCAGAAAAATAAAAAAACAAAAAACGGTTTCTGCCCAATATTTGCTCCAAAGGACTTCCAAACATCCACAGACCAAGCATGTTAAACAAAATATGCATGATGCTTTGGCTGTCGTGCATAAACATGTGAGAAACCAATTGCCAAATATGAAAATGTTCATTTTTCGGGAAATACAAGGCAAACAACTCATAGGCCGGAGGGCCGACAATTTGCGAACCGATGTAAAAAATGACGTTGAGGATGATCAAATGTTTGACCGTTTCTGTGATGCGACTCATTGATTTTAATTGAATTTTTTTTCTATTTCTTCCCAGCTCAATCTGATAAAAACTGTTTTGTTTTCCGGTGTCAATTTAGGTTCCTTACAGGCAAAAAGCAAATCGATAATTTGTTGTTGTTCTTTTTGATTTAGACTTTTTCCGTGTTTGATGGCAATACTTTTTGATAATTTTTTGGCTAATAAATCGATGGCCGAAAAGTAAGAATCCGGAATTTGATATTCCAAATCTTCAATCAAATTTCGCAAAATCGCAGTGGTTTTTTCGGGTGAAAGCAACACCGGAATCCCCGTGATTTCAACGCCATTTTGATCAAATTTTGAAAAACAAAAACCCGCGTGTTCCAAATGTTCGCGCAATTCGGAAAGCAATCCCACTTCGCCACGTGAAAAATCGGGGGTTATGGGGAACAACAATTGCTGGCTGGCCGTTTTCTCCTCGGATAATTTACCCAGAAAATCCTCATACAAAATTCTTTGATGGGCGCGATTTTGATCAATCAAAAGCATGCCGGACTTGACCATGCACAAAATGTATTTTTCACGTACTTGAAAATACTCGGTTAGGTTTGATTTTTCCGCTTCCTGACTAAACATTGAACCGGTAACTTCTTCCGATTCCAAATCGATTTCCAATTCTTCCGTGAGTGGGTTGTTTGATTTTGATTCCATACCCATGTACAAACTTTCCCAAACCGGTTGGGTGGTTTTGAATGAAGTTCGAGATTGTTCAAATCCTTTGCTGTTGTCAAACGGATTGAAATCAGCATCTACTTCAATTTTGGGTAAACTCGGTGTTTTCTTGAGCTGCTCGTATTGAACGTCAAGGGTTTGGTCTCTGTCAAAATCGAGCACAGCGGCGGCGCTGAATTGACCTAAACTGTGCTTAACCGATGCCCTGAGAATGGCATAGAGTGCTTGCTCATTTTCAAATTTGATTTCCGTTTTGGTCGGATGAATGTTGATATCGATACTTGCCGGGTCGATATTCAGATAAATAAAATAGGAAGGTTGTGTACCTTCTTTGATGAGTCCTTCGTAGGCAGACATCACAGCGTGATGCAAATACGGATTTCGAATATAACGTTGGTTGACAAAGAAAAATTGTTCGGCTTTACTCCTTTTCGCAAACTCGGGTTTACCAACAAATCCGCTTATTCCTACCAAATCGGTTTCTTCATTTAGGGGTGCTAATTTTTCATTTGTTCTTCCGCCAAATACGTTGACGATGCGTTGCCTGAGATTGGAAACAGGCAAGTTGAAAAGTTCGTTGTCGTTGTGAAACAATTGGAAAGCCGTATCCGGATGCGTCAAAGCGATGCGGTGAAATTCATCGATGATATGGCGAAACTCGACCGGATCTGACTTGAGAAATTGTCTGCGCGCCGGGATGTTAAAAAATAATCTCCGCACAGCAACCGATGTTCCTTTTGGGGCAACTGTCGGCTCTTGTCGAAGAATTTTACTTCCTTCTATGTGAATTTTAGTACCAACTTCACTCTCCGCTTGTTTTGTTGTCAATTCTACTTGCGCAACAGCCGCAATGGATGCCAAAGCCTCGCCGCGAAAACCTTTGGTATGCAGACGAAACAAATCTTCGGCAGTTTTAATTTTGGAAGTTGCATGCCGCTCGAAGCAGAAACGCGCATCGGTGATGCTCATTCCCATGCCGTCATCAATCACCTGAATGAGGGTTTTTCCGGAATCTTTCACGATAAGTTTGATGCGACCCGCCTGCGCATCCATCGCGTTTTCGAGCAATTCTTTTACCGCCGAAGCAGGTCTTTGCACCACTTCTCCTGCAGCTATTTGATTGGCAACGTGATCCGGTAAAAGTTGAATGATATCTGCCATTAGTTTTTGGGAAGGAATATGGTCAAATCGAATTCGATAAAAATCAGAAATAACAAAATCAAAACAAGGAGTATGTACAAAAATCGCTTGTTGGAATTCTTGTCTGTCGAACTTTTATAATCTTCCCAAGCATTTTTTATTTTTGTTTTTAAATTGGCTTTATGAATGGTTTTCCGATTGTCGTCGAACATGTGTTTGATTTTAAACGGATTCCCTTCACCCTTGTAATAGCGCGGGGTATAACTAAATTCTTTGTTCTTGCGTGTTTTGAAAATGCCCATAATTATTTAGTTCTTGTAACTGTTCAAAAAATACAAAAGAAAGATTAACAACCCCAATACAATTATTAAAAGTGGTAAATTTGATGCTTTTTTCCTTCGCTGCTTGTTCAATCGATTGATATTTTGCAACCTTGTGTCATAATCGTTATCCAAAACGTCATTTCCCTCTTTGATATGTTTGGGTATGTAGTTGAATCTTCGGCTTCTGGATTGTTTAAACAGCATATTTGTCGTTAAGTTTTAAACCTTTCAAATATACTTAAAACACAAAGAAATGACGAACAAGATTTGCTAAAAATTGTTAAGATCAATTTCTATCGAACAAATACGGATGGAATGATTATTGCGCTTTTTTTATTGTGCCCTCAGTTATTCAACTCGAAAAAACGGTTTTGTTCTTAACCAAAGGTTTCGCTGTCAGGGCAATCCAAAGTAGATAAAACAGGGCAACAAACACAAGAGTCATCCCCATTTTCAATCCCACATAATCACCCAACCAACCAACCAAAAAAGGTAAAATTGCACCGCCGATGATTCCTGTACAGAGAATGCCTGAAAAAGTGCCGTGGTGTTTGGGTAACGAGTTTAACCCCAACGAAAAAACGCTCGGGTACATCACCGAAGTAAAAAATCCGACCGCCGGAAAAGCCAAAAGCACCGTTTGAACATCACCAAAAAGAGCTAATAATAGAGCCGCTGCCGCAGCAACCACAAAAACACCGAGTACTTTTCGCACATCGAAGAGTTTCATCAAAAGCAAGCCTAAAATTCCACCCACGGCTTGCATTCCCCAAAACAAACCGGTGGTGTCAGCACCTTCCACGTTTGGGTCTAAGTTGTGGTAAGTCTCTAAAAACTTGGAAATCCAAACAGAAACGCCTTGCTCGATGCCTACGTAGGCAAAAATGCCGAGAAAAAATATGATGACGACCTTGTTTTTAAACAATTCCATCACCAACGAAAATCCTTCAACGCGTTCGTCTTCCTGCAAAGTGACAGTAGGAAATTTTGAGATGACTAAAACAACAAACATCACCAACGCAATCCCCAAACAAAGCCAATAAAAAGATGTCCAAATCATATCACCCGGCACCATCGAAGCGAGAAAACCCGAAACACCTTGGTTGGCGTTTGGAACATTGTTCATCAAATAACTATAGACCGAGGGACTCACGTAAGAAGCCGCACCAAAAACCAATTGAGCCATCACTGAAAAAAAAGCGAAATTCTCTTCACCGCCGGAAGTTCGCAACAGGGGGTTGATGACCACTTGCAACATCGCCATCCCGATACCCATTATAAACAGCGACATCAAATAGGTCAAAAAACTCGGGGAAAAAACAAAAAGAATACAACCAGAAGCCATGGCCAAAAAACCCAAAATCATTACTTTTTTAGCACCATAGCGTTCCGTCAAATAACCCGCGGGAATGGAAGTCGGACCATATGCGATAAAAAAACTCAGCGGCAAAAACCCAGAAAGAGCCAATGAAAGGTCAAAACTTTGATTGGCCGCCGGAATAATTGGGCCTAAAATGTTGGTCAAAAAAGAAATGGCGAAAAAGGTCAGTAGGACAAGTAAGACGAGAAAATAATTGCGTTTCATGGGTTTGGATATATATGTGAAATTGGAAAAGCGAAAAAGTTTCAGGTTTTATGATTCTTGCATCTTGATTCCCTGACTGCGGCAGGCAGGTTGTTTCGAAAATTTCGACTCTTATAAAAACTTCTTCAAACAAAACTCCGCCAAAAGCAAATCGTCCGGTTCATCAATGTCCACTTGTGCAAAAGGATGATTGACTAACAGCGGAAACAGTTTGTCTCCGACAATTCTTCCTTGACGGATCAATGCTGCTGATGAAATATAAAGCAAGCCGTTTTCAAAATAAAGCGGCTCCATGTCCTGGCTTCGTTGACCATAGGTATAATTGAACGGAGCTAATTTCCCATTTTTAATTTTCCCGAATTTCTGTCTGTTTTCGGTTACGGTCATCAGGCTGTCGTATTGACCATTTTTGAGAATTTCAAAAGCATTTTCCAGCAATCCTTGTGGGCGCAACGGGTTGGTGGGTTGCAACAAAACCACCCAATCTACTTTTTCAGGTATTTGCGTAAGCGCATGTGCAAGAACGGAAGCAGATGTTGCAGTGTCTGTCGCCAACAATTCGGGTCTGACTATCACTTTCGCACCGGCTTGTATGGCTTTAGAACGAATGACATCATCGTCGGTAGAGACATAAATCTCATCTATCAAATCCGGAAACTGTTGTGCATACCTTATACTGTGGACAAAAAGTGGAATGCCATCCAAAAGTTGCATGTTTTTCCCGGGGATTCTTTTCGATCCTCCCCGAGCCGGAATGACGGCAATTATTTTGGGCATTTTTTATAATTAAATCGCTGTTTATGAATACTTTAATTAATAGACAATGGGGGAAAAAATATCTATATGCTGGTTTCTCAGCCTGACGGCAAGCGACTTCCTAAAGTGGCTTCAGGGCTCAGTCACCCAGCTCCCAACTTCCCTTCTTTATTCACTACCCATAATACTCCTTTACAATCGCTTCAGTTTCGGCTAAGTTCTTAAACACTTCATAGGTTTTTCCTTGGGTGCGTAATGCACCGAGTGTGTTGGCAAACTGAGCGGCTTTCACCGGATCGTTGTACACTGTAAAACCATACGCCAATCCGCCGGCAAAGGAATCGCCACAACCCGTGGTGTCGATTACTTCTTTAACGGGAACGGAAGCAATCCACTCTTTGCGAACCTTCCCATTTTCCAAATAATACGCAACACAACCTCTCGAATCTAAGGTGACGTACAACACGCCCACGCCTTTGTTCAAAACATAATTGGCAAAATCATCCAAATGTTCGGTATTGTGTTCATCGTAATGCCCCATTTCTTCGATGGTGTATTCGTTTTTAAACCAGCAACACTGCGACTCTTCCAAATTCATTTTCAACACATCAATATAGGGAAGCCACTCGTCTCGGTCAATCCAAAATTTGCGCTCCCGGCTGCCGTTGATGTTCATAGAAGTCGTCGGGCCATGGGCGTCAAAAATGATGATGCCTTTGCTGTTTTTCTTGATGTATTGAAGTGTACTCAGTGAAATTTCAAAATCGGTAATCGGCACAAAAACGAAGGCATTCGCATCCATAAAAGGGGCAACATCTTCCGGTAAAATGGGATTCATAAAAGCGGTCTGCTTTTCGAGCCGATTGTTTTGATCCAAAAAGCGCAACTCGATCACCGAGCCCCGATCTTGCTTACAACAAAGTCCGGAAGTATCAATGTTTGGATAATCCTTGAACAAATCGGCTACCGCTTTGTGATCTTTTTGATGAAGATGTGAAATCGGAATGACTTGCCCATTCCCTTCCAGCAATTTTGCCAAAGCGATGGTCGGATGTGTGGCACAACCGTATTTCTGAATGGTTTCGTTTTTATAGGTAATGATGGTATCTCTGGGTATCGGACCTAAAACGGCTATTTTGTACATGAAAAAATGGATTTATTTTAAAAATGGACTGTTTATCCTGCGATAAAACTACTGACTAATTGCGAAATTGAAAAAAATTTGAACATGAAAAACAAATATATCAAAAATCGACCGATATTTTTATCATAACTACTTAGGAATCTACTGTTAATTTTTTTCACCCAAATAATTTTGAAGAATTCTCATAAAATTTATCAATGGTTAAATATTCAAAAATAGAAATCTACATTTTTTAAAAATTCCGTAAATTGCGTTCAAATTACACGAACCGCTGTTTGTTTGTTCGCATTTTGAACGACCATTTAAAGGTTTGAACCAAAGAACAACACAAATTTATGCAACAGTTAGCACCTTATAAACCCAAACAAAACGTACGCATCGTAACGGCGGCTTCGCTCTTTGACGGACACGATGCAGCCATCAACATCATGCGGCGCATCATTCAATCCACGGGTGTAGAAGTAATACATTTGGGTCACGACCGCAGCGTGGAAGAAGTTGTAAACACAGCCATTCAGGAAGATGCACATGCGATAGCAATGACTTCTTACCAAGGTGGGCACAATGAATATTTCAAATATATGTTTGATTTGCTTCAGGAAAAAGGCGCAGCGCAAATCAAAATATTTGGCGGCGGCGGCGGCGTGATTTTACCTGAGGAAATAAAAACTTTGATGGATTACGGCATCACGCGAATCTATACACCCGATGATGGCAGAAGGATGGGATTGCAAGGAATGATTAATGATTTGGTTGAGAAATCAGATTTTAACTTAAACGAAATTTCTCCCGGTATCGACCTTGAATCAGCCTTGAAAAACAAAGATAAAAACATCATTGCCCGACTGATTTCATTGGCTGAAAACGAGCCTGAGACCTTCCAAAAGTTATTTTCAAAAATTAAAAAATCAACTAAAAACACAGCTGTTTTGGGCATCACAGGAACCGGTGGCGCCGGAAAATCTTCTTTGATTGATGAATTGATTCGGCGATTTATAACGGATTTTCCGGATAAAACCCTCGGAATCATCTCGGTTGACCCGTCCAAGCGGAAAAGTGGTGGCGCACTGTTGGGCGACCGCATCCGGATGAATGCCGTCAATCACCCGAACGTGTATATGCGTTCGTTGGCAACACGACAATCCAATTTGGCTTTATCGAAATACGTGGCGGAGGCGGTCGAAATCCTCAAAGCCGCCGAATACGATTTGATTATCCTCGAAACTTCCGGCATTGGGCAAAGCGATACAGAAATCATCGAACATTCGGATGTGTCGCTCTATGTGATGACACCGGAGTTTGGAGCCGCGACCCAATTGGAAAAAATCGACATGCTCGATTTTGCTGATTTGGTCGCCATCAACAAATTTGACAAGCGCGGCGCGGCAGACGCACTGCGAGATGTGAAAAAACAATTTCAGCGAAACCATCAACTTTGGGAAACTGATTTAGCATCGTTGCCTGTATTCGGAACCATAGCATCGCAATTCAATGATCCGGGCATGAACGCATTGTATCGTTCCGTCATAAATAAAATTGTTGAGAAAACAGCCGCTTCCTTAACTTCCACTTTTCACGCAAGTGGAGAAATGAGTGAAAAAATATACATCATCCCACCCAATCGTACGCGCTATTTATCTGAAATATCGGAAAATAACCGAGCCTACGACAAAGCTGTGGTTTCGCAAGCAGATTTAGCGCAAAAACTTTATGGCGTCTATAAAACCATCGAAAGTATAACCGGTTCTAAACCTGTTTTACACAAAAATGGGATTGAAGATTTGTCGTTTTCAGATGAAAAAAGCAAAGTAGAAAATGACGACTTTTTGAATCTTTTGAGGGATCAATTTGAAAAAATTAAAGTTGATTTACTTCCCAAGAATTGGGATTTGATTTGCCAATGGGAGCTTGTCAAACAAAATTACAAGAATCCTGCATACCTCTTCAAAGTCAGAGGACAAGAAATCAAAGCAGAAACGCATACACGTTCGCTTTCGGGCTTGCAAATTCCGAGAGTGGCACTGCCGACTTATCGGGCTTGGGGCGATTTGTTGCGTTGGCAATTGCAGGAAAATGTGCCGGGCGAATTTCCCTATACATCTGGATTATACCCGTTTAAGCGACAAGGTGAAGATCCGGCTCGCATGTTTGCCGGGGAAGGCAGTCCCGAACGAACCAACAAACGCTTTCATTACGTCAGCTTCGGACTTCCTGCCAAAAGACTTTCCACCGCTTTTGACAGTGTGACACTCTACGGACACGACCCACATATTCGACCCGACATTTACGGAAAAATAGGCAATGCAGGCGTTTCAGTTTGTTGTCTGGACGATGCAAAAAAACTGTATTCCGGTTTCGACCTCACCGATCCATCAACTTCAGTCAGCATGACCATCAACGGACCTGCGCCCATGCTGCTGGCCTTTTTTATGAATGCAGCCATCGATCAAAATTGCGAGAAATACATACGCAACAATCAACTGGAATCTTTGGTGGAAGAGAAGCTAAATACGCGATATGATCAACACGGATTGGAAAGACCAAAATACCACAACGACGGCAATTTACCGAAAGGAAATAGCGGTCTTGGCTTGCTGTTACTTGGCATCACCGGAGACGAAGTGCTTCAATCTGAGGTTTATCAACAGATAAAAACGGAAACCATCCGGCAAGTACGCGGCACCGTACAAGCCGATATTCTCAAGGAAGATCAGGCGCAAAACACCTGTATTTTCTCCACTGAATTTGCCCTTCGATTGATGGGCGATGTACAACAATATTTCATTGCAAACAAAATTCGAAATTTCTATTCAGTTTCGATTTCGGGATATCACATCGCTGAAGCCGGTGCCAATCCCATTACGCAATTGGCTTTTACACTTTCGAACGGTTTTACCTACGTGGAATATTACCTGAGTCGTGGCATGCACATCGACGATTTTGCGCCCAATCTATCCTTTTTCTTTTCCAACGGAGTCGATCCAGAGTACGCCGTGATTGGTCGGGTTGCCCGAAGAATATGGGCCAAAGCAATGAAGAAAAAATACGGAGCCAACAAGCGATCCCAAATGTTAAAATACCATATTCAAACTTCCGGCAGGTCGTTGCATGCACAAGAAATAGACTTTAACGACATCCGAACCACCTTGCAGGCTTTGTATGCGATTTATGACAATTGCAATTCGCTTCACACCAACGCCTACGACGAAGCCATCACCACACCAACTGAAGAATCCGTGCGTCGCGCGATGGCTATTCAGCTGATTATCAACAAAGAACTTGGTTTGGCCAAAAATGAAAACCCGATTCAAGGCTCGTTTATCATCGAAGAACTCACAGACTTGGTGGAAGAAGCTGTGTTATTGGAATTTGACAAGATAACAGAGCGCGGCGGTGTCTTGGGTGCGATGGAAACCATGTATCAACGCTCAAAAATTCAGGAAGAGAGCATGTATTACGAAACGCTCAAACACAATGGCGAATTTCCGATTGTTGGCGTAAATACATTTTTGAGCAGCAAAGGATCGCCAACCGTACTTCCCGGAGAAGTAATTCGCGCGACAGAAGCGGAGAAAATAAATCAGATCGGTACGCTAAAAACGCTTCACAAAACATTTGAAAAACAGTCGCAGATTGCGCTCAATGAACTTGTAGATGCGGCAGTTAAGAACGAAAATGTTTTTGAAAACCTGATGGAAGCCGCCAAGGTTTGCTCATTGGGACAAATCACCAAAAAAATGTTTGAAGTAGGCGGGCAGTACCGGAGGAATATGTGAGAAGTGTTGACTGTTGATTGTTGATTGTTGATTGTTGAATTTTGAATGGTCTTATTCATAAAAGCGGTTTAATAGCTAAAATTGTTGGTGAAAATATTTGCAGGTATCCTGAAATTATTAAAACATGCCATTGCCAAATCAGGACATCCAAATGATGAAAAAATTGTTTCTTTTTTTTAAAATCTAACTACAATAAAAGCAACAAAAAAAGAACAAATAAGACTTCAATTAAAATGAAAACCTAAACTAATGGTTTGAAAAATTAATCCAAAAAAAGGTTTTTACCTCAGTACTTCTTTGTTGTGCAACGTTTTTTTCGTGTCAAATTATTAGTTTTTCTTATTCATTAATTAAATCAAACTATTGGATTATATTCTTAATTGTTTGAATAAATATTAAATTCACACGACAATAATTTTAAAACGTGAAAGTATGAAAAATAATATTTTAACTTTAGTTTTAGCACTATTTGTTTCCTGCTTTATATATTCTCAAAACACAGAATCAAATTTTAGTGCTGGTGATGTTTTTATAATTGGGAATGTAAGTCATAATAATTACACCTACATTAATTTTCCTAGACCAAACTTTATTATAAAAAAAGGTGGAATTGTAAATTTTAATACCATCAAAGGAAAAAAAGTTGTGATAACTTCTGTTAAAGAGAAACGTAATGGCAAACGTATAGCCACCATAAAGCTTGTAGAATCGAGAAAATTCTTCAATAGTCATAAATTTGTAACTGTTGATATTGACAAGGCAATAAAAAATAAAGAATTGGTACTAGTTGAAGACTAGTTTGCTTTCTTTTTACAAGAACAAATCGAAGTATTATT
>JAXMLV010000087.1:0-3769 GCA_034367065.1 Flavobacteriaceae bacterium
ACGGTCAACATTTTCAGGTTTTTTTACTAAAACAACAGCACCGCTTTGTACGGTCAATTTTTCTGAAAGGAAGATTTCATAAATGCTTCCTAGTACATCAGAAGAAAAAACACTGAATGAATAGGGGCTTTCAGGATAATACAATTGTTTGATGATTGTCCAAAATACCGAACTGATATTTTCTACAATCTTATCTTTTAGCAATTGGTCAAAAAGTCCTGAATTATAGCGTTTGTCGGCTTGCTCAAACTTTTTGATTAAGGCACTGAAATCATTTGTATTGGCAAATTTCAAAAGGGTTTGATAATCCTCTAAATTTCTATCCTCACAAACACGAAGAAAAATAATTCGGTTGATGTAACTCTGAACAATATCATTAAGTTGTTGCTCGTCAATTTTTGGCTCGTGTTTAAAAATTTCAGCACCTAAAACTTTTCGCCATTCGTTGATTTGGTTCAGGAATAAATTATCAATCGAATATTGATTGATTTTGCTTTCAATTTCTTTCCATTCCGTTTCAAATGCTCCTGAATAAACAGATTCCTTTCCAAGAAGCTGTTTGATTTCTTCAAATTTACTTTCGTATTCGGTAAAATGGTATTTTTTTACAAGTGCCCTATTATAAGAGTCTTCTTTCTCTACTTTTACAGAAGTGTCATAAATGATTAAGTATTCAAAATTTGAAAGAACAGAAATTTTCAACTTTGCTGTAAATCCGTATCGTCTAACTTGTTTTACTGTGTCGTTGTTTGATTCAATAGAAACACAAGGTTTCTTTGCTTCCAAAAAGTATTTTCTTTCAGAAAAAAGTCGGAAAGTGTAATCAGGTTTTTTGGAATGTTCGGAAGCGTTTGCTTTTAACGCTTCTTCCAAAATAACTTCTCTTTCGTTGGTTGGTTTACCTGCATTGTTTTTAATATCCCAACCAAGCAACTCGAAAAACGGGTCTAAGAAATCACTGCGAAGCAGTGTTTCATTATACTTGCTTGTCAAGTAATAATCCCTGTCGGCTGTATATTTTTCTATGAGTTGCTTTATTGTCATTTCTTCTTATTCGCTTTTAAATATTTTGCTCTTTCCTCTGCTACTTTCAGTGCTTCTATTCCTAAATCTTCGTTTTGAATTTCATACAAAATTTTATCGCTTAGGAACGAAACCAAAAGTTCGTCTGCGTTGTAATCGTATATGTCGGCAAGTTTAAGAACTACTTCTTTTGTGATTTTCCGCTCTCCACGTTCCATTTTGCTCAAAATAGCTACATCAATGTCGAGCAAAGCTGCAACTTTCCGCAATGGAAGTTCCTTTTCTTCTCGTATGTGTCTTAACTTTTCGCCTATTGTTTCTGTTGACATAACTTCTATTGACATAATGTGTCAAAATTAGAAAAAGATTTTTGATTTGTTTCCATTTATTTCAAATTATTTTCAACATTCTGTCGAGCGTTTGGAAATTGGCTCTTTTGCAAAACTTGGGTTGTGTGTCGGCTCGTGCGGTTTTGCAAATGTGCCAATGCGCGGCTGGCTAAAATTATTTTTTAAAATGTGCGGTGGGAAAATTTTTAAAACATTCGGGTCGGGCTGTGTGTCGCCAAAGTCAGTTCGCTAGTTCTTGTCAAAATGTCAAAGTTCGTTTTTCAGAAGTCTATTTTTTGTTGCAGGATTAGGCTTGCTTACAACGTGTCGCAGCTACACGCAGGTGGGGATTTTTAGCACTGAACTTCATTAAAAGTACAGAACTTGGATTTAGCACTTTACTTTCATAGAAGCACTGAACCCCCACTTGTGTGTAGGTGCTGTTAGGCGTTCGTTGTTTATCTGTCGAGCCCATCTTTATAACCTATTTTTAAAAGTCTTTCCTTGATTTCTTTGTCAATTTTTGTCTTGGCGGTATAAAACGCAAGAATGTCAAGTGACTTTGGAAATTGTTGTTTAATGAACTCGTCAAAATTTATGTCTGTCTTGTAAATTCTCAATTGATTAAGTCCACTTAATTTTTCAAGACCTTTTAATGATTTGAAAGTTTTACAGTTGATTAACTTAAAGTCTTCAAAGGTCGAAATCTCTTTGTCGAAGTGAAGTTCGGTCAATTGAATTTGGTCTTCAATTAACAGATTTTTCAGTTTCTTGAAGTTTGAAATATTTTTGAAACTATTAAATGCTCTAACCCTAATTATTTCAAGAGTTTCAATTTCGTTTTCTTCTATTTCATCTAAGTTTTCTCGTCCACCTAATACAAAGTGTAATGATTTAAGTTTCTTGAGTTTGTTTACAAAGTCTAATTTCACCTTCGAGATTGAATTTAAACCCAAATATTCCAATTCTGTCAGCTTACCAACAACGTCAATGTTTTTTGTATGCCCACTAATGATTAAGAAGTTTAAATCTTTGTAGTTTTCTAAATATTGAAGATTAAATGCTTTTGTTCTTGTCTCACCGATTATTAACTCTTTGAGGTTTTTAAGATTGTTAGCTTGAAGAATTTCAGTCTCTTTGAGTTCAAACACACCCAAACTTAGTCGTCTTAAATTTTTCAATTCAGTCAAGACTTCTAAATTGTCGGCTTTCAATAAACAGTCAAGCCAAAGAGCTTTAATGTTCGGTAATTTTAATAGTGTATTGCAGTCGAATGAACCTTGATAATGACCATAAAAACGAACGCTGAAATTGTCGTCATACTCTAAACAAAGTTCGTTTAGGTCGGCAAGTATTTTGTCGGTATATAATTTGTCAGAGAATTGAACAATAACAAGTTTTCCGTCCTCTAAATCTTTGTCGATTAAAAGTCGGTCAATTTTTTCTGGATTATTTATTCTGTTCTGTGGTCTCATACAATGACGCCTAACGTTTCGCGTGTACGGCTCGTTGCGGGTTAAAGTTACATAATTTTCGGATAGGTACGAGCAAGTACAGCTGTTTTAACCGATAAAATTTCTGGTTGTAAAACCTGAAAACAAAATGTCATAAAACTAAACTGCTGTACTTGCGTTCTTGGCAAAAATACACCTAACTTCGGGTTTAGCACTTCAGCCGCAATGAGCTGTACACGGCTGTTGTGTGTAGTTTTTTATTACATACGCTCAAATTCCAGAATTTTTTCGTATTTAAATCCTGCTGTAAAAATTACTGCAACTGCTCCAAATTCGTGATTTATTCTTTCTATAAGTATTGAATTGTTTTTTAATATAATTCGTTTTTTATCATTCGTAAATGTTCCAAAAACATATGGTATGCCAGAAACACTTAAATTTTGCTTTAAATAAAACATTCCATTTTTTAATTTTCCCTTAACTATTCCGCTTTTTATTTCAACTCCGTTTTCATAAACACTTAATTTTAATTCATTTTCACTAATCATTTCTAATTCAGTGAAATATTTATTATTAGAATCTAAGTCAAGTTTATGTTTCTTTGAATTCCACCATACTCCAAGAAGGGTTTCATAAATATTTGTTTTTAAAGAATCAGAGTCAGTGTAAATTTTATATTTTCCGTCTATTTGTTTTAATTCAGAATATGTCTTTGGGTTTAAATTTGTTGAAATGACATCTTTTGAAAAACTAGCACAACTTGAAATACTCAAGGTGAGAACTATGAAAACTACGATATTAATTATTCGATATTTCATTTCTTAAATTCTGACTAACGTTTTTACAATATATTTAAAATCAGGTATTTGCAAATCCAAGATCTTCATCAGTCAAAGCAAATTTATCGATTTGTTTTTTAATCCTCTTAACTAAACCCAGTTTTCTTTTCTGATCTAAAAACAG
>JAXMLV010000088.1:0-25778 GCA_034367065.1 Flavobacteriaceae bacterium
TGTAAAATGGGCAGTCGCTGCGTGGGATTGGAACAATCAAAATAACATTTAAAAAAAATTGGTCGCGAGTTTTTGTCAAATTAGTTTAAGACAAAAATATGCTGGATTCAAAAACATGGTTATATTTGCCATATATTTGGCAAGTAAAATATTAGCAAGTACGTAAAATGGCAACATTTGGAGAGTTTTTGAGAACCGAAAGAAATAAAAAAGGATTAAACCAAAGTGAATTTGGACAGCCTTTTGGTATCATTATGACGGATATTTCTAAAATAGAAACAGGAAAGAAAAAATTTCCCTTTACAAGCCTTGAAGCACTTGCGAAATTTTTAGGAAAAGATTATTTAGAGTTAAAAAATCTTTATGTTGCTGACAAGTTGGTTGAAGAAGCTCATAAATATGAATGTTCTGATGCCGTTTTCACAGTAGCGGAAAGTCATTCGAGATATTTGAGAAGTAAAAACATGAAACAAGGAGAAATTGAATTCTAATGAACTATAAAAACTTCATACAGACATTAGGATTTACACCCAAAGAAAATACGGATGGAATTCTTCATAAAAAATACAATGACTATGCCATTGAAATTGATTTTGTAAACTCAATTTTCAATTTCGGCAATAAGATAAACGGTGAGAGCAAAACCACTCAAAATTTTTCACAGGCTGAAAATTGGGTTGTGCTGGAATGTGTTGATCGGCTTTTAGAAAAGGGATACAAACCTCAAAACATTGTTTTAGAAAAAACTTGGCGGACCGGACACGGCACCAGCGGACGATTAGATATTTTGGTAACTCGTGACAATGGTTCGGCTTACCTAATGATTGAATGTAAAACTTGGGGAGTAGAATTTGAGAAGGAATTTAAAAACTTAGAACGAAACGGAGGACAGCTTTTCACCTACTTCCAACAGGATAAAGATGCCGATATTTTAATGCTTTATGCTTCGCAACTCCAAGGAAACAATATTGAGTTTAAAAACATCATTGTAAAAATTGAAGACGACTACCGGCAAGCAAGTAACGTAAAGGACTTTTACGAGCGTTGGAATAGATTACCTAAAACCAATGGTATTTTTGATAGTTGGGTGAAGCCGTACGATTTTGTAAGCAAAGCTTTGACTAAAAGGGTTTTAAAGGAATTAAAGCAAGAAGACAGCAGTTTTATTTTTAATCGCTTCTTAGAGATATTAAGGCACAATGTAGTTTCTGATAAGCCAAACGCTTTTAATAAAATATTTACGCTATTCCTTTGTAAAATTGTTGATGAATATTCTAAAGATGAAGATGATGAACTAGAATTTCAATGGCTTGAAGGACAGGATAATCACATTTCTTTCCAAAAAAGGCTGACAGACCTTTATGGCAAAGGAATGCGCGAGCTTCTAGAAAAAAATGTAACCGATGTAAGTGATGAACAGTTGGATAAACGGTTTGCATCTGTCGATACAAAATATCAAGAAGAATTTAAGCAAATTCTTACAGAAATAAGACTCAAAAAGAACAATGAATTTGCCATTAAAGAGGTGTATGATGATGCTTCTTTCGAAGAAAACGCCAAAGTGGTAAAAGAAGTCGTCGAATTACTACAAGATTTTAAAATCCGATACAATTACCGCCAACAATTTTTAAGTGATTTCTTTGAACTACTCTTAACTACGGGATTAAAACAAGAATCAGGACAGTTCTTTACGCCTGTTCCAATTGCTCGTTTTATCATTAAAAGTTTGCCATTACAAGAAATTACGGCACAAAAAATTGAGCAAGGAAATAAAAATGATTTATTGCCTACGATAATTGACTACGCAGCGGGTAGCGGGCACTTCCTCACAGAATCAATGGAAGTGGTACAGCAGTACATAGATAAACTAGAACTAAAAGGTTTTAAACCAGAAACCAGAAAACAAATACAAAGTTTTCAGACGGTTCAATTCGATTGGGCAGAGAAATATGTGTATGGCATTGAAAAAGATTATCGCTTGGTAAAAACAGCCAAAGTAAGTTGTTATTTACACGGCGATGGCTTAGCAAAAGTAATACACGGAGACGGTTTGGGAGATTTTACCACTTCAAAAGAATTCAAAGATTTATTGAAAGAAACCGACAAAATCTACCCGCAAGACAATAAACAATTTGATGTCATCATCTCAAATCCGCCTTATTCTGTTTCCGCTTTTAAAGGTTTGATGGATGAAGAAAAAGCAAAAGTAGGCTTTGATTTATACAGTCGATTAACCGACCAAAGTTCTGAAATAGAATGTTTGTTTATTGAAAGGACAAAGCAATTATTGAAAGATGGCGGAGTAGCAGGAATTATTTTGCCAAGCAGTATTTTGAGCAATACAGGCATTTATTCGCAAACCAGAGAAATTCTATTTAAACATTTTGAGATTTTAGGTATTGCAGAATTAGGCTCTAATACGTTTATGGCAACAGGCACCAACACCGTTACCTTGTTCCTAAGGCGCAGAAACAATGCAGATGCTTATAATGTAGAAGAAGCTATCAAAAAATGTTTTGTAAGCCTGCAAGATGTAACCATAAACGGCATTGAAAAACCACTTGCAAAATATGTAGCTCACGTTTGGGACAGCATTTCATTTGAAGATTATAAAACACTCTTGCAGAAATCACCAAACAAGAACATTGAGCAACACGAGATTTATATAGAATATACCAAGAAAATAAAAGCCAATGAACGCCTGTCTGCCGATAGGCAGAAACAGGAACTTTGGACAAACATTTTAGCCATTGAGCAGGACAAATTGCTCTATTTTATTTTGGCTTATCCTCAAAAACTCGTTTTGATAAAAACAGGAGAAAAGAACGAAGAAAAACGCTTTTTAGGGTATGAATTTAGCAACCGTAGAGGCAGCGAAGGCATTCACGCTATACAAAGAAGCAAAAGCATAGACGAGTGTACCCAATTGTATGATGCCGACAGTTTTACCAACCCCGAAAAAGCAAGTTTTTACATTTACAAAGCGTTTTTAGGTGAGTACGATTTAGACCTGCCAGAAAACTTACAACAAAACCTAAGCTACCACAACTTGGTGGATATGTTCACTTTTGACCGTGTGGATTTTGAAAAAAACATTTCGCTTTCAGCTAAAAAAAAAATAGTGATTGATAGTAAATTTGACCAAGAAAAGGTTGAAAATGTATTTGTAGAAATTAAAAATGGTAAAAATGTAGAGCAGTTTGATATAAATGGAAAATATCGTGTTTCACGTATAGAAACAATTGCAGACGCAACATTTAATATAAATGCAACAAAATGGACAAATGACAATGTTTCTGAGAATGATTTTCTTCAAAAGGGAGACATACTTTTAAGTCATATTAACAGTGTTTCTCATTTAGGCAAAACAGCCTTGTTTAATTTGGATGAAAAAGTTGTTCACGGTGTGAATTTATTAAGGTTTCGTCCAAATCAAAAACTTGTAAATCCTAAATACATTTCTGAAATATTTAAAGTCAATGTATTTATTTCAGAAATGCAGAAATATGCAATTAAAGCTGCAAATCAAGCAAGTATCAATGCGATAAATATAAAAAACCTCAAAATCCCTCTCCCACCACTTGACATTCAGCAAAAAATAGTTTCTGAAATTGAAGCATTAGAAAAGCAAGAGCAAAAAGCGGTTGAGGAGAAAGATAAATTAAGAGAGGTAATTATTTCTAAAATTGAAATCACAAAAACTAAAAATCAAGTAAGACTTGAAGAAGTATTTGCTTATAATACTGATACCAAAGACCCTAGAAAGTTGCCAGAAGATAGATTTATTTATGTTGATATTCAATCTGTAGGAAAGGATAATGGCGAGATTGATTATACACAAGAAATATTAGGGAAAACTGCTCCTTCAAGAGCTAGGAGACTTGCAAAGCAAGGAGAATTTATAATTTCTTCAGTACGTCCTAACTTAAAAGGTTTTGCATACTTAAATGATGATGTTTCGAAGTGTATTTTTTCTACAGGATTTTTCATTGTCAATACAAAAAATGAACATATAGTCTTAAATAAATTTGGTTTTTATTTGTTTATGTATTCTCAAGATATATTAAACCAAATGGTTACTAAAATGGATAAAGGGCAATATCCAAGTGTTAATTCAAAAGATTTTGACAATATTAGAATCCCTCTTCCCACAATCTCAGAACAAAAAAAGATAGTTACAGAAATAGAAAAGATAGAAACCCAAATAGCTGAATTAGAAAAACAAATAGCAGACATTCCAAAACAGAAAGAGAAAATCTTGAAAAAGTATTTGGAATAAATACCAATGCTCAACTATTACTTTTAAAAGAGCCTCCAAAGCCAACGCAAACAAGACAAAAAAGTCGGGCGATAGATAAAATTTAAAAAAAAACAGGCTTACCTAAAAAACCATGAAAAACAAACCGAAACCCAACAACCAAACCGATAAGAAATTCACGCCCAACCGCTTTCCTAAAAAACCGGCCAAGCCATCCGTTGCCAAAACCGAAAAGAACGAGGATGAAATGCGGTTAAACAAATACATCGCCAATTCGGGGGTTTGCTCAAGGCGCGATGCGGATATTTACATCGCTTCGGGCAATGTCACGGTCAACGGGAAAATCGTCAACGAATTGGGATTCAAAGTAAAACTCACCGACGAAGTAAAATTTGACGGCGCACACATCACCCCCGAGAAAAAGGTGTATGTGTTGCTCAACAAACCCAAAGATTTTACCACAGAGATAGAAATTGACAACAAGAAATCCATTTTTGACTTGGTGAAAACAGCCTCAAAATCTGTTTTGTTTCCCGTGGGCAGATTAGACAAAAACGCGAGTGGGCTTATTCTCCTCACCAATGACCGCCCGTTGATTACCAAACTCACCCACCACCAAACGCCGGTCAAGAAAATTTATCACGTCCATTTAGACAAAAACCTGAAATCCGAAGACTTAAAAAAATTGGAAGAAGGCATCAAACTGGAAGAAGGTTTTGTGAAACCGGACGAAGTCAGTTATGTCGAAAACGCATCCAAAAATGAAGTAGGAATTCAGATTCGCTCGTCCAAAAACAATGTTGTCCGTTTGTTGTTTGACCACTTGGGCTACCAAGTCTTAAAATTAGACCGAGTCATCTACGCCGGTCTCACCAAAAAAGACCTTGATCGCGGGAGATGGCGCTATCTCACGCCACAAGAAATCATCAATCTGAAGAATTTCTTATAGTCAGATTTTTTATTTGAAAGCCGCTGTTTTTGCCTTTGATGAATGTTTGTCAAAGACAAGAAGAATTGTTTTATGGCATCCAATCAGCATAGATTGAAACATCATTTTATTTCCCAACCCCTGTTTTTTTATAGTCTTTAATTAACGTGAGTTCGATATATAATAATTTGGTTTAAAGCGGTTTGAGTTTAGCTTATTTCCATCTGCGCTGATCTGTGTTATTTGCTGGAGACTTTTAAAGAATTTTCCCGCTGATTCCGCAAATGAACGCAGATGACTACTTTTTGAAAATCATTGAATGACAGTAATTTGTGTTTAATCTGATTGGAAAATTTGTTTTTCTTAATTCGAACTCACGTTAATTAAATTTCCAATGTGAGAAATATGTAACATTTTCACAGAATTGCGTAACACTTTTTGAGGGATCTAGTGACAACTTTGTGCGTAATTATTAATCTAAAAACAAGAAATCATGGGATCAGGTAAAGTGTTGTTGGGCGTGTTGGCAGGAGTTGCCACAGGAGCCGTTTTGGGAATTTTATTTGCACCTGACAAAGGTTCGTCCACACGCAAGAAAATTTCTAAAAAAAGTGACGAGTATGCGGAAGAGTTGAGTGATAAATTCAACGAATTTATGGAAACCATCTCAGACAAATTTGAAACCGTAAGAGAGGAAGCCGTTCGCCTTGTAGAAAAAGGAAAACATAAATTAGAAGAAACAGAAGCCGGTTTAGACGAAGTTGTCAACCGAAAAAATTGACTTTAAGATTTTTGTATGGATACTTCAGCAAGTTTGCTTGAAACCTTGTTTGAAAAAGCCGAAAAGTTTGGTAAAACGACCTATCGGCTTTCCAAACTCAAATCGGTGGAGACGACCATCGGCGTGGCAACTTCCTTGCTCTCACGTCTGGTTGTCTTCTTGGTTTTTTCTTTATTTATACTGGTATTAAACATCGGCATTGCGCTTTGGTTGGGTCAATTGCTCGGCAAGTCCTACTTCGGTTTTTTCATCGTCGCGGCGTTTTATCTTTTGGTCGGAATCTTGTTGCACTTTTTTCTGCACAAATGGATTAAAAAACCCATCGCCGAGCTCATCATCTCACAAGCACTTAAATAGCAGGAATCATGAGAGAAATTAACACAGAAACCGATTTGCGAAGCGCGATTGAAGACTTGGAAATCAGGCAATCGGAAGAAGGGCAACAATTAAAACAACAATTTCGACTGACCTACGAGAGTGTAAAACCCATCAATTTGATAAAAAGTACCTTCAAAGAAGCAGCAGAATCAACAGACCTAAAAAACAATATTTTAAGCACAGCATTTGGTTTGGCAACAGGCTTTGTTTCAAAAACTGCCTTTATAGGATTGTCAAACAACCCAATTAAAAAAATAATTGGAAACGGCCTTCTTTTTGGCGTAACCAATGTGATTACCAAAAACCCAAAAATCGGCATTGTTTTGCTGGATGGTATTTTGAAAATTATCCGGAAAAAACCAAACGAAGTTGAGACAGAACGTAATCAGCTTGAGAAAGAAGAAAACCTTTTTATCTGATGCAACTCAAATTCCCCTTTCTCATCAGGTGGTCTATACTATTGTTGGGTTTGTATGTTTTTGTCAGCATACTTTCCATTGGGCAAGACATTATACTCCCGTTGATTTATGCAATCCTTATCGCTATACTGATGAGTCCATTGGTGGGGTTTTTAGTGCGAAAAAGAATCAATCACATGCTCGCCATTTCGTTGGTTTTACTGATTTCTTTTTTGGTTTTAGCCGGATTTGTCTTGCTGTTTATTTCCCAAGCTGATTTGTTGCGTGAAGCATGGCCCAGACTTTCAATTAGGTTTGCGGATCTATTCAAACAAACTGTCGGCTGGGTTTCTGATTATACCAACCTAAGTCGAAAAGAGATAAACGTATGGATTGACCTAAAGCAAGATGAATTTTTAGCAAACAGCAGTTCGGCCATCGGAGATACTTTAAATTCTGTCTCTGGTCTTTTGGCGACGGCTTTTCTTACACCTGTTTATGTTTTTATGCTGTTGTACTATCAATCGCATTTGGTCAAGTTTATCCATCTGCTTTGCGGAAGTTCCAACGACAGTAAAGTCGGTGAAATACTCATAGAAACGAAAGGAATTGTTCAGAGTTACCTCGTCGGGCTCTTTTTTGAATTTATCATTTTGGCGGTTCTAAACACCGGTGGTTTGTTGATTTTAGGCATTCCGTATGCGGTTTTGCTTGGTATTTTAGGCGCATTTCTCAATGTCATTCCTTACGTCGGTGGTGTGGTGACCATGTTGCTGTTTATGGCGGTTGCCCTCATCACCCAATCGCCGATTTATGTTTTTTATGTGCTGGCTCTTTATTCGGTTATCCAATTTATAGACAACAATTATATTGTACCCAAAATAGTGGGTTCAAAAGTCAAACTCAATGCACTGATTTCTGTCATTGCTGTCATTGCCGGCGCAGCCTTGTGGGGATTGCCGGGTATGTTGCTTTCGATTCCGCTGATCGCCATTCTCAAACTCATCCTCGACCGAATAGATTATCTAAAACCTTGGGGGTTTTTGTTGGGTGAAAATGAAGTGAAAGTAAAAAAATCAAGGCGTAAATTTCTGAAAAGCCAATCCTATCAATTTCCCTCAAAAACCGAAAGTTTGACAGTGTGAATTTTGTAACTCTTCTGTCGAATTGTATAACATTTTCAGGTCTAAGTTGAATCACCTTTGTGAAGTGGAAATAATTTCACACAGACTCCGCCGGTTGCGGAAACGTAAAACCAAAAAAATGAACACTACAGAAGCAAAAGGAAAATGGAATGAACAAAAAGGCATACTTAAACAAAAATTTGCCATGCTGACAGACAACGATTTGATGTTTGCAGAAGGCAAAAAAGAAGAAATGTTGGGAAGGCTCGAAATCAAATTGGGAAAAACAAAAGAAGAATTGCGCAAGATTATAGAATCCATTTAGAAGAATAAATGCACACTAAAATTTTAATCTAAAGTTCGTTGAAAAGTAATTTAAAATCTATTAAAAACACTAAAAAAAACATCATGAAAAAATCAATTTTTATCCTGGCTCTCGCAACAATTGCTGTCTTTGGGACATTTGCAGTTGGTTGTAAATCTGCAGCTCAAAAAAATGAAGCCGCACGGTTGAACGTAATTGAAGCAAACAAAGATTTGAAAGTCGCTCAAATCGATGCAAAAGAGCAAAAAAGAGTCAACGCCGAAGAATGGAAAGCATTTAAATTAGACTCCGAAGCAAAAATCAAAAGCAATGAAACCCTCATTGCAGAATTGAAAGTAAAAATGAATGAGCCCGGAAACAAACCAGATGCCCATTATCAAAAAAGGATTTTAAACATCGAGGAAAGAAATACCGAACTCAAAATAAGAATGTCTGACTACGAAAACGATCCAAACAGAGATTGGGACACCTTCAAACGCGAGTTTAACCGCGACATGAGCGCCATCGGAAAAGCTTTTAGCGATTTGACCACCAACAATAAAAATTAACGCTTTCCTGCTCTTGCTCTGTTTGTAATGCAGAAACCGAAAATTCCCCGATAAAATAGTCGGGGTATTTTTGTTTGAATCTGTTTTCGGAAACCAATCGATTTCATGATAAGTATTAATGAGAAGAGTGACTTTTCAAAAAAATTGAAACAATTCCAAAACAAACATAATCGAATGTTAAACGGATACACACATTTAATTTGACTACCTTGTGAAAAATCGCTCAAAAAGTTTAAACAATTGAAGCTGTACATCAAATATATGGTGAGCAATCGTTGCAAAATGGCAGTCAAAACAGAGTTGAGAAAATTAGGTCTGCATTTTGTTGTGGTTGATTTGGGAGAAGTCGATATCATGGAAAGCATTACGGACGAACAACGCGACCAACTCAGAAAAGCACTTCACCGTTGCGGACTCGAACTGATGGACAACAGAAAAGCCATGTTGGTTGAGAAAATAAAAAATATAATCGTAGAAATGGTACATCATTCAAATGAGCAAATCAAAACCAATTTCTCCGATTATTTAAGTGAAAAACTGAATCACGATTACACCTATTTGGCTAATTTATTCTCGGAAGTGCAAGGCATGACCATCGAACATTTTCTGATTAGTCACAAAATAGAATTGATAAAAGAATTGATTATTTACGATGAGCTCAACATCACCGAGATTGCCTGGAAATTGAATTACAGCAGCGTGGCACATTTGTCAAATCAATTTAAAAAAATGACCGGACTTTCGCCTTCTCACTTTAAGAAATTAAAAGACAAAAGGAGAACACCGCTTGAAGATATATGAGGCAATATGAACAATGTAACAATCAAAAAAGAAGATTTCGGTAATGAAAAAATCAACTGAGCAAGAATTGATTTCAGCCAACAAAGAGTTGCTGTTTCAGAATGAGGAGAAAGGAAAACGCGCGGCAGAATTGTTCATCGCAAACAAAGAGCTGATTTTTCAAAACAAAGAAAAAGAAAACCGCGCAGCCGAATTGGTGCTTGCCAATGCCGAACTTGCTTTCCAGAATCAAGAAAAAGAAAACCGTGCGGATGAATTGTTCATTGCAAACAAAGAGCTTATTTTTCAAAATAAAGAGAAAGCCAAAAGAGAAATTGCCAACAAGGAATTGGAAGAACTCAGCCAATCGCTCAAGTCATACGCCAAATATTCGCTGAGTCTCATAGAAGCCAGTCGCGACCCGCTGGTTACCATCAGCGCTTCCGGGAAAATCACGGACATGAACCAGGCAACGGTCAACATCACCGGACTGACGCGTGAAGGACTTACTGACACCGATTTTTTTGAATATTTTACCGAACCCCAAAAGGCTCGTGAGGTATATCAAGAAGTATTTGAAAAAGGATTTATAGCCGATTTTCCGCTTACGCTTCGCCACAAAGAAGGCAAACTCACCGATGTTTTATTCAACGGGTCGGTTTATAAAGACGATGACGGAAAAGTATTGGGCGTGGTCATCGTCGCCAGAGATACAGCCGAGCAAAAGAGAAACGAAAAAGAATTGACAGAGGCCATCGTGTTTGCTGAGTTGGCAACCGGTATTGCCGAAGAAGCCAAACGCAGAGCGGAAGAATCAACCAGGACAGCCGAAGATGCCGTCAAAGCAAAACAGCAGTTTTTGTCAAACATGAGCCACGAAATCCGCACCCCGATGAACGCGATTATCGGCTTTACCAAAGTGTTGCTCAAAACTGATTTTACCGCAAAACAGAAAGAATACCTACACGCCATAAAAATGAGTGGAGACGCGTTGATTGTCCTTATCAACGACATATTAGATTTGGCAAAAGTAGATGCCGGAAAAATGACCTTTGAACAAACACCCTTCAAAATGGCATTGTCTATCTCCGCAATGCTCCATTTGTTTGAGCCGAAAATCAGAGAAAAAAATCTCAAATTGATAAAGGAATATGATGATAGGATCCCCGAAGTATTGGTTGGCGATTCGGTGCGCTTGCATCAAATCATCTTAAATTTGGTGAGCAATGCCGTAAAATTTACCAACAAGGGCGAAATTAAAGTCAGCGTTCAAATGCTGTGTGAAGACGAAGAAAAAGTAACCATCGAATTTACGGTAGCGGATACCGGAATCGGTATCCCCGAAGAAAAAATAGGAAAGATTTTTGAAAACTTTCAGCAAGCATCCAGCGGCACATCCCGATTGTATGGCGGAACAGGTTTGGGTCTATCCATTGTCAAACAATTGGTAGAACCGCAGGGCGGTAGCATTCGCGTAAAAAGCAAGGTGGGTGAGGGCTCCATTTTTAGTTTTGCTTTAAATTTTCCAAAAACCACCGATGAGGCAATGTTAGAAGATGAAATCGTAGAATTGGATACCGAAATGAAAAGCATAAAGGTTTTGGTGGCAGAAGACATTGCGCTCAATCAATTGTTGATGCGGACATTGTTGGACGATTTCGGATTTGATTGTGATATCGCCGCCAATGGAAAAATAGCCGTCGATAAAGTGCAGGAAAATCAGTATGATGTCGTGTTGATGGATTTGCAGATGCCCGAAATGAATGGGTTTGAAGCGACCGACTACATTCGAAACAAATTAAAATCTGACATTCCCATCATTGCGCTAACAGCCGATGTGACCACGGTCGATTTGGCAAAATGCAGGGCTGTCGGAATGAACGATTACATCGCCAAGCCGGTGGACGAACGTTTGTTATACAGTAAGATGATTGGGTTGGTTAAAAAATCAATGCACGTAAATGTGATTAAAGAAAATGAAATAGAGGAGACATCAAAATGCATCGATTTGGATTATTTGATCCATCGCACCAAAGCAAATCCCAAACTGATGATGGAAATGATTGCTGCTTATCTCGAACAAACGCCTCCATTGATTATGGCTATGAAAAATGGATTGAAAGATAAAGATTGGGAGTCGCTGTATGCGGCAGTGCATAAAATGATTCCTTCCTTTTCGATCATGGGAATTAGCGCGGATTTTGAAAACATGGCCAAAAAAGTTCAGGAATTTGCCGGGACGCAACTACAATCAGAAGGCATAAACGATATGGTGCTTCAACTCGAAACTATTTGCAATCAGGCCTGTGTAGAACTAAAAGAGGAATACAACGAAATAAAAAAAACCGAGCATGAACAACGAACATAATTTGCCTGCAAACACCCCTGTTAAACTATTTTTGGTGGATGATGATGCGGTTTTTTTAAAAATGTTGGAAATTGAGTTCCTGCTTCATGCCGATTTCAACATCGAAACCTTTCCGACCGGCGAGGCTTGCATAGAAAATTTATCGCATAAACCCGACGTCGTGATTTTGGATTATTTCTTAGACGGCATCGACAAAAACGCCATAAACGGCATAGAAACCTTAGTTAAAATAAAAGCAATTGACCCGAATATTCCGGTCATTATGTTGTCCTGTCAAGACAAAATAGATGTGGCTGTCAGCTGCATGCATAACCAAGCTTTTGATTATGTAGTAAAAAGTGAAACGGCTTTTGTACGCCTACAAAAAGCCATCTCCAGTATCTTTAAATACAAAAAAATGGAAAAAGAATTGAAGTGGTATATGGATAAGATGTAATAATCATTGGCATTCATTTTTTTGTAATCTCTTTTATAGACAACTGTATTACGCAAAACCCACACAAACCTTAAAACAGGTTGGCGTGGGTTTTTATTTTGTGTTTCAACTTCAAGAAACAGTGGTTTAATTTTTACGGTTCTATTTTCCCCTTATCCAAGTAAATCCCAAATAACCAACGTGTGAATTGTGTAACTCTTTGCAAGAAATGTATAACACTTTCTTTTCCAAAGTGATACAACTTTGTCCAATAAATTTAATTCACCCTTAATCACATTTAAAATGAAAACAAAAAAACTTTTACTGACAACCTTTGCCATGCTACTGATAGTATTGATAAACGGCTGTCAGAACGATGATTTTGTCGAAATTACCGGTCAAAGCCCCGTTGTACAATCGACAGTACCGGCAGATATGGCAACAGCTGTACCCCTCAATCAGGTGGTTACACTGACCTTCAACAAAAAAATGAACCCAATTACAATCGGCACAGCGGCTTTTAGCGTAATAGGCCAGAATGTTTTGGGAGGGGAACCCATAGAAGTTTTAGGGACAAGTACATACAACGACTCATCCAATACGATGAGCTTTGTGCCTACCAATCCACTTAATTTTAACAACATTTATACCGCTACGCTCTTAACGCGCCCCAAGGTGAAAGATGTAGTCGGCAATTTTCTTCAGGAAGCCTTTGTTTGGACTTTCAGCACACGTACAATTGCTGCACCTATGGTGATTTCAACCGACCCTTTAGACAATGCAACGGGTGTACCGATTGACAAAACTGTTACAGCAACTTTTAGCGAACCGATGGATCCGGCAACCATTACGGATGTCACATTTACCTTGGCAGATGGGACTACCCCGATTACGGGCATCGTTACCTATTCAGGTTCAACCGCCTCGTTTAATCCTTCCGCAGACCTACTTGCGGGTAAAGAATATACAGCCACCATCACCACCGGCGCTAAAAATCCGTTGGGCACTGCCATCGCAACCAATCATGTTTGGACATTTACAACCTTGGTTACAACAGTACCCACAGTAATCTCAACCGATCCGTTAGACAATGCCACAGACGTATTGCTTAACAAAACCGTGACGGCAACTTTCAGCGAACCGATGGATCCGTTGACTATTACAGCAACAACGTTTACCCTGTTGGATGACGGAGCTAACACGATTACCGGAGCGATTACCTATTCAGGTTCAACTGCCTCGTTTAATCCTTCCGCAGACCTACTGTCAGGTAAAACTTATACAGCCACCATCACCACCGGAGCTAAAAATCCATCAGGAATTGCAATAGCAACCGATCATGTGTGGACATTTAGCACAGGCGCTCCAGCAGGTCCGGCATTTGTGGATCTTAAATCAGCCGGCCAATTTGGTATTCTGGCAGGTGTAGGTGTGAGTAACAATGCAGGCTTTAGCGAAATTCGCAACATGGATGTCGGCATCAGCCCGGGCGTTCGATCTTCAGTAACCGGATTTCCACCGGCTATCGTCGTGAATGGAGCCATTTTCGCTTCGGATGACAGTGCTGCTGTTGCGACCATGTTGATACAAGCTAAACAAGATTTGACCGATGCCTATCTGTTTGCCGAAAGAGCAACCGCTCCCGCACCGGCTACTGTAGCAGGTGACCAAGGCGGATTGACGTTAGCACCCGGAATCTACAAATCGACCTCTACCCTGTTGATACAATCGGGTGATTTGACACTTGATGCGCAAGGTGATGCAAATGCAGTATGGATATTCCAAATCGCAGCTGACTTCACTACCGTGGGCGGTGCAGGTGGAAACGTCATCCTTATTGGAGGCGCACAAGCCAAAAACATCTTTTGGCAAGTAGGCAGTTCTGCGACCATCGGCGACGGAACCATATTTCAAGGAAATGTTTTGGCCTTAACTTCTATCACCATGAATTCAGGTGCTACCGCAGTCGGTAGAATGCTTGCCAGAAATGGAGCGGTGGTTATGACCAATGCAAACATCATAGAAAAACCATAAAGAGTAATAAGAATCCTACATGATTAATCCGCCTTGGGCTGACCCCTCGGGCGCATTAATCATCAAGGTTCCATAGCATTTTATAAAAACAATAAATACATAAAAAATGAAAACCAAAAATAATTCTAAAAACGATTCACGCGCAGCGTGGTCAACACCTAATTTAACTGCAAAAACGGTTCTCCTTATAACCGTTCTTTTGATGGGAATCCAAACCTCTGTTCAGGCGCAAGAAGAAACCCAATTTACAAAACCATCTTGGTGGTTTGGCGCAGCTGCCGGAGCGAATTTCAATTTTTACAGAGGCTCCACTCAGACCTTGAACAGGAACACCGTTTTACCGGTTGTTTTTCAAGATGGTGATGGAGTGGGTGTTTTTGCCGCGGGTTTGTTGGAATATCACCGTCCCAACACCATGTTAGGCTTTATGCTGATGGCGGGATATGACAGCCGTGAAGGTTCTTTTGATCAAGAGATTGGACCTTGTGGTTGCGTACTTGATTTGTATGCCAACTTGGCTTATTTTACCGTGGAGCCCAGCATTCGCTTTGCGCCTTTTAAATCCAATTTGTATGTGTATGGCGGACCCAGATTTGCTTTCAATGTTTCCAATAAATTTATCTTAGAACAAGATCAATTCCCGGACAGCAATGTGAGCGTTGAATTCGGCGATGTAGATTATGATGTTATTTCGATGCAAATCGGGATTGGATATGACATTCCGCTTTCTTCACAAAATCACCATACCCAATTTGTCTTTTCGCCATTTGTGTCTTTCCAACCCTATTTTGGCCAAGATCCGCGAACGGTGGAGACTTGGAATGTTACAACACTCAGAGTCGGTGCCGCCCTCAAATTCGGCAACGGCCGAAGAGTTGAGTTGCCAAAAGAAGAAGTGGTGGTTTTGATTCCCGAACCTGCGGTTGAATTTACCGTAAACACTCCGGCAAACATTCCGACTGAACGAAAAGTAAGGGAAACGTTTCCGCTTCGCAACTATGTGTTTTTTGAAGAGGGAACAACAGAGATTTCAAATCGGTATGTAAAACTTCAAAAAAATCAAGTGAAAGACTTCAGAGAAGATCAATTGGAAGTCTATGTGCCGGCCAATTTATCTGGGCGTTCAGATCGCGAAATGACGGTTTATTACAATGTCATCAATATACTCGGCGATCGAATGAAAAAAGATCCGTCCTCACGAGTTACTTTGGTGGGATCGTCTGTCAACAATCCGGAAGAAGCCAAGAAGATGGCAACTTCCGTCAAGACCTATTTGGTTGATGTATTCGGGATTGACGGAAAAAGAATTGCAGTAGAAGGCAGAAGTGTGCCTAAAATAAATTCTACCCAACCGAATGCCGATAGCGAATTGGTTTTTCTTTTGGATGAAGACCGCAGGGTAACGATTGAAAGTTCTACGCCAAGCTTGTTGATGGAATTTCAAACCGGATCAGGCGCACCGCTTAAACCGGTAGAATTTGTCGTTGTACAAGAAGCTCCCATTGACAGTTATGTAACTTTTGATGTAGCCAGAGAAGACGAAGATTTTAAATCTTGGACTTTGGAAATTCGAGATGAGCAAGGGGCTTTGCAGTCTTTTGGACCTTTTACACGAGAAAGTGTAAGTATTCCCGGGAAATCTATTTTGGGAACACGTCCGGAAGGAGATTACAAGGTGACCATGGTAGGTCTGACCAAAGACGGGCAGACTGTCAGAAAAGAAACGCCTGTTCACATGGTGCTTTGGACTCCGTCTGAAGATATAGAAGCCATGCGGTTTAGTGTAATTTTTGAGTTTGATGACGCTAATGCGATCAAAATATATGAAAAGTATTTGACCGAAATTGTCACGCCAAAAATTACCGCGGGTAGTAAAGTTATCATACATGGTCATACCGATGTAATAGGCGATTATGACTACAACCAAAAATTGTCTTTGGCAAGAGCCAACGAAGTTCGAAAAATACTTGAAAGTAGTTTGGCTAAAGCCGGGACAAGCAATGTTACTTTTGAAGTAAAAGGCTTTGGCGAAAATGAAAATTTAGCCCCTTTTGAAAACAATTTACCGGAAGAACGCTTTTATAACCGTACGGTTATCGTTGATGTGATTCCGCGCAACTAAAGTTTAATTTGATTTTTGACAGGAGCCGCCTGAATTTCGATTTAGGGGGCTCTTTTTTTGTTAAAATAACGTGAGTTCGATATATAATTATTTGGTTTAAAGCATTTTGAGTTTGACTCATTGCTGTCTGCGCTGGTCTGCGTTATCCGCGGGAGACTTTTAAAGAATTTCCCCGCTGATTCCGCGAATGAACGCAGATGTCTATTTTTGAAAATCATTGAATGACAATAATTTGTGTTTAATTTGATTAGTTTGTTTTTCTTATTTCGAACTCACGTTAAAATATATTTGGTTTCTCGGCAGATAATAGGTGTGAATCATGTAACTCTTTATCACAGTTGTGTAAGACATACCGAATGAAACAGCCTCATCTTTGTTTATGATTTAATACGTAACAATTTAATTTACAACATTATGAAAACATTAAAATTCGCCATTCTCGGTTTGATTTTTTTTCTGACAGCTGCGCTGCAAGCACAAGTATCACTGGATATTCACATTGGTTCAGCGCCACAATGGGGCCCGCAGGGATATGATGAAGTTCAATATTACTATCTACCGGATGTAGAAGCCTATTATGACATTCAATCTTCCATGTTTATTTACAATGTGAGCGGATCTTGGGTGTACCGATCACGTCTGCCCTGGAGATACAGAAATTATGATTTGTACAGTGGTTATAAGGTAGTGATGACAGATTATCACGGAAAAACACCCTATACCTATTACCCGGAACACAAAAGAAAATATGCGAAAGGTTATCGTGGCAATTCACAAAACACCATTGGGCACAAGCCCGAAAAAGGCAACCATCACAATGGAAATCGTTCGCAAGGAAAAAAACATGGAAAAAAACACGGCAATAATTAATTTGTAAAGATCCAATCAGCCTATAAACAAGTTATGTCATTCTTCAAATCATTTTATTCAAATGTGGGAATGATATAACTTTTTCAATAAATTATATAACACAATCAATGAAGTACTTAGTCATCTTTGTTAAGTGAAAATTCATTCACAACCAAATTCAATTATATGAAAAAATTAACTTTAAGATTGTCAATCGCATTGATGTTGTTGGCATTTGTTCCTGCTGAAATGCTTGGGAATGTTACCGGGACTGCTTCAACAGACCCCATCGAAACAGCGGATGCCGCCAGAGCAAACGTTCTGCTCAACAGATTGGAAGAAATCAAAGCGATGGATAAATCGGACTTGTCTTCTTCAGAACGCAAAGCCTTGCGCAAAGAAGTACGTGCAACCAAAAAAGAAATGAAAGATTTGGGTGGCGGTGTGTATCTTTCTGTGGGTGCCATTTTGATTGTTATTTTGATTTTAATCCTACTTCTTTAATTCGTTAATTTCAATAGACATGAAAAAAACAGGTATCATCCTATTGGCAATCGGATTGCTGATTACCATTTTCACCGGATTTAATTTTGTCACCAAAAAGAAAGTCGTTGATCTCGGCGAGTTGCAAATCACCCGCGACAAAAACCACAGTTTCGAATGGTCTCCAATTGTCGGAGTCGCTGTTTTGGCAGTGGGATTGGGCATTTATCTATACGGTTCAGAAAATTCACCAACCTGAAAATTTGCTTTCATCTGAAAGTGTAAAACCAAAATGGAATTTGTATTTCTCAAGTTTCGCCATATTTTTTAATCAACTATAAACACGAATTCCTAATTAATGAACAATGAAAAACAATGAAATATACCAAAACTGGGATTTAATCAAAGGACAGTTGAAACAAAGATTCAATACCCTCACGGACAGCGATGTCATGTTGGTAAATGGTCATCAGGATGATTTGATGGGAAGATTGGAAATGAAACTCAGCAAGACAAAAGCTGAAATAGAAGCACTTATCACTGAGATTAGAAAACACAATGAAAAAATTTAATCAAAAATTATAATACCATGAAAAATTTAAACAGTTCTATCATCGCACCCCTTTTCATTGCAGTTGCACTTTTTACAAGCTGCAAGGAAAACACACCTGCCGAAAAAGTATTGAATGCAGAAGAAAAAGTTGTTCAGGCTAACCAGGATTTGGAAGATGCCAACGATCAATATTTAGTGGACATTCAAAACTACAGAGTGCAAACGTCGGCAGAAATCGCTGCTAACGAAAAAAGCATTGCCGAATTCAAGGTGAGGATAAAAAGTCAAAAGGCGGAAGCCAAAGCCGACTACGAGAAAAAAATTGCCGAACTCGAACAAAAAAATTCGGACATGAAGTTGAAAATGGATGAATATCAGGCAAGCGGAAAAGACAGCTGGGAAAGCTTCAAAATCGAATTCAGCCACGACATGACAGCTTTAGGGCAAGCATTTAAAGATTTAACGGTTAACAACGCTAATTAAAACAAAACATCATGGGAAATTTACTTTATACCATTGCAGTCATTTTGGTGATTCTTTGGGCAATTGGATACGTTGGATACAGTGCCGGAGGTCTTATTCACATCCTCCTTGTCATTGCAGTTATTGCAGTTATTTTTAGACTTATTCAAGGCCGAAGAATTTAGCAACTGTCTATCTACTTGAAATTTATTTGATTTGGTTGGTTAATTAGTTTCTCCGAAGACCTCACAGCTTTAAAACGCAGGTGAGGTCTTTATTTTTTGGACGGCATTTTTCAAACAATTTCCGATTCCTGTACATCTCGAAGTTTCAGTTGTAGGCTCACGTTGCCATCCCACTCGTTTTCATCGATGGTAAAAACTACATCAAAGGGTTTTCCGCTTTTGACGATGTCAAGTTTGTGCCCCAAACCAAAACCAATCGCGACAATCGGTGTCGAGCCGTTTTGCATGAGCGACAACCGAAGGTGGTCTTGCTCTTTCCCAACCGTTTTCCCGTAACCCGAATCACATACGCCTCTTGCGACAAAAACCGGGGTCATGTTTTCCGGGCCAAAGGGCGACAATTGTTTCAGGATGCGATAGAATTTCGCGTCAATCTCCCCGAGATTCAATTCCATGTCAATATTGATGGTTGGTGTTCGTTGCCACTCTTCGATGCTTTCCGAAACGACTTCTTCAAAACGGTTTTTAAACGATTCAAATTGCGATTCTTGCAAGGTTAACCCTGCCGCAAACTTATGCCCGCCGAATTGCTCCAAACAATCGGTGCAGGACTCCAACGCCTGATACAAGTCAAAACCACTCACCGAGCGAGCCGAAGCGGCCAATTTATCGCCACTTTTGGTAAAAACCACCGTTGGTCGATAATAGGTTTCCGTCAATCTTGAAGCGACAATGCCAATCACACCTTTGTGCCAATGAGCTTGATAAACCACCGTTGAAAATCGATTTTGCTCGCCGGAAGCTTCAATAAGTTGAAGCGCTTCCTGAGTCATTCCTTGGTCGGCTTGTCTGCGATCGAGATTATAAGTTTCTATTTCTTGCCCCAACACTTCGGCTTTCTTTTCGTCGGTTTCGGAGAGCAAAGCAACGGCGTGCTGTCCATGTTTCATCCTGCCGGCGGCATTGATGCGCGGTGCCAATACAAAAACGACTTCATTCACATCATATACTTTCTTTTTGAGTTGTTGCAAAAGCACTTTAAACCCAACCCGCGGATGCCGGTTGAGTACCTGCAATCCGAAATACATCAAAGTTCTGTTTTCGCCGGTAATCGGAACAATGTCAGCACCAACAGCAGTCGCAACCAAATCTAAATAGGGTAATAAATCTTCCACCTGCTGACCGCTTTTCGAGGCCAAAGCTTGCACCAATTTGAATCCGACGCCACAACCGCAAAGCTCTTTGTACGGATAGTTGCAATCGGTTTGTTTGGGATTAAGGATAGCGGTCGCTTCCGGAATTTTGTCCCCGGGCGTATGGTGGTCACAGATGATAAAATCGATGTTTTTTTCTTTTGCATAAGCCACTTTGTCAACGGCTTTGATGCCGCAGTCGAGGGCGATAATCAAAGAAATATTGTTGTCGTCGGCAAAGTCAATACCTTGATAAGAAACACCGTAACCTTCCTCGTAACGGTCGGGAATGTAGGTAGCAATTTGATCCGTCAAGGTTTTTAGGTAGGAAGAAACCAATGCGACCGAGGTCGTTCCATCCACGTCATAATCGCCAAAAACCATTATGTTTTCGCCATTTTCGATGGCTTTTTCAATCCGACGTACCGCCAAATCCATGTCTTTCATCAAAAAAGGATTGTGCAAGTGGGTTAAAGAAGGTCGAAAAAAAACTTCGGCATCCTTAAATGTGAGAATACCGCGCTGTACTAACAAATAGGTCAATGAATCGGTGATATTCAATTGCTTTGCCAGTAGTTTGACTTGAGTGTTATCCGGTTTTGGCTTTAACAACCAACGCATTTTGTGAAGTTTTTAAACTGAAAATTAATTAAATCTAACAGTAACCGTGACTTCCGCAAATCGGCGGAACATTTCCATCACGCCGCAATATTTCTCGACCGACAAATCGATGGCTTTTTGGAGTTTGGCTTCATCCAAAGATTCTCCGGTGAAGTGATAATCGACTTGCACTTTGTTGAAATACCGTGGATGTTCATCGGTCAACTCGGCCGAAACGGTGATGACAAAATCGTCCACAGCCAGGCGCATTTTTTTGATCATCGATGCCACATCCAATCCCGAACAACCTGCCAAAGCAGACAACATCAGTGCTTTGGGTCGAAATCCGGAACCTTCTCCACCATCTTCCGGCGAGGCATCGATGATGAATTTTTTGCCGGCATTTTCCGATTCAAAGGCCATGTTTTCTTTCCAAGTTGTAACAATCGTCTGTGTCATCTTTTATGTTTTTTGATGTGTAAATTCATGTAAAGCAATTGCTAAAGTATCTAAATCTTCCGAATTATGGGCAGCCGTTAACACAATTCTGTTAAGCGTTTGTCCTGGATTTGGGTAATCAAAATGCGCAATAACAATGTTTTTAGTCTGTAAAAATGCCGCAATATCCGCATGCTGACTGTACACCACCGGATAATTTTTGTCAAACACAAAATGGGTGCTTGGCAGTTGGACTTTTTGGTTGAAGTAAGCAATGTTTTCGCTTAACTTTTGTCGTTGATTGGCATACAAATGATCGGCTTGGAAATAGGTTGCCAATGCCGCCGGACTCATGCCCGAAGCACCTGCAAAAGAGGATAACTGTTTAATTTTTTCGATACGGGCTTGACTGCCGGCAATTACCCCTCCGTTGATGCCCAATGCTTTTCCCATTGAAGCAACCATCAGCACATCTTTGAATCGGGTTTTGTCGATGGTTTTAAAAACACCGCTTCCATCGGTTCCGGTAAAACCCAAACCGTGTGAATCATCAACCAACAAACTTGTTCTTAAATTATTTTTAACATTCCAATTCAATGGTTTTACCTGCTTGCTCGGAAAGGAATCGCCTACCAACAGGCTTTGTTTGTTTGGTTTAGAATCCGCAAAATCTACATCTTTCCAATCTATATCTTTACTGTCGGGATGCAAAATAGCGGGATGCGTGTCGGGAAGATGAAAAAAATTGTGGGTAGTCTCAAATGATTGCAACGCCAGCAATCCGGCGAGCGTGCCTGAAGAAACCGTCAGCGCAGCTTCGGCACCAATCCATTCAGCCAATTTCTGTTCTGCATTTTCAAAAACAGCAAGTTTGATGTTAGCCTTGCGTGAACTTCCATAGGCAGTACCCCATTTTTTCAGATTTTTTGCATATAAATTTTGAAACTCGGGCAAAGTAGCCATACCGAGATAGGAAGTCCCACCAAAATAAAAATGAGTTTTGTCATTCAAAAAAATTGTTCTTCCCGGGAATTCAGTGACTTTCATTTAGGTGTAGAGCGTGACACCCGTTCCGGGTAGAGTTGCATAAAAAATTTTTCCGTCCCCGATGGTCACACCATTGGCTATGTCCGTTTCGAGCAAAAGAGCACCATCCATATCAACATAATCAAGCAGGGGCAACAAATGTGCAATGGCAGAAATCCCTACCGTCGATTCGGTCATGCAACCCACCATGGTTTTCAGTCCGAGTTGACGCGCTTCGGCAAGCATGCGCCGAGCGGGTGTGAGTCCGCCACATTTGGTAAGTTTGACGTTGATGCCGTGAAATAATCCGTGACATTTGGCAACATCACTTTCCACGATACAGCTTTCATCGGCCATGATAGGGAGTTCACTTTTTTTGAAGACTTCTTCGGCACCTTTCAGATTATCGGCAGGCAAAGGTTGCTCGATAAACTCCACGCCCAAAGGTTTCATTTCACGTGCATTTTGAAGCGTTTCTTCGACAGTCCACCCGCAGTTGGCATCTACCCGAAAAATGGCTGAAGTGTGTTTGCGCAATTCACGGACGATGTCTAAGTCGTTCTTTGTACCCAACTTGATTTTATAAATAGGCCAAGGTTTTTCTAACAACTTTTCGACCATTTTGTCGAGGGTATCAATCCCGATGGTGTAGTTGGTCAGCGGATTGTGGTGCGTTTGTAAATCCCACAATTCGTATAGTTTTTTGCCGTGTCGGCGCGCGTACCAATCGTTGAAAGCCATGTCTAAAGCACAGAGTGCAAAATAATTGTTGTGTAACAATCTTTCCGACTTTACCCAAAAATCTTCGGGGTTATAGAGCACGGCCGTTTCCAGCAAGACAGCTGCGTTTTTGAGTGCAGTTTGCATATTTTCCAGCGTGATGCCGTAATACGGATTGGTGGTCGCTTCGCCAAAACCTGAGATCCCTTCATGTTTAAGTTCAACGATTAAGCTCGGCTGGATGTCATGCGATTCTCTCGAAATGGTGAATGTATGTTTGAGTTTGAGCGGATACGTTCTCAGTATGAGTTCCATAGAACACGGCGTTTAAATTTGTAATGAACTATAAATTTATAACAAAATTATTTATCTTGGCAAAAAAATCTAAAACTTGTTTTTATGCCACTTGTAAATCCTTTGCCGGCAGACGCCAATGAAGAAGTAAAAAGGCTGTCTGAATTTTTTAACGAAACGCTCGGTTTCTGCCCGAACAGCGTCTTGACCATGCAAATCCGGCCGGAAATGGCACAGGCATTCATCAACCTGAACAAGGCAGTGATGAAGAACCATGGGCGGGTGTCTTCCGCTCTCAAAAGGATGATAGGTTGGGTCACGAGCAATGCGGCGGGGTGTCGATATTGTCAGGCGCATACCATTTTGGCAGCAGAACGCTACGGAGCAACCCAAGAACAATTGGAACATATTTGGGAATACAGAACGCATCCGGCTTTTTCAGAAGCAGAAAGGGTGGCACTCGATTTTGCACTCTTGGCGGCATCGCATCCCAATGGCGTGAACGAAGCTATCAAAAAGCAGTTGTATAAATATTGGGACGAAGGCGAAATCATCGAAATGCTCGGCGTTATTTCGCTGTTTGGTTTTCTGAATCGGTGGAACGATTCTATGGGAACAACTTTGGAATCGGCTGCGGCTGAAACAGCAAGTAAATACTTAGGAGTCAACGGCTGGGAAAAGGGGAAACACATTTAGCATAATATAGATTGGCAATGGACAATAGATAAGTTTTGGGTTTTTGGCCTTGAGTCCTGATTTCCTGTCTATCGGTTGTTACATAATCTTCCGACTTCATCGAGCCTCATACGAATGTATAAACAAACAGCTGAATTCACTCCGCCTTCGCCAACGTCAAAATGCTGATTTTTACGCCATTTATTTTTAGCAAAGAAATGGCACAAGCTTCCAAAGTTGCGCCGGTGGTGATAACATCATCAATCAAAAGTATGTGTTTATTTGTCAATATTTCAGTATTCTGAACATCAAAAATCTCCTTCACATTCATCCATCGGCTGAAAGCATCTTTAAAAGTCTGTGAGGTGTTTGCGTATTTTCTGACGAGTACATCTTCCACATAAGGCCTTTGATAAATTTCCGACAGGCGCTTTCCAAAAGCGGTCAATTGATTATAACCGCGTTGCCTCAACTTTTTCTTATGAAGCGGAACAGGTACGATGGCATCGATGATTTGAAACCTTTCCTCTTCTAATAATTCATGCCCGAACCAGTTAGCCAATAAAATTCCGGCATCTTCCCTGCCGTGGTATTTCAGATTGTGAATGATATTTTGTACCTTTCCTGACTTCCTGAAATATAACAATGAGGCACTTTCTTGTAAGGTTACCCTTCCATAGAATACTAAATTGAGGAAATCAGAGTTATTTAATTTTAAATCAATGGCTGGCAAGTCATGACGACAAGTAATACATATCTTTTTTTCTTCTTTTATTAACAACACATTACATCCCAAACAAAATTCAGGGAAAAACAAAAATTTAAAATCAAATAACCAATCTTTTAACATCAATCATTCACTTTAAATAATTCTACCATGAGTACCGAAACCGATAGTAAAAAACTGAAAACAACCATAGGAGTCCTGATTGCCTTAGTCGTACTTCTGGGAATTTTTACACTTAAATTTTATTTTCAAGGCCAAGACACCAAAAACCAGTTAACAAGCGAAAAAGAACAAGTCCTTTTCGAGTTAAATGAAATGAAAACTAATTATGACAAAGCCATCCAAGAAAACAGTGTCATCAACGATGATTTGATAGCTGCTCGAGACCGCATCGATCAATTGATTGATTCGGTAAAAGTCATGAAAGCCGATGTAGCAGTCTTGTCAAGATACCGCCAAGAAGTTTTCAAACTTAAAAAAGAAAGAGAAGAATTGTTTAAACTGAACGATTCTTTGAAAACCGCCAATTATTCCTTGACCGTTGAAAGAGACAGTACCGCGCAAGAACTGCGAAACAAGATTGTCATCAATGATTCATTGACAGTACAGAACGACGGACTTAAAAAAATGGTTGAAGTGGCATCTGTCATCACAATTTCCAACCTGAAAAGCACGCCTCTAATTGAACGTTCATCCGGAAAAACAACACCAACCGACCGTGCCCGAAGAGCCGACAAACTCAATGTTTGCTTCACTTTGGCAGAAAACAAAATCGCCCCGACGGGAGACAAACTGTACTATGTTCAAATCATTGATCCTAAAAACAATCTGATGGGCGAGAAAAAAGCCATTGAATACGGCGAAGCAACACTCTATTACAGCACAACTGCAAAAGCATATTACGACCAAAAGAATTTAGATGTTTGTGTGGATGTTTTGCCACCTTCAGATACGAAGTTTGAAAAAGGTCTGTATGTTGCCAATATATTTGACGGTCCACAATTGTTGGCTTCCAAGACGTTTGAATTGAAGTAATCGGTCAATTCGCGGTCTCGATACGCGCTTCGCGCTACTCCTCCGAATCCTCGGGGCTGACATTTGTTTAGATTTAATC
>JAXMLV010000089.1:0-37004 GCA_034367065.1 Flavobacteriaceae bacterium
CTCAGTCGGTTAGAGCGTCGGATTCATAACCCGGAGGTCACGAGTTCAACTCTCGTCCTCGCTACTCAAACCCCAAGATATTCTTTTGGGGTTTTTATTTGTGATGCCTTCGGTATCGGGTAAATCGACTGTTGAAATTTGACAACCCATCTTTCATTCACATTTGTTGCAATTTTTTCTTTTGGGAAATGCTTTTTAATGGGTTTACAACCAATTCTTTCGCTTAAAAAACATCAGCGTGATGACAGACGAAAACAACATCAACACGATGGCCATCGGGTAGCCCCAAGACTGTTCTAATTCAGGCATAAATCGGAAATTCATACCATACATACTTGCTATCAAGGTAGGCGGCATGAAGACTACGGTCATCACGGTAAAAATCTTGATGACCCGGTTTTGTTCCATGTCCAACAATCCCAAAAAAGTGTTTTGCAAAAATTCCAGTCGTTCAAAATTGAAAGAAGTATGTTCGAGCAAGGAGCTTACGTCTTTAAACATGATTCTGATTTTTTCGGTATCCTCGGTCAGAAACATTTTGCTTTTCAACACGGAAGAGAGGATGCGTTGTTTTTCGACAATATTCTCGCGTATGGCAATGGTCGTTTCTTGCAAAGCCGTGATTTTTAACAAAAGCTCTCGCTTCAAGTCATCGGTTTTGACCAATTTATTACTGATGACAGAAATCTGCTCGGTGATGTTTTCAATCAAATCGGCATCAAAGTCGATGCGGGTGTCTAAAATATTTAAAAAAACATCGTCACCATCTTCCGGTTTGTTTACTTTTAGTTTTCGATACGTGTCTTTAAATGTTTGAAAGTCAGCGTTTCTTTGTGTAATCAGTAATTTTTTTTGCAAAATAAAAGAAACCGGGTCAAATCGATAGCCTTCTACGGTCAAAGAAACAAAATTCATGTTGATGCCAATCTCATTTTCGTCTTCGATGTATTTCGAACTGCTTTCAATCTCTTCGCTTTCTTGTTTTGTAAACAATTCTACTTTGAATTTGTCTTCTACTGCTTTTTTTTCTGCGTCTGTCGCGCTGATTAAATCTACCCAAATAATCGCGCCTGACTCGAATGGCAAGCCCTCTTTCAGAAGAAGTGTTCCGCTTTCTTTTACAATGTATTGAATCATTTCCGGACTGGTTTTGGTGTAAATGTATTTATTAATTCTCACGCAAAGTAACAAACGCAGACTGATTGACCAATTTTAATCTAAAAAAAACATTTTGATAAGACTGCTTTTATAAGTTTAAACTAAAATGTGCGCTTGGCTTGCTCTGAGCATTGTCGAAGGGAGATAGAAGTTCCCTGCATGCCGTCAGGCAGGGAAGAAACAATACTCAGGAGGACAAACCTGAAACCTGATGGTTCGACAGGCTCGGCATAAAAACTTGAAACAGAAGTCGGAGTGCGTATCGACTTCTCGATACTTTTTGAATCCGCTTCGCTGATTCAAAAAACTCGAAGTGACAATACTGATATGTAATGTCAGTCCCGAAGCGTCGGAATCGTATCGAGACCTATTTGAAGTAATTAATGGACAAGTCGGAATGCCGAAGTCGCCTGCATGCCGTCAGGCAGGGAAGAAGCAAGAAGCAATACTCAGGAGGACAAACCTGAAACCTGAAACCTGAAACCTGAAACCTGAAACCTGAAACCTGAAACGTGAAACCTGAAACCTGAAACCTGAAACCTGAAACCTGAAACCTGAAACCTGAAACAATCAAAAGTCGGCAGGTCAGGAGCGAGGCTCAAACCACGCGCTCCAATTTTCTGGACAGCAAAACCCTGAGTTTGTTATAGTTGTTGAAATCTTCTAAAATTTCCGCATTAACAGCATCCTCTTTTTTAAATTCTAACGCCAACTTTGAAATCAGCAAGCAACGAAGGTGAAGGATGGTCTCGCTCACAAACTGGGATACGGTTTTGTTTTTGTCCCGGACAAAAATATTTTTACGTTCCCAATTGTCTAATTTGTATTTCTCCTCCTGCATCAACACGTCGCTTATCACATCCATCAATTCAGGCTCTATCGAATTGAGAAATTGTGCAATTTCAAAGTTTTGCTCTTGGTGTAATGCATTCATTAATAAGGTGTACAATTGCATGAAAACCGGATTGGTAAACGCTATTTCATCTTGTTGCAAGTCCAAAAATATTTTTTCGTAAACGGTCGATGTATATTTTTCAACTACATATTGAAAACCCTGATTTTCATCTGTTTTTATGGTTAAGTCTTCAAATTCTTCTTCTTTTTCCCCAAATAACAAAAGTGCTTTGATGATATTCATCTCAAGCTCCTCTTGCCGATTCACCTTTTCAACTGTAGTTTGCACTGCCGTCAATGATTGTGCGGCACGTTGTTGTTTTACTTCGCGAGAAGCCTGACGTTGGTTGTTTTTGGTCAGTTGAAACAAAGATGAAAACAAGGCTTCTTCCGATATGTCCATGATTCGAGAACATTCTTTGATGTAAATTTCCTGGCTGATTTTGTCTGGAATTTTGGAAATACTCTCAATCATATCACGGATGCATTCCGCTTTTTTGATGGGGTCGTTTTTTGCGTCAGAAGCGAGCAAATGCGCCTTAAATTGTATAAAATCTTTGGTGTTTTGTTCAAAATAGCCCAACAATTCTTCCAAACTGTTTTTTCTGGAAAAACTGTCCGGGTCTTCACCTTCCGGAAAGGTACAAACCTGCACGTTCATTCCTTGTTCGAGTATCAAATCGATGCCGCGAATCGAGGCGCGAAGTCCGGCCGCGTCACCATCATACAATACAGTGATGTTTTTTGTCAACCGGTTGATGAGCCTGATTTGATCGGGTGTGAGGGCTGTTCCGCTCGATGAAACCACGTTGTGAATGCCACTTTGTTGGAGTTGGATGACATCGGTATAGCCTTCCACCAAATAACAACGATCTTCTTTGGCAATGGCTTGTTTGGCTTGAAATAGTCCGTACAAAACTTTGCTTTTGTGATAAATGTCGCTTTCGGGCGAATTGAGATATTTGGCAGCCCCGCCTCCGGGTCGGGCAGGTTTTTTGTCGTTTATTAATATACGCCCGCCAAAACCCAAAACCCGGCCGCTCATCGAGTAAATCGGGAAAATCACGCGCCCTTTGAAGCGGTCAAAATACCTGGATTGCGCTGTGTCTGATGAATTTTCCTTGACAATGGTCAAACCGGTTTTGTCTAAAAACGCAAGTTGATATCCTTTTGACAACGCTTCTTTGGTAAAAGCATCCCATTCGTCAAGCGCGTAGCCAAGGCCAAATTTTTGGATGGTCTCGTCTGTAAAACCACGCTCTTTAAAATAACTCAACCCGATGGCTTTGCCTTTTTCTGTGTTCCAAAGTATTTCTTGAAAATATTTTTGAGCAAATTCGGAAACCAAATACAAACTCTCTCGTTCGCCTGCTTTTTCAGTTTCTTCCGCGCTCGGCATGGTTTCTTCAATCTCGATTTGATATTTCTTTGCCAGATATCGAATGGCATCCGGATAAGTGAAATGTTCGTGCTCCATCAGAAAAGCAATGGCGTTGCCGCCTTTCCCGCTACTGAAATCTTTCCAAATTTGCTTCACGGGCGATACCATAAAACTCGGTGTCCGCTCTTCCGAAAAAGGGCTGAGTCCTTTGAAGTTGGATCCCGATTTTTTGAGTTGCACAAAATCACCAATAACCTCCTCTACGCGGGCGGCTTCAAAAACTTTGTCTATGGTTGACTTTGATATCAAGGGTGAATGAATTTTTAAGGTGTGTAAAATTAAGCATAATGTTTCAATTTCACTTTCACCTTCTTTTTGGTGTCAATATTTTTGTAGTTAAAACAGCAACCCAATGACCGCATTCCATATACATCAAAAATGTTTGATAATGATAAAAACACCCTAAAAGTGGTAACTATTCAGTCTCATGAAAAATCGATACAAATTTCGTCTGTTCGAGTGTTTTATTGAAAATTGCGACAGTTTTTTTTAATAAAACGTATCGAGAACACTACAATTTCAAGCTTCTCGATACCTGCCTGTGGCAGACAGGCAATTTTTAATAGTAAAACTGAAGCATTACTATTAAAAACCACGCGAAGTGACGGTTAAAACGAAATTCATTTGAATAGCTGAATAGTTACTATAAGTGTAATTGCCTTATTCGGTGAAATATACCCACGATTGGGTATTGCAACTTGAGGGGATTATTTAGATTTTTGTTAATAATTAGTTTAACAATGGGGTTAATAATTATTTATTAGTAAAAAATATATTGATAATTTACTTTCATCGATTAAAAAATGCATTTCAACGAATATTTTAATAAAAAACACCAATGTTAAAAAAAAAAGTTACTTTTGTTAAAGTTGTGTGAGTCAGGTTGTTGGTTTAGGTATGTGCGCTGTCTTTTAAAGACATGATTTTATAGGATAGTGATTGTTGAGATATTATTTAACTTTTATGCGCCCCTTATGAAATTAAAACTACTAACTAAGTTTGTTCCTGCCTTTTTTCTATTGATATTTTTTCCGGTTTTTCTTTCCGCCCAAGTGGTAATTAAAAATCAAGGGTTTGACGGTACAGCAGCGGATAATTGGACATTTGCCGCAAATGCAGGCTCAGGGACTATTGTCAACAACACCAGTCGATTCGTTAGTTCGCCGAATTCTTCCAGATTACGTGGTTCGAACAATGGAAATTCAGACCCAAATATTGTTTTTGCCAATCAATTATTGGCGGGTTTTTCAAGCATCAAACTTTCGGTGGCATACTCCTCAGACGGTTCACCGGACGCAAACGATGATTTGTGGTTAGACTTGTCTTTTGACAATGGTGCAACTTATTCTAGTTCATTCAGATTAGTTGCGGGAAATGTCAGTACAACCACAGACAATTTTAACTTTGGCAGCACTGTATCCGGCATCACGCAAGCCGCCAACCCTTTTGTAGTGGATATTTCGACAGATTTTCCTGCTGCTACACAAATCAGGGTTCGGATTCGTTTTGATGAACTCAGTGGTCAAAATAACACTTTAGATTCTTACTATGTAGACGATATCCGGCTTACCGGGCTCATTAGTGGGGCGAGTGAAATCGATGTGTTGGGATCCAATATTTCCATAACGGATGGCTCAACGACACCAGCTGCGGTCAACGGAACCGATTTTGGTTCTACCCAGATTAACTTCGGTACGGTTTTTCGTTCGTTTACCATTAGAAACGATGGAGCCAACCCGCTTAATCTTACAGGAACACCGCGCGTTTCAATTATCGGCAGCACCGATTTTACGGTCACAACACAACCTGCAACACCAATAAATGGCGGAAGCACCACAACCTTCCAGGTTAGATTCGCACCCACTTCGGTTGGGGCAAAAACAGCCACCATATCTATCGCAAATAATGACCCGAACGAGAACCCGTATGACTTTGTGATAGGAGGAGTAGGCTTACAAACGTTTATAGACACAGACGGTGACGGTGTCACCAATGACATCGATATAGACGATGACAACGACGGCATACCCGACACCATTGAACAGGACAATTGTGCCGCTAACCCGGTTTCCAACACCGTTCAAAAGGTTTTTATCAACGAAACTTTTGGAGCAGGAACAGGAAGAACGCAAATCAATGCCAATATACCGACGGCTTCTACTACCTACTGTTATGAAAATGGCGCAACGGTTTCAGGTTGCAACAGCGGTTTACCATCCGACTTGAACGATGGAGAATACACCGTTTTCAATACGGCGCAAATCGCTTCATGGGCAAACCAATTTTGGTATAGGGGTGGCGACCATACCGGAGATACCAATGGCAAAATGGCTTTATTCAATGCCGCCATCGCTCCCGGTGAGTTTTACCGTGCGACCATCACGGGAGCTTTTCCGAACCTTCCGATTACTTACGATTTTTGGGCAATCAACTTGGATAGATTAGATGCACCGGACATTGCAAACAGGCTTAGACCCAATGTCTTGATTGAATTTAGAGATTTGTCCAATAATTTGATTACCTCTATTTCTACGGGCGATATCGCACCCAGTTCAATTGGCAGTGACCAGCCTACAGATTGGCATAATTTTACCGCCAACATCACTTTGGGGAACATTACCGAGTTTGTGGTAATTTTCATCAACAACACCCCCGGTGGTTTGGGCAACGACTTGGCTTTAGACGATATTGTCATCAAACAAACTTTTTGTAATTCGGACAACGATGTCACCCCGGACGTATTCGACCTCGATGCCGACAACGATGGCATACCCGATATCGTAGAAGTTGGTTTTGGACAGTTGAGTGGCGGAAAAGCCACCATGGATTTGGCAGCACTCGGCCCTTGGGTAGATGCCAACGGAAACGGCTTGCACGATTCTATTGACCCATTTGTGGCAGGATTCAACATCATCAGCACCGACAGCGACGGCATTCTCGACCAGTTTGATTTGGACAGCGACAACGATGGCTTGTTTGACGTGGACGAGGCAGGTTACGGCGATGGCGATGTCAACGGCGATGGTATGGGAGACGGTAGTGATTCTGATGGAGATGGTATCTTAGATGTTTTTGACTTTTTTGTTGGTTTTGGGAACTTCGGGCAACCTTTGCCGATTAACTCAGACGGCGATACCTATCCCGGAACGCTTGGAAGCATACCGCTGTACGATTACATGGAAGTAGATTCAAACAACGATGGCACTTTTGACCTTGCAAACCAACTCCATAGCGCGTTAGATGCCAACAATGACGGCATCATCGATGGCACAGCCGATGTGGACAGAGACGGCATCTTAGATGCTTTTGACACGAGCACTTTGGTTTTCGGTTCACCCCGCGACTTGAACGAGCCACTTTATATTGAATTTGACGGGCGTAACGATTATATAGAAGATGTATCCGTCATCACAGGACCAAACGCAACTATCATGGCATGGATTAATATTGATCCAACAAACAATGGCGGGGCGATTTTCTATCAGAACAACATCAAACTGTTTATTACCGCTTCCAAACAAATAACAGTGACTGTTGGTGGCGTATCTGTAACATCAGTTGCCCAAAGTACATCTCGATGGATTCATGTTGCCGCAACATATGATGGTTCGACTAACTTGTTGAAACTCTATTTAAATGGCGCATTCCTAAGTCAGGCTTCCGGTGCGGGATTGGGAGCATCCTCTCCCTTATTAATTGGAAAAGACAATACAACAGTTAGCAATCCAAAATACTTCAAAGGTGCAATAGACGAAGCACGTGTGTTCAACACAGCCTTGACCACCGCACAGATTCAAAAAATGGTTTACCAAGAGTTGTTCATCAACGGCTCAAACCTGCAAGGAACGATTATCCCGATAGACGTTCCCGGACTGACTGCTGCCAACATGGTTCGCTACTACCGTATGGATACCTACAAAGATGACATCGCCGATGACTTAACCTCACCAGCTGTAGATTTGGGTACAGGTGCAAAGATCTTCAACGTCAAAACCATTCGCAGACAAACTGCCCCGATGCCTTTTATCACCAAGCAAGCAGGTGCTTTAGCTACAGCTGTCGCAGACGTTGCGAACGGCGTGTTGGGCACCGATGCGACTACGAATGATTGGTCTATCGTAGATGTTCGTCACAACATCAACATGACGGCATCCGATGGCGACTTAGGTATGATTGTCCGTCCGGGTGTGACCATTACCGTTGACAACGATTCGGAATTAAAGAACGATTGGTATTTAAAACTCGATGGATCGATAGATTTGTTGGGAGAGTCGCAATTGGTACAAACCGACATCAGCCAACTCGATGTAACGAGTGCAGGAAGCATCAAACGTAGACAACAAGGCACGGCCGATAAATATACCTACAACTATTTTTCCATGCCGGTAAGCCAAATAAGTGCGGCATCCAACAACTTGGGGGACATGCTTTCGGGTATGTTGAAAGCCACGGGGGGCAATGTGCAATATTCATTTACGTTAAATCCGCCTGCAACCCAGACCACGCCAATTACCTTGGCATCGCGATGGTTCTATATTTTTGACAACCAAGGAGCAAGCGACATCACGAATTGGGCACAAATTGCACCGACAGATAACATAAAGACGGGGTTAGGTTTTACCATGAAAGGACCGGGCACAGGAGCAGTGACCGATCAATACGAATATATTTTTGAAGGCAAGCCAAACAATGGGAATATTTCTGTAGCCTTATCGACCGGAAATCAAGTGTTGGTCGGCAATCCATACGGCTCAGCGATGGATGCCAACAAGTTTATAGATGACAACATAGGAACTTCTTTACCTGCCAACAATTCCATAGATGGTACATTGTATTTTTGGGAACATTTTGGTGGCGGCAGTCATTTGTTGAAGGAGTATGAAGGCGGTTATGCTGTTTACACCAAAGCGGGAGGGGTTTTGGCGTTGCAACACCCGGATTTGTATAACCCGTTAAGCCCGGGCGGCAGTAAAACGCCCACTCAGTTTATTCCGGTAGGGCAAGGATTTTTTGTCACGGCAGATGCCGATGGTGGGAACGTGGTTTTCAAAAACTCACAACGCACTTTTGTGACGGAAGTCTCCGGAAACTCTGTTTTCACAAAAGCGCCAAAAGGAAGGGGAGAAGTTGTTTTGGGACAAGCCACCCAGTCGCAAACCACGCAAGCAGCAGTTGAAAACGCAACTGAGCTGTGGTTCGCAAAGCAGGTCAACAAGCGGTTGCGGACACCTTGCGACGTGTTTGGATTAACTTTACCACGCCGACCAAGTTCAGAAGACAGGTGTTGGTTGCTTTTACAGACCAAGCCACCAAGGATGAAGACAAAGGTTATGATGCCTTGTTAATCGACAAAGGACCAAACGACTTGTTTTGGAAAGTAAACGACAAAGAATATGTAATTCAGGCTGTTCCACCTTTTGATGAGCAAACGGTTATCCCGATGGAAACAGTCATCAGAGATGCCGGACAAGTAAAAATAGAAATTACCAATGTAGAAAACATTGTGGACAGCCAACCGATATATCTACGTGTTTGGAACGGAACGACTTTTACTTACCACAATTTAAGAGAAGAGCCTTTCACGGAAAACCTGACAGCGGGTGTTTTTCCTGACCGTTATCAAATTAGCTTTGGCACCAACCAAACACTTTCCACAGACGACAATGCTTTGGCAGGCGATGGGAGAATCTTGTTTGCCAGCAGCAGCAGCGAATTGATCATCAACAACCCGAAAGGTGAGTTGATAGGCAAAGTAAATGGCTACAACATGTTGGGACAATTGGTCTATCAAACGGAAGTAAATACCAACCAAAGCACGGTCTCCTTGCCGGTGAGCCTTACCCGAGGCGTTTATATTTTTAATGTTGAAATTGAAAACCAACAAGTTGCAAAAAAAATAATCAAAGACTAACTAACCTTTAACACTATTTTTCATGAAACATTTATTACTGACTATGGCTTTTTTGTGTGGAAATGTTTTTGCTTTTGGGCAATCGGAAACAAGCAACACCGCCAATTGGGTGATTACAAAAATCACCGGAAACAACGCTGTTGAAAGACCTTATGAAATGATTTACGGTCCTGACAACAGGCTTTGGATTGCTGAGCGGAGAGACGATGTATCAGTAATTGCTGGAGGTAAAAGAATTGTTCGCATCGACACCACCGGTGCAAACAGAACTACCATGATTAATTTTGGCACTAAAGTATTCACCAATGCAGGGCAAGATGGTGTTTTGGGAATTGTAGCTCACCCAGATTTGTATGCCAATCCGGCAACCACAACCAACAATTATGTATTTGTTTCCTATACGTATTCAACCAATGGAGTTGAATCAGGCAGACGTTTGCGCATCGTTCGTTTGCTGTATAACAACACAACGGGGACCTTAACAGAAGACACTTCCTTGAATGCAAACGGAACCATATTGGAAGGTCTTCCCGCAAGCAATGATCACAACTCCGGCAAATTAGCCATCAGTCCCGACTTAAAACTGTATTACACCATCGGCGACCAAGGAAACAACCAATTTGCACGCAATTGTTTGCCCATCTTGGCACGCGTATTACCCACTTTTCCGGACGATTTCAACAACTATCCAGGCAAATTGCTGCGCATGAATTTAGATGGAACAGTACCCAGTGACAACCCGACATTGGCAGGTGTTAAAAGCCGCGTTTTCAACTACGGACATCGCAACATGCAAGGATTGGCAATTTCCTCCGCGGGAATTATTTATTCAACTGAACATGGCGATAAGGTGGATGATGAACTCAATGTGATGGTTGCATCTAAGGACTATGGTTGGCCCCAAATTGCTGGTTTTTATGATAACTTGGGCTACGAATTCACCAACAATTCCTTGACCACAACGTGTGGCGGTACGCTGTCAACAACACAAGCAACCCGAACCGAGTTTCAGGCATTTCCATCAACACCGCCTGCGGACTTTGTTCCCCCTATCAGCACGATGTTTACGGGTAGCACTACGATTCCTACAGGGGGAAATGCTACATGGCCTACCATTGCGCCCGCTGGTCTAGCTCTTTATGAAAACACACAGAGAGTAATCATGGGTTGGGGGGATAATGTGCTTATACCCGCTTTAAAATTTAATAAAATTTGCCGAGGTAAATTATCACCAAATGGGCTGAGTATTGTTGGTGGAACTAATAACTTAGTCAATTGGTACGAAGTGACAGCAGGAGATCGATTTAGACAAGTAGTTGCGGCACCCAATGGCGTATCCTTTTATATCATAACAGATAACAATTCAAACACAAACCCAGGATCTATCACCAAAGTATTATATAAAGGTCTTTTAGAGCCAACTGTTTCCACCAACGAAAATGCATTCACCAATGTTTCCCTAAAACTTTATCCAAACCCTGCTGCAAGTTCTTTTTCTTTAAGCTTTTCAGCTCAAAATGAACAAACTGCACAGGTAAGCATCGTCGATTTGATGGGGAGAATTGTGATGCCAGCCAAAAATGTTCAAGCCAATCAACCGGTGGATGTCAGTCGTTTGTCCAACGGGGTTTATTTGGTTAACATTACAGACAGCAACAACCGAAGTGTATTGAAAAAATTAGTTGTTGCTAAATAAAACGTGCGGTTTCATTACGCACAATTGGTTTGGCAGGAATAATCATTACAATGAATCCTGTTTGCAAAAAATGCAGACAGGATTTTTTGTTTTTGTCTTAATCACAATATGTTTTAAAAAAGTGTCGATAGATTGTACTTCACTTAACAAGTCTATTGGAAAGATTAATTATCTTAGCAAAATTGAAATCACACTATTTCTATCATGCGAAATGCCAAGCAAACCCATGAAAACACTATACCTTGTTAGACACGCGAAATCATCTTGGGATTATCCGGTTGCAGATCTTGACAGACCGTTGTTTACCCGCGGCGTCAATGAAGCGCATTTGCTTTCGAAACACATCGAGCAATTGGGCGTAAAACCGCAAAAAATGATTTCAAGCCCCGCCATTCGGGCATTGCACACCGCAATCATTTTCGCCAAAAACCTACATTACCCGCTCAACAACATTGACATTGATTCAAATCTATATGATTTTTATGGCAATCAATTGTTGGATGTGATTAAAAACGCAGACGATTCCATCGACAAACTGATGATTTTTTGCCACAACAACGCGGTCACTTCTGTGGTAAATAACATCGGTAACAAACCGATAGTCAACGTGAGTACCTGCGGGTTTGCCTCCATCGAATTCGACATTTCACATTGGAAAGAAGTGAAAAAGGGAAACACCACATTATTTTTAAAACCCAAACAACTTTTATTGCCATGACGGAGAATCGGTACATCAACCGGGAGTTTAGTTGGTTACAATTCAATGCAAGAGTTTTGCAGGAAGCAGCAGACAATAATATTCCACTGATAGAAAGACTGCGATTTATCGGGATTTTTTCCAATAATTTAGATGAGTTTTTTATGGTACGCTATGCCACGATGAAGCGTATTGCCATGGCGGGAAAAAAAGCAAAACACATCATGCTCGATTACACTGCACAAGAATTGTTGGATGAGATTACCAACATTGTTATCAAACAACAGGCAGAGAGTTTACGCATTTTGGATGAAATTCAGACCGAACTCAAGAAAGAAAATATTTTTATCATAGACGAAACTGAAATTTCTGCGACACAAGAGGAATTTATTAAATCCTATTTTGTCAATGAGGTGAGTCCGGCATTGGTGACCATCATACTCAACGACTTGGCGGAGCTTAACATCACGAGCGACAATGCGGCCTATCTGGCGGTACGTATGGTGATGAAGCCCGAGAAAAGCATTTCTTCAATCAGGCAAATTTTCAAAGCAAACAAACGAGAATACAAATATGCCCTGATTGAAATACCAAAATCCATCGCGCGTTTTGTGGTGTTGCCGGACGAAGGAGAGAAAAAATACATCATCATTTTGGATGATTTGATTCGCTACTGTTTGCAAAATATTTTCAGCATTTTCAATTTTGAATCCATTTCTGCGCACATGATTAAGATTACCCGTGATGCAGAGTTGGATCTCGACAGCGATTTGAGCAAAAGTTTTATCGAAAAACTTTCTGCCAGTGTGAAAGGCCGTCAGGTGAGTGAGCCGGTACGGTTTATTTATGATCGCGAAATTGATAAAGACACCTTGGAGTTTTTGCTTAAAAAACTAAAAATTGACCAGACCGACAGCGTCATTCCCGGTGGAAAATACCACAATCGCCGCGATTACATGGGTTTCCCAAGCCTGAGCCGAACCGATTTGCAATACAAAGTTTATCCGCCACTTCCCATCGAAGGACTTGATTTGCAAGAAAGTATCATCGAAAAAATAGCGGAAAAAGATTATTTGCTCTACGCACCTTTTCACACGTTTTCCTATGTTGTAAAGTTCTTGCGGGAAGCCGCACTCGACCCGAAAGTCAAAACCATCAAAATCACCTTGTATCGACTTTCAAAAGTTTCACAAATCGCTTCATCACTTATCAACGCTGCCAAAAATGGCAAGAAAGTTACTGTGCAGATTGAACTTCAAGCCCGATTTGATGAAGCCAACAACATCAAATACGCCGAAAAATTTCAATCCGAAGGCATCAAACTCATTTTTGGTATTCCGGGATTAAAAGTGCATAGTAAAATCTGTGTAATTGAACGCGAAGAAGGTGAAGAAATCAAGCGTTACGGTTTGATCAGTACCGGAAATTTCAATGAGACGACCGCGAAAATTTATACTGATTACACACTTTTTACTGCCAATCCCGCTATTTTAAAAGAAGTCAACAAGGTGTTTGATTTTTTTGAAAGCAGTTATCGCGTGCATCGATTTAAACACCTGATTGTTTCACCGCATTACACCCGAAATAAATTTTTTAAACTCATCGATGGAGAAATTGCGCATGCCAAAGCAGGAAGGGAGGCACATATCCAAATCAAAATCAACAGCATCACGGATATCAAATCAATTGATAAACTGTACGAAGCCAGCCGTGCCGGTGTGAAAATCCAGATGATTGTTCGCGGCATTTGTTGTTTGATTCCGGGCGTGAAAGACATGAGTGAAAACATTGAGATTATCAGCATCGTCGGAAAGTATTTAGAGCATACACGCTTGTTTATTTTCTGCAATGACCACCATCCGAAAGTATTTATTTCATCGGCCGATTGGATGGAAAGAAATTTAGACACCCGCGTTGAAGTCGGTTGCCCGATTTACGATGAAGACATTAAAAACGAGCTGATTGATTCGTTCAAGATAGGATGGTCAGACAATGTGAAAGCGCGCGTCATATCAGAAAAGCAAGACAATGACTACCGAGTCAACGACTTGCCGAAAGTTCGTTCGCAGTTTGCAATTTATGATTACTATTTAGAAAAAATGTCAAATCACTAAAATGGAAACACTTGATAATTAGAAAATTTGCCGCAATTGATGTGGGTTCAAATGCCATTCGGTTGCTGGTTGCGAATATTTTGGAAACAGAAGGCAGAGAACCGCTGTTTCGCAAAAATGCTTTGGTGCGTGTTCCGGTTCGTTTGGGCTCCGATTCCTTCACTGTTGGGGAAATATCCAAAGCAAACATCATTCGAATGACTGATACCATGAAGGCGTTTAGATTGTTGATGAAAACACATGGAGTTGAAAAATACATGGCTTGCGCCACTTCCGCCATGCGGGAAGCGACCAACGGCACTGAAGTTGTGGAAATCATCTCTCAGAAAGCAGGGATAGACATTCAAATTATTGATGGGCGAACGGAAGCCACCATCATTGCCAATACCGACCTTCAGAACTTTATCGATTCATCCAAAAATTATCTCTACGTCGATGTGGGCGGAGGCAGCACGGAGTTCACCATTTTTACCCAAGGAAAAATTTTAGTTTCTCGCTCGTTTCGGATGGGAACCGTTCGGATGATTAATAATAAGATTGAAGAATTGGTTTGGGACGAAATGAAGAAATGGTTGCGAAAATACACCAAAGATTTCCACAAGATAGACATCATCGGATCGGGTGGGAACATCAACAAACTTTTCAAAATGTCGGGTGTTTCAGTAGGTAAACCTTTGACCTACATTTATTTGAATGCAGAATATGAGCGATTGATTCACATGAGTTTTGAAGATCGTATCGCCAATCTCAACATGAACCCCGATCGTGCGGATGTTATTATACCTGCGGCTAAAATATTTTTGATTGCCGCCAAATGGAGCGGTGCCACAGACATACACGTTCCCAAGATCGGTTTGGCAGACGGCTTGATCAAAGCGATGTACAAGGGGCTAATTTGAACAAGTTGGTTGCTGGTCTCTGGTTGCTGGTCTCTGGTTGCTGGTTGACACCCCTTAATCCCGGTAATTTTTATATGCTGTTGGCGTTAGTTTTTAATCAGGCCAATCTTCTAATTTCCCATCATCCTCAACCCAAATTTCTAAATAAACCTTTTCCTCTATCGGTTTGCCATTCATTTTCAAAATATCAAATTTCAAATCTCGTAAGCCTTTAAGAACAGCTTTAATACAGTAATTATATTCATTCTTTTCCCAAAATTCTCTTATTTCCTCTTTCGTTTGATATTCAGGCATAATTACATCGCTTACTTCTCCGTTTTTACCAATTGTCACAAGGTATTTTTCAGAACAGTCGAAATCTTTTTTGCTATTCCAATTTATCTTATACAACTTATTGAATATTACTTTGGAGATTGTATCGTCATATTTTCGATTTATTCTGTCTGGGTCGTCTTCGTAGTTTTTTATTTTCGAAATGCTTTTAATTTTTCCATTTTGTGCTTTAATCAATATTTCATTTTCAAAAGTTTTGTGAAAAACTCCGTCCCAACGTAACAAATCTCCATTCGGTAAGCTAAATTTTCCTGAAAACCAATCTATAAATATTTTTTCGTTTTTTACTTGATTACCGAAAATTTCATTAATTCTCTGGTCGGATGCTATTTGGTTAATTTTTCGTTCTCCGCAGTCAATAATATTTTTAAGAAACAAGCTGTCATTTTCGATTAAATAAATTGCTTGATAACCTCTCCAACAGTTAAACGAAGCACCTTCTCTGAATTTCAAACCAAATAGACTCCCTTTATCTGATTTTTCTATTTTCTGAAAATATTGTTCAAGTATTAAATTGTATACAGGAATTGTATCTCCTTTGTAAATTTCATAGTCTGGTATTTGAGGACTTGTAAAACTATTCTGTGATAAAAATAGTATTGCAATTATGAAAATCCACTTGAGTATTTTCTTGATCTTTCCCATATTTCAGGTTTTTTATAGCTCATTGCAGGGTTGTTTCCTTGTTGTTACGAATTTGCATTGTCAAACCAGTAACCAGACACAAGCAACCAGTAACCAGAATCCAATAGCAAATATCTAAGCGCAAAATAGGTTACAAATTAACATGAGAATAGCTAATATCCCATCGCCGTATTGTCGCCACGCGGATCGGCACCACCTTCGAGCGTGCCGTTTGACAAAACCAAAATCGCATTGACTTGACCGATAACCGGAGAATTTTTTTCTTCGATGAAGTAGCCTTTTGCTTTCAGATTTTTAATAAGATCAGTTGAAAAAGCACCGGGTTCAAATCGAACTATATCGGGTAACCACTGATGGTGAAAACGCGGTGCATTGACTGCTTCCTGCATGCCCATTTTAAAATCAATCACATCCAAAAGGGTTTGATAGACCGAAGTAATGATTGTCGAACCGCCGGGCGTGCCGACTACCATAAAGAGTTTCCCGTCCTTGGAGACCAAACTTGGCGTCATCGAACTGAGCATTCGTTTACCCGGAGCGATGCTGTTGGCTTCGTTTCCAACCAAACCATACAGGTTGGCTACGCCCGGTTTTGCACTAAAATCATCCATCTCGTTGTTGAGGAAAAATCCGGCACCTTCCACCATCACTTTCGACCCGAAATAGCTGTTGAGTGTGGTTGTAACCGAAACGGCATTGCCCTGTGCATCAACGATGGAGTAGTGGGTGGTTTCTGTACTTTCACCATCCCAAACAAATTTACCCGGCTTGATGTCGGTTGATTTTCCGGCTTTGTCAAAACTGAAATTTTTCATTCGATTTTTCAGGTAAGTATCCGTCAAAAGTGAATCGGTCGGGATGTTGACAAAATCCGGATCACCCAGGTATTCCGAACGGTCGGCATAAGCTCTGCGCTCAGCTTCCACCATTACTTGGATGCTTTTTGAATCGAGAAAACCGTATTCGGCAATTGGAAAAGTTTCGGTCATTTTCATCATTTGTGCCAGCGCGATTCCGCCACTCGAAGGCGGATTCATCGAAGTGATTTGATAGCCGCGATAATCAAATTGGATGACCGGACGCCATTGGGCTTTGTAGTTTTTTAAATCCTCGAACGTGATTAACCCGCCTTTTTTCTTCATTTCTGCAACTATCAGTTTGGCAGTTGTACCTTCGTAAAAACCGGCACGACCCGAATCGCGCACACGTTCAAGTGTTTTGGCTAAATCCGGACGAAAAATAGTGTCGTTGGTTTGCCAAATGGAATCGGCTTGGTATTCGGTTTTGAAATCGTTGTGCTTTTTGAGGATATCTTGAAACTCATTGAGTGTATGTACTGCCTTTTCGGTCAATATATAACCATTTTTGCATACATCGATGGCAGGTTGAACCAACTCGGCAAAAGGAAGTTTCCCGAATTTTTGATGGACGCGAACCAAAGCATCGATGGTGCCGGGAACGCCTACGGAAAATATCCCTTCCGAACTTTTTCCGGGAATGACATTGCCCGATTCGTCCAAATACATGTCGCGACTTGCCGCCAAGGGAGCTTTTTCGCGATAGTCAATCGAGCCGGTCTCGCCGTCTTTCAATCGGTAAACCATAAAACCGCCACCGCCGATGTTGCCGGCCTGCGGATAGACAACCGCGAGCGCCAATTCGGTCGCAACCATGGCATCAAACGCATTTCCGCCTTTTTTTAGGATTTCCATTCCGATTTTGGCGGCAATTGGTTGGGCTGCGACGACCATCGCGTTTTGGGCAATTACACCTCGTTTGACTTCCCTTTCGGGTTCGGTTTTTTGACAAGCTGAGATGATAAAAAGGGCAAGTAAAGCGAGAATGTATTTAGGCATATTCCGGTTTTTTTAAGAGTGGACTAATATACAAGTTTCAGGTTTATATCGAAATTATTTTTTTGTGCACAAATGCCTGTACTTCTACAAAAAATGCTTCGAACTCGGTTTCGTATTCGGTTTCGTATTGTTTGAAAATATCGATTCCGCTCACCAAATCAACTTTGTGCCGAATGCGGTAATTCATTTGGAAGAGAATAAATGCCAATCCTTCTAAAGTCGCATACTGCAGCAACCAATTTTCTCTTCTTAAATGTGGCAGCATGCGCAGTGTTTTGTCAGGCAAAACAGCGATGTTGTCTTCCAACAATTGATAAAAATTCTCTGCGTAAACTTCTAACGGAACATCCGAATACCGAGACCAGTTTTTGGCCAATAAATGGTCGTAAAACATATCCATCAACACCAAATGATAATGTCTGAAAGTCGGGAAAAGTCGGTCGGCTCCTTGCTTTACAAGCGGATGTGTATCCATAAAAAAATCGATGGTACGGTGGATGACAATTCCTTTTTGAATGCCTTCCGAATATTTGGTATAGCCTTTTCCTTTCACACTGTCGGCTATAAAATTTCCGATGCTGATTGCTTCGTTTCCTTCCGAAAGGTAGATGTGTGCCAGAAAATTCATTTTTTTATAAAATTGAATTGAATTAAAAACGCAGAGCCTCGTATATTTGTTAAAAATAAACAAAAGAATGACACTTATCAAATCTATATCAGGAATCAGGGGAACAATAGGCGGAAAACCGGGCGACAATCTAACCCCACTCGATGCCGTTAAGTTCGCATCGGCATACGGGACTTGGTTAAAAGAAAATACAGCGGACGGAAAAAGAAAAGTTGTAATCGGTCGTGATGCCCGTATTTCCGGCGGGATGATTCAAAACTTGGTAGTCAACACCCTCGTCGGGTTGGGAATAGACGTGGTTGACCTCGGGCTTTCAACGACTCCGACCGTTGAAATAGCTGTTCCGCTCGAACATGCGCAAGGCGGAATCATCCTCACGGCAAGTCACAATCCGAAACAGTGGAATGCCTTGAAACTCTTAGATCAAAAAGGTGAATTTCTCGGGCATGAAGCCGGCAAACGCATACTTGAACTCGCCGAAAACTATAGCTTTGACTATGCAGAAGTAGATGATTTGGGAAAAATCATTCACATTGATGACTACATTGACAGACATATTGATGCGGTACTCAATTTGCAACTTGTCAATGTGGATTTAATCAAAAAGCAAAAATTCAAAGTGGTGGTTGACGCTGTAAACTCTACCGGTGGCATTGCCATTCCCGATTTACTTCACAAATTGGGTGTGGAAGTGGTGAAGTTGTATTGCGAACCAAACGGGGATTTTCCGCACAATCCCGAGCCGCTCAAAGAACACCTTTGGGAGATTGCCGAAAAAGTCATCGCCGAAAAAGCCGATTTGGGTATCGTGGTTGATCCGGATGTGGATCGGCTTGCTTTTATCTCCGAAAACGGCGAAATGTTTGGGGAAGAATACACTTTGGTTGCTTGCGCCGACTATGTTTTGAGCAAAACGCCCGGCGATACAGTTTCCAATTTATCTTCTTCTCGGGCACTGCGCGATGTGACGAATCGTCATTCGGGTAAGTACACAGCTAGTGCAGTGGGAGAAGTGAACGTGGTGTCGTTGATGAAAGAAAACAAGGCCATCATCGGTGGGGAAGGCAACGGCGGAATCATCTATCCGGAACTTCATTACGGCAGGGATGCCTTGGTCGGAGTTGGTTTGTTTTTGTCCTTGTTGGCCGAAAAGCAGTCGAAAGTAAGCGAACTTCGGGCGAGTTACCCGGTTTATTTTATGAGTAAAAACAAAGTTGAACTGACCCCACAAATCGATGTGGACAAAGTGATTGCCGAGATTCAAAAGCGGTATCAGCACGAGACATACACCGATATCGACGGCTTCAAAATAGATTTTGAAAAAGAGTGGGTGCATCTGCGCAAATCGAACACCGAGCCCATCATTCGGATTTATACAGAAAGCGATTCGCAGGCAAATGCCGATGCTTTGGCAGAGCGATTTCTAAAAGAATTGTCGGCGGTGGCGGGGATTTGATATGGTTGGGCAAAATTTCGATGCTCCCGACAATTTGGAATTGGGATGAAAAGCACTTTTTTGTATCCATTATAAAAATAATCGAACTCAGGTTAATAAAATAAATACGGTTGTTTTTTCATTTTGTTTCTTCTGTTTTTTACAGCTCAAACACTCAAAACTTAACACTTTTTTCTATCCACGTTCCCCAAAAATCTTACTTCCGATGCGCACCATGTTGCTGCCCGATGCGATAGCGAGTGCGTAATCTTGACTCATACCCATGGAGAGGATGCATGGTTTAAAGTTTGCGGTTTCCAATTTTTTTAGACTGTCAAAAAATGATTTTAAAAAGGAAAACTCTTTTTTGATTTGCGCTTCATCCTCCGTGAAGGTTGCCATCCCCATCAGTCCGACTACGCGAATGTTTTGGAGACTGCGGAAAGTTTCGCTTTGAAGCAAGTTTGCGGCATCGGTAGTTGAAAGTCCGAATTTGGTGTCTTCCTCCGCAATTTTTATTTGCAGCAAACAGTCGATTACCCGACGGTATTTTTTGGCCTGCTTGTCTATTTCCTGAAGCAATTTCAAACTGTCAACACCATGGATGAGCGACACGAATTCAGCCATGTGTTTGACTTTGTTGGTCTGTACGTGGCCAATCATGTGCCAACGAATGTCTTTGGGAAGTTGCGCCCATTTTTCAGCCATTTCCTGAATTTTGTTTTCCCCAAATTCACGTTGCCCCGCTTCGTAAGCTTCTTTCAAATCAACCACCGGTTTCGTTTTTGAAACAGCGATTAAAGTGACTTGCTCGGAAAATTCTTTTTTCAGTTGATGGATGTTTTCAGAAATCGACATGTTTAAACTTTAAAATTCATAAATCGTCAATGCGGAACGAAGTTTGGGTTCGATGTAAGTGCTTTTGGGCGGCATCGAAAGATGTGCATCCGCGATGGCTTTGAGTTGATTGATATGAACCGGAAACAAACCAAATCCCACCCGAAAATCACCGGCATCAATCATATTTTTCATATTAGACAAACTGTTTGCGCCATGAATGTAACGAATTCGCCGGTCATTGCGCAAATCGGATATGCCCAAAATAGGGTAGAGTATTTTTTCAAAAAGTATTTGCGTGTCTAAGGCTTCCAGCGGGTTTTTAAATGTTTGGCGTTTTTCCAACAGATTCAAACGGTAAAAAACACCGTCCAAGTACATGCTGAATTCGTGTGGTTTCGAGGCTTTATAAATCCCGTTTTCTTGAGGTCGGATGTCAAAATTTTCAGCGAGTTGATGCAAAAAAGCAGCTTTCGAGAGTCCGTTCAGGTCTTTGAGAATTCGGTTGTATTCGTAGATATTCAGTTGAGATTCCGGGATGAGCAAACTCATGAAAAAATTGTAGGCTTCATCTCCGCGATGGTTCGGGTTGCGTGATTTTTTGTCTTGCGTCAACAAAAAGGATGAAGCCGAGCGGTGATGCCCATCGGCGATATAGAGTGATTCTACTTTTTCAAATTGATGAACAATCGCTCCAATTTGTGGTTCTTTGACTGTCCAAAGTTTGTGCAGGTCACCGTTTGATGTATTAAAATGGTAATCAGACTCCACGGTTTTAATTTCCGCAGTCAACACGTTCAACTCTGTTTGATCGGGATAGGTAAGCAAGACCGGATCAGCATTAAAACCAACGACTTGCAGGTAATTTTTGAAGAGATTTTCTCGATAAGAAATGGTTTCTTCGTGTTTTTTGATGCGGTTGTTTTCATAATCTTCAGCCGAAGTACCCGCTATAAATCCGCAATAAACATGATTTCTTTGGGTTAATTCATACAGATATAAACAAGGTTTTTCGACCTGAATCAAGGTGTTGTCAGCTTTGAACTCCTCGTATTTTTTTTGGATGAAAGCAAACCTTTCCGCGAGGGGTTTATCCTGATGAAAAGTGCTTTGGTGGATGATGTTTAGAAAAGACAGCGGATTGTTTTTCAACGCAAGAGTCAACTCTTCCGGTGAATAATCTTCGTATGATCGCGAACTGACTTGACTCGCTTTGTCAGCTGCCGGACGGACTGCCCGAAAAGGAACGACTTGCGCCATAGGTGATTTGAAATTTTTTATGAAAAACGAGCGGCAACTTTTTCGGCTTTTTTGGATTCGGAATAATCGTAAAAACCTTCCCCGGATTTGATGCCCAATTTTCCGGCCGTCACCATGTTGACCAACAAGGGGCAAGGTGCGTATTTCGGGTTTTTGAATCCATCGTGTAAAACGAGCAGGATGGAAAGGCAGACATCCAAACCGATAAAATCTGCCAATTGCAAAGGTCCCATCGGGTGAGCCATGCCGAGTTTCATCACCTCATCTATTTGTCGAACGCCTGCCACGCCGTTGTACAAAGTTTCGATGGCTTCGTTGATCATCGGCATCAAAATGCGGTTTGAAACAAATCCGGGATAGTCGTTGGCTTCCACGGGGATTTTATCCAAATTGCGCGACAATTCGACGATTTGCTGGTTGACAAGCTCCGAAGTGTTGTATCCGCGTATGATTTCGACCAATTTCATCAGCGGCACCGGATTCATAAAGTGCATGCCGATAACTTTTTCGGGACGCTTGGTTTGCGCCGCTATTTTGGTGATGGAAATAGAAGACGTATTGGTAGCAAGGATGGTTTCGGCCTTGCAAAACGCATCGATTTGTTGAAATATTTTAGATTTGATTGCGAAATCTTCACTGGCGGCTTCCACGACCAAATCGACTTGTTCAACTCCTTTTTTGAGGTCGGTGAACGTTTTAATATTGCTGAGCGTTGCTTGCTTTTTGACTTCATCGATGGTTCCTTTGGCAACCATTCGATCTAAATTTTTCTGAATGATGTTCAATCCCTTTTGAAGTGAATCTTCCGAAACGTCAATCAGGTTGACCGAATAGCCGTATTGTGCAAACGTATGCGCAATGCCGTTTCCCATGGTGCCCGCGCCGATGACTGCGATGTTTTTCATTATTTGTTGCTGGTTACTGGTTTGACATGCCTGAATAGGGTTGACCACTTTTTAGCTTGTTTCAAACTTCCGACTTCCGACTGTTTCAGGTTTCACGTTTGTCCTCCTGAGTCTTGTTTCTTGTTTCAAAATTTAAAATTCATCAATCGTTATTCGTTAATCATTACTGGTCTTTCAAAAACACTTCCGACTTCGGACTTCTGATTTGTACATTAATTACTTCAAATAGGTCTCGATACGATTCCGATTCGTGCCTCATCGGGATCACTCTCCCGACGCTTCGGGACTGACATTACATATCAGTATTGTCACTTCGAGTTTTTTGAATCAGCGAAGCGGATTCAAAAAGTATCGAGAAGTCGATAAGCACTCCGACTTCCGACTGTTTCAAGTTTCAGGTTTCACGTTTGTCCTCCTGAGTCTTGTTTCTTGTTTCTTGTTTCTTGTTTCTTGTTTCTTGTTTCTTCCGACTCCTGACTTCCGACTCCTTACAACTTCGTAAAATTCGCATTAAAGCAATCCATAATTTGCAAAGCCACGCGCAAAGCTTCCGTACCTTGTTCCAAAGTAACGATGGGTGTGGTGTTGTTTTGGATGGCTTCGGCAAAGGTGTTGAGTTCTTCCAAAATGGCATTGTTGGTTGCGACTGACGGATTGTCGAAATAAATCTGTTTTTTAACGCCTTCGGCATTCTGTAATATCAACGCAAAATCATCCGGATTTTTGGGTGCGTTTTTCATCTTGACCACTTCACAGTTTTTCTCCAAAAAATCAACAGAGATATAGGCATCACGTTGGAAAAACCTGGATTTACGCATGTTTTTCAGCGATATTCGGCTGGCGGTAAGATTGGCTACGCAGCCATTTTCAAACTCGATGCGCGCGTTGGCAATATCAGGTGTTTCGCTGATGACTGCTACACCACTGGCGTGTATGCTCTTCACTTTTGAATTGACAACACTCAAAATCGTATCGATGTCGTGAATCATCAAATCAAGCACAACCGGAACATCGGTGCCTCGCGGGTTGAATTCTGCCAAGCGATGCGCTTCGATAAACATGGGATTCTCAATTTTTTCTTTGACGGCAATAAAGGCAGGATTGAATCTTTCGACATGACCGACTTGACCCTTCACACCTTTGGATTTTGCCCATTTTATAATCGTTTCAGCTTCAGCAACCGTTTTGGCGATGGGCTTTTCGATAAACAGGTGTTTGCCTTTTTCGATGGACAGTTTGGCACAGTCAAAATGAGAAAGCGTGGGTGTGACAATGTCAACCACATCAACCGCTTCGATCAAATCTTCGATGCTGTCAAATTTTTTATAGCCAAATTCTTTTGAAACTTTCTCGGCATTTTTTTGATCCGGATCATAGAAGCCAATCAGTTCATAATAAGGAGATTGATTGAGTAACTTCAAATGAATTTTTCCGAGGTGACCGGCGCCTAATACACCAACTTTGAGCATGGGTTATTTGTTTTAAACAAAAATAACATTTATTATATATTTGTAAGCCTTAAAGTATAACAATTCGCGATAAATTTCTTTTTTGAAGTTTTAAGGCCTAACTTTATAAAGTTTAAATTTTTACATTGAAAGACACGTCAAAACATTTGGGAATGCGGCATCAATTAGCCTTGTTGCTCGAAGAAAAAGGCATCAAAGACAGGGTGGTTTTAGAGGCCATCCGGAAAGTTCCGAGGCATTTGTTTCTCGATTCCGGATTTGAGGCACACGCCTATCAAGACAAAGCTTTTCCGATAGCGGCAGCACAGACCATTTCGCAGCCCTACACCGTTGCTTTTCAGTCGTCGTTGTTGATGGCTAAACCCGGTGATAAGATACTCGAAATCGGGACAGGCTCGGGCTATCAAACTGCAGTACTTTGCACGATGGGACTGAAAGTCTATTCCATCGAAAGGCAATCGGAATTGTTTAAAAAGACCAAAATATTGCTGTCAAAATTAGGCTACAATCCTAAATTTCTGACTTTTGGAGACGGTTACAAAGGTTTGCCCGATTATGCACCTTTTGATGGAATTTTGGTAACGGCAGCCGCTCCCGAACTTCCGAAAGCGTTGCTCGCACAACTCAAAATAGGCGGGAAGATGGTTATTCCCGTGGGTGATGAAACCCAAGAAATGATTTGTGTCACACGCAAAAGCGCGACTGATTTTGAAAAAAAATCATTAGGAAAATTCAGGTTTGTACCCATGCTCGCTAATAAAAATTAAGAGTTTGGGAGAGGTAAATAGACAAAGGGGGAAAGTTTTAAGTATTAAGTTTTGAGTGTTCGTTTAATCAATAATACTCAATCAAAAATCTAAAGAATCTAAAAATCAACAATCGTTAATCTTTAATCAAAACATTTATTTTCCGCTTAACTATTTTGTCCCATCATCATCAGATAAGCTTTTAGGAATTCGCCAATGTCGCCGTTCATGATGCCTTCCACATCAGAGGATTCGTAGGAGGTGCGAACATCTTTTACCAATTTATAAGGGTGCATCACGTAGTTGCGAATTTGCGAACCCCATTCAATTTTCATTTTGCCTGCTTCGATGTCGCTGCGTTGAGCTTGTTGTTTTTTCAATTCAATTTCATACAACTGCGATTTGAGCATTTGCATGGCACGTTGTCTGTTGTCTTGTTGCGAACGTGTTTCTGAACAAGATATTTGGATGCCGGTGGGTTTGTGGGTCAATTGTACTTTGGTTTCCACCTTGTTGACGTTTTGACCGCCAGCACCGCTCGATCGGGAAGTGATGATTTCTACATCAGCCGGGTTGATTTCTATCTCGATGGTGTCGTCCACCAACGGATAGACATAGACCGACACGAAAGAAGTATGACGTTTGGCGTTGCTGTCAAAAGGAGAAATGCGCACCAATCGATGCACGCCGTTTTCGCCTTTCAGGAAACCGAAGGCATAATCACCTTCAAACTCGAGAGTTACGGTTTTGATACCCGCCACATCGCCTTCTTGCAAGTTGAGTTCGCGCACTTTGTAGTTTTGTTTTTCGGCCCACATCACATACATCCGCATGAGCATCTGCGCCCAATCGCAACTTTCGGTGCCACCGGCTCCGGCCGTGATTTGAATCACCGCGCTGAGCGAATCGCCTTCTTCCGAAAGCATGTTTTTGAATTCAAGACTTTCTAAAAAGTGAAGCGTTTTGGCATATAATGCTTCCAATTCTTCGCCGACCGGCTCACCCGATTTAAAAAACTCATGCGTCATTTCGAGCTCCTCGGCCATTTCAGCCAACAGCTGATAGTCGCCCACCCATCGTTTTTTGATGCGCAGCGATTGCATGACGAGTTCAGCCTCTTTGGGATTGTTCCAAAAATTTGGGTCGAAGGTTTTTTCCTCTTCGTTGGCTATTTCTATTTCCTTGGCATCTACGTCAAAGATACCTCCTCAACGCGCCAAGGCGTTCTATCACATCCTTTACCAAATCGGTGCTGACCATATCAATTTTGTTTTGCGCAAAAATAGTGCTTAAGTTGTTTTATACAATTTATTTTCGATAGAATAAAGTTATAATTTTCAAACTCCAAAATCAGTGTAAGTAAGTTTATACCAGACTGTCCAATATTCATGTATTTAATTATTTGCTTAAATAAGCATTTTATTATACCTTTGTTTAAAATCACGAGGGTGCAAAATTTCAAATACAGCCGAATGAATGCGGATTTGCAACTCATATCAAATTGCAGAAGTGTGGTGGGGGAATGTGAAAATCCCTTTTGCATTCCTTGCAGTTGCTTGCAATAGCGGGGAACGAGGTGCGATTAAAAATTCTGTTCTTATTGTTTAAATAAAATGAATGATGTACATGCGACTTGTCCGATATTTTGGAAATGAGTGTACCTGCGATTTTACAACATTTGCGGAAAATGAAAGATGCAGGAGTTGTTCGAAATCGTCGAGAAGGACAAACGCTTTTTTACAGTCTGATTGAAATTGAAACTGCGTTTTTGGTTCCGGTGTTTTATTCCCTGATGGAAACTGTATATGACTTGTAAATTGTGTGCAGTTCTGAAATTGACGTAATGATTCCACCAAGAACACAAAGAATTTGCATGAAGAAGATAAAGATTTATGAAATCACCACTATGTGATAAAATTTTAGTTTTGAATCCGCCAATCGATTAAAATGAAAAATATAGATTTTAGAACAACACTTACTTGGTCATCTATTCAAAGTGAAAATAAAATGTGTTGTTAATTGTTTAAATGCACCGTTATGCTAACTCGAATTTGTTTTAAATTTTATATAACCTTTCTTTTTTATGGTATTTTTTTCCCTGTTCAATCTGTTTTGGCGCAGGGACCGCCCATCATTACAGATTCACCCTTGCTCATTGGTCTAAACGGGGGAAGTGTGAGAACATTTGGCCAATACACGGCCAAAGAGAATGTAGATGTTTTTGTATTTCCGGTTATGGTGCCGTATAATTTTAACAGCAAATTTCAAATTGGCGGAGTGCTTCCCTTTGTTCAGGTTGATTTGGCGGACGGGCCTTCGAATTCAGGTGTTGGGGATGCACAGTTTTTTGTGAAACACGAACTCTTTCAAAAAAACGGCAAAGGCAAAACATTTCGCATCACAGCTAAGGTTGTTCAGACATTCCCAACGGGGAAAACCTCCGGCATGCCCGCTTTGAGTCCTGATGCCTGGCAAACCGAATTGGATTTATTAAGTGGTTATGTAACAACGCAATACGGTGTTTATTTGGAAACGGGCTACAAAGCAAGTGGGAATAATCTTTCAAATAGTTTTATTCACAACCTAGCCTTGGTCATACCGCTGTTACCTCCAAAATACCCGCCCAATCAGTTGAATGTCAGTTTAGAATTAAACGGACGTTTTGATATAGACGCCAAGCAAAACAATTTGTTTATAACGCCCGGAATACAATGGTTGGTCAATCAACGACTGTTGTTTGAAAGTGCGGTTCAATTACCTTTGACCGAATCGGTGTCAAAAACACAAGAAACAGAATTTTCGATACTTCTGGGAACTCGATTACTAATATTTTAAAATGTAAACACATGAAAACAATCATCAAATTTTTATCAGTAGTTATCCTCGCGATAACGGTTTCAGGTTTTACTGAACCACCCCATCAGGATGCACTTGAAAATCGGACATACGTCAAACTTGAAGTTGACGGACTCACCTGTCCTTTCTGCATTTATGGTTTGGAAAAACGTTTGAAGGAAATCCCCAAGATAGCCGATATTTATATCGATTTGGATGGTGGATTCGCAACCTTTAATGTGCCTTCAGACGCACAACCTACCGAAGATGAGGTTCGTAAACTCGTAAAAAAGGCAGGCTTTACCGCCAAAAAAATCGTTTTTTCCAAAGAACCCTTTAAAACTGTCAGATGAGAACTTATTCAATACAATTCGGTCGATTTGTTTTCTTTTTGGCAGCATGGATGCTAATCGGATGTAATTCCACCGAAAAAGAAGTCTATTACGAATGGCAATTTGACAAAAGCATTTCCTTAGACACCCTTGGTCCTGTGGGAATCGCAATTGTTTCCAACCGAATCTGGTTGGCAGATGTAGATCACAACCGATTGGTCGAAATAGATACGACAGGAGTTATACGGGAAGTAGTTGAGAACATAGGCAGACCCATGCACATTTCATCTTATAAGGATCAATTGCTTATTCCGAGTTATGCCTCGGACTCCTTGTCTGTTTATGCGAACTATCAACGGACAAAAGAAGCTTTACCAGTAAAACCGGATGGCTTTGCAGGGATATCAAAAAACAAAGACTATATGGCTGTTGCAGATTTTTACAATCACAAAGTCTATTTGATTAAAGGTCAGCAAGTAATAACATTAGGGGGGGAGGGGCATACTGATTCAAAGATGTACTATCCGACCGATGTACAAATCGCCGATGACACCCTGTATGTGGCGGACACCTATAACAACCGTATTCAGACGTTTGATTTGAAAGGAAATTTTTTGAGTGTTTTGGGTCAAGACCAAAAGATTCGCGAGGCAACCGGATTGAAAGTCACCGAAGAAAATATATTTGTTACGGATTTTAGTGGGAAAAGGGTACTGGTATTTGATAAGAAAGGTGTTGTAAAACAGGTCTTAACACAGTCCTTCGACCGCCCTGCTGACATTGAAATTCTGGGTGACAAGTTATTTGTGATAAACTATGGTGGCAAGAGTTTGAGCATCTATAAAAAAGTTGCCATTGAAAAGAAACCAACAAAACACTGATTGGTTTATATTAGTTAATGGGTTGATTCATTTCCATCTGCGGGAGATTTTAAAAGAATTCTCCTGCGGATTTCGCAATCCCGGTGGCTATCGGGATTGCTGATAACTATTTTTTAAAAATCATTGAATCACAATAATTTGTGTTTATTTTGATTGGGAAGTTTGTTTTTTCTTATTTCAAATACACAATAAGTTAATTGCGTTTTTTTCGCTAAACTTGTGTAGTCAAAAACTGTCTTTTAACCCAATTTTGATTAGCCATGGAAAAAATCAGCAGAAGAACTTTTGGTTCACAGTTCATCAAAGGTGTCGGCGGACTTACGCTTCTGAGTAGCATGCCTTTACAAGCAATGAGCAACGCATTGCAAGATAAAAAACTCGGCGTTGCCTTGGTCGGTTTGGGTGGTTACAGCAGCAGTCAACTCGCGCCGGCGTTGCAAAGCACCCAATATGCTTACTTGGCAGGAATTGTCACCGGCACACCCGAAAAAGAGAAAATCTGGTCGGAGAAACACAACATTCCTAAAAGCAACATCTACAATTACGAGAATTTTGACAAAATAACCGACAACAAAGATATCGACATCGTGTATGTAGTGCTTCCCAACAGCATGCATGCCGAATTTTGCATCCGCGCTGCCAAAGCGGGCAAACACGTCATCTGCGAAAAACCCATGGCGGTCAGCGTAGCCGAATGTGAAACCATCATTCAGGCATGCAATCAAGCCGGTGTGAAACTGAGCGTGGGTTATCGCATGCAATCCGATCCATACACCAACGAGATCAAACGATTGGTGCGAGAGAAACCTTTTGGAAATGTGCAATATGTGTCTTCGGATGCCGCCTATATTTCTCGTGGGAACCCCAATCAATGGCGGCTCAATCGCACTTTGTCGGGTGGTGGTGCGCTGATGAATATGGGTGTCTATTCGATACAAAGCAATATTTATGGTGTCGGTATAAACCCCATGGCTGTATCGGCTCAGGAATTCAGTTCGCGCCCCGAATATTTTAAGGAAACTGACGAGACCATCACGGCGCAAATGGAATTTCCGGGTGGTGTTGTGGGTCATGTGTTCACCTCCCACAATGCCAACGCAAACCGATTGTTTGTTTCCTTTGAACGCGGTTGGACAGAACTCAATCCCTGCCACAGCTATGGCCCTTTGAGCGGGCGAACGTCGGACGGCAACGAAATAAAATATCCGCACCGCAGCCAGCAAATACTTCAAATAGACGATTTCGCCAATCACATTTTGTTCGGTTCGCCCAACGTGGCTCCGGGCGACATGGGCAAACGCGACCTGATTATCGTAGAAGCGATTTATCAATCCATCAAAGATGGCGGTAAGAAAATTCCGCTTGATTTGGGGAAGATGGGCATCGTGCCTTGACTTTTGATCTTGAAGCGTATATGGTTTTAATGCTGAAAACATATTCCGTTCAACCCATAATTTCTATCCGAGATAGCTTGAGCATATTGAATAAGTTTTCATATTTTAGTGCAAAATATCCAATAGAAACCAATCTCCTTTGTCATGTCAAAAAAAATAGTTGTTTTTTTGTTTGTTATGAGCGCAACTTTTGCCCATGCTCAATTCCTTTCTCAGAAGAAAAACCTCCAAAAGTTTGAAGGTTTTTTTAATTCGTACTACAATGAAGATGCCGACGAATTGTATTTGGAAGTCAATCGTTTAGATACTGATTTTCTCTATGTTTATTCCCTGCGAACGGGTTTAGGTTCCAACGATATCGGTCTCGACAGAGGCAAGTTGGGGCAGGAGCAAGTGGTCAAATTTATCAAAGCGGGCAATAAACTTCTGCTCATCGAGCCCAACTTAAAATATCGCGCCATCACCGACAACCAAGCCGAAAAAAAATCGGTGGAAGAAGCATTTGCGCGTTCGGTTTTGTTTGGATTTGAGATTAAAGAAAAAAAAGGAGACACCTACATCATCGATTTCACCCCTTTTCTTTTGCGTGATGCCTATGACGTTGCCGGCATTTTGAAAAAGGCGAAGCAGGGCAATTTCAGTTTCGATAAATCGAGGAGCGCTTTGTCACTCGAACGCACCAAATCCTTTCCGAAAAATTCGGAATTTGAAGCCCTGACCACACTGTCGGGCTCGGATGCCGGTCCGTGGCTCAAGAGTGTCGCACCGGATGACGGACACATTTCGGTGATTCAGCATCATTCTTTTGTGGAGTTGCCCGACAACCAATACAAGGCACGCGTTTATGACCCGCGTTCGGGTTCTTATCCTTTTTCCTATATGGATTACAGTACCCCGATTTCTTCAGACATCACCAAACGATTCATCATGCGACACCGATTGGAGAAAAAAGACCCGAATGCGGCAGTCAGCGAAGCGGTAGAGCCGATAGTTTATTATTTAGATCCGGGTACGCCCGAGCCGGTTCGTTCCGCGCTGTTGGAAGGTGCCAGTTGGTGGAATCAAGCATTTGAAGCTGCAGGCTATAAAAATGCATTTCAGGTGAAAATGTTGCCCGAAGATGCCGACCCGATGGATGTGCGTTACAATTTGATTCAATGGGTGCATCGCTCCACACGTGGCTGGTCTTATGGCAGCAGTGTTTCCGATCCGCGCACCGGTGAAATCATCAAAGGACATGTGAGTTTGGGCTCGTTGCGCATCCGTCAGGATTTTCTGATTGCGCAAGCACTGACTGCGCCTTTCGCCCAATCTGATGACAATTCCGACCCGATGTTGCAAATGGCTTTGGCGCGTATTCGTCAACTTTCGGCACATGAGGTGGGACACACGCTCGGTTTTGCGCACAACTTTGCCGCCAGCACAAATAATTTTGCCTCGGTGATGGATTATCCGCATCCGTTTGTGGAGGTGCAAAACGGTCAAATCAGTTTGAAAAATGCGTATGATACCGGCATCGGCGCGTGGGAAAAAGTTTCGGTTGCTTATGCTTATTCCGATTTTCCGGCAAACGTAGATGAACAACAAGCCCTCAAAAAAATATTGGACGACTCGTTCAAATCGGGTTTGCGCTACATCACCGATCAAGATGCAAGACCCGAAGGTGGTGCACATCCGTTGGCGCATTTGTGGGACAACGGAGCGAATGCATCCGCAGAGTTGAAACGCATGTTGCAAATTCGCAAAGTTGCCATTGACCAATTCTCCACAGCTAATATCCGTACCTACGAGCCGTATTCGGTTTTGGAAGACGTGTTCGTACCGCTCTACTTTTTCCATCGCTACCAAGCGGAGGCAACCACCAAACTCATCGGTGGTTTGGATTACAATTATGCCATCAAAGGCGGAAGTGAGCCGATTTGGCAAAGTGTTTCACCCGAACAACAGCGGGAAGCCCTAAATGCTTTGGTGGCATCCGTTTCTCCTGAAACTTTGGCGATACCCAAAAATATTTTGGATTTGTTTCCACCCCGCACATTTGGCTACGGTCGTACACGGGAATCATTCAAATCAAAAACAGGCGTTGCCTTTGACGCTTTGGGCGCTGCTGCTTCTGCAAGTGACATGGTTTTTGGCTTGCTATTTCATCCGCAACGCGCTTCCCGTATGATTCAGCAAAAAGCTTTGGATGCCAATCAGTTGGGCTTGGATGAATTGATCGATTTGATGATTGCCAATACCTTTGACAAACAGTGGAACGATGCCTATTTGAATGAAATTCAACACACGGTTAACTTCTCTTTGCTGGAAAACTTGATGCATTTATCGGCTTCAGACAGCGTGCATCCACAGGTGAAGGCCGTCGTCAATAACAAATTGAATAAGCTTTTGCGCGGTTTTCAGCTTCAAAACATGGCATCCTATGATAAAAAAAGCAAAAAAGACGAAACCCCAAAACTTTCAAACGCATTCACTGCCGAATACGCACGTTTGATACTCGACTTCCAAAAAGATTCCGAACCATGGAAAAAACCGACACCTTCCGACTTGCCGGACGGTTCGCCTATCGGTAGTTTTCAATGTTTGTTAGATGCTTTTTAGGATGAAAATTATTCGGACAAAAGCTATTGGCTTTTAGCTATTAGACTTAAGCGATGAATAGTAGTTGGGCAACATGTTAAAAGCCAGCGCACATTTTGCACACCTGCCCGTCCGGCAGGCGGGTTTGGTTTTTGCCGACCCACAAGCCAAACGCAAAAAAAACCAAAAAAGCTTGAAATTTTCCAACGCACGGACGACAGAAATAAAAAAATAATTTGTACTTTTGACGAATTAGTCCAAACAAATACGACAAGATGAATTCATTTGGTGAATATTTACGAAACAAACGTGAACAACTGGGCCTTCCACTCAGAAAGGTTGCAGCGGAACTAGACATTGACACTTCTATTTTGAGCAAGATTGAGAGAAGTGAACGAGTGGCAACTAAGGAAATGCTGCCGACTCTGGCTAAGACTTTGGAAGTACAGGAGAAAGAAATAGAAATTGAATTTATCAAAGCATTTATTTTATCGGACTTGGGTGAATTAAAATTTTTGAAAAGCGGCTTGGAGGAAACGCTTAACAATATTAAAAGCCGCAAATAATTATGAGTTTAGATAATAAAATAGACCAAACAGACTTGACTTTTTTCACTAATGAAGAGGGACATAGTTTATTAAGCAGATTCAAATCAACATTAAAAGACACTCAACTTTTTGACGTTTTGGTTGGCTATTTCAGAGCAAGCGGTTTTTATCAATTGTATGACGCATTAGAACCTGTTGAAAAAATCAGAATTTTAGTTGGTCTGAGTATCGATAGAGACTCTTACGATATGATGCAATATCATCAGGAATTGGGAATGATTGATTTCGAATCCCACCAAAGAACCAAAAAGAAATATCATGCAAACCTGAAAGAAGAAATTGAAAGCAGCGATGAAAACGACAACAGACTAGAAATTGGAATCAGAAAGTTTATTGAATTTTTGCAAGCTGATTGTCAAGACCCAGCGATGGATAAGACTTTAAATGGCAATGGCAAGAAATTAGAAATAAGGGCATATCCATCAAAAAACATACACGCCAAAGTTTACATAGGAAAGTTCAAACCCGAAGACCGAGATTATGGATTTGTGATTACTGGTTCAAGTAATTTTTCTGAATCGGGTTTTGTGGCAAATCGTGAATTTAATGTCGAGTTGCGAAGCAAAAGAGACGTGCTTTTTGCCGAAGACCAATTCAATACACTTTGGAAAGAATCGGTTGATATTTCAGACGACTTTATAGATACCATTCAGAATAAAACTTGGTTGAACGACCAAATTTTGCCATATGAATTATACCTTAAACTTATCTACGAATACCTAGAAGAAGACATCAATTTGGCTGATGAATTTGAACCTTTCCTTCCAGAAGGTTTTATGAAACTTAAATATCAAAATCAAGCTGCAATACAAGCAAAGAAAATATTAGAAACATACAATGGTGTTTTTCTTGCCGATGTGGTTGGTTTGGGTAAAACCTTTATTACCGCTTTGCTATTGCAACAAGTACAAGGTAGAACTTTGGTTATTTGTCCGCCAGTTTTAAAAGATTATTGGGAAGATTCATTACGAGATTTTGGAATAAGAAGTTTCACTGTAGAATCTCTTGGTAAATTAGAGTACATTATCAAAAAAGGGTTAGAGCGTTATGACTATATCGTAGTGGATGAAGCCCACCGTTTTAGAAATGAAGGAACTCAATCCTACGCCAATTTATTGGACATCTGCCGTGGTAAAAAAGTGATTTTGGTTACTGCGACTCCATTGAACAATACCGTGGATGATATTTTTGCTCAACTAAAACTCTTTCAAGCACCCAAAAGTTCGACTATTCCGGGAATACCTAATCTCGAAAAATACTTTGCAGGATTTAGAACCAAATTATCAAAACTTGAAAAAACTGACCCTGATTACAAGAAACTAATCAAAGAAGTTTCAGACGATATCCGAAACAGCATTCTTCGTTATGTGATGGTTCGTAGAACTCGTAAAGATGTAATGACCTATTTCAAACAGGATATGCAAATGCAAGGATTGACTTTCCCTGATTTAGACAATCCGCAAAAGATTGTTTATGAGTATGAAGGCGAATTAGAAGAAACATTTATAGAAACCATTAAAAAACTAGCAGAGTTTACGTATGCCCGATACACTCCTTTGCTTTACTACATTGGAAACAAAACGCTGAGTGAGTTTGAAAAGCAACAACAACGAAACGTTGGTGGCTTTATGAAAGGAATTTTGGTGAAGCGTTTGGAAAGTAGCTTCCACGCATTTCGTCAAAGTGTTGACCGTTTTATAATTTCTTATGAGAAATTCATAGAAATGTACCAAACCCAAAAATTCGTTTATATAAGCAAGAAAATTGATGTTTATGATTTATTGGAAAGTGATAACATTGAAAAATTAGAAGCTTTTGTAGAAGAAGAAAAAGCACATAAATACGATTCGAAAGATTTCAAAAAAGAGTTTGTTGCCAAACTGGAATTTGATTTGGAGATTCTGAAAGAGATTAAAATACTTTGGAAAAAAGTTAATTCCGACCCAAAACTAGAACAGTTTATTCGTGACTTAAAAGCAATCAAAGCACTTAAAAGCAACAAATTGGTTGTCTTTACAGAATCGAAAGAAACTGGCGATTATATCTATGAAGCCTTGATTGATGAATTCCCTGGTCAGGTAATGTTTTATTCAAGCACTGGTGGAAGGCACACTGATAAAAAATTAACATCCAATCATACGGTTTCAAGAGATTTGATAACCGCCAATTACGACCCAAATCGAAAAGGAAAAGAACAGACAGATAATTTAAAAATCTTAATTGCAACAGATGTTTTGGCAGAGGGTATAAACTTGCACCGTTCTAACGTGCTTGTGAATTATGATTTGCCTTGGAATCCGACAAGGGTGTTGCAACGTGCTGGTCGTGTGAATCGTTTGGGAAGCAAATTTCCGAAGGTGCATATTTTCAACTTCTTCCCTACTACACAATCAGACGAACATCTTGGACTGGAAGTAAATATCACCAATAAAATCCAAATGTTTCACGACATTTTAGGTGAAGATGCTAAATACCTGAGTGATGGTGAAGAATTTGGAAGTCAGGAATTATTCAACACCTTGAACAGCAAAACTGCTTACACTGGCGAAGATGGCGAAGGCGATTCTGAATTGAAGTATTTGGAAATGATGCGAAAAATCAGAGACGAACAACCCGACTTATTTGAGAAAATTAAGAATCTTCCCAAAAAAGCACGTTCAGGTTTCAAAAAAGAAAAAATAGATGCCGACCAATTGGTAACTTTTTTCCGAATTGGAAAACTTAAAAAATTCTATATCAATGAAAGTGGTAAATCCGGAGAAATTACTTTTTTTGATGCAGTGAAAGAATTGGAGTGTAAGCCTGATACCAAAAGGGCAAACATACCAAATGAGTACTACCATTTATTGCAAACCAATAAAACCCGCTTTGAACTAGATACAACTGTGGGCGATGAAGAAACCAAAGGCAGTGGTGGACGTTCCAATGCCAAATACATTGAAAACCGATTGAAAGATAAATCTTTTAAAAACTTCAAAGGTTTTACCGATTTCAATGATGAATTTATAAATGGGGTGAAAGAAATGTTGGCACAAGGAACAATTGCCAAGAAAACTGCACAGTTGATTAAAAATGAATTGGAAAAAACCACAGACCCACTTCAAGTGTTGCATATTTTGGAAAAACATATCCGCTTTGTAGCCATTGAAGGTGCAAAGAATGCCAAGAAGTTTCAAAAACGTGAAGTCATCCTGTCGGGATATTTAATCAAGTAATTATGGATTTCATAATCAATAAAAATATCATCATCGAATTAAAAGATGCCATCCTAAAAAGCAGGTATCAAGCAGCTCGTTTGGTCAACAAAGAATTAATTGTATTGTATTTCGGTATTGGAAAAAAAATAAGTGAAACAGCCACCAAGGAAGCTTGGGGCAGTAAAGTTTTAGACCAGATATCTGCTGAACTTCAAAATGAATTGCCGGGGCTCCGTGGATTCTCTAGTGGTAA
>JAXMLV010000090.1:0-99185 GCA_034367065.1 Flavobacteriaceae bacterium
ATTTATCAATTTCTTTTGATAAAGATTCAGCATGTACTCTATAATAAATTAAAGGCTCTTCAATGTATTTTATTACTGGAATTTGATATAACATTCTTAAATTGAAATCCCAATCATCAAGATTAGACAAACCTTCATCAAATAACATTTTTTGCTTTAACAAAAATTCTCTTTTCCAAATAGGTCCAGATATATAATATGTTATAATTCCAACTAAATAATCTTCAATTGGATTATCAGCAATAATATTAGTTTCATTTAAAATTACATTTTTATCAAAATCATAATGTTGTAATTTACATATTACTACATCAACCTTCGGTTTAAAAAAAGAAATTCTTTTTTGCAAGGCATCTGGCAACATTACATCATCATCATCAAACCAATTAATCAATTCGCCTTTACTCAGTTCAAACCCAAAATTCCGTGCGCCGTTGCCTCCGGGCTTGTGGGTGTCCGGGCGGTGGTAATATTGAAACCGGGCATCTTTTTGCACATACGCCCCAACGACTTCATCGGTGTTGTCTATACTGCCGTCGTCCACGACGATACATTCCCAATGCGGGTAGGTTTGTGCTAAGATACTGTCCAAAGTTTCACCAATCAGGTGTGCTCTGTTGTAAGTTGGAATGATGATGGAGACGAGAGAGTTCAAAATAATTATATTTTAAATAATTTCCACCTTTTTTCAAAACGATAGCTTCCGCGCTTAATGATGACAAAAACATTACCAAGAACTGTAAATTCTAAATGATTCACAAAATTGAGGCTTTTAATCTTTCGCAATATCTTGTTTAGGATGTAAGTGGCAATTTTAGTGTCTTTTTTTGAGAGGGATAAGTAAAAATTATTTACCAAACCTTTGTAATAATATTCTTTAAGATCTTGATCATCAATATAAATTGATCTGTCGAGGTTAGCCTTGGCAATGATGCATTGCGACTTGCAGTAACTCGAAATATATGTTTTGTGTTTTTCAGTTTTAGTCATTTTATGTTGACGATACAAAAACAGTGGTTTGTTGACGATCAGGTATTTATCAGCTTTCATTTGATAAAACAACCTCGAAAAAAGTTCTGTTTCTTGACCTCTGTAAATCTCCGTTGAAAATAATTCTTTATTTGTCAAAAAAGTTTTTTTAAATAAAACAGAAGGAGTCAAAATTTGTAGTTTCCAAAGTACATAATCTTTAAAAAGAAATGTATCAACTTTTAAATCAATCGGGACACTGTTTTCTAATTTTTCATTTACATAATATCCCGAACAGATGATAAAACCTACATTTGGTGATATTGCTTCAACTTTAGTTTTCAAAAAATCTTCCAACATCACATCATCATCGTCAAACCAATTCACATAGTCGCCTTTACTTACCTCAAACCCGTAATTCCGTGCGCCGTTGCCACCGGGTTTGTGGCTTTCCGGGCGCTGGTAATACCGAAATCGAGCATCTTTTTGCACATACGCCCCAACCACTTCATTGGTGTGGTCTGTGCTGCCGTCGTCCACGATGATGCATTCCCAATGCGGATAAGTTTGCGCCAACACGCTGTCTAAGGTTTCGCCAATGAGGTGCGCCCGGTTGTGGGTGGGAATGATGATGGAGACAAGCGGTTGGTCTTTATTCACTTGGAAAAGTATTGAACGAGGCTAAGATACTAACTTCTTTTATTTCTGTGTTTTGATTTGGTATTGTTAGAGCCTGAAAATTTTCAAATATTTGTTAGGTGCTTTTGCAAAAGTTTGAGCGCTAACTTTATCGCTCCAAATAATTTGGTCCCACGATTCGGTTTTGGATACGGCTTTGCGCTACTTCTGGAATTAGTTTTTTGATTAAACGGTATTCTTTGTAATAAATCTGTGCGTTTTTAAAAGAAAATTTCAGCATACTTTTTAGGGTAGATTTTAAATACTTTTTAGAAGCCTTCGACAATAGGTCATCATCCTCTTTGTTGATGTTTGCACCCAAATATTTATGATGTCGCATTTGATCTTTAAAATAGATAGCTGAACCAAATTTGATGTCTTTTTCTAATCTGAATTCCCTGTCGTGAATTAAGAGAGAATCTTTTACAATACCTACTTTTAATCCGTGATAGTGAACTCTTTGGCAATAGTTATCGTCTTCACCATAATGAAAAAACAGGGGATCAAACCCGCCAACGGTTTGTAAACATTTTTTGGAAACCAACCATCCGGCAGCGTTGACAAACGGCACTTCATAAACGGCCTTTTTTTCTTGGTTTAATACAAAATCTGAATAGAAATTTGCGTTGTTTTGATGGGATGCATACAAAGCAAAATTTGCATCTAAACTTGTCCCGTCACCGTTGGTGTGAATCGGGCTCAACACACCATAATCCGGATGTTCGGCAGAAACTTGGATGAGTTTTTCCAAAGCATCTTCCACCAAATACGCATCTTGGTTCAATAAAAATACAGCCTCTGCACCTTGTTGTAAAGCGTAAGAAATCCCAATATTGTTGGCACGTCCAAAGCCTAAATTTTCGGTTTGCTCGAAAAGGCTAATTTTTGGATAGTGTTTTTTGATAAATGCGACCGTTTCATCTTGCGAAGCATTGTCCACCACCACCACTTCATAACCCAATGTACTGTCTAAACAGCGTTTGAGCCAAGGCATGGCATTGTAGGTGACGATGATGATGGAGATTGTATTAGGCATGTTGACAGACAAAAATATTCTGAAACGTAACTAAGTTTTTATTAAATAGTTTTAAAACTTTTGCTTTTAAATCGAAGTTTGAACCAATAGCATCCCTTGATCTGTATTTTCTTTCGTGGAAAACTACCTTTAAACCAGCTGATTTTACTATATTAATTCCATCTTTGGTAGTAAACCAACGAATATGTGTTTTATCGAAAATTCCCCTTTCATTTTTTGGCCATGAACCTTTAATATAAACTTGTATAAATAATTCAATGTGACTTATATTAGGTAATGATATTATAATTTGACCATCTGGTTTAAGCATTGATTTTAATATTATTAGCACTTTTAGTGGATCGTATAAATGCTCAAGTACATCACCAAATATGATATAGTCAAACTGTAAAGTTTCTTTTAAAATTGACTGAATAAAACTTTCATCATCTAAATCGCCAGAAAAAACTCTAATATTTTGCTTACCTGCTTCAATGGCCATTTCTTCATCATACTCAATTCCATATACTTTACTTGCAATTTTTTTTTCTAATAAAAATGCTCCATTAGTACCTAATGCACATCCTACATCGAGTACTACATTTGATTGACCTAATATATATTTAAGCAAATCCTTCCTTAAGCCTATATATGATTGATTAAAAGACATTTATAGATTTTTATTTATATATAGTTTTTTCAAAAGTAAAATAAATACAATTGCTATTTTTTTTGAAATTGGATTGTACGAATTAGGTGTTTCTTTAGACAGAAAATTATAGCTTTTATGTTTATGCTGATGAAAAACCGAATATTCATTACATCTAATATCAACTTCTAATATATTAGGAGTTACATTATTTGATAAAAGGGCAAAAGGTAAAGATAATTGGTCTCTTCTTGACCTAAGTCTAGTTTCATTCCACCAGGTATTTAAAACACTTTCTAAAATTTGTTTCCTATTTTGAATAAATATACCTGTAGCAAATAAGTTTTTATTTTTATCAATTCCCTTTTTTTTATAATAATAAATTTGTTTTAAAATAGTAAAAGGATAATCTTTATTTAACTGTATACACTTTATAGCTTCTTCATAAATACAGTTTCTTTCGGGATGTCTGAAAAAAATAAAATCTTTACCATCAAGTTTATTAACTAAAACATCAATTTTGTTGTTTATCATCTGAATATTAGCATCATGCCAAATTAGAACATCATAATTTTTAAATATATCTAATCCTTTTATTTTATAAAATCTTGCGTTTTTAGTAATATCATCATAGAAAGGTTTTCTGTGTATTATTTTATAAGCATATGATTTTATATTTAAATTATCTGTTATTAAAAAATAATCTATTCCGTCAGATTGTTTATAGTTTATAGGTTCCCTAATTTCATCTTTATCACCAAAAATAGCTGTGTAAACTGCAACTTTCAATTTTTATTTATTAGTAGTGGATTGGAATAGGATTAAAATTTAGATTTTTTCTAAAAACGGCTAAAGTTTCACCGACTAAAGAAAAATTAATGTCTTTATTTTCATTTCTGAATAGCCTTATTATTTCTTGTTCTCCCTTTCGGTTTGAATCATCAAGTACAATACAATAATCTTCTTCAAGTTTATCTTTAAATTTAAAAAGAGCAGGAACTCTTGAATATTTAATAGTTTCAGTATTTGCATTAGGACCGTCTATAATAACAAAATCAAATTTACAGCCAGTAGTACTTTTAGACACTAATGAATAATCATACCATTGAACTTGACCCAGCTTAGTATCTAATGTTTTTAAATCCGCTCTTATAATTTCAACATATTGCAACAAATCTTCTTTTTCCAAATAATTTTTTATAATTATAGACCAATTATAATTGTTTTCTACAGATATAATTTTAGCTTTTAAATTATTTATTTTGATGAGTCGAGCCATTAGAATAGTAGATAAACCGGACCCTAATTCTAAAATCATTCTTCGCTGATTTATAATTATTTCATTTAGAATGTATGCTAAACATATCGGACGCAACGCACCACCGTTAAATGGTAAATATGGCAAACCGTTCAATAATGGTTGAAGTATGGTCAACGCATAAATATCATCGGCTTTCTTTGAATGATTAACCAGCTCTAAATTTTTGCTTTTTATTTCTTTAATGAAACTTTTTAGCTTTGATGCTATTTGCATTGCTCAAATTTATGATTAATTAAAAAATCTCCTTGTTTTGCTATAATTGTTTTTCCGGTTTTAAAAAAATCACCGTTTTCAATTTTGAAACTTACTGCTTTTGGAATCCAATCCTCATTTTGTCCATTTACAATCAAATTAGAAGTTAGAGAATACAAACCAGAATATAGCGGTATATTTAAAATTGTCATTTTAATAACTAAAAAATCAGAATTATCAAATTTATTTTTTTTATCAAATAGTGAAGTGCTAAACCATGAAATTCTAACATCATTAGAATTATTCAACCCAAAATCTATTCTGAGATCTTTTATATATAGTTTTTTTTTATTAAATATTTTTATTTCAAAAATAACATCATCTCCGCTTAAGTGAGTACTGCTTTCATTTCCATGTGAATTTAAAATTTTTATTTCATCTATAACAAAATTTCCAATTCCTTTTCTATCTTTTCGTTTTAAAAGGTCTTCATTAGTTTCGTTGCTAATTTTAATTAAGTATTCATTAAGTGCATCATCAGTTCCACCTTCAAAAGCTTTCATGCCATACTCTAGTACAATCCCCCGCGTACACAAACTTTTTACCGCCGCCATATTATGACTCACAAACAGCACCGTCCGCCCGTCGGTTTTGGAGATGTCCTGCATTTTGCCAATGGCTTTTTTCTGAAACTCGGCATCGCCCACGGCCAGCACCTCGTCCACCACCAAAATATCGGGTTCTAAATGGGCTGCTACGGCAAAACCCAAACGCACCGTCATCCCGGAGCTGTAGCGTTTTACGGGCGTGTCAATGTAGCGTTCGCAACCCGAAAAAGCAATGATTTCATCGAGTTTGGCGGTGATTTCTTTTTTGGTCATGCCCAAGATGACACCGTTCATGTAAATGTTTTCGCGCCCGGTGAGTTCGCCGTGAAAACCCGTACCCACTTCCAAGAGCGAGGCGATGCGCCCGCGTGTGCGGATTGCGCCCGTGGTTGGAGCGGTTACCCGTGAGAGCAGCTTGAGCAGCGTACTCTTGCCCGCACCGTTTTTCCCGATGATGCCGAGCACTTCACCCGACTGAACTTTAAAGTTGATGTCTTGCAAGGCCCAAACATAGTCGGAAGTTGCCTTGCTTCCCTGGTCGTTCACTTCGCCGATTTTCAGATACGGATCTTCTTTGCCGCGCACCGTGTGCCACCAACGGTTAAAGTCGTGGGAGAGTGTGCCTGTCCCAACCGTACCCAAACGGTATTGCTTCGAAATGTTTTCGGCTTGCAGTATGACGCTCATGGTAGTTTAGTTATAGTTTTCAAAAATAGTGTAAATCTTTTGTCTGTGAAAGTAAAGATTTTGTCGCTTCTCGATACTTTTGTTTTTTGCTGTCGCAAAAATCAAAAACTCGAAGTGACAAATAGTTACTATCCAAATAGGATGTCAGGTCGAGTGATTGCGATTCGGAACGAATCGAAATTGTATCGAGACCTCACGATTGCTCAAGCAAGAGGTCATTGAGCGCATCCTCCGCATGTTCAAACTGAAATTGGAAAGAAGATTTAAGTAGTTTTCCGCAACTCACTTTTTGGCTTGACAAAACCAACGTACTCATTTCACCCAGTAAGATTTTAATCATAAATTCGGGCACGTTCGGGAGCCAAAGGGGTTTTTTCAATACTTTTGCAATGCTTTTGGTCAGTTCTTTGTTGGTAACCGGATTGGGCGCTACGGCGTTGTAAATTCCTTCTCTTTTTTCTATCAGTATTTTTAGGAAGATATTCGCCAAATCTTGGATATGTATCCACGAAACCCATTGTTTTCCGGAACCGATGGATGCACCAACACCCATTTTGACAGGTTTTGACATGGGAGCAAGTGCGCCGCCTTCTTTCGCCAAGACCACGCCAATTCTGATTTTTGCGATGTCAATTCCCAAGGATGTGAAATGATCTATGCCCGATTCCCACTCTTCCACAACTTCTCCTAAAAAGGAATTGTCAACACCCTCAAATTTCTCATCATATAATTTAGCTAAGTCACTCGGATAAATGCTTATCCCTGAAGCAGAAATGATGTTTTTAACCGTGTGATTGGGGTGATTTTTCAGCAAGTTGTGAAGCAATTGAGCAGACAGTATCCTGCTTTGAAGAATTTCTGCTTTGTATTCCTGTGTCCATTTTTTGGAAACGGTCGCGCCGGCAAGATGGATGATGGCATCAACGCCATCCAAACAGTTTGAATCGACTGCTCCTTCCTTCGGATTCCAATAAAAACCACGATAAGTTTCGGTTTCCACAATTTTTTCTCTCGAAGTACTCAGGTAATTTATATCAACATCGTTCGCCATCAGAACATTTACCAGCTCTTTCCCAATCAATCCGGTAGCTCCGGTTATCAATACTTTCATTTTCTTTTTCATTTCCGCAAAAATACGGTTTTGTTAACAGTGGGAAGCTGAATTTGTATTAGCGTTAACATAAAAAACTACAATGGTTTGGTTGCTCTCAGCATTTCTCTCTTCCCCGGCGGTCCGGGCAATCGTTCGGTTTGAAAACCGGCTTCGAGCATGGCACGCCGCACACTGCCTTTGGCGGCATAAGTCACTAAAATCCCTGAATTTTTTACCGCAAGATGCATTTTTTTAAACATGTTTTCCGTCCAAAGTTCGGCTTGCACATTTGCACCAAAAGCATCAAAATAAATCAAATCGAATTGATCAATGCTTGTAATTTCTTCAAACCGCTGCATGCTTTTTCTGAGTGTAAAATGGTTTCCCAACACGTGGTTTTCTTCCCAAGAAACCGTATGCATTTTCATAAAAACATCTTCTGAAAGCCCCGCGTTTAACTCGGAAACATAGTTTAATTGCGCTACTTCTTTATTTGAAACCGGGTAGGCTTCCACACCTTCGTATTGAACTTGTAAATCCTTTTTTTGGGTTTCCAAATAAGTTATAAAAGCATTCAAGCCTGTGCCGAGACCGATTTCGAGTATGGAAATTTCTTTTTTTGTCGGATTTGTTGTCATCCAATGCGCCAAACCGTTACGGATATAAACGTGGTAAGCTTCCTGAATAGCACCGTGTTGGGAGTGATAGTTTTCGTTCCAATCGACCATTCGGATGCTCGAAGACCCATCGGCAGTAGTGATAATTTCTCTTTTCATTGACCGTAAATCTGACTAATTAATTGGATTTACACAACATTAACTGCAAAAATGTATAATTATATCGTAAAGTTTTTATTTTTTGTCAATTTTATAAAAACCCAAACGACTGATTTTAAGAAATACTTACATTTGTACCATAAATCATCCCATCATGCAAGCTACCGTTTCAGATTCAATCGCTATCACAAAAATACAAACTTCCAAACGTTCGCAAGTCGATTTTGACAACTTGGTTTTCGGACAGGTTTTTACCGATCACATGTTTGAATGTGATTTTGTGGACGGACATTGGCAAACGCCCAAAATTGTTCCTTACGGCCCGATAAGTTTAGATCCTTCTGCCAAAGTTTTTCATTATGGACAAGCCATTTTTGAAGGCATGAAAGCTTTTAGGGACGACCAAAATAAAATTTGGTTGTTTCGCCCCGATCAAAACATCCAACGATTCAACAAATCTGCCGTGCGCATGTCGATTCCCGAGTTTCCGGAAGAAGTCTTTTTGAAAGCTTTATCGACCTTGGTCAGATTAGACGAAGCTTGGGTTCCGAAAGGAATTGGCAGTTCGCTCTATATCCGCCCGTTTGCGATTGCAACCGAAGAAGGCGTTTCTGCATCACCCTCCAAAAAATATAAATTCATGATTTTGCTTTCTCCTGCGCAATCTTACTATTCAGGAAAAGTGCGGGTGCAAATAGCCGAGAAATACTCACGCGCTGCCAACGGCGGTGTGGGTTATGCCAAAACAGCCGGAAACTATGCTGCGCAATTTTACCCAACAACCTTGGCCAACCAAGCAGGTTTTCAACAAATCATCTGGACGGATGCCGACAAACACGAATATTTGGAAGAAGCCGGCACCATGAACTTGTTTTTCCGAATCAATGATACTTTGATCACCGCGCCGACCGGCGACAGAATCTTAGACGGCGTAACCCGCAAAAGCATCCTAACCTTGGCGAAAGACCACGGCATCGCTGCCGAAGAAAGACCCATTACGGTGACCGAGCTGTTGGCTGCACAAAAAAATGGTTCGCTGAAAGAAATTTTCGGAGCCGGTACGGCCGCCATCGTGAGTCCGGTGTATGAATTTAGTTATCAAGGAAAAGTATATGCACTTCCGGAATTGGAAAATACTTTCGCGCTGAAATTCAAGAAATATTTGAACGATATTCAATACAACCTCGCACCCGATTCGCATCAATGGCGATATGAAGTGAAATAATTCATCAAAGTTGATACATTATAAAACTGCCTCACGAGGGCGGTTTTTTTTTATATGACTTTTATCATTGTTTCTTATTTCATCATTTAATCTTATTAACTATACAATTTTTAATAAGAAAATAGTATTTTAATTTAATCTAAATAAGTTTGATGTTTTCACTTTCGTTTTTACATTTGCAAAGTATTTTTATTTATACTAAATCTTAATTAATGTAATAATGAAAAAAAATCTAACCATCCTAATCTTATTATTCTCGTTTGCAAACTTTGCACAAACAAAAAAAGACTCCATCCAGTTTGATGCGCAAAAACAACAAAATGCCGCTCAACGCATCCTTTCCGGAAACTTTGCCAGCCAAGTAACCATCGGTGGATATGGAGAAATTAACTACAATCAACCCGAAGGCAAAAACGGCGAACTCAACGTGGAGCGCATGGTGTTGCTCATCGGATATAATTTTGACGAACGCACCCAATTTGTCACCGAACTCGAATATGAAGACACCGGTGATGAAATTACTGTAGAACAAGCTTTTGTCAATTACAACGTAGCGAACAACATCAGCCTGCGCGGTGGTTTGATGCTCGTCCCGATGGGCATCATCAACGAATACCACGAGCCGACAACTTTCAATGGTGTAAACAGACCGCTTGTCGATCGATTTATCGTGCCGACAACTTGGCGTGAAATCGGTGTGGGCGTAACCGGAAGGTTCAACAATCTGTCGCTGGGTTATCAGGCCTATATTTTCAACGGCTTTCGCTCGGTTAACAAAGACACCCTTGGGTTTATCGGTGGTGAAACCGGATTGAGAGGCGGTCGTCAAAAGGGGATTCAATCAACCATTGACAGTCCGAATCTGTCTGTCAAAGTTGATTATTACGGCATCCCCGGACTCAGACTCGGACTTTCCGGCTATTTTGGACGCACCCAAGCAGATGATGAAATTGAAAACTTGGATGGTGCCGATGTGGGTATTTCGATGGTGGGTTTTGATGCGCGATACTCCAAAGACCGTTTTGCGGCAAGAGGCGAATTTATTTATACTTCCTTGACGGATACTGAAGACTTCAACACACTCACCGGAAAAGATTTGGGAAGCGCCATGTTGGGTTGGTACACCGAGGCTTCATACAATTTGTTGCCCATGACCAAACGCCAAAAACTTTTTGCTTTTGCCCGTTATTCCGAATACAACACGCATCTACAAACGGATGGTTCGCTGGCTGAAAATCCGGCTTTCGACCGAAACGATTTGACTTTCGGCTTGTCCTACCACATCGCGCAAGGTGTGGTCGTGAAAGGTGATTACCAAATATTTGACAATGAAGTTGCCAACATTGATTCGACCAAACAGCTCAATTTTGGACTCGGATTTTGGTTTTAATTTAGTTTATTTGATGATTGTTAATGCATTGGCGGTCGCTTGATACGACTGCCAATGTTTTTTAAATTTTATGTTTTTGAATTCTTATTTTTGCAAGATGAATAGAAAAAAAGTGAAGATTTTGTTTCTTTGCGGCGCAATGCTGCTAAACCTTTCTTTCGGGACAGCAGACTTCTTGCCCAAACGCGTTTTCAAAGAGCTTTCTAAAGTTTTTGAAACCGAGCAATTTGTCTTACAACCCATCAAGGTAGAGCCAGAACTGAACGCACAACTGCCCCAAAAAATTTCCGGAGAAAATCTTTATCAAATTTCAATTCAAAAACAAATCGTCGGTTACGTTTTTTTTGACCAAGCGATGAGCAAAACGGCTCAATTCGATTATCTGGTGATTTTCAACAAAGACTTAACCGTGCGCCAAACCAAAGTTTTGGTCTATCGCGAAGAATACGGTGGCGAAATAGGCAGCAGAAGATGGCTGAGCCAATTCGATGGAAAATCAGGTGATGAAACCCTGGAATATCAAAAAAACATCGATGCCATCTCCGGTGCCACCATTTCAGCCCGATCCATGACTATTGCAATGAACAACCTTTTAAAATCGATTACCATACTCAAACAAAAACACCTTTTCGATGAATTATAACGGACTGCTCCTAACGCTTCCCAAAGAAATCAAACTGTTTTTAGGCATTTTTATCTTCGTGTTGAGCATCGGTTTCTACACCGGATTGTTTTTTGTCAAACAAACCGATTCGCACATCCCGCAAGGTGTCCAGCAAACCTATTTGGGCAATGAAGACAACCCGGATGCCGAAGTGATGAAATTCAAAAAAAGCGAACGCGAAATGCTCACCATCGTGCATACCCACATACTTTCGATGTCGATGATTTTCTTCTTGGCGGGTTCTGTTTTGTTGTTTGCCAAATTGAACAAACGCCTAAAATTCTTTTTAATTCTCGAACCTTTTTTCTCAACTTTGCTCACTTTCGGAGGGCTCTATTTGCTGTGGAACGGTGTTTTTTGGATGAAATATGTCGTTATTTTTTCGGGAACTTTGATGACGTTGACCTACACCGTATCGGTAAGCATCATTTTGAATCAACTTTTCTCGAAACAAAAAACAAGTTAACAATTCATTTTGATCAATTCTCTACGCATTTGTCCGCTTTGTTTGTCCGAATCAATTTCGGGAGAGACAATCGGTTCATTGAAACAACCGATTTTTCAATGTGGGAATTGTCAATTGGCCTATACAAATCCCGATTTTTACCCGGATTATGAATCCGAGCGCGAACGATACAACCATCACAACAACAAGCCGGATGACGAACGATACCGATCCTTTCTGAACAAAGCAGTTTTGCCGACTTTGCCTTATTTAACATTCGGCTTGAAAGCACTTGATTACGGTTGCGGCACCGGACCAACCATTCAATTTTTACTGCACGAAAAAGGAATATCCTGCTCAAACTTTGACCCAATTTTCTATCCCGAATTTCCACAAACCACCTTCGATGTAATTTTTGCCACAGAATGCGTTGAACATTTTCACCAACCGCTGATCGATTTTCAAAAAATGTGCAGTTTGCTCAAAACGAATGGGATTTTAACCATCATGACGCATCCGTATCAAAAATTAGAAGAATTTCCAAATTGGTATTACACCAAAGACCCAACGCACGTTGTTTTCTACCACCCAAAAACCTTTGCATTTATCGAAAGTGAATTTGGTCTAAACATTTTAGCCACACCAGAAGAACGCGTCTATATTTTCAGGAAAACAAGCTGATTTTTCTTCCCATTCGACAACACAAGACTTTCATTAGATACAAAACAAAAAGTTTTGTTGACACAGTAAAAATTTATATATTTGCGGTCGTAAAAATAGAACATGAAGAGGGGACATCAAAGTCCCCTCTTTTTATAGAAAAATGTTAGCAAAAAGAGTAAAAGAATTATTGGACGATTTCTTTGAAGAGAATCCTTCGTTGTTTCTGATAGATTTGCAAGTATCGGAAGCCGGTCAAATTGTAGTAATCATGGATGGTGATGAAGGTATTACCGTTCAAGACTGCGTCAATGCCAGCAGAAAAGTAGAACACAATCTTGACCCGGAAGAAGATTTTTCGATAGAAGTAACCTCGGCGGGTGTTTCATCGCCATTGGTTAACATTCGCCAGTACAGAAAAAACACGGGCAGAGAAATCGAGGTTTTTATGGTTAACGGAAGTAAAAATTCAGGTCAATTGATTCAAATTCAAGAAGAAGAAATTGTACTTTTGCAAAAAATCCGTGAGCCCAAACCAATCGGCAAAGGAAAAATTACCGTAGAAAAAAAATTGACAATACCGTTTACAGAAATAAATAAAACAATCGTTACGCTGAAATTTAATTAGTTTAAAAGCACATGGAAAATATAGCGCTGATAGAGTCTTTTTCTGAGTTTAAAGATGATAAGCTCATCGATCGAGTTACCCTGATGGCCATTTTGGAAGATGTATTCAGAAATGCGTTGAAGAAAAAATTTGGTTCAGATGACAATTTCGACATCATCATCAATCCTGACAAAGGAGACATGGAGATTTGGAGAAACCGCATCGTTGTCCCCGACGGCGAAGTAGAAGACCCTAACCAAGAAATTGCTTTGACAGATGCACGCAAGATAGAACCTGACTTTGAAGTTGGTGAAGACGTTTCGGAAGAAGTGAAAATCATCGATTTGGGAAGGCGTTCCATCCTGTCGCTTCGTCAAAATTTGATTGCAAAAATTCACGAACACGACAACACCAATACGCTCAAACAGTTTAAAGACTTGGTTGGCGAAATCTATACCGCAGAGGTTCATCACATTCGTCATCGCGTGGCGATTCTTTTGGATGATGAAGGAAACGAGATCGTATTGCCGAAAGAAAAGCAAATACCTTCCGATTTTTTCAGAAAAGGAGACAATGTAAAAGGCATCATCGAATCGGTAGAATTAAAAGGTAACAAGCCTTTTATTGTCATGTCGAGAACGTCTCCACTGTTTTTAGAAAAATTATTTGAACAAGAAATTCCGGAGGTTTTTGACGGATTGATAACCGTGAAAAAAGTAGTTCGCATCCCCGGAGAAAAAGCCAAAGTAGCCGTAGATTCGTATGATGATCGCGTAGATCCGGTCGGTGCATGTGTAGGGATGAAAGGCTCAAGAATTCACGGCATCGTTCGAGAATTGGGCAATGAAAACATTGACGTAATTAATTACACCAGCAACAGCCAGCTGTTCATCACCCGCGCGCTAAGTCCCGCAAAAGTGACTTCTGTAAAACTAAATGAAGAAAAAAAACGAGCCGAAGTCGTATTGCGCCCCGAAGAAGTCTCCAAAGCAATCGGAAAAGGCGGACACAACATTCGCTTGGCAGGAATGCTTACCGGATATGAGATTGACGTGTATAGAGAAGGAGCGGATGAAGACGTAGAATTGGCTGAATTTACAGACGAAATCGACTCTTGGATTATCGAAGAGTTCAAAAAAGTAGGATTGGATACTGCCAAAAGCATCCTCGAACGCGATGTGGACGACTTGGTAAAAAGAACTGATCTCGAAGAAGAAACCGTAAAAGAAGTCATCCGAATTCTAAGAGAGGAATTTGAAGAATAAATTTTTATAAAATCCCATTTTGGGTTGTCCGAGAAAAATAGTATTTTAAATTATGACTGGAGATAGTACAGTACGATTAAACAAAGTTTTAAGAGAGTTAAACATTTCATTGGAAAGAGCCGTTGAGTATCTCAGCAGCAAAGGTGTTGAAGTGGAGGCCAGACCTACCACCAAAATCAGCGATGAAGTGTACGAAACTCTCTTGGATGAATTTCAAACGGACAGAAAGAAAAAAGAAGCATCCCAAGAAATAAACGAAGAAAAGAGAAAGGAAAAAGAGGCGCTCCGCATGCAGCAGGAACAAGAAGATGCAAAAAGACTCGCCAGAGAAAATGATGAAGTCATTCGGGGAAAATCTCACTTAGCAGGCACCAAAACCATCGGAAAAATCGATTTAGACAATCTGAATCCGAGAAAAGAACAACCCGCTAAAGAACCAATTGTTGAAAAACCAAAAGCAGTTGAACAACCTATAATAGTTGAACAACCTAAAAAAGTTGATCCGGAAGTCCCAAAAGTAGAAGCAAAACCGGAAAAAGCAAAAAAAGAAGAGGTCAAAGAAATCGCGGTCGAAAAACCAATGGAAATTGCGCCGAAAGTCGAATCGGATGAACCTAAAATAGAAATTAAAAAGAAAGTTCTGCCTTTAGCTGAAGAAACTACTGAAGAATCTGACACCCACAAAACCAATTACACCAAACTGTCTGGTCCAAAGATTCTCGACAAAACCATCGACCTTTCTCAGTTTAACAAACCCAAAAAGAAAAAAGAAGAACCGACAACTCCTGCAGGCGGAAACGCAGCGTCCAGTTCTTCCGATAGAAACAGAAAACGCCGTAGGAAAAGAATCAACAAAGACGGAACAACTTCACCGGCAGGTGCAAACACAGCTGGTCAAGCTGCACCGATATTGCTTAAAAAAGGAGCTAAGCCCATTGTTAAAGCTGAACCCAGTGAAGAAGACGTTCAAAGACAAGTACGCGAAACACTTGAAAAACTTCAAGGGAAAAGCAATAAATCCAAAGCAGCAAAATATCGACGAGATAAAAGAGACAGCCATCGTTCCAAAACTGAAGACGAGCAGATACAACAAGAACTTGAAAACAAAATACTCAAAGTAACCGAATTCATTACCGTTGGAGAAATGGCTACCATGATGGATACACCCATCAACCAAGTAATTTCTGCTTGTATGTCTCTCGGCTTGATGGTTACAATGAACCAACGATTGGATGCAGAAACACTTTCCATCTTGGCAGACGAGTTTGGCTATGAAATTGAATTCACAACCACCGATATTGAAGATTCGCACTCGGATATAGAAGAAAACCCTGAGAATTTAACCAAAAGAGCACCGATTGTTACGGTGATGGGACACGTTGACCATGGTAAAACCTCTTTGCTCGATTATGTGCGCAGTGAAAATGTAATCGCCGGAGAATCAGGCGGAATCACCCAACACATCGGTGCATATTCCGTTCAACTCGACAACGGTGAGAAAATCACTTTTCTCGATACACCGGGTCACGAGGCATTTACCGCCATGCGAGCCCGTGGAGCAAAAGTCACCGATATTGCCATCATCGTGGTCGCGGCGGACGATGACGTTATGCCGCAAACCAAAGAAGCCATCAGCCATGCGCAAGCAGCCGGTGTGCCCTTGATTTTTGCCATCAATAAAATAGACAAACCCAACGCCAATCCTGAGAAAATCAAGGAAAAATTGGCCGGAATGAATTTACTCGTAGAAGATTGGGGCGGAAAAATCCAATCGCACGACATATCGGCAAAAACCGGACTGGGTGTAGCCGAATTGCTTGAAAAAGTACTTTTAGAAGCTGAAATTCTCGAACTGAAAGCCAATCCGAAAAGGATGGCAACCGGCACGGTCGTAGAAGCTTTGTTAGACAAAGGGCGCGGATACGTTTCCACTATTCTGGTACAAAACGGAACACTCAAGATTGGAGATTTTGTGCTGGCAGGTATGCACAGCGGCAAGGTAAAAGCCATGTTCGACGAACGCGGCAACGCAGTGAAAGAAGCTGGGCCGTCATCTCCAATTTCAATTCTCGGTTTGGACGGTGCCCCACAGGCGGGTGATAAGTTTAATGTCTATGAAGACGAAAAAGAAGCCAAACAAATCGCTTCCAAAAGAACACAATTATACCGTGAGCAGTCTGTCCGTACACAACGCCACATCACGCTCGATGAAATCGGACGACGAATTGCTTTGGGTCAGTTTAAAGAACTCAACATCATCCTCAAAGGTGATGTGGACGGCTCAGTTGAAGCTTTGTCCGAATCTTTCCAAAAGTTAACCACTGAAGAAATTCAAATCAACATCATTCACAAAGGAGTCGGTGCCATCACCGAATCGGATGTATTGTTGGCTTCTGCTTCCGATGCCATCATCATCGGATTCAACGTTCGTCCATCCGGAAACGCAAGACAACTGGCAGAAAAAGAAGAAATCGACATTCGAAATTACGCCATCATTTATGATGCCATCAACGATTTGAAAGACGCGATGGAAGGCATGTTGTCGCCGGAAATGAAAGAAGAAATCACCGGAAACGCAGAAATTCGCGAAGTATTCAAAATATCAAAAGTCGGAACCATTGCTGGTTGTATGGTCACAGACGGAAAAATAATGAGAAACTCCAGAATCCGAATCATTCGAGAAGGCGTGGTTGTCTTTACGGGGGAACTCTCTACCTTGAAACGATTTAAGGACGACGCCAAAGAGGTCTCTAAAGGTTATGATTGTGGTATTCAAATCAAGAATTACAACGACATCGAAATCGGTGACATCATCGAAGGATACCAGGAAGTGGAAGTTAAAAAGAAATTGAAGTAATATTCTAAAAAATATTTTCTAATTTTATAAGGTTAAAAGCAGTCAAATGTTTTTAACCTTTTTTTGTTTTAACATCTCAACTATTCGAAATAATCCCAAACCCATGAAAAATCTATTCACCCTAATTTTCGTTTTTTTTAGCTTATCTGGCTTTTCGCAAAACCAAAACTTTGCCATCGCCATCCACGGCGGAGCCGGAACCATTCTCCGCGAAAACATGAGCCCGGAAATGGAAAAAGCATACACTGCCAAACTCGAAGAAGCCATCCAAGTAGGTTATGATATCTTGAAAAATGGCGGCAGCAGTTTAGATGCCGTTCAACAAACCATAAACGTATTGGAAGATTCTCCGCTTTTCAACGCCGGTAAAGGGGCTGTTTTTACCCACGATGGCGAAAACGAGATGGATGCCGCCATCATGGATGGAAACACCTTGGGTGCAGGAGCAATCGCCGGGGTAAAAACTGTGAAAAACCCGATTTCGCTCGCCCGAAAAGTGATGGAAGCTTCGCCGCACGTCATGCTTTCCGGTAAAGGAGCCGAACAATTTGCCAAAGAACAAAATATCGAGCTGGTTGACCCTTCTTATTTCTATACCGAAAACCGGATGAATTCCCTCAAAAAAGCAAAAGAAGAAGAAAAAGATCAAGGCTACAATCCCACTCCCGATTTCAAATTCGGCACAGTTGGTTGCGTGGCATTGGACAAAAACGGGAACTTAGCCGCAGGAACTTCCACGGGCGGCATGACCAACAAAAAATGGAATCGCATTGGCGATGCGCCCATCATCGGTGCCGGAACGTATGCCAACAACCTGACGTGTGCTGTTTCAGGTACGGGTTGGGGAGAGTATTTTATCCGGGCAACGGTTGCTCACGACATTTCTGCCTTGATGGAATACAAAGGGCTTAGCGCGCAAGATGCCGCCGAAGAAGTTATCTACAATAAAATGGCGAAATTGGGTGGAGACGGTGGTGTCATCGTGCTGGATAAAGACGGAAATATTGCTTTCGTGTTCAACACCAAAGGAATGTACAGAGCATCTATCGACAAAAACGGTAAGCTTTCGGTGGCTATTTACGGGTTGTAAAACATTTAAGAGAAACGAATGAACAAAAATTTAACATTTCTATTTCTGACTTTAATTTGCTTAACTGCATTTGGACAAAACGTATCGGAATTAAATGAACAAGCAAAAAAACTAATAGAGACTCAAGAATTTGAAAAAGCAGTTCCGATTCTAAAACAAGCAGCGGAATTGGGAAATGCTGAATCTCAATATAATTTGGGTTATTGCTATAGAGCTGGTTTTGGAATTGATCAAAATACTGAAAAAGGAATTTATTGGTTCTCGAAATCTGCTGACCAAGGATTTAATGATGGACTTTATCAAATGATGATGGCATATGGAAACGGAGATGGTGTCGAACAAAATTATAATAAAGCCTATGAATACGGTTTAAAATGTGCTGAAAATGGTGATGGAACCTGTATGTGGAATGTGATTAATAGCTACTATTATGGAATTGGAGTTGAGAAAAATATGGACAAAATGCTTGAATGGGCAACTCGACTTGGTAAGCTCGAAAATCCTGAAAACTTAACTAAAAGTGGATATATAACTTCTGTCAGATTACAACTTGCCCAAATGTATAAAGAAGGTAAAGATTTGGAAAAGGATTTATATAAAAGCTATCAATGGTTTCTAATATTCAATGAGTTCAAAAAGGACTTCTCGTATATTCAACAACAACAAATTGTAAAAGAAATCCAAGAATTAGAAACAAAGCTTACTTCTGACCAAAAAACAAATGGACAGAAAGAAGCTGAAAAAACATTAGAAAGACCATTAAAAAATATGGAAAACCTATATAAAACTGAATTATAAAAAAACGTTTTACAACAAAGCCGTGTATAATTCATTGCTAGTGCAAGCTTACTTACGAACCCCGATGCCTCGGGGCTTGCGGATTTTCTATTTGGTTTGTATTTGCTAAATTAGTTGCTTAAACACATAACGAAATCATACACAAAACCGTTGTAGGCTTACCGACAGACCTTTCTCCTACACTTATCGATTCGCCCCGCCGAATAGCTAGCCTCAACCGTTGCGCAATAGACACATCGTGCAAACTCTCCAAAAAAAATCCCGCGCAAGAAAAACCTCGGCGGGAAAATGTTTTTAAGAAAAAATTCATCAATGTTCTTCGTGCGTTTCTTCGCCACCTTCTTTTTTAACAGAAACCGGATATGCACTTCGTGCACCCTTGGCCCAACTGATTATAGCGGCAGTTTGCTCGGGAGTCAAGCGGGCGTTTTGGTGGATAAAAGCATAAGATTCCAACGGCATCTCTTTTTCCTCTACATTCTCAACCAATTCTTCCAATTTATGGGCTTTCTTTTTGGGTGCGTAATTTGCCCAATCCGAAAAATTCAAATGCTCCTTGCCTTCGTTGACATGGTCGGCCAACCAATACGAAACCGGTGCCACTTCCGCATACCAAGGATAAACCGTGTTGTTGCTGTGACAATCAAAACAGGCCGTTTTCAATACCGCTTTTACCTCAGGAGTCGGTTGCGTTTCGGCAACAAAAGTCGCAACATAATCTCCCTGCGCCGTATTTTTATCCGGGCGGAAAAATTGCATAACTATCAATACAACAAATAAGGCAATCAAGATTTTTTTGAATGTTTTCATAGGTTAAAACGGTTTTTAATGATTATGTAAATGTATGATTTTTAGATGAATTTCATTTCAGTTGGTTTAATCGCTATTTGAATCTTTACCAAATTTTAATAAACCGCAGATTCAAAGTATCTTTGTCACTTCGTTGATGCAGACAGCTTTTTTTTTAAATATACCTATGAAACAATTCCATCCCTTGCTTTCCATCTCTCCTGTGGACGGTCGATATCACGCAAAAACCCATTTGTTGTCAGATTTTTTCTCTGAAAAAGCACTGATTAAATACCGCATTTTGGTCGAAATCGAATATTTCATCCAACTCATCAACCACACTTCTTTTTTTGAAAAGAAATTAACCCCCACGGAGATTGTTTCACTTCGAAATGTATATCTCAACTTCAGTTTGGAAGATGCCTTAGCCATCAAAGAAATCGAAAAAACCACCAACCACGATGTGAAAGCCGTAGAATATTTTATCAAGCAAAAGTTTGATGAATTGGGTTTTTCCAAACAAAAAGAATGGGTACATTTCGGGCTGACATCGCAAGATATCAACAACACCGCCATTCCGCTCTCGCTCAAAGAAGCGTTTGAAAAAATATATCTGCCTGATTTAGATTTACTTATCTACCGATTGCAATCCTTTGCTTCCGAATGGAAAGACATCCCGATGCTCGCCCGCACGCACGGACAACCCGCCTCTCCTACCCGATTGGGCAAAGAAATTGCCGTTTTTGTAGCGCGATTGGAGGCGCAGAAAAGCTTGTTGCTGCAGATTCCTTTCTCTGCTAAATTTGGTGGTGCAACCGGAAATTACAACGCACATCACGTGGCGTTTCCGGAGGTCGATTGGAAACAATTCGGAACCGATTTTGTAGAAAATATTCTGGGCTTGTCACACAGTTTCCCAACCACACAAATCGAACATTACGACAATCTGGCGGCTTTTTGCGATGCGCTCAAACGTATCAATACCATCGTTACCGATCTGGATCGAGATTGTTGGACCTATATTTCGATGGATTATTTTAAACAAAAAATCAAAGCCGGCGAAATCGGATCGAGCGCGATGCCACACAAAGTAAACCCAATCGATTTTGAAAATTCGGAAGGCAATCTCGGCATCGCCAACGCACTTTTGGAACATTTTTCCGCCAAGCTGCCAATTTCCCGCCTGCAACGCGATTTGACTGACAGCACTGTACTCAGAAATTTAGGCGTTCCGTTGGCGCATACCAAAATAGCTTTTGAATCGACCTTGAAAGGTCTGGAAAAACTGGTTTTAAACCCCGATAAAATCCATCAAGACCTCGATGAAAATTGGGCTGTGGTTGCAGAAGCCATCCAAACCATCTTGCGCAAACACAAGTATCCGAATCCCTACGAAGCATTGAAAAACCTGACGCGGACGCACCAAAAAATTACCCGAGAAAGTTTGGCGGAATTCATCGATACTTTAGACATAGCCGAAAATCTTAAATCGGAACTCAAGCAAATTAGCCCGTTCAATTACACCGGAATTTAAACCCATGCGAATCGATATCCTTACGGTATTGCCCGAATTGCTCAAAAGCCCTTTTGAAGCTTCTATCTTGAAACGCGCCATTGATGCAGGCCATGTGGAAGTTCATTTGCACAATTTACGCGACTATTCGGACAGACCACACAAACAAGTGGACGACTACCAATTTGGCGGCGGCGCAGGCATGGTGATGATGATCGAGCCAATTGAAAAATGCATCCTTCAACTTCAATCTGAGCGCAGTTACGACCAAGTGATTTATATGACTCCCGATGGCGAACGATTCAACCAGCAGCTTGCCAACCGACTGTCCATGTACGAAAACATCATCCTGCTTTGCGGACACTATAAAGGTGTAGATCAACGCATTCGCGACCACTACATCAGCCAAGAAATTTCAATCGGAGATTATGTGCTTTCTGGAGGTGAATTGGCTGCCGCTGTGGTGTCGGATGCCATCATTCGGTTGATTCCGGGCGTGCTCAACAACGAAACCTCTGCCCTCACCGATTCTTTTCAAGACGGACTTTTAGCACCGCCTGTCTATACGCGACCCGCAGAATACAGAGGATGGAAAGTACCGGAAATACTGCTTTCAGGCAACCTGCCCGAGATAGAGAAATGGCGTGACGAAGCAGCCTATCAACACACCAAAGACAGAAGACCCGATTTGCTGTCGGGAGAAGAAAATTAATTTTTCGTCTTCTTTTTTACCCTCAAATTTGCTACTTTAGCCACATGCCGAAAAGACAAAGCAACACCATATCCATCAGCGAAGGAATACAAGATTTTGTTCGGGAAAACCACCTCGAACAAGGTTTTGATAAGATTCGCGTGCGCGAAGTTTGGAATCAACTCATGGGTAAACCGATTGAAGCATACACGACTGATGTGCAACTGAGAGGGGAAACGCTGATTGTATCCCTGAGTTCGTCCGTTTTAAGAGAAGAATTGAGTTATGGAAAAAACAAAATCATCAGCATGATGAACGACGAATTCGGAAAAATGATGATTAACAAGTTGGTTTTGAAGTGAAATAGAGATAAGTATTGAGACAATAGTATTAAGTATTAAGAAAAAAGAATCAAGACTAAAGACCAAATGATTATAAAAAATTCCTGAGTCCTGATTCCTGAGTCTTGTTTCTTTTAATAATTCCTATGAATTTCTCCCTGATTGTTTGCACGTACATGCGCTCGGATTCACTGATAAAGCTGTTGCAATCGGTGAGTTTGCAGACGCTTTATCCCGATGATATTTGGATAATTGATGGCTCAACAGATGAGAAAACCAAACTTGCATTGGAATCAAACTTTTTTAAAAATCTACACTATCTCAAAGTTTCCCCCGAAGAAAGAGGACTGACCCGGCAGCGAAATGTCGGTATTTCTAAAGTCAATCCGGCTTGTGAAATTGTTTGCTTTTTAGATGACGACACCGTTTTGGAAGTTGATTATTTTGAAAAATTATTGGAAACTTATCATCGTTTCCCGGAGGCTTTGGGTGTGGGTGGCTACATTTACAACGAAGTCAAATGGGGTTTTGTCGGGGAAAATTACGTTCCCGCGATTGATGAATTTTGTTTTGATGGATGGAAACGGTCGGACGGCATTCGCTTTGTGCTGCGCAAACGGCTGGGCTTAGATGCAGATTTGCCTCCCGGCTATTTCCCCGAATTCGGACACGGACGAAGCATTGGTTTTCTCCCACCTTCAAATAAAATTTACGAAGTCAAACAATTGATGGGCGGTGTTTCATCTTTCAGAAAATCGGTTTTTGACAGTCAACAGTTTTCGACTTATTTTGAAGGCTACGGCCTGTATGAAGATGCCGATTTTACGCTGCGTTTATCCAAACTTGGCAAGCTTTACGTAAACACCGCCGCTCGATTGGCACACCACCACGCGCCTTCCGGCAGGCCCAATTTGTATGACTACGGAAAAATGGTGGTGCGCAACGGTTGGTATGTTTGGCGGGTGGCTTTCCCAAGCCCTTCTTTAAAATCAAAACTAAAATGGCATGCCATCACGTGGTTACTCACCGCAATCCGGTTTTCGAATGTTTTAACTTCCCAAAAACGACAGCAGGCACTTACGGAAAGCTTGGGCAGATGCAACGGCTGGTGGAGTTTGTGGATGAATAAACCCAAAATCAAATAAAAAAATCCGAAACCCATTGAGGATTCCGGATTTTTATACGAGCTGAAATTTAAAATTATTTCGGGTCTAAAATATTGTTGATTCTTTCTATTGCGTCCAAATAATGATAGCGCGTCATACTGTCTGCAGTTCCTGCATTGCGTAGTTGACTCCTCAATTGGGTCAATTGGGCACGAACCACAGGGCGAATATCCGACTGGCTTACGTCAACCGAAGTTCGGCTTACAAAACGTCTGATATTGGCCGGAATCGGCGTTTGTTCTTTGGTCATCAAATACGTCATTCTGTCTAAATAAGCGCGTTGAAGATTGCGTCGATAGGTATCGGTTGCCGCTCCGGTTGAGAGTTCTTTCCATATACCTGTCCGTAAATCATTGAACAAGTCTAACAAGGTAAACGCGTTTTTACCATTAAGCGTTTCATTTTCAATCAAACGTTGCATTTTTCCAAAGTCCAAAAGTCCTTCGAGTGTTCGGACTTGTGTACTCCTCAACCTTTCAACGCTGCCGGCCGACTCAAACTTGTCAAAAAGGTTTTGGTCAATCAGCCATTTGGGTGTTTCAAACAATTGTTTGTTGATGAAACTCAAAGCCTCTTTTTGTTTTTTCTTATCGACATGGGTATAAACTGCGCCTTCTTGATCATACGTCTTGTAGTATTCGTAAACGCCACCCACATTGCCGGCGACGTGTCCCATGTAGCGATTGTATTGACCCAATACTTGACCGTAAAGCGTTTCGAGATCATCATAATTTTTCCCGTCTTCTGCTGTCCACTTAATCAAATTCGGAACGATGCGTTTTAGGTTTGCAATTCCGTACATACTGGCTTTTACGGCATCGTCTCCCAAATCTTCTGTTTGTGAACTGGGATCAATGATGCCACCACCTTGTTGCCGACCAAAACGATACATCGGGTCGCCTTGATGTTTGAGAATCCAGCTATCTAAAATGGATTTTTCATCTACTGCCGATTTGTCGAGTATGGGTCTGTATCCCCATTCGACGGAATACTTGTCATAAATTCCGATGTTGGGCATGAGTGCTACACCTTCGTCACCCGGTTGGGCCACATAATTGAATCGGGCATAGTCCATGATAGATGGTGCAGTGCCGTATTTTTGGGTGAAAGTTACACTTCGGAGTGAATCGACCGGATAGGCAGGACTGCTTCCCATGTTGTGTGGCAATCCGAGTGTATGACCAACTTCGTGCGAGGAAACAAAGCGGATCAATCTTCCCATGACTTCATCTTTGAAAGCCACACTTTGTGCATCCGGGTTGATGGCGGCGGTTTGAACAAAATACCAATTTCTGAGCAAAGACATCACATTGTGGTACCAGTTGATATCCGATTCAAGAATTTCGCCGGAACGCGGGTCGCTCACGTGCGGACCGTTTGCATTGGGTATCGGTGATGCCAAATAACGCACGACCGAATAGCGAACATCTTCCGGTGACCAATCCGGATCTTCTTCTTTTGTAGGTGGATCCTTGGCGATGATGGCGTTTTTAAAACCGGCTGCCTCAAAGGCTACTTGCCAGTCTTCTATACCTTGCTTGATGTATTTTCGCCACTCAACCGGAGTTGCACGATCGATGTAATAAACAATTTGCTTTTTGGGCTCAACCAATTCGCCACGTTTAAATTTTTCTATATCCTCATCTTTCACTTCCAATCGCCATCTGTCTAAAAAGCGAATCGTTTTACTCTCTTGAACAGGGAGGCCATAATCGACTTCCGAACGCGCAAACCATCCGACTCGCTGATCAAAATAACGTCTTTTCATCGGGACTTTAGGAAGTAGAATCATCGAATTATTCATTTCCACCGAAATAGTTCCTGTACTTTCATTGGATGGCGGATTGCTTGCTGCATAGGTTTTCACATGGCGAGCTTCTATATTTTGGGGATAACTGTGGATGTGTTCGATAAAGGATTTACCGTCATCCAAACGAGAAATTTTATATTCTTTTCGGTACTGATCGGGCATACCGAGTGCTTGAACATCCTTTTCAAACAAAGGCGAAACCTCAATTACCACTTTCGTGGAATCTTTGCTGAATGCTTGAATGGGAAAAGTGTAAAGTACGGGCTCAAAATTGGAGTTGACAACAGCTTCGTGAATCGGCAAAGAATCAGCGGCTACATTCTCGTGACCGACAACCCTCAGCACAACCATCTTTGCCTTTTTCTCCCATCGCAAAGACTGGGTGTTGGTTTTGCCGCCACCGAAACCAATGCCATCAGCGGTTTTAGCAATGCGTGTGACCATCAACATTTCCCGACCAAAAAGTGAATCGGGTATTTCGTAATAATATTTATCATCCACAAAATGGACATCAAAAAGTCCTTTGTCGGTTTTGGCATCTTTGGTTATTACTTCTCCATAAGGTTTAATGCCGTTTTTGGGTTTAGGCTTAGGAGCCGGTGTGGTTGTTTCTTCGCCCTTTTTCTTTTTTTTCTTGCTTTGAGCCTCTGCATTTGAAATACAAAAGAGCATGACCAAAAGCACGGGAAAAACAATTCGTAGGTTTAGTTTCATCAGTTAATGGTTATTAAGTTTGATAAATTAAGTTTTAATCAGTTGTAAATATAAAATTTTAAAATCTTATCAAATAGAATGCTTTTTGTTAAATAATTCACAATTATTAATTTAACTTAGTTATGGGCACGGTGAAAAATTAAATAAAAGAAAAAAGCTTGATTTATACTGAATCAGATTAACCGCAAACTTTCTTATTCATCTGCCTATATTTCAACCAATTATAATTAAATATCAACAAATATTTCTCAACTGAATTATATCACTCCTAATTTGTATTTTTGTCGGGAAGAAAGTCTGACCTATGGCTAAAAAGAAAGAAACTCCAACAATAGAAAATTCTGCAAAAAAACCCAAGCGTTTTGTCTTTTCAACAAAGCACCAAATTATTTTAGGTGTATTTTTGATGCTGTTAAGTTTAGGTCTAATGATAGCCTTTTCTTCATTTTTGATACATTGGAAAGAAGACCAAAGTGCACTTTGGCAGCTTAACAACCGAAACGAACCCACCAAAAACCTGTTGAGTAAATTTGGTGCCATCGCTGGGCACGCATTTATATACAAGGGATTCGGGATTGCTTCATACATTTTTACTGCGCTTCTTTTTATGACAGGCACATATTTCTTTTTGGATATTCCCATCAAAAAGCTTTGGAACAGATGGTTTTGGGGAATCGTCAATGTGCTTTGGATTTCGGTCGCGTTTGGTTTTTTGGCCGATAAATTTCCGCTGCTCGGCGGGGTTGTCGGCAGTGAGCTCAACACCTACTTACAGATTTATCTTGGAAAAACCGGATTGATCTTATTGCTCTCCTTTGTATTTATTTCTTATTTGGTCTTGCGATTTAATTGGAATCCAAAAACCACCTTAGATAAAGTGGCTCAAAAAATACCTGCCAAAGATTCGTTGGAAAATACGAATGTTGATATTTCTAAAAATGAGAATCAGACTGAAGAACACGCAGCGGATGAAAAACCAAAAAATATTTTTGACTGGACTCCAAAAGAAATAAAACCCACCATCGCAAACCATTCGGAGCCAAACATTCTAACCGATATGAGAGATGACTTTGAGGTAACAGTTGGTCAGGAGGAAGAATCAATCGCCGATGAAGGTGAAATAGCGTTGACGACAACTTATGTTGAAACCGAAAAAACTTTAACCGAAAATCTATCAGAAAAACTTTTGAAAGATTTTGGCGCATTCGACCCGACTTTGGAATTGTCAAATTACAAATTTCCATCGCTTGAATTGCTGAAAGATCACAGTGACGGCGGTGGGATTACCATTGACCAAGAAGAATTGGAAGAAAACAAAAATCGCATCGTTGATACCCTTAAAAATTATAAAATAGAAATCTCTCAGATAAAAGCGACCATCGGACCAACGGTTACGCTTTACGAGATTGTTCCTGAAGCGGGTGTGCGCATTTCAAAAATCAAGAATCTTGAGGACGACATTGCACTATCGCTTTCCGCTTTGGGCATTCGAATCATTGCACCCATGCCGGGCAAGGGTACGATTGGTATAGAAGTACCAAACAACAAGCCTACCATAGTCTCCATGCGTTCGGTGATTGCTTCACAAAAATTTCAAAAAGCCGAAATGGAACTCCCGATGGCTCTTGGGAAAACCATTTCAAACGAAACCTTCGTAGTCGATTTGGCCAAAATGCCGCATTTGCTTTTGGCGGGCGCAACAGGTCAGGGAAAATCCGTTGGGCTTAATGCAATTTTGACTTCGTTGATTTATAAAAAACATCCGGCAGAAATAAAATTCATTTTGGTCGATCCAAAAAAAGTAGAACTCACTCTTTTTGCCAAAATAGAACGTCACTATTTAGCCAAATTACCCAATACCGAAGAAGCTATTATCACGGACAACACCAAAGTGATTCACACACTCAATTCGCTTTGTATCGAAATGGATGCGCGCTATGAATTGCTCAAGGATGCTTCGGTCAGAAATATTAAAGAATACAACGCAAAGTTTAAACAACGAAAACTCAACCCCGAACACGGTCATAAATTCTTGCCCTATCTCGTACTCATCATCGATGAATTTGCCGATTTGATTATGACCACCGGCAAAGAAGTCGAGCTTCCCATTGCCCGTTTGGCTCAATTGGCACGTGCCATTGGCATCCATTTGATTATTGCTACGCAACGACCATCGGTAAATGTAATCACGGGTATCATCAAAGCAAACTTCCCCGCTCGAATCGCTTTTCGGGTAACTTCCCGCATCGATTCCCGTACTATTTTAGACAACCAAGGTGCCGATCAACTCATCGGGCGAGGCGATATGTTATTTACCCAGGGAAATGATTTGGTTCGCCTTCAGTGTGCCTTTGTTGACACACCGGAAGTAGAGAAGATTACAGACTTTATCGGTTCGCAAAAAGGCTATCCGGAAGCCTACCAATTACCGGAATACGTAGGAGAGGAATCTGGCATAGGTATTGATGTGGACATGAGCGATCGCGACTCGCTTTTTCGGGAAGCCGCAGAGGTCATAGTAACCGCACAACAAGGTTCTGCTTCCTTGCTTCAGCGCAAACTCAAATTGGGTTATAACCGTGCCGGGAGACTCATCGACCAATTGGAAGCAGCCGGAATTGTGGGTCCTTTTGAAGGAAGTAAAGCGCGACAGGTTTTATTTACAGATATGGCATCTTTGGAAAGACATTTAAAAAATATTGAAAACTCTTAATTATAAAAATTTAGAAACATGTACAGAATACTGAAAATGATGGTGGTTTGTTTATTTTTAACCTTGACCTATACAACACAAGCACAGAATGATGCAAAAGCAAAAAGCCTTTTGGAAGATGTTTCTAAAAAAATGAAAAGCTACGATAATCTTTTCATAGATTTTAAATATGTACTCAACAACAGTGCGGAAAACATTCATCAAGAAACCCGTGGCGATGTAATCCTCGCACAGGAAAAATATCTATTAAACTTGATGGGGATATCAAAAATTTTTGATGGGAAAAAAAGCTATACCATTGTTCCTGAAGATGAAGAAATCACCATCTCATCTACCGTAGATGATGACAACAACACCGTCACTCCTTCTAAATTATTAACCTTTTACAAAGTTGGATATACCTTCAAATGGGATATTGAACAAAACCTGAAAGGCAGGAAAATTCAATACGTCAAACTGATTCCATCCGATCCGAAATCAGAAATAAAGGATATTTTATTAGGTATAGACATTCAAACCAAGCATATTTACAATTTGATTGAAACCGGAAAAAATGGCACGCAAACAACGCTTACCATCAATTCGTTGAAAGTCAACCAGCCACTTTCAAAAAACACCTTTTCTTTTGATGCCACCAAGTTCCCAAATTACTACATCAATAAAATTGATTAGGTTTTGAAAATCCTAGATCGCTATATACTCAAAAGTTATCTCATCACTTTTACAAGTGTATTTTTGATATTGATGTTTATTTTTATACTTCAGACTATTTGGTTGTACATTAGTGAATTAGCAGGGAAAGATTTAGACATTGTGGTGGTTATGAAATTTATTTTTTATTTCATGCCAAAACTTATTCCGCTGGTTTTGCCATTGTCTATTCTATTGGCATCCATCATGACATTTGGTAGTTTTGCCGAAAACTATGAATTTGCTGCCATGAAGTCGGGAGGAATCTCATTGCAAAGAGCCATGAGAAGCTTGATCGTTTTCATTTTCATGTTGAGTATTGCCACTTTTTTCTTTGCCAATAACCTGATTCCGTGGTCTGAATTCAAATCGTATAATCTCCGGCAAAACATAGCACGCGTAAAACCTGCAATGGTAATTGTGGCAGGACAATTCAATCAGGTGGGTGATATGAACATCAAAATAGATGAAAAATACGGTGACCATGATCAATATTTAAAAAACGTAGTTATTCACAAAAGACTGGAAGGTCAAAACGGAAATTACACCACCATTCTGGCGAAAAAAGGGGAATTGATTGGAAGCGAGGATTCTAACATCCTTCAATTGGTATTGCAAGACGGCAATTATTATGACGATGTTCAGACCAAAGATTACAAAAAGAAACGGCTTATGCCACATGCCAAAAGTAGTTTTGAAAAATATACCATCAACATCGATTTGTCCGGATTAAACGATATCGATATGGATAAGGAAGACTATGCAAACACCTACAAAATGCTGAAGGTGAATACACTTAAAAAAAGTATTGATTCAATTTCAATCGCTTTTAACCAAGAAAAAGAATTTTATACCGGCAACTTACTAACTCGATCCGGATTTGGGCAAATCTATGATTTTCAATATAAAAACAAAGATTCAGCCTCCGAAAAATCTAGGAATCTCTTGCTGAATTTGAAATCAACTCAGAACAAAATTGACGTACTTGACTTGGCTCTTTCTAATGTTACCGCCAACAAAGGGTCTTTAGAAGCCAAAAAAATAGAACGTAAATTCAAACAGAAAACCTTGAATAAGTTTGAATTGGAATTACACAAAAAATTTGCAATTGCCTTCGCTTGCATCGTGTTGTTTTTTGTTGGAGCACCCTTGGGAGCAATCATTCGAAAAGGCGGACTCGGTTTACCCATGGTAATTGCAATCTGCCTATTCATTACTTTTCATTTTGTAGGAATATTTGGGGAAAATAGTTCAGAAGAAGATGGTTTAGTTCCTTGGCTGGGTGCTTGGCTACCCTCGATGATCATGTTTCCGTTGGGATTTTTGTTGACTAAAAGAGCTACCTCAGACAAAGGACTTTTCAGTATGGACAATTTCTTAGACGGCGCTAAATCATTTTTTCGTAAATTCATTACTTTTCGCAAGAAATTGCCATCAGCAAATTACAAGTAAACATCAATCATAATGCACCTAGAACAATTGACCATGCTCAATACCATCGAAGAAGCCATAGAAGACATAAAAAAAGGGAAAGTAATCATCGTCGTAGATGACGAAGACCGCGAGAATGAAGGAGATTTTGTAGCTGCGGCTCAATTGGTCACGCCCGAAATGATAAACTTTATGGCCAAACACGGTCGAGGGTTGATTTGCACACCACTTACAGAAAGTCGTTGCAAAGAATTGGAATTGGAACTTATGGTTGGTAAAAACACAGATCCACTCGATACTGCTTTTACGGTTTCCGTAGATTTACGGGGCAATGGGGTTTCCACGGGAATTTCGGCCTCTGATCGTGCCAAAACAGTTTTTGCACTGACCGAATCTGCTACAAAACCACTCGATTTGAGAAGACCTGGGCATATTTTTCCACTTCGCGCCAAAGAGGGTGGCGTGCTTCGCAGAACTGGACACACAGAAGCTGCAATTGATTTTGCCCGCTTAGCCGGACTGCAACCCGCAGGCGTAATTGTCGAAATCATGAATGAAGATGGTACGATGGCCAGATTGCCCCATCTTCTTGAAGTTGCTAAAAAATTTGATTTAAAAATTGTCTCTATCGAAGATCTGGTTGCTTATCGTATGCGACACGATTCACTGATCAAAAAAGTTGAAGATTTTGAAATCAATACAAGTTTTGGGATTTTTAGATTGCGAGCCTATCTGCAAACCACCAATAACCAAATCCATTTTGCACTCACTAAAGGTAGTTGGGAAAGTTCTGAACATATTTTGGTTCGCGTAAATTCATCTCATTCAAATCACGATATTTTGGGATTGCTTTTTAATCAATCCGGACAAAATTTAGACAAAGTATTTCGGTTGATTAACCATGCGGAAAAAGGCGCGGTAGTATTTATCAGTAAAGACCTGTCGCCAATGGATATTTTAGGAAAACTACAAGAATTGAAAAACTTACAATTGACCGCAAATCAAAATTCGACTGCACTCAAAATGGATGATAAAGATTTTGGCATCGGTGCTCAAATCTTACATGACCTCAACATTCACAAAATTAAGCTTATATCCAACTCACAGGAGAAAAAACGTGTCGGGATGATAGGTTACGGATTAGAAATAGTGGAATACGTCGGTTACTGAAACTTCAATTTATAGTTTTATTCTCTGCTTGATTCATCGTCTGCTGACAATCATGATTTAGAAAACATATCTCGTCACAAAAATTTAGAAACAAAAAAGCCGATAGAAATATAAATTTCAATCGGCAAAAAGTAAAGTATAAAAGTTCTTTTTAAGAAACTTTCGCAACAACTTTAGTCAACTTAGATTTTAAGTTACCTGCTTTGTTGCTGTGAATGATGTTTCTCTTTGCGAGTTTGTCAATCAAAGATGCAACGGTTGGAAGTAAGGTTTGCGCTTCCTTTTGATCTTCAGTACCGCGTAGTTTTTTGATCAAATTACGCACAGTTTTGTGCTGATATTTGTTTCTCAAACGTTTGGTTTCCGTGCTTCTGATGTTTTTTAGTGACGATTTGTGATTTGCCATTTTTAAATATATTTTCTGAAATTCAATAAAAGTAGTCCGTAGGGGAATCGAACCCCTGTTACCAGGATGAAAACCTGGCGTCCTAACCCCTAGACGAACGGACCGATTAACCGCCAGAGTAAAATTCTTCAATAACCTGTAATGAACTTGTAGTCCGTAGGGGAATCGAACCCCTGTTACCAGGATGAAAACCTGGCGTCCTAACCCCTAGACGAACGGACCATTTTGTAAATGCGGTTGCAAAAATACAATTATTTTTCAATGCAGCAATACCCGTTTTTTATTTTTTTGCAAGACATTTTAATACGCTTTTGCAAACAGTACGCGTTGCGTGGAAGGTTTACCTGAATAGATGCAAATTCCTGATTCTAAAGTGTTTTCAATAGGAATACACCGAATGGTTGCTTTGGTTTCTTCCTTAATTTTTTCTTCCGTTTCGGCAGTACCGTCCCAGTGCGCAGATAAAAAACCGCCTTTGGTTTCCAATAAATTCTTGAAATCTGTGTAATTATCAACGTTGGTGATGTGCGTATTTCTGTAATTTAACGCGCGTTCGTACAAGTTTTTTTGAATCAAATCTAAAGTTGATTGAATCACTTCCAAAACATTATCAAGCAGAATGGTTTCTTTAGTCAATGTGTCGCGCCGAGAAAGTTCAACGGTCTTGTTTTCCAAATCATTCGGACCAATCGCCAAGCGAACAGGCACCCCCTTCAACTCATATTCGTTAAATTTCCAACCGGGTTTGTAGGTATCTCGGTTGTCGAAATTGACACTGATATTGTTCTTGTTCAACAACGTTTTTATTTGATTGGCTACAACTGCGATGGCGCTTTTTTGTTCTTCGTTTCTGTAAATCGGCACAATCACAACTTGTTCGGGTGCAAGATTGGGTGGCAATACCAAACCATTATCATCGCTGTGTGTCATGATAAGTGCGCCCATCAATCGCGTAGAAACACCCCAGGAAGTTGCCCAAACATAATCTTGTTTTCCTTCTTTGTTTACAAATTTTACATCAAAAGCTTTGGCGAAATTTTGACCGAGGAAATGAGAAGTTCCGGCTTGCAAGGCCTTCCCGTCTTGCATCAATGCCTCAATACAATAAGTTTCCAGAGCTCCTGCAAATCGTTCAGATGCTGTTTTGGTACCTTTGATGACCGGTATAGCCATGAAGGTCTCGGCAAATTCCGCATACACATTCATCATTTTCTCTGCTTCTTCGATGGCTTCTGTTTTGGTTTCATGTGCCGTGTGACCTTCTTGCCAAAGAAATTCTGAAGTGCGCAAAAACAGTCGGGTACGCATTTCCCAACGGACAACATTGGCCCATTGATTGATTAACAATGGCAAATCCCGATAGGATTGAATCCACCTTCTGTAGGTATCCCAAATAATGGTTTCGGAAGTGGGTCTGACGATGAGTTCTTCTTCAAGTTTGGCAGTTTCATCTACCACGATTCCGCTGCCGTCTTCTGCATTTTTCAATCTATAATGTGTTACGACTGCACATTCTTTTGCAAATCCGTCCACATGACTGGCTTCTTTTGAAAAATAAGATTTTGGAATAAATAACGGGAAATAGGCGTTTTTGTGCCCGGTCTCTTTAAACATTTTATCCAATTGGGCTTGCATCTTTTCCCAGATAGCATACCCATAAGGCTTGATAACCATGCATCCCCGTACCCCGGAATTTTCAGCCAAATCAGCTTTTGTTACCAATTCATTATACCACTTCGAATAGTCCGCTTCACGAGACGTCAAGTTTTTTCCCATAATTATTGTTTTGGCACAAATATTGTGTAAATGATTATTAAAAAATAGTTCGCCAAAATTAGCTATTTTTGTATTGTGCAACAATTAAAATACGTAGTCATGAAAACTTATTTAAACACTTCGGCACTTAAATCCAATTTTTGGTTATCCATTTTAGCTGTGCTAAGTTTGGTATCTTGTGGCACGTATGAATACGCCGGTATTTCGGATGGGGTTTATGGCGAACAAGTAACTTACAGAGGCTCGGAAAACACCTATCCATCTCAAAATGGCCGTGAAATCAGACAAGAAGAAGACGGTTCCGGTCAAGGGACTTATTATAAGAACTATTTTGGTGAAAAAAATCAACAATATAAATCAATCATCAATGATACACTTCCTGAGGTTTTCACAGATGTAGAAGGGTATTCAAGTACTTATATCGGCGACAATAATTCTTTGCTTTTTGCTGATGAAGGCAATTACAGCCAAGGATTTGCAGGTTGGGGTGACGAAACTCAAGATGTTACCATCAATTACTACAACAATCATTATCCATTCTATGGATATGGAGCTTCCTATTGGGGATACGGTTACCCTTATTACGGCTATGGATACGGTTATGGTGGATACAGACCTTATGGTTATGGTTATGGATATCCTTATTATGGCTATGGTTATGGAGGTTATGGTTATGGAGGCTACGGTTATGGCGGTTATGGCTACCCGTATTATGGTGGCTTTGGCGGATACTATGGGTCCGGTTTTAGTTTAGGATTTGGTTATGGCGGATTTGGTTTTGGATACAGCCACTATAATTCACCTTATTACTACGGTGGGTACGGACATGGTCTTCATGGTCGTAATTCTAGTATTTCCAGAACTACAGGTCGCAGAGGAAGTGTTGCAAACAATTCAAGCAATCGATCTTCATCAGAATTCAACAATTCTTCATCCAACAGGAGAGGTTCGGTAGCTACAACGGGGCGCACCAATTCAGGCACGAGAGATTTCAGAAATACAGACTACTATAGAAATAGAGTTTCAGCTGACAGAAATGGCTCTAATATTCGTTCGAGAAATTCTACGACCGCATCCAGAACAACTTCAGGAACCACAAGCAATTTCAGAAATACGGCATATTATTCAAGCAGAGTAAACAACAACACGAGAAGCGATGTTTCCGGAAATGTAAACCGAAACAATTATAGAAGCGGTTCGTCTGTTCGTCAAAGCAATGGCAATTCGCAATCTAACGCGAATTACAGAAGTTCAAATTCGGGAAGTAACAATCGTTCCTATAACTCAAGTCGATCTTCCTCCGGTAATAATTCTTCTTACCGCTCATCTGGCGGAAGTGTCCGAAGCAGTGGATCTTCAACAGGTGGAAGCCGAAGTAGTGGCGGAAGCGTCCGATCCAGTGGAGGCAGAGGGAATAATTAGTAATATCCCTTAGATTATTTACATTTTTTAATCAAAACATAATGACATGAAACGAATAATTACCACAATTTTCGCAGTCTTTTCTTTGTCTGCAATGAACGCGCAAGAAATTACCGATGCACTGCGTTTTTCGATGGATAAACTCACCGGAACTGCCCGATTCAGAGCCATGAGTGGTGCATTTGGTGCCGTTGGAGGTGATTTGTCTGCCATCAATGTAAACCCAGCCGGTTCGGCCATTTTTAGTGCCAGTCAGGGTACTGTTTCACTTGCCAATTACAATGTGGACAACGATGCCAATTTCTTTGGAACATCTACCAATGAGTCCGAAAATACATTCGATTTGAATCAACTCGGAACCGTCTTTGTTTTCAATGAAAACAGTGGAAGAAGTGATTGGACTCGACTTGCCTTTGCCATAAATTATGAAAACGCTTCCAACTTCGATGACAACGTTTTCATTGCCGGCTCCAACACAAACAACTCTATCGACAACTATTTTTTGAACTTCGCCGAGGGTGTGCCGCTCGATCTACTGACCCTTCGCGACGGAGAAAGTATCAACGATTTGTATCGATTTTTGGGTGAAACCGAAGGTTTTGGCGCACAACAAGCATTTTTGGGATTTCAATCTTTTGTGATTGATCCTTTAAATCCCGATGACCCAAACAACACTTCTTACTTCAGCAACGTAGGCAATGGCCCTGTAGATCAAGAATATTCTTTTATTTCAAACGGTTACAACGGAAAATTCATAATCAATTTTGCTGCTGAATATCAAAAGAAACTTTATTTTGGTGTAAATCTCAATGTCCATTCCATTGACTACACCCAATCATCTTTCTTGTTTGAAACGGCACAAAATCCGGATTCTTTCATCAATGCAATTGCCTTTCAAAACACTTTGCGAACCGAGGGGGAAGGTTTTTCATTCAATTTGGGAACCATTTACAAAGCAAATGAATTTGTCAGACTCGGTGTCTCTTACGAATCACCGACCTGGTATGACCTCAGAGACCGACTGGTACAATCTGTTCGAACTTTGCGGACGGAAAATGACGTGCAAATCACCGAAAATGTAAGTCCGGATGTTGTTAACTTTTTTCCCGACTACCGATTGAAAACACCCGGAAAACTCACCGGAAGTTTAGCTTTAATTTTCGGAGATCAAGGACTTATAAGTTTTGATTACAGTTACAAAGACTATTCAGAAACTGAATTCAGACCCAAAAATGACGCGTTTTTTTCCGCTCAAAACCGTGCCATCGATGATTTGCTAACCGACACATCAGAATTTAGATTAGGCGGAGAATATCGCATCGAAAATTTGAGTTTAAGAGCCGGATATCGATATGAAGACAGCCCATACAAAGACGGCGAAACCTTGGGCGAACTGAATGCGTATTCTTTGGGAGCCGGTTATAATTTCGGATTGTTTCGCGTTGATTTGGCTTTTGACCAATCGAGTCGTGATGCTAAGCGTCAACTTTTCAGTACCGGACTGACAGATGCTGCCAATATGGACATAACCAACACCAATGTGATTCTATCTTTGGGAATGAATTTCTGAGGAAATTATGAAAATATAACCATTGATAGGGTAAATCAAATCTTGGACATTTAAAATCAATTAATCGTCAATTTTAAAGATCTTTCTCTTCTTATATAATTATGTTTCATTCTCTCGTCTAATTGTTTTTTCAAGCATTAATTATTGTTAATTGCATATCTTTGCAAGAAAATTGCCTTTATTTTTATAACAAAAAAATATGAAAATTGAACCCATAGATGAGATTGGGGAAAACCACGTGGCCACTTCAGCCGAAAATCCCCTTAGAAATGATGCATTTCTGCTAACCGATAAGCAAAAAATAGAATTAATCCGCGAGGATGTCGTTCACATTTTAGAAACTTTGGGTATGGATCTCAATGATGACAGCCTGAAAGGTACGCCTAACCGGGTTGCCAAAATGTTTGTCAATGAACTTTTCAGCGGATTAGATCCCAAACGAAGCCCAAGTCTTTCTACTTTCAAAAATCCTTATAAATATGGTGAGATGCTCGTGGAAAAAAACATCACGGTTTATTCAACCTGCGAGCACCATTTGTTGCCAATCATCGGGAGAGCTCACGTGGCTTATATCTCGAACGGAAGTGTAATCGGGCTTTCTAAAATGAACCGGATTGTTGATTATTTTGCAAAACGACCACAAGTACAAGAACGCCTTACCATGCAAGTTGTCCAAGCTCTTCAAAAAGCACTGCACACGCAAGATGTTGCTTGCGTCATCGATGCCAAACATCTTTGTGTGAATTCTCGAGGAATTAGAGACATCGAAAGCAGCACAGTTACGGCCGAATTTGGCGGTAAGTTCAAAGAAGAACAAACGAGAAAAGAATTTCTAAATTACATTTCGTTGGAAACAAAATTTTAGTGAATAATTGATTTTTTTTAATGAAATGGCAGCGGAAATAAACCAATCACTCAAAATATACAATTCGCTTTCAGGTTCAAAAGAAATTTTTAAACCTGTATTGGAAGGTCACGTGGGCATGTATGTTTGCGGGCCAACGGTTTACAACAATGTACATTTGGGTAATTGCCGAACTTTTGTTTCTTTCGATTTGATATACAGATATTTAAGACATTTAGGCTACAAAGTTCGCTATGTCCGAAACATCACCGATGCCGGGCACTTAGAAAATGATGCGGATGAAGGGGAAGATCGTATTGCAAAAAAAGCACGGCTCGAATCACTCGAACCCATGGAAATTGTGCAACGTTATACCATTGATTTTCATGAAACTTTGGCCAAGTTCAACAATCTTCCGCCCAATATTGAACCCACTGCGACCGGTCATATCATTGAACAGATTGAAATCATCAAAAAAATCATTGAAAACGGTAGTGCCTATGAGGTAAATGGCTCCGTTTATTTTGATGTATTGAAGTTTAACGAACATCATCATTACGGTAAATTGAGTGGACGGCAAATTGATGAGATGATTGCCAATACCCGTGAACTTGCCGGTCAATCTGAAAAGAAAAACCCACAAGATTTTGCCCTTTGGAAAAAAGCAGAGCCCAAACACATCATGCGGTGGCCTTCACCCTGGAGTGTTGGTTTCCCCGGATGGCATTTAGAGTGTACGGCAATGAGCACAAAGTACTTGGGAGAGAGATTTGATATTCACGGTGGCGGAATGGATTTGAAATTTCCGCATCACGAATGTGAGATTGCGCAATCAGAAGCCTGTACAGGAAAAGAACCTGTTAACTATTGGATGCACGCCAATATGCTGACGCTCAACGGGAAAAAAATGGCCAAATCGACAGGAAACAACATCCTGCCGAATGAAATTTTCACGGGAAGCAACGAAGTACTCAGCAAGTCTTTTCAACCTTCTGTTGTCCGGTTTTTTATGTTGATGGCACACTACAGAAGCATCCTCGATTTTTCTAATGACGCTTTGGTGGCAGCCGAAAAAGGATTTATCAGACTCATGACAGCCTATCATCTTCTGAAAAAAATCGACTCTTCCAAAGAATCAACATTTGACGTATCGTCTTGGAAACAAAGTTGCTACGACGCGATGAATGATGATTTTAACAGCCCAATTCTAATTGCACAACTGTTTGAAGCCGTCAAATTCATTCATCAACTCAACGAAAGAACTGCCCGATTGACCTCAGCAGATTTGGAAGATTTTAAATGTACGATGCACGCTTTTCTCTTTGATGTCCTTGGATTGGAAGATATTGCATCAAGCGATCAGGGTGAAAAACTCGGCAAAACGATTGAATTGCTCATTGGGCTTCGTTCAGATGCACGTTTAAACAAAGATTTCCAAACTTCCGATAAAATCAGAAATCAATTATCAGAAATCGGAATTCAACTGAAAGATGGAAAAGACGGTACTGCTTTTTCAATTGAATAAGGAAAAACCAAAGAATTGACTCTCAAAAAAATACTGATAGCACCTTTAATACTGCTGATAAGATTTTATCAAGTAGCAATCTCGCCTTACACACCGGCGACCTGTCGTTACGCGCCGACTTGCTCACATTACACCGTCGAAGCACTTCAAAAACACGGTTTGATACGCGGTAGTTATTTAGCCGTCAAGCGAATCTTCAGTTGTCATCCGTTCGGAGGTTCGGGTTATGATCCGGTTCCGGAAAAGAAAAATTAAAAGTCGGAAGCCGGAAGTCTGGAGTCAGAAGTTTTTTGAAACAACCCGCCCGAACGTACCGTTCGGTACGGGCGGGGAAATAAGAATCAAGAAACAAGACTCAGGACCCTTAAAACTTGAAACAGCCGGAAGGTTGAATTCTTGTCTTTTTACCCTTTGTCTATTGATGTCCATATAAAAAAAAGCTACCTTTTACAGTAGCTTTTCCCTTCTTTCTCAAAGCAAAATTATCCCATCGTGTTCTCAGGATATTAAAATTTGTAAACAGCTGCTAAAACGAACGAGCCTAAATTGGGTTTAAGTCCGCTTCTATCTGCATTGATAAAAACATCTTCGGATGCGGTATCAATTCTAAATTCGGGGATGATAGTCAGCCCGCCAATGGTGTAATTTCCGGATAAGGTAACTTCATACACGTCGGCTTCTCCACCGGCATCATAGGCACCAATCGCACCGACACCTCCGTTGAATTCTTTGAAATATTCCCCACGTACTCCCAATTTAAATGAATCTGAGAATTTGTATTGCGCATAAAGCGCCGTGCCGTAAAAATCGGTACTTGGATCATCTAACTCCGTAATTCCTGTTGGAGAAAATATTTGTCCAGAATTGGTGGTGTTATAAGTTGCGTTAAGTCCCAAATACCAATTGGCAGTCACGTCCCAACCTGCTGTCAAATCAACTTGAAAAGTTTCACCAGCAGAAGTATCACCTATTGCATCTGCATCCGGGTCGAGCAAGCCGTCTTGGTCGCCAATCAGAAAATTCAAATATGCTTTCCAAGAGTCTTTGGTATAACCCAATTGCGCACCGTAAGTATAACTTGCGTTGGGATTAAACTCCGTATAATCAGTAGGGTTCATCACGGCTAGCATGACTGAAAACGCATCGGTAACTGCATAATCCGCTTTCAGTCCGGTGTGTGAGAAAGGTCCGAAAGAAAACATATAAGAAGTAGAGTAGTTAAAATTTCCCGTTGGGGAAATCACTTCATAGCCAAGAAAGGTGTTAAAATTACCGAAGGTGAATTTCAATTTATCGGTTGCTTTGTAATACACATACAACTGATTGACAATACTGCTGTTGCCATCAGATAAGAAAACGGCATCTTCTCCACGTGGGCCAAACACTAAGTCAGCCACAAAACCCACCTTTTCACCTTCATAACCTGCAATTAGGTTGACCATTCCGAGTGCAAAACCCGGATCGTTGGCAAAAGAGGTGTTGGGCGCACTTGGGTCGGATGCTCTGTTGGAACTTCCAATATTTTGGCGGAAGTAGGTGTCCACCGAGCCGGAAAAAGTAAAAGGTAATGTTACTGTTGTTTCTTGTGCAAACAAGGTTGCCGATGAAAAAATCATAAGGTTAAATATGATTTTTTTTACGAAATTTGTAATCAAAGCGTTTTTCATAATAAAAAGATTGCGTTAAACAATTACTGGTTTTTTTTCAGAATTCGAGTTTTTAAATGTGTAGTCTTAAAAATGGAAGCTTTGAGGAGCATGTTCCCGCATGCTCCTTTTTTGCTTATAAAATATTTATTGATTATAGGCACTAATACCGTGTTCGTGCTCATCCAAGCCGTCAATTTCTTCTTTGGCAGAAACCCGCAGTCCGATGGTTTTCTTAAGAATAAAAAGTACTACGAAAGAAATTGATAATGCCCAAGCTGCAATTGCAGCGACACCGATGGTTTGTACGCCAAGCAAATGGAATCCACCTCCATATATGAGACCGCCCTCTTTTGCAAAAACACCTACGAGAATTGTTCCAAGTCCGCCACAAACACCGTGAACGGATATCGCACCAACCGGATCATCAATTTTGAGTTTTTTGTCGATAAATTCGATGGCATAAACAACGATCACTCCGCAAATGAGCCCAATCGCTAAAGCACCTTCAGGGCTTACTGCGGCCGTACCGGCTGTAATTCCGACCAATCCGCCCAAAATTCCATTGAGTGTCATCGAGATATCCGGTTTGCCAAATTGCAACCAAGTCACAACTAAAGCGGCCAATCCACCGGCGGCAGCAGCTATATTGGTGGTGATGATAATCCCTGCGACTGCGTTGGCACTGTCACCGGAAAAAGCCAATTGCGAACCTCCATTGAAACCAAACCAACCCAGCCAAAGTATAAACACACCCAATGCACCGTAAAGCAAATTGTGACCGGGTATTGCTGCTGATTTACCATTGATGTATTTTCCAATTCTGGGGCCCACCAATTTGGCGGCAACAATTGCCGCACATCCACCGACCATGTGTACAACAGACGAACCTGCAAAATCAATAAAACCAAGATCGGTCAACCATCCATCACCCTGCCATACCCAATGACCGGATATCGGGTAGATTAGAACGGTCATCATTAAGGAGAAAATTAAATAGGTGGAAAATTTTGTTCTTTCGGCAATTGCTCCCGAAACAATGGTAGCAGAGGTGGCACAAAATACCGTTTGAAAAAACAAACTGTGCATTTCATCTGCTTTGTCAAAAAACAAACTGGGGTTTCCGATGATGTTTGAAATGTCATCTCCATACATAATGGTATAACCAATCAACCAAAATCCCAAAGTTCCGATGACAAAATCCATGATGTTCTTCATGATGATGTTGACCGTGTTTTTAGAGCGCGTAAAACCTGTTTCCACCAAGGTAAAACCAGCTTGCATAAAGAAAACCAATATGCCTGCTATCAATATCCATAATATATCTAATGCTGTATTCGTATCCATAATATTCTTTTTTTAAAGCGTTTTTTATTCAGTTATTTGAGTGAAATTTCGTCCCTTTCCCCGGTTCTTATCCGATAGGCTTCGGACACATCAGACACAAAGATTTTCCCATCTCCGACTTCCCCGGTATAGGCTGATTTCAAGATAACTTGAACAGTTCTATCCAAAAAAGCATCGGAAACGACAATGGATAAAAATCTGCGTTGAATGTCGGATGTGCTATAACTGATACCCCGGTAAACGTGGCCTTCCTTTTCGTTTCCCACGCCGGTAACATCCCAATAACTAAAAAAATTCACTTCAATTTGATGCAGCGCATTTTTTACTTCACCAAATTTTGACTTTCTGATGATGGCTTCGATTTTTTTCATAATACCAATGGTTAAATATTTGCCTCAAAAGTATTTTAAAAAATAATACCCCCAAATTTTTTGGGGGTATAGCCTGTATTTTTATTAAAATAATAAAATATACCCTATTAAAAATATAGGTATATTCTAAAAAGTATAAATATTTAAGATTTTAATAACTTTGAAGATAAGTTAAAATAGCTTTGAAGTTAAAATACCACCATACACACTCGAAATACAGAATAAGAGGGTTAAAAAAGTGTATAAAAAGAAAGAAAAGAGATTTTTTGAGATAAGAAACTGCATGTTTTCGAATGCAAAACCCGAGAAAGTGGTGAATCCACCACAGAAACCCACGGCCAATAGGAATGTTAACAACTGATTTTCATTTCGTGAAGCATATCCGATGATTACACCGATGAGAAAACTCCCCAAAATATTGGCTAAAAAAGTTCCCCAGGGTAGTATTGCGCCAGTGTTGAGCCAACGACCAAGCGCATAGCGAAATACACTGCCCATACCACCACCAACAAAAATCAAAAAAAAGTTTTTCATGGAAATTGAAAATATTAATTGTTTTAAAATTGAAAAAATAATTACCAATAAGTCTTTAATTTTTAATTATAGATTGGATTTTATTATTGAAGTCGTTTAAACTTTTATTTTATTAAATTTTTTTAGTGCAATTATTATGAAAGCTAGATAATTAAAGCCTAGCCAACTAGCTATTGTTGTGTCAAATCTATTTAGTAACGACCTAAAACTGTCCATCCAAGCATTTGTTCTCTCAATTTTATATCGCTCATTATAAAGTAATTGGTCAAAATATTCATCTCTATCAGTATCTCCATTTCTTTTATTGAAACAAACATTAGCGTTTATTTCTTTTTTCTCACAACATAGCCTAAACTCTTTAGAATCAAAACCTGCATCAGCATTTAAAAAAAGTCCCTCAATGGGTATATTTGCTTGTTCTAATGTTCCTGTTACTACTTCAAACTGAACTTCAATATTATAAAGGTCATTATGATTACCAGCTACTGGGTTTGAAATGGCTAATGGCAAACCTTGTCTATCGCTCAAATACAACGCATTAGTTGTTTTACGTTTCTTTCTGCCTTGATATTCGGCTTCTTCGCCTCCTCTGATTGCAGAAGTATGACTGCCATCAAAATCAACACTCGAAAGGTCAAATTTTGATTTATTCTTCTCTAAAATATTTATCCAACTTTTCTTTAAAACATCTGTTCTACACCATTTACGATAATGATAATAAACCGATTGCCATGTCAACAAATTATCATCAAATAATGATTTTACAGGCAGTTGATGCCATTGAACACCTGTTTTTAACTTATAAAGAACCGCATTTACGATTTCTTCTAGTGGAACTGTTGCTTGAAAACCTCTTTTTGCTAATGGCAAATAAGGAACAATTTCACTTTTTATTATATCTTTGTCAAGTACACTGCACATAAGGGTTGATTTTGAAATGATTATGTTTTGCAACACAAATTTCGTCAACCCTTTTATATTTACAAAATAAGTTTAAATCACTTCATTACAAAATTAATACTGCTATAAAATTCTACCTTAACTGTTTTCTCATCTTGTCTCCCGGGCTTCATTTTAGGGAGCAAATCAATAATCCTGCTCGCCTCATTTTCTAAGATTCTGTGTGGTGATCTATATTCAACATTACTTATTTCTCCATTTTCATCAAAAGTTATTTTTATATTTACCTTTCCCTTAATCCCTTTATAAAATGCCGCCCTTGGATAATTAAAATTGGCTCTTATATGTTCATTTACTTTTCTTTTGAAACAAGCCCTTTTATTCGTTGAATCTTCGCAGCCCGGGAATATTGGTGCTTCTTCCACTATTTCGAAAGGAATTCCAATTGTGTCCTGAACGCTACTATAGACCTGATCTTTTAAAAAGGAGGCAGAAAATTTTGGCTGTTGATAAAAAGCCGAAGTGAATGCCGATAAGCAAAAAATCATCAATATTAACATCAAAAAGAGTCTTTGTATTCGCATATTATATAAGTTTTGATGATTAATTTGGAAATTAAAAAGCGAATATACTAAATTTCGGTGCGTCACTCCCCTTTCATAAACAACTCTTCCTTGATGGCGTTAATCCTTTTTTTGGCATACGCGGCCTGATATTCTTGCTTGGTTTCAAACTTAGTTAAATAATTTTGGTAGTAATTTAATTTGGTGTTGAGATCTTTGAAGTGCAAATCAACAATCAGACAAACTTTAAAAGCCAAAAAATGGTTGTTGCCATCTTCATCGGTTGCCTTCTTAAAATAATTCAAAGCCTGATTGTATTTCTTTTGTTTTAAATAGATATCGCCTATGTCTTGGTATTCTCGTGAAAAATTGTAATACCGCGCTTCAATGGATTGCTCAATGAGTTTCATGGCGTAATCCGGCGCATCCAACTCTTTATAAGCCAAGCCCATGTCATAAATCACATCGGCATCTTCCTCGTTGTATTGCAACAGTTTTTCATGGGTACAAATTGCCAATTCGTATTGATTGGTTCCCTCATAGCATTTTGCCAAATCCTTATAGATGAAAATAGAAGCTTGGTTTATTTCGATGAGTCTATTGTACTGTTCGATGGCAGAATAGTAATTTTTTTCATAGAAATGAGACTGTGCTTTGATGTTGATTAAATCCGCAGCGTTTGGCGACAACAACAAGCCTTTGTCCACATACGCAAGTGCGGAATCGGCTTTGCGAAACATCAAGTGGGTCTTGCCAATTTGATAGATTGCTTTGATGTAAGTTGTGTCAATTTGATAGGCTTTTTTAAACAACTTAAGCGACTCAACCAGATTTTTCGTCGTGTTTATCAATCCCAATTCGTAATAATACTGCGGATTCAAACTGTCTTTTTCAATTAATTTTCGAAACAACGAATCGGCTTTTTGTGTTTGATTCTGATTGAAGTATATTTTCCCAAGCTCAAATAGTGCAGCTTGTGCTTGTGGGTTTGTAAGCACGATATTTTCATATTTTTCTACCGCTTTGTCCTGATTCCCCAATGCCAAATACGCGCGTGCGATTTGCAGATTGGCATGCGCAGCGTTTTCTTTTTCGTAATAAGAAATGGCTTTTGAATAATTTCCCAACCGATACAGGCTATCCCCAATAGCCAAAGCCGAAGTTTGGGCTTCGGCTTGCAGGGCAATCGCTAATAAAATATAAATGAGGAATTTATTCATTTTTTAAAAATAACAAAAATTTGTTTACGCAATTATTCCAAAACAAAGTTAACCGGAATTGAAAATGGAACTTTTACCGGCCTGCCTTGTTGTTTGCCGGGTTGCATTTGCGGAAGCAAAGAAACAATTCGTCTGACTTCATCTTCCAACACTTTATCCGGACCTCTCAATCTAACACCCTCGACCGCGCCTACTTTATTGATGATAAATTGCACATAGACTTTTCCTTGAATACCTTTTTCCTGTGCTTCAGCCGGATATTGAAAATGCGTGCGGATGTGTTCATTCATCTTGTCTTGAAAACACGTTTTTCTTTCATCTAAGGAAACATTTTCGCAGCCCGGAAAAACCGGAACTTCGTCAATAACTGCAAAGGGTACTTCATCTTTACCGATATAATCTTTCATTCCTTTTTTTACAGCAATTGCTTCATATAGTTTAAACAAACGATTGTAATCGTCATTTGAAATAGAATCCTTAGATAGAATGGTTTGTTCGAGGGTTTCGATTTGTTCGTTTAATGTGAGTTTCTTTTCTTGACAAGACACATAAAACAGCATGGCAAAAATTGTCGGAACGAGCAGGGCAAACTTGACGCGTTTGACACCCGCAGAATGATTTTTGTTTAACATGGCGATTCTTTTTTTGATTAAGGATTGTTTAAAAAACTGATTGACAAAAGAAAATTTTTCGGTGCGGAAAACTTGTTGCAAAAGGAATTCGTATTGTTGCGTTCGATTGCATTTTGCGGTTTCTTCATCGGCGATAAATTCGTGCAACTCACTTATTTTTTGCTGAAAAACATACACCAGCGGATTGAACCAAAACAAAATACGCATACATTCAAAAAACATCAAATCAAAGCTGTGCTTTTGACGAATGTGAACCAACTCGTGGCGGATGATGTGTTCTTTGTTTGATTCATTGATATTTTCGCCTATAAAAATGTATCGGAAAAATGAAAAAGCGGCATTGTTTTCAGCCAATACCACTTCAATATAGCCTGTTTTTTTCTGCTGTTTGTGGTGTCTAATCAGTTGGTAAATTTTTATCAATTTATACACAAACCAGCCAAACGCTATCAAACCACCTATTTCGATAATATTCAATAGATTGAAATATTCTACATTGGTTTCTGCCAGCTTATTTGTGACACCTACAACTACTTCTTGAAGTTTAATGACATCGCTTTTTTGCACAGATTCCCGAATAAAATCAAATTGAATAAACGGAATCAGCAACGACAATAATGGCGTAACAAGCAGATAAATTCTGTTGAGGTTGTAGAAGGTTTCTTTTTTGAGAAACACATCATATACCAACAAAAAAATGAGTTGGAAAACCAGCGTTTGCAAAAGATAGTGTATCATGGTTTTTGATTTTTATCGTTGATTTCTTTGAGAATCTCTTCGAGCTCTTGCATGCTGATGTCATTTTTTTTCATAAAAAAAGACACCATGCTTTTGAATGAACCCTGAAAATAATTATCCACCAATTTCCCCATCGATTGGTGCGAATAGTCCGATTTTTTGACCAAGGGAAAATAATTGTATCCTTTTCCCGCAACTTCATGATCCACAAATCCTTTGGATTCGAGAATTCGCACGATGGTCGAAACCGTGTTGTAAGCCGGTTTGGGCTCGGGCATTTGTTCGATGATTGCTGCTACATTGGTTTTTTCGAGCTTCCAAAGTAATTGCATCACTTCTTCTTCGGCTTTGGTGAGTTGTTTCATTTTAACTAAAATTATAGTTCGTTTGAACAAATGTAACTATTATTTTAGTTTAAACAAATTTTTTGTCAATTATTTTTAATCAACAAATCATTTTTAAATCTCTTGCAGATGATTTCAATCGTATTTTCGAGGGTTCGAAAATTGTAATTTAGGGTTGATACAAATTTTTCTGAACTGTATAAAGTTGTTTTATTGGATGACTTGATGCTACTCGGAAACAGCAATCTTTCTTTTCCGGTAAGTTGATGTCGCAACCAATCAATGGGTAACAAAAGGTGAAGCATCCAAGGTTTGGCTTCAACTGAGGGTCGTTTTTTCTGAAGACAATCTGCTATACGATGCATCACAGTTTTAAATTCTAAGTTTTCGGCTGAAAGAACATAACTTTCGTTGACTACATCACTTTCCATCAAACCTATCATCGCTTCCACCACGTCTTCAACATCAACAAAACCGACTGTGCCACCCGGATAAAATGACAATCCTTTTGAAATTTTTGAAAATAACTTTCCGCTGCCCGAATTCCAAAATCCTGCGCCTAAAACCACGCTCGGATTGACAATTACCACAGGCAATCCCTCTTGAGAAGCCCGCCAAACTTCAATTTCTGCACCATACTTGGTTATTCCATAAACGTGGTTGTCCGACTCAGGGTTCCATGTCGTTTTTTCATTTATCAAAGTGTCGATTGGCGTTTCTCCCAAAGTTGCTACCGTACTGACGTGGCAAAATTTTTCAACCCCGAATTTAAGACTCAAATTGACCATATTAGCCGTCCCCTCGATGTTCACTTTTTTGAGTTCGTCAAATCGGTTTCCATCAAAACTCACGATTGCCGCAACGTGATAAACCTGCCTGATTCCGTCAAAAGCATGTTCAAGCGAAGGAATATCGTTGATGTCAGCTTCAACCCAATCGATTAAATCCAACAATTCATCGGGAGACTTTTCGAAATAAGAAAAAACATGCTTCACAGCCTTAATTTTCGATTTATTTCTGAAAATAGCACGAACTTTATGTCCTCTTTTTGTCAAAGCATACAACAAATACGATCCTATAAATCCTGTTCCTCCGGTTACTAATATCATAATTGGATGTCGTCAAATGTTAAAATACTTGTTGTAAAATTCAATTTATTTTTTAAATATTTTCAATGATAGACTTTTCATTTATATCATCTCATCAAAGGGAATAACGGTTGAAAATCCCTTTTTCTTAAAATAATCCGGACTGTCAATATCTCCTGCGGCGAGTACAAAATCTCCGCCCCAAGCACCGAGACTTTTTATGACACCCAAATAATCCGAGAAATACAAATCTTTCACCTTGGGAAGTTGAAGCGTTGATGCAATCCTGTTTTCATGTATTTGCATACGCTCCGAAAACTCTTCCAAAGTGTTAGATATTAACATTTTATGCGTAATTATTGAAATGTCCTGAACAAAGTTTCTTTTGTTTTTCAAAGATTGATAGTGTTGAATTCCCTCGCGGCTGTTTTGCTTTCGATTGAGGTGAATGAAAAACAAATTCTTAGAAAAAACGGGCTTAAAACTTATCTGCTCCACTTTGGGTTTTCCGTCTATAAGTTGATACAATACAGGCTTTTGACTTGCTGCACACGCGATGTCATAACCACTTCCGCCAAAACTTGATTCCAACAACAAATACGGATTAACCCCAGCCCATTGCGCAATGTTGTAAATCAAGGTTGATGAAGTTCCCAATCCCCAATTTCTTGGAAAGTCCAATTTTGTAACCACCTCATATCCTGCGTGTTGATTGAACATATCAGGCTTAATTTTAGCAACCGCTCGAAGAAGGCTGCGCAACGGTTTTTCATAAGCATCCATGTTTGGCTTTTCATCATTTAGCAAATCGGTCATCTGTATTTTGGTTTCAAACCAAATTTGGTTGTTGTTGTCAAAACTTATCCAAACCAATTCAGGTTTAGCCAAAATTTTTACTTCCATTGATTGACCAAAACGTGTGGGCAATGCCAGTGCCAATGCACCATCTAACACTGCATATTCGCCGGTTATCAAGAGTTTTCCGTTGCTGTGAAAAGTAGTCAATGAAATGCTGTGTGTTTAACCTAATTAATATTCAAAATATTTGCTTCCCTGATCTGAATAAGTTGCGTTTCGACTGCCGAAAAACTTACGATATGGTGCTTAAAATATTCAATTATTTGCACTTTCTCTGCTTCGTTGGCATTGAATTGATTGAGCATGTTCAACAAATGCATTTTCATGTGCCCTTTTTGAATTCCGGAAGTTATCAAGGCGTTGATTGCGGCAAAATTTTGTGCTAAACCGGCTACAGCCACCAACGCCATCAATTGTTCTGCGTTTGGATTGTCAAGTATTTCGTGTGTCATTTTCACCAAAGGATGCAACTGCGTCAGTCCGCCGATTGTTCCCAAAGACAATGGAATTTCTATCCAAAACCGAAAATTATTTCCTTCCACTTCGGCATGTGTCAAACTTTTATAACGACCTTCTCGAGCTGCAAATGCATGAACGCCTGCTTCAATCGCTCTAAAATCGTTTCCTGTTGCCAACACCAATGCATCTACTCCGTTCATGACACCTTTGTTGTGTGTGACTGCTCTATATGGTTCAATCTCTGCTATCTTTACCGCTTGTAAAAATTTTTGCGCATAATCTTCAGGCGCAAGTGTCGCATCTTCATTCAACTCAGAAATTGAACAAGAAACTTCCGCACGTACCAAACAGTCCGGCACATAATTCGATAATATACTCATCACAATCTGAACGTCGCGTTCTTCAACGGTAAACAAATCAAAAGTCTGAGCTGACTCCCGAAAGGTTTTGGCAAACTGTTCCAAACAAGAATTGATAAAATTAGCTCCCATCGCGTCGCGGGTGTCAAATGTCGCAGAGAGTTGAAAATAATTTGCTAAATCGCTTGTTTTATCGACCAAAGTAACGTCTAAAACTCCGCCGCCTCGCTTCTTCATTTTCAGCGTAATCGACTCAACGTCAGCTATTAATTTTGGTTTTACCGATTCGAAATACTGATGCAATTTAGCCACATTGCCACGATACATAAAATGTACCTGGCCGTTTTTCACCTTTGATAAAACTTTGGTTTTAAATCCACCTCGAGTTAGCCAAAATTTTGCGGAACGCGCTGCTGCTGCCACCACCGAGCTTTCTTCGATCACCATCGGAATCGCATACAATTGATCATTTATCAAAAAATTGGGGGCAATGCCATAAGGCATGTAAAAATTGGTCAATGTATTTTCGATAAACTCATCATGCAAATTTTGAAGTTTTGCATCGCTGTGCCAATAGGTTTGCAGTAATTGAATGCCTTGCTCGGAATTCTTGAAATAATGCTTTGCCAGCCAGGCAATCTTTTCATCTTTCGTGAGCTTTGAGAATTTTTCTACCGGTTTTATTGTCATTTTATTTTATCTAAAACACAAAGATAAGCCGTTTGAGGAAATAAATGAAAATACTCGATTTTCATCTTTGCTTTAAGTTTAAAAATCCGATGATGATTTTTTTATTAAAAATAGCTAACCGGGATATTGTAAATTGTACCGGACTACAATTTTTAAAAATCTAAACTCTAATCTTTTTTTTAACTTTGCTATCTTTTAATACTAATCATAATCTGAAAATCAAATGAGCTTTTTTAAGAACCTATTTTCATCCGAAAAAAAAGACAATCTTGACAAAGGTTTGGAGAAATCAAGAGCCGGATTTTTCAGCAAACTCTCCAAAGCTGTTGCCGGAAAATCGAAAGTTGATGAAGCTGTTTTAGACGAGTTAGAAGAAGCACTCATTTCTGCCGATGTAGGAGTCGCCACAACCCTAAAAATTATAGATCGAATTGAAAAACGTGTTTCCAAAGACAAGTATCTCGGAACGGATGAATTGAATGGTATTTTACGCGAAGAAATTGCCTCTTTGCTTTCTGAATCCAACAACGGTGAAGATTCAGAACTTACAGTACCCAACGGAATCAAACCTTATGTAGTGATGGTTGTCGGAGTGAATGGTGTTGGAAAAACCACTTCCATCGGGAAATTAGCCAACCAATACAAAAAACAAGGAAAAAAAGTTATGCTTGGAGCGGCCGATACTTTTCGAGCCGCTGCTATCGAACAACTTCAGGTTTGGGCAGACCGCTCGGATGTGCCGATTGTGAAACAAAAAATGGGTTCAGATCCATCGGCCGTTGTTTATGAAACCTTGCAACAAGCTGTCAAAGAAAACATTGATGTGGTTTTAATTGATACCGCAGGAAGGCTTCACAACAAAATAAACCTCATGAACGAGCTTTCAAAAGTGAAGCGTGTCATGCAAAAAGTGATACCCGATGCACCGCACGAAGTGTTGCTGATTTTGGACGGCTCTACGGGTCAGAACGCGTTTGAACAAGCCAAACAATTTACCGCTGCCACGGAAGTCACAGCCTTGGCAGTAACCAAACTCGACGGCACGGCAAAAGGCGGTGTGATTATTGGTATTTCCGATCAATTTCAAGTGCCAGTTCGATTTATTGGGATCGGTGAAGGCATTGAAGACTTGCAGGTGTTTAACAAATATGAATTTGTCGATTCGTTTTTTAAGTCTGAAAAGCCCTGATTTCTTTCGATTATAAATAATGCGAATTAAGGTTAGGTTTTATGAATGACTTGTCAAATTTTATTGGTTGATTTACCTGATGCCGAAGTCGTCACACCTTCATAACTCAAACTTTAAAGACGATTCTGCGACCCCATCGGGATCGAACAAGAATAATCAAATGGCGCATCTATGAACGATGAACGATTAATCCCTAAATGACTGAGGCGGGCTTAATTCACATAAATATTTGAATAAATCCTAAAACCGTGCGCTCAGCCGCAAACTCGCAACTCTTCCGGTTTGAAAATTAGGGATTCCGATAAATCGATTGGATGAAGTGTCTCGCACAAAAGTTGAAGTGTTGGCGTTGCGCGCATCAAACATATTGAACAATTCCACGCCAAAAGTAAGTTCTTTGAATGGTGACAACCAATGTCCTTTCGGATAGCGATTGGCTTCGTCCGTAAACACATAAGATATCCCAATATCTGCGCGTTTGTAATCACGCAACCGGTTCTGAAAATTTCTCGGATCGGCTCCTGCGGGAGAGCCAGTCGGGAGACCGGAGTTGTAAACCAAGTTCAAATACATTTTCAAATTAGGCATATTGGGCACATAATCCTGAAACAAAGCAGCAAACTTAAATCGTTGGTCGGTGGGTCTGGGAATGTAACCCTGGTTGTTGGTGTTTTCTTCCGTTTTGAGCAAACCGACTGAAAACCAAGATTCCGTTCCAGGCACAAACTCACCATTCAATCGAACATCCAAGCCATACGCATAGGCATCGGTCTTGTTGTCCGCCCTGAAGCGAGTCCGCACATTTTCGATGGTGAAGGCATTGACATCGGTCATGTCTTTGTAATAAATCTCCGACACCAATTTAAAAGGTCTGTCCCACATCATAAAACTGAAATCGTTACCCAAAACAATGCTCAAAGCTTGTTGCGCATCTACATCGGGTTGAACAACACCTTGCAAATTTCTCAACTCCCGATAGAACGGTGGTTGATGATACAAACCAGCAGAAAGTCTGAAAACCATATCGGAAATCCAATTGGGTTTGATGGAAAACTGCGCGCGCGGGCTGATGACAATATTATCACTGCTTTCGATGCCGTCACCGCTCACGTTCCAATAATGAAACCTTGCGCCGACATTGTAGAACACCTCCGAATATCCCCAAAAGGTGCGCTTGCTCCACTGTCCGAAACCGGAAATCCGATCTATTTGGGTGTCATTTTTTGCCTTCACCCGTTGGAAAGCAACCAACGGAGCCGTAAAAGGTTCATCGGGCTGATTGTTGGCAAATTCGGGACGAAACGGCCGAACCGAAAATCCGGCTGAGTCGATGATTTCAAATTCATCCAATTTATCCCGAATATCTTCGACCGTATATTTGATGCCCCAATCGAATTGATTGTTGACAACAGTGTATGTTCCTTTGTGTTCAAAATTGGCAATCAATGCATCAAGCTCGTTTCGCGCGTGTGTCAGTTGCGAACCCACAGCCGTAGCCAAATCTACATTTCCCAAATTCGGCGAACCAATATCGGTGTTGACTTCACCAATCAAAAAAGAAGCTTCGATGTCAAAAAATTCTTCTTCGATGGCGTGATAAGCAGAAGCGATGAATTTTAAAGTCAAATTGTCATTGGCTTTGTACGTTGCTTTGAAAGCGCCAAATTGGGTTTGGTATTGGTCTTGCTCTTTTCCATCAAACAAAACAACCAATGCACGCGGATCGGCAACTGTGCCAAAATTAGTTTGTCGGCGTTTGGGTCTGAAATCGTAATCGTTTTGAGAAACTACACCCAAAAAATCGAATTGTAATTTCCGATTGAATTGATAAGTAAGAAAGGTTTGGAAATCGATGAAACGCGGTGTGAAATCGGATTCTGTGTCCTGACTGTCCACCAACAAACTGTTGTCTCTAAGTCGAAAACCTGCGATACCCGATAATTTCTGATTTTTGGAAACACCTTGTACAAAAGCACTTGCTCCGAGGAAACTCAAATCGACTCCTGCGCCAAACTGAGTTGGTGTTTGATAAGTAATGTCGAGCACCGATGACATTTTATCGCCGTATTTGGCTTGAAATCCACCTGCTGAAAAATACACATTTTCGGTGAGGTCTGAATTGACAAAGCTCAAACCTTCCTGCTGTCCGGAACGAACAAGAAAAGGGCGATAGACTTCCACTTCATTTACATAGACCAAATTCTCTTCAAAACTCCCGCCACGCACGGAATATTGCGTACTTAAATCGTTGTTTGAATTAACACCCGGCAAGGTTTTGAGTATGTTTTCAATTCCCGCATTGGCACCGGGAATTTTCCGAATAATATTGGGTGAGATACTGACTACACCTGAAACTCGATCGCGGGTTTCTGCTGTGACAATAACTTCTGACATCTGCTCCACATTGATTTTCATAACCGGATTGTATTCAAAACTTTCGTTGTTTTTCAACTTGAAAGTCAGCGTAACCGGTTTGTGCGAAAGGTGACTAAAGGTGATTTTTATTTCTTTATCGGCATCGATAACTAAAACATAGAATCCGGTAGCATCGGTTTGTGTGCCACCTCCTTGAAAACTAACATTGACTCCTTCGATGGGTTTGTTGCTCTCGTCTAAAACAATTCCTTTGATGGTGGATTTTTGAGAAAAGCAGCAAAAACTTACCAAAAGAAACAATGTAAAAAAGTAATGGTTTATTTTCAAAATCGAAAGAATGGTTGACTGATTTAATAAGATTTTATTTTTTCCTGAAAAACTCGGTTTCAAAAATAGTACTATTTCCGACATGGTCGGTAGCAATTACTTTTAAAATGTGTTTTGCCTGCGACGTTTCCTCTAAAATATTATCTTCAAAATCGAAAGTAAGCGTGTTTTCTTTGTATTCGTATTCCATCAAAATCCATTTGCCATCGATGGTTGCTTTGAATCCTGAAATTTCAGATTCCTGATCGGAAACATGGAGTTTTAAAAACCTGAAATTGGTGAGCCATTGCCCTTTTTTTAAATTAATCGGATATATTTTAGGTGGTGTCGTATCTTTTTTCAGCGTGTAAGTCCCTAAATATTTGACACTTGCAGCCAAAGAATTGCCGACTCGTTTGGTATTCACCTGAAAATATCTGCCTTTGTCAAACTCGGCAATATACATTTTGTCAATTGCTTCTTTTGAAAACCCAGAAACATCAAAGGTCAGGTCAAATGCCTTGTGAACGGGAATACTTGCGCTGCCAATCTGCGCGGTGATGCTGTCTTTCATTTGAAAATTGAAATTGAAATCTTCATAAAAAGACCATTTATCAAAATGCACGGACACTTTTCCCGATTTAAAATCAAAGGGTTGACTGGCTCTTACAAGATTGGTTGCCTGTACTTTTTCAACGGAATCTATCATTGGATTTTCAACGCCAACCAGCGGTATTTCAACGATGGTTTCGTTGTGGTAGGCATCGGTCACAATCAACCTGATTTGGTATTTTGCGGTATCTTTAATTTCAATGACGCCATTCTGCTTTTTATCATTGTAAATGCTTAAAAAATTATAAGGTGCTTTGTAAACTCTCTGGATACGTTGTCCGGTTCGTTTGTAATACGCATAATCTATCAGCGAATTCAGATACCTGCTCTCGAAAAACGAGAAGGTTTCGAGATTGTAGCCGAAATTCTTCAGACCGTTTACATAACTTTCGACTTTATATATTCCATTTCTGTTTGCCGTTAAATCCAATCGGTCATAAGCCGAAAAACCTACATAAATAGAACCACTCACCTTCACCGGATTGGTTTTGACATAACCTTGTCGCTGGGTTTGCAAAGTCAGTTGACTCATTTTTGCACTTCCGTTTACCCTCGCGTTTTCATCAGCAGGATAGACAAAAACACGCTCAATAACAGGTGGTTTGCTGTCTTTTATATCGAATCCGAAAAGCGAAGGGTTGATGGGTTTTTCAGATTTGGTTTCGCGAATTTCAAAATGAAGATGTGGACCACCCGAACCTCCGGTATTTCCACTGTATGCGATGAGCTGTCCTTTGGTAAGCTGGAAAATTGATGCATCGGGAAACAATTCGATGTCATAGGATTCTTTTTGATATTGATTTTGCTTTACCCAAGCCTCGATTTCTGGAGAAAATTTGCTCAAATGCCCGTAAACCGTGGTGTAGCCATTTGGATGGGTTACATAAATTGCTTTTCCATATCCAAACCATTCCACTTTGATTCGCGACACATATCCTTCCCCCGCTGCAAACACCGAAAGCCCGGTTTGGCCTTGCGTTTTGATGTCTAATCCGGAGTGAAAATGATTGGAGCGCAATTCACCAAAAGAACCCGCTATCAGAAGAGGAATGTCTAATGGCGAGCGGAAGTAATCTTTGGGATATTGCGTTTGAGAAAAACTTTCGAAAGGAAATATGATTGTAAAAAGAAATAAAAAAACAAAGCGATTGCCGTACATCTGCATAAAATTTATTTTGATTGTCTAAATCTACTTGAAAGACACGATTAAAAAAAGTTAAATTTTAACAAGATAACGAATGTGCCGCGACAATGTTTTAATAGCAGGATTTAATTTAACGTGAGTTTGAAGTAAGAAAAACAAACTTTCTAATCAAATTAAACACAAATTATTGTAATTCAATGATTTTCAAAAAGTAGTCATCTGCGTCCATTTGCAGAATCAGCGGGAAAATTCTTTAAAAATCTCCCGCGAATAACGCAGATCAGCGCAGATGTCAATGAGTCAAACTCAAACCGCTTTAAACCAAATTATTATAGGTCGAACTCACGTTAATTTATCTGTTGTCATATCCAATCGTGTCAGAATAAAATTGTCTCGGTTTTTGTCTTCTTTTTGGTTTTCAAAAATAAGTTGTTGGTCAAACGATTCAAAGAAAATCTGCAGCCTCTATTCGGGAGACAAATCGAGGAACTCCTTTTCTCTTCTTAGATTGTTTTGTTCTTTGGTAGAAAAATAAAGCATAGCGCAAAAGTAAATTTTACTACAAATACCCGCTGTTAAGGTAATTTTAATTTTTTTGAAACGAGACAAATACAATCATTACCACAGTCAACCATCGGAAAATTTCACCAAAGTTCTGCTCCGTTTTTCTATTTAGTTTGTTGAATTTTGAATTTTTCCAATTCCTTCAAACTGATTTTACCCTCATAAAAAGCCTTTCCGATGATGGCTCCTTCACAACCGATTTCGGCTAATTTATAGAGATCCTCCACGCAAGAAACGCCACCCGATGCGATTAATTTGATTCCGACTGCTTCTTTTAAAATTTTGGTGTACAACTCGTTTGAAGCACCTTCGAGCATGCCATCTTTGGAAATATCTGTACAAATGACATATTGAATTCCTTCGTTCTGATAATCCAGTATAAACGGCAACAGTTCCAATTGAGAACTTTCCTGCCATCCGCTCACCGCTACCTTTTCGTCTTTTGCATCCGCTCCCAAAATGATTTTTTCACTGCCGAAGGTTTTTATCCAACCCTTAAAAACTTCCGGATTCTTGACAGCAATGCTGCCACCGGTAATTTGGTTGGCGCCACTTTCAAAAGCAATTTTTAAGTCAGCATCTGATTTTAGACCGCCACCGAAATCTATTTTTAAATGCGTTCGGGTCGCGATTTGTTCCAATGTTTTCCGGTTGACGATATGTTGCGATTTGGCTCCATCCAAATCCACCAAATGCAAATATTCGATGCCGCTTGCTTCAAATTGTTTGGCAATTTCCAACGGATTTTCGTTGTATATTTTCCGGGTATTGTAATCGCCTTTGGTAAGCCGAACACATTTTCCTTCAATGATGTCTATGGCGGGAATTAGCCTCATGGATTTTAGGTTTGTGACCTGCCTGAAGACAGGGTAATGGTTTATTAATTTTTAATCCTCGTTTTTATATTGATTAGAATTTTCTTTTTCTTTAGAAATAAGAGAGACTATTTCATCTGAAATTTGATTGAAGAAGTGAGGACTCACTTGAGTTATTTTAGACAGGATGAGATTTTTATTTACCGTAAAAACTTTATGTGCTCTAATGAAACTCTTCATGGCAAGGGAATCAAACAATCATTGTCATCGATTGGAAAAGTAAGTCTGTCTTCGTGATATTTTGATGTGATTTGTACGAGTAAATAGTCTTTGGTTTTGTTTACCTTGGCATTAGAAATAATCATGGCAGGTCTTCTTTTAAATTCGGAACCGTCCGTAAACGGAATTTCACAACTACAATATCTCCCTGCTTAAACATGTGATTTTTTATAATAATTCATCCAAACGGCTATCTTCTTTTGATAGCCAATCTTTTGACAAGGATTTTTCACTTGCAGAATAAGATATAGTACCATCTGCTTCTTCAAAAAGATTATCTCGCTGTTTCAACTCTTCCTCCTTGATAGATTTTAGCGTTTGTTCTAAGATGAAAAATCTTTTTGCCAATGGCAAATGTTTTATCTCTTTCATCAATGATTTAACTTGCATGTCTATTTTTTTATCTTGATGCTACAAAAATACAAAAAAACCATGTCTTTTCATTTTTTCGAGTTTGTTAAGTCTCAAAAAAACTTCGTCTAAATTTAAGTTTTGATAAAAATAACCGCCAATTTTTAGGATTCGTTATTTATGTCATTCTTTTTTTTAATTTGCATCTGAATAAATCAAAGAAACTACATGAATCCCATTACCCGACTTTTTGACATCCCATATTACCAACTCGCCAATTACAATCTCGATGCTGCTTTGGTTACCAAATACGACGGTGTTTGGGAAAAAACTTCTACGGAAACATACGTTGACAATGCCAATAAAATCAGTCGGGGACTTATTAAATTGGGGATTCAAGTCAACGATACAATAGCGGTCATAAGCTCGTCTAACCGGACAGAATGGAACACCATCGACATCGGGATTCTTCAAATTGGCGCACAAAACACGCCTGTCTATCCAACCATGGCAATTGATGATTATGAATATGTGTTGAATCATTCTGAAGCCGTGTTGTGTTTTGTTTCCGATGCCGAAGTTTACGAGAAAGTCAACTCCATCAAAGATCGATTGAAATTCTTAAAGGATGTATATTCTTTTGATGAGATAAAAAATTGCAAAAACTGGAAAGAAGTATTGGCACTTGGCGATGACAAATCACTTCAACCGGAAGTTGAAAAGAGAAAATCAGAAGTGAAACCCGACGATTTGGCAACCATCATCTATACTTCCGGTACCACCGGAAAACCCAAAGGTGTCATGCTCACCCATCGCAACATCGTCAGCAATGTGTTGGACAGTTCGCCTCGCGTGCCTTTTGATTCGGGCAAATCGGTTGCGCTGAGTTTTCTGCCCATCTGCCACATCTTCGAACGCATGATCGTTTATTTGTATCAATACCACGGCGTTTCTATTTACTTTGCCGAATCCATCGAAAAAGTCAGTGAAAACATCAAAGAAGTTCGCCCGCATGTGATGACGGTTGTACCGAGATTAGCCGAAAAAGTGTATGATAAAATCTATGCAAAAGGCGATGAACTCACAGGCATCAAACGAAAATTGTTTTTTTGGTCTATTCAATTGGGGCTCCAATACCAACCTTACGGACAAAATGGTTGGTGGTATGAATACAAATTATCCATCGCCCGAAAGCTCATTTTTTCAAAATGGAAAGAAGGTCTCGGCGGCCGATTGGACTTGATGGTGTCAGGCAGTGCCGCACTACAGCCTCGTTTGGGCAAACTTTTTGCAGCAGCCGGAATGCCGATTATGGAAGGCTACGGACTCACGGAAACCTCACCTGTGATTGCGGTAAATGATTCTCGAAACTTTAATTTCAAAATCGGAACGGTTGGCAAACCCATCGATCATGTAGAAGTTAAAATTGCAGAAGACGGAGAAATTATAGTCAAAGGTCCCAACGTAATGGCAGGTTATTACAAAGACGCCGAGCAGACTGCCAGTGTAATGACCGATGGTTATTTTCACACCGGTGACATCGGAGAATTCGATTCGGAAGGTTTTTTGCGCATTACTGACCGCAAAAAAGAGATGTTCAAAACCTCCGGCGGAAAATATATCGCACCGCAACTCATCGAAAATGACATGAAACAATCACCTTATATCGAGCAAATCATGGTGATTGGCGATGGAGAAAAAATGCCGGCGGCATTCATCCAGCCTGCTTTTGAAAACATCAAAAGTTGGGCTGCGCAAAAGAAAATCACTTTGGAAAACTCCAATCAAAAAATTGCGCACGACCCCAATGTTATCGCGTTGATTCAGGCAGAAGTCGATCGGGTCAACGAACATTTTGGGCATTGGGAACAAGTAAAACGATTTGAACTTACTTCCGATATTTGGAGCATCGATTCGGGTCACCTCACGCCTACCCTCAAACTCAAACGCAAAAATGTGAAACAGATGTACCAACACTTGTACGATAAAATCTACCGGACTGAAAAGTATTCATGAATGGAGGACAAAGGTAGTATTGCGATATAAATAGAACACGGATGACACCGATTTAACGGTTTAACACGGTCAAAAATGAAAATTCTTCATGAAGATACTACAGGGAAAGTTATTAAAGCTTTTTACAAAGTTTACAACGAACTTGGTTATGGTTTTTTGGAGAAAGTTTACGAAAACGCACTGTATCTTGAACTGACAGCAATGGGTTTGTATTGTGAAAAGCAGAAACCTATCAAAGTTCATTACAACGGGGAAATTGTGGGAGCATATTTTTCAGATATAATTGTGAACAATGCTGTAATTCTTGAACTCAAAGCAGCTGAAACATTAATAGAAGAACACGAATTACAACTAATCAATTATTTAAAGGCAACCGAAATAGAAGTTGGATTGCTTTTAAATTTTGGTAAAGAACCTCAGTTTAAAAGAAAACTGTTCACAAATGATAAAAAACAAATCAAACCCGTTTAAATCCCCCATATCCGTGTCATCCGTGTTCTATTTACATAAGGCTAATCAAACAAAATATCAACCATAAATTTATAAATTAAATTATACCTCTTCACAGTTAAATATACATAACTAAAAAAATAACGCAAATTTATTATGCATGCATAATATTTTTTCCTATATTTGGTTCCCATTTCAGGTAAAATCATGAAAGACAAAACCATTGATTACGCGTTGCGGGTAGCTTGGCAAGCCATCGTAAAGGCCTACAACGAAGAAGCGAGCAAGGAAGACAGTACGATGACAATCGGTTTTACCCTGCTCAGCATTGACCCAAAAACGGGCACACCCTCCACCACTTTAGGTCCGAAAATGGGTATGGAAGCCACCAGTCTTTCACGAACCTTGAACATCATGGAACAAAAAGGTCTGATCAACAGAGTGAAAAATCCGGATGATGGCAGAAGCGTCCTTATCCAGCTCACCCCTTTCGGGTTGAAAAAAAGGGAACTTTCTAAAGAAGTTGTATTGCATTTTAATGAAGTCGTCGAACAAGAAATTTCCGAAGTCAAACTACAGCACTTTTTTGAAGTAACTGAAAAAATCATCGAACTCGTTCAATCCAAAAAAATATACAACACCCAAAAAGAATTCATCAAATAAAACAACAAACACATGAAGCGAATCATTAACAAAGTAGCCGTCATCGGTTCAGGTATCATGGGAAGCGGCATCGCTTGTCACTTTGCCAACATCGGCGTAGAAGTTCTCCTGTTGGACATCGTTCCGAGAGAATTGACACCCTTAGAAGAAAAAAAAGGCATCACCAAAGAAAGTAAAATCTTCAGAAATCGATTGGTGAACGACCATCTGACGACATCCATAAAATCAAAACCTTCGCCATTGTATCACGCTTCGTTTGCGTCTCGCATTACCACAGGTAACATTGAAGACGATTTATCTAAAATTAAAGACGCAGACTGGATTATCGAGGTGGTGGTCGAACGATTGGACATCAAACAAAAAGTATTTGAACAAATAGAAAAACACCGCAAACCGGGTACTTTGATTACTTCAAATACATCCGGAATCCCGATTCACTTTATGAGTGAAGGACGCAGTGAAGATTTCCAAAAACATTTCTGCGGAACACACTTTTTCAACCCACCGCGTTATCTCAAATTATTCGAAATCATCCCCGGACCCAAAACCGACCCGGAAGTGATTTCCTTTTTGAATGGTTATGGTGAAAAATTCCTCGGCAAAACAAGTGTAGCCGCAAAAGATACACCGGCATTTATCGGAAACCGTGTAGGCATTTATGGCATTCAGAGTTTGTTTCACTTGGTCAAAGAAATGGGATTGACAGTAGAAGAAGTCGATAAACTGACCGGTCCTGTCATCGGCCGTCCCAAATCGGCAACTTTCCGAACCGTCGATGTTGTCGGTTTAGACACCTTGGTACACGTGGCCAACGGGCTGTATGAAAACTGTCCCAAAGACGAAGCGCACGAGCTTTTTAAACTTCCTGACTTCATCAGTAAAATGATGGATAACAATTGGTTGGGAAGCAAAACAGGGCAAGGATTTTACAAAAAAGAAGGCAAAGACATTCTCGTCCTTGACCTCAACACCCTCGAATATCGCGCACAGAAAAAAGCTTCTTTCGCCACCCTCGAACTCACAAAAACCATCGATGCACCCATCGACCGATTTAAAGTATTGATAGGCGGCAAAGACAAAGCCGCTGAATTTTATCGAAAAAACTTAGCCGGATTGTTTGCTTATGTTTCCAATCGCATACCGGAGATATCGGATGAGCTTTACAAAATAGACGATGCCATGAAAGCCGGTTTTGGTTGGGAAAACGGTCCATTTGAAATTTGGGATGCCATCGGTGTCGAAAAGGGAATCGAACTCATCAAGGCAGAAGGTCTGTCCGTTGCAAAATGGGTGGAAGACATGCTCGCCTCCGGAAACAAATCGTTCTATCAAGTCAAGGATGGAGCTACTTATTTCTTTGATATTCCATCGAAAAAACAAAACAAAATACCGGGTCAAGATGCTTTTATCATCTTAGACAACATCCGCGAAAGCAAAAAAGTTTGGAGCAACAGCGATTCGGTTATCCAGCATTTGGGTGACGGCATCCTCAACGTTGAATTTCGTTCCAAAATGAATACCCTTGGCGGTGGTGTCATCCAAGGAATCAACAAAGCCATCGATCTGGCAGAAAAAGAATACGAAGGATTGGTCATTGGAAATCAGGGGCCAAACTTCTCTGTCGGAGCCAACTTAGCCATGGTGTTTATGATGGCAGCCGAGCAGGATTATGACGAACTCAACATGGCGATTAAAACCTTCCAAGACACCGTCATGCGTGTTAGGTACTCTTCCATTCCGGTTGTAATTGCTCCTCACGGCATGACTTTTGGCGGCGGATGCGAATTGACTTTGCACGCAGATAAAGTAGTCGCGGCAGCCGAAACCTATATTGGTTTGGTTGAGTTTGGTGTCGGATTGATTCCAGGCGGTTGCGGTTCGAAAGAAATGGCGTTGCGCGCATCTGACTTATTCAGAAAAAATGATGTAGAGCTTAATGTGTTGCAAGAATATTTCCTAACCATCGCCATGGCAAAAGTTTCGACTTCCGCTTACGAAGCCTACGACTTGGGTATTTTACAAAAAGGAAAAGACACCGTAGTGGTCAACAGAAACAGACAATTAGCCGAAGCCAAAAAGCAAGCTTTGCTGCTCGCGGAAGCCGGTTATACCAAACCCATTTTACGCAAAGATGTTAAAGTACTCGGAAAACAAGCCTTGGGTATGTTCCTCGTCGGTACTGACAGCATGGAAGCCGGACATTACATTTCGGAATACGACCAAAAAATCGCCAACAAATTGGCCTATGTGATGGCTGGCGGCGATTTGTCCGAACCAACATTGGTCAGCGAGCAATACCTGCTTGACATCGAACGAGAAGCGTTTCTATCGCTTTGCACCGAGCGCAAAACCTTGGAACGCATCGAACACATGTTAAAAACAGGAAAACCTTTGCGCAATTAGCGATTGAAGAACAAAGATTTTAGTATTAAGTATTAAGAGAAAAGATATGCATCAATTTGAGAAACTCAAAACCTGGCAAAAAGCAATGGATTTGACTGAGAAAATCTACCTGCTCTGCAATGACTTACCCTTGAATGAAAAATATAATTTAATACTTCAACTAAAAAAAAGTGCTACTTCAATTCCATCTAACATTTCGGAAGGTTCGGGAAGAAATTCCGACTTGGAGTTTTTACATTTCTTGAGCATTGCAAATGGTTCTACTTATGAATTGATTACCCAACTTCATATCTGCGAACGCGTTGACATTGCAAAAGGCGAAAACACAAAGTCGCTTTTCAACGAACTTGTTGAAATAAGCAATATGAATTTCTCATTTCAAAAATCTATAAGAGAAAAATTAAAAAATAACTAATCTTAATACTTAATACAATATACTTAATACTTCATCACATGAAAACAGCCTATATAGTAAAAGGATACAGAACCGCGGTTGGCAAAGCACCAAAAGGTGTGTTTCGCTTCAAAAGAACCGACGAACTCGCTGCTGAAACCATCCAATACATGATGGAGAAGCTACCACAATTAGATAAAAACCGCATCGACGATGTCATTGTCGGGAACGCCATGCCGGAAGGCGCACAAGGACTCAACATGGCGCGACTTATCTCGCTCATGGGACTCAACACCATCGAAGTTCCGGGCGTGACCGTCAACAGATTTTGTTCATCGGGTATAGAAACCATCGCCATGGCAACTGCTAAAATTCAATCCGGTATGGCCGATTGCATCATAGCCGGTGGAGCCGAAAGCATGAGTGCCGTACCGATGACCGGGTTTAAAACCGAACTCAATTACGATTTGGCCAAATCCGGGCATGAAGATTATTATTGGGGCATGGGAAATACCGCCGAAGCTGTTGCCAATCAGTACAAAGTTTCGAGAGAAGATCAAGATGCTTTTGCGTATCACTCGCACATGAAAGCCTTAAAAGCTCAAGCCGAAGGAAGATTTGATGATCAAATCGTTCCGATTACTGTCGAACAAACCTATGTGGATGAAAACGGCAAAAAGGCAACCAAATCATACACGGTTACAAAAGATGAAGGTCCAAGAGCCGGCACAAGTCTAGAAGCATTGGCCAAATTACCCGCAGTATTTGCAGCCGGAGGAAGCGTAACTGCCGGAAACTCCTCGCAAATGAGTGATGGTGCAGCTTTTGTGATGGTCATGTCTGAAAAAATGATGAAAGAACTCAAACTCGAGCCCATTGCCAGATTGGTCAGTTACGCCGCCGCAGGCGTTGAACCACGCATCATGGGAATCGGACCAATCAAAGCTGTGCCAAAAGCGTTGAAGCAAGCCGGATTGAAAAAAGAAGATATTTCGCTCATTGAATTAAACGAAGCTTTCGCTTCCCAATCGTTGGCCGTCATCCGCGAGCTCGGACTTAATGCCGATATCGTCAACGTAAACGGCGGTGCCATTGCCATGGGACATCCACTGGGTTGTACCGGCGGCAAACTCTCTGTTCAACTCTTTGACGAAATGAACAAACGCAACCTCAAAGGGAAATACGGTATGGTCACCATGTGCGTCGGAACCGGACAAGGCGCGGCGGGGATTTATGAACTATTATGAAATCGTTCCCTGAGCGGAGTCGAAGGGAGCCTTAAACATAAAAACTATCGCTCCCTGAGCGGAGACGAAGGGAACAATCGAATTTAAAACATTAAACGTCAAACAAAAAAACAAACCCATATGAGTTCAACAACAAACGACATCCTACGAGGCGGACAGTTCCTCGTCAGAGAGACACAATGTGAAAATGTATTTACCCCCGAAGATTTTTCGGAAGATCAAATTATGATGCGCGATGCGGTCAAAGAATTTGTGGATCGCGAAATTTGGCCAAACAAAGACCGATTTGAAAAGAAAGATTACGCCTTCACCCAATCGAGTATGAAACAAGCCGGCGATCTTGGCTTCTTGGGTGTCACCGTACCTGAAGCTTATGGCGGACTCGGCATGGGATTCGTTTCCACCATGCTGGTCTGCGATTATATTTCGGGCGCAACTGGCTCTTTTTCAACCGCTTTCGGCGCACATACCGGGATTGGCACTTTGCCCATCACCTTGTATGGAACCGAAGAACAAAAAAAGAAATACCTTCCGCTGCTTGCCACGGGAGAATGGTTTGGTGCCTATTGCTTGACCGAACCGGGTGCCGGATCGGATGCCAACAGCGGAAAGACAAAAGCCGTACTCTCGGCCGACAAAACACACTACAAAATTACCGGACAAAAAATGTGGATTTCCAATGCCGGATTCTGTAAAGTATTTATCGTGTTTGCACGCATCGAAGATGACAAAAACATCACCGGATTTATTGTTGAAAATGACCCTGCCAACGGCATCAGCATGAACGAAGAAGAACATAAATTAGGTATTCGTGCTTCTTCAACCCGTCAGGTTTTCTTCAACGAAACCAAAGTTCCGGTCGAGAACATGCTCTCTGAAAGAGGCAACGGATTCAAAATTGCGATGAATGCGCTCAACGTGGGTCGTATCAAATTAGCAGCCGCTTGTTTGGATGCACAACGCCGGGTGATTACCAATTCGGTAAAATACGCCAACGAACGCGTACAATTCAAAACTCCAATTGCACAATTTGGTGCCATCAAATACAAATTGGCCGAAATGGCGACCAACTGTTTTGTAGGAGAGTCTGCTTCCTATCGAACTGCCAAAAACATCGAAGACCGCATTGCCATTCGCATTGCTGAAGGCAATTCGCATCAAGAAGCCGAACTGAAGGGCGTGGAAGAATACGCTATTGAATGTTCCATTTTGAAAGTTGCCGTTTCCGAAGATATTCAAAATTGTGCCGACGAAGGAATTCAGATATTCGGCGGTATGGGCTTTTCAGAAGACACCCCGATGGAAGCTGCTTGGCGCGATGCCCGCATTGCCCGAATCTATGAAGGCACCAATGAAATCAACCGCATGCTCTCTGTGGGTATGTTGATCAAAAAAGGGATGCGCGGACACGTGGATCTGCTCGGGCCGGCTACGGCTGTTGCCAATGAGTTGACTTCCGTACCCTCATTTGACAGACCAGACTACAGTGTGCTGTTTACCGAAGAAAAAGAAATGATCACCAAACTCAAAAAAGCCATATTGATGGTTGCCGGAAGTGCCGTACAGAAATTCGGTGCCGATTTTGAAAGCCACCAACAAATTTTGTTGATTACATCCGATATGCTGATTGAGATTTACATGGCTGAATCCGGAATTTTGCGAGCAGAGAAGTTGGCGAAAACCAAAGGTGAAGCAACCATTCAGGAGCAAATTGCGATGGCAAAACTCTACCTCTACCACGCCGTTGATTTGGTCAACAGCAAAGGAAAAGAAGCGGTGGTGTCATTCACTTCCGGAGACGAACAACGCATGATGCTCACCGGACTCAAACGCTTTACCAAGTATGCCAACGAACCCAATGTAGCGGATTTACGCACACTAATTGCTGATAAACTGATCGCAGAAAACGCTTATTGTTTCAGTTAGTGAGGTGTTATTTAGATTTACTGCCGAGTGCTTTGATTTGAATCAAGGTACTCGGTTTTTTTTAGCAAAAATTGAAATTTATTTTGCAAAAAAAACAGATAGACAATCACGATTTAAGTAACGCCAATGTGTGTTTGATGTATTTAATATTTCCAGAATAATATTACTGTTTGAAAATAAGAAATAAATCAATTCGCCAAATTAATACAATATTGATGGCATTATTAAAGAAACTACACACAAATGATTCTTCACAAATCCATTGTCATTGCGCCTACTTTTAAATATCTTTGTACTGCAATCAAAAAAACCAGATGAAGGACACAACACTTACGCAAGTACACATCGATTTAGGTGCCAAGATGGTGCCATTTGCAGGTTTTAATATGCCTGTGCAATACGAAGGCGTCATCGCTGAACATTTAACAGTTCGCAATGGCGTTGGCGTTTTTGATGTCAGCCACATGGGTGAATTTTTGGTGGAAGGTTCCAATGCTTTGCAACTCATCCAAAAAGTTACTTCAAACGATGCATCTACACTTACAATTGGCCGGGCGCAATATTCTTGCTTGCCCAACGAAACCGGCGGTGTTGTTGATGACTTAATTGTCTATCGCGTCAAAGAAGAAACCTATTTGCTGGTAGTCAACGCATCGAATATTGAAAAAGATTGGGATTGGATTGCCAAAAACAACCAAGAAATCGGTGCGGTCATGCGCAATCTTTCAGACGATTATTCCCTTTTGGCCATTCAAGGCCCAAAAGCCGTGGAAGCCATGCAATCGTTGACTTCGGTCGATTTATCTGCCATGAAATACTATCATTTTGAAGTGAGCGATTTTGCGGGAATCGAACATGTCATCATCTCTGCGACGGGCTATACCGGCAGTGGCGGATTTGAAATTTACTGCAAAAACAGTGAGGTAAAACAAGTGTGGGAGAAGGTTTTTGAAGCCGGAAAACCTTACGGCATCAAACCCATCGGTTTGGGTGCGCGCGATACGCTTCGGCTCGAAATGGGATTTTGCCTCTATGGAAATGACATAGACGACACCACCTCGCCTTTAGAAGCCGGACTGGGATGGATTACCAAATTCACCAAGGATTTTGTCAACTCCGAAAATCTAAAAACAGAGAAAAAGATAGGTTCTAAACGAAAACTGGTCGGGTTTGAACTTTTAGACAAAGGCATTCCGCGCCACGGATACGATATCGTGGATGCGGAAGGAAAAGTAATTGGAGTCGTCACCAGTGGCACACAATCACCCAATCTAAACAAAGGCATCGGTCTGGGATATGTTCCGTCCGAATTTGCGACAGAAGGAACTGAAATACACATCCAGATTAGAAAAAACGCACTTCCGGCGCGCGTTGTCAAGTTGCCGTTTTACAAAAAACCTTAATCTTTTCGAGACATGGAAAAATTATCAACAGACGAGATAGTCGAAAAACTCACCAAACTACCGGGATGGAAACTGAAATCTTGCTGCATTGAAAAAGAATTTGTTTTTAAAGATTTTAAAACTGCATTCAGCGTGATGACGCACATCGCTTTTGAAGCTGAATCGATAAATCACCACCCTGATTGGCTCAATGTATTCAACAAACTTAAAATCACTCTGACTACCCACGACGCCGATGGACTCACTGCAAGAGATTTTAATTTGGCTACCAAGATTGAGACCATTGTAAAAAGCCACTTTTTTGTGTGAAAAGCCATGGAAGACAACCCATTCAAGCTCGAATTAATCCTAAAATTGGAAAAAAATTTAAACTTGACTTATGTCTCCGAAACAACTTCTGATGGCCGGGTGAGCTTTGCTGAAAGTGAAGAACTCCGAACCGAATTTATAACCACATTTTCCGCTAAAAACCTCCAAGATTACCTATTTTCTTTAAAGAAATTCGAAGGTCATTTTGAAGCTGATTTGCCAGAGAAAAACGAAGCGGGTTTTCGATTTCCATAAACCTGCCCACGAGATGTCATCATAAAACTTCTCTTGAAAGCCTTTTATTGTCAAAAAGCGCTATTATATCCGCGATTGTTTTCTATAATGTTGTTTCATCCCATTGTGATTCCAATTAGGTTTTTATCTGTCAATAATAATCATAGATGCCTGGGAAATCATCTCTAAGTCTATTGACAAAATCTATTTGTTGTTGTTGCGTCATTGTTTCAGTTTTTTGCTAACAAACGTGAGTTCGAAATAAGAAAAACAAACTTTCTAATCAAATTAAACACAAATTATTGTAATTCAATGATTTTCAAAAAGTAGTCATCTGCGTCTATTTGCAGAATCAGCGGGAAAATTCATTAAAAGTCTCCCGCGAATAACGCAGATCAGCGCAGATGTTAATGAGTCAAACCCAAACCGCTTTAAACCAAATTATTGTATATCGAACTCACGTTACTATTTTTTCTAAACCAAAAGACCTCAAACTTTAAGTCGCAATAAATAGACGAGGAAAAATTCATTCTACTTGTTGTCAAAAAAATGATATTATTTTTATAACGGATAATTTTGTCCGAATTAAAACAGTTTGTATCTTTGTCCAGAAATAAAAAGTCAAAATATGTTTTCAAAAGCATGTGAATACGGCATCCGGGCGGCAGTTTATATAGCCGTTCAATCTTTGGAAGAAAGACGGGTCAATCTGAAAGAAATCGCTAAAGCCATCGAATCACCAGAAGCTTTCACTGCTAAAATTTTACAGCAGTTGGTAAAAAGCAACATCATCGATTCGACAAAAGGTCCTTCGGGTGGCTTTGAAATTAATAAAACGCAATTCAAACAAATCAATCTGAGTCAAATCGTTTCAGCCATTGACGGAGACAGTATTTACACGGGTTGCGGATTGGGGTTAAAAGAATGTGATGAAAACAAACCTTGTCCGGTTCATGATAAATTTAAAGACATTCGCGATGAATTGAGACAGATGCTCGAAACCACCTCAATTGAAGAATTATCATTGGGAATGAAAGAAGGACTAACTTTTTTAAAACGCTGACCATGCAAAAAGAAATCCTCACCTTGGACGACGTCAAGCAGTTGGTTGACAGTTTTTACGAAAAAGTACGAACGGATGAATTGTTGAAAGACATTTTTAATGATAAAATCCAAGGTCGATGGCCGCAACATCTGGAAAAAATGTATCGGTTTTGGCAAACCATCTTGTTGGAAGACCATACTTATTTTGGCAGTCCGTTTGCACCACATGCGAAACTGCCGATTGCACAAGAACATTTTGAACGATGGTTAATTCTTTTCAATGAGAACATTGACGCACAGTTTGACGGAGCAAAAGCGATAGAAGCCAAATCGCGTGCAGAGAAAATGGCCGAAATGTTTCAACACAAAATAGCATATTATAAATCCTCTCAAATAACAACATCATGAATATTACAAAAGAAGCAATTGTAGGCGAAATTGTTGCCCAAGATTACCGTACCGCAGCCGTTTTTAAATCACACGGCATCGATTTTTGTTGCAAAGGCAACCGCAGCATTGAAGAAGTATCCGCCGCAAAATCGTTATCCTCGGACAGCTTGATATCCGAATTGACGGAATTGCAGCAACAAACCGGTGCCACCACCAACGATTATCAATCTTGGCCTTTGGATTTATTGGCAGATTACATCGAGAAAAAACACCATCGTTATGTAGAATCTACTTCATCTCAACTCAAACAATACCTAGCGAGACTTTGCGAAGTACACGGCAAACAACATCCCGAACTCTTCGAAATTGCCGAACAATTTTACGCCTCTGCGGGTGAATTGGCACAGCACATGAAAAAAGAAGAGCTCATCTTGTTTCCCGCCGTCAGAAAAATGGTTAATGCCCAACACAATCATCAAAAAACGGAAGCACCTCATTTTGGAAGCGTTCAAAATCCCATTCAAATGATGATGAAAGAACACGAAACGGAAGGCGAAAGATTCAGACTGATTGATAAATTGAGTAACCATTATACGACTCCGCAAGACGGTTGTAATACCTACAAAGTAACTTTTGCGCTCTTAAAAGAATTTGAAGATGACCTGCATCAACACATTCATTTGGAAAACAACATCCTTTTTCCGAAAGCACTTGCCTTGGAGAAAGAGTTAGCATAAGTGATTTCTGTGAATAAATCGCTTAGGTTTTAAATATGTAAAATTAAATTTTTAGTGGCCATACCTGTCTGCCGATAGGCGGGTATGTTATCGCATTTTATTTATCGGTGTTTGTTTGCGCAAACTTGTTGTTAATGGCGATTTCATAACATTTTGAAAATAAGTTGTTATTAAGAAAACTTTAAATAAAAATATGGTGTGAAAATCATACTTTTAGTGCAACTTATTAATTCAACAAACAAACCTATGATTACTTCATTTATTAAATCTACGCACAAACTGGTATTGATTGCACTTCTGTTTGGGAGTTCGATAACCGGTATATCCCAAAACAAATTTGGAGGTCTGGCACTTTACACCGTTAGAGATGACATGGGCAAAGATGCCAAAGCAACCTTGACAGCTGTTGCAGCAGCAGGATACAAATATATCGAGGCAGCAGGATACAAGGATGGAAAGTTTTATGGTATGGAACCGTTGGTGTTCAAACAGACCCTAAAAGAACTGGGATTAATCCCCATCAGTACACATCAAGGCACGGTTACTTTAGAAAATGCAGATGCCATGATCGCAGATGTCAAAGCCGCCGGTTTTCAGTATTTCGTGATTCCGGTTCCTCCAATGGGTCTTTTTACTTTTGACTCCAAAGACCGTACAATGGGAATGAAAGGAAGTGTAGAGAATTTAGCTAACATACTGACCACCTTGGGTGAAAAATGCCAAAAAGCCGGTTTAAAATTATTGTATCACAACCATAATTTTGAATTTATGAAAAACCAAGATGGTATCGTTCCCATTGAATATTTACTGGAAAACACCAACCCCAAATACGTGAATTTTCAAATGGATTTGTATTGGGTAACCAATGCCAAAGCAGATCCGATTGCTTATTTTAAAAAGTACCCGGGTCGGTTTAAAATTTGGCATGTGAAAGACATGGATGATGAAGGAAAATTTGCACCTGTTGGAAAAGGACACATTGATTTTGCCAAAATTCTCGCGCAAAAAAAATTATCCGGCATGAAATATTACATGGTGGAGCAAGACAACACCTTCGATCTTAAACCGCTCGAAGCCATCAAAATAAGCCACAAGGGATTGGAAGTATTTGGGTTTAAATAAGTATCCGTTATGTTGTAGGTGGGAACAATAGGATTATTATACCAGAACTGGACAAAATGAAAAACACAAAAACATTTTGCTTATTGACTCTTTCATTATTGACGCTAACTGCTCTTGGTCAGAGCGATAAATTGTATGCTCAACGAGAATTAGAAGCAGCTCTTATCGACAAGAATCAACACAATGTAATTGACAATAAGACAATTGTTATTAAAGACAGTTTAACCGCTATAATCGTAGCAGAACCAATTCTTTTTGGAATTTATGGTAAAGACCAAATAACCAAGCAGAGACCTTATAAAATTTACTTCATAGACAATTATTGGATTATAAATGGGTCGCTTCCAACCGAGCTCGTCGGTGGAGTATTTCTAATAATCATCGACTCGAAAGACAGTAAAATTATAAGGATGACACATGGAAAATAACAGTCAAAGGACAATAATGATTCATTGATTCTTTCTGTTGCCTTCGGCTTCGCTCAGGCAACAACCACGATTGTCCGGTGGCTGAGTCCCGAAGCGTCGGGGTCGAAGCGACGGTGGCTGAACTCTGAAGCGTCGGAGTCGAAGCCAAAGTTTTGAATAATCTCCTCACACATGCAACGCTCTGTTGTCGGTAGCGGCCAAAGCTGCTTCTTTCACCGCTTCGGCGTAAGTTGGGTGTGCGTGACTCATGCGGGAAATGTCTTCTGCCGAAGCTCTGAATTCCATGGCCGTAACAGCTTCTGCAATCAGGTCGGCGACGCGAGCACCTACCATGTGCACGCCCAACACTTCATCGGTCTTGGCATCTGCCAATATTTTCACAAAACCATCGGTATCCATACTTGCTCTGGACCGACCCAAAGCACGCATCGGGAATGAACCTGCTTTGAATTCGACACCGGCTGCTTTGAGTTCTTCTTCCGTTTTCCCAACCGCTGCTACTTCCGGCCAAGTATAGACGACTCCCGGAATCAGATTGTAATCGATGTGTGGTTTTTGTCCGGCTAAAATTTCCGCAACCATCGCACCTTCCTCTTCTGCCTTGTGTGCCAACATAGCTCCCCGTACAACATCGCCGATGGCATAAATGTTTGACACATTGGTTTGCAAATGCTCGTTTACTTCTATTTGCCCGCGCTCGGTCGCTTTTACACCGGCTGCTTTCAAATTTAATCCTTCCGTATAGGGTTTTCTTCCTACGGCAACCAAACAATAATCTGCGGTGAAATCGACATTTTTCCCGGTTTTATCATCTGCCTTGACCAATACTTCTTTGCCTTTGCGCTCAACCGCCGTGACTTTGTGTTGGGTATAAAATTTCATGCCTTGCTTTTTCAGAATCTTGGTCATTTCTTTGGAAATTGCCCCGTCCATACCCGGAAGTATGCGGTCTAAAAATTCGACAACCGAAACTTGCGCGCCCAATCGGAGATAGACCTGCCCCAACTCCAAACCGATGACACCACCGCCAATGATGACCAAATGTTTGGGGATTTCTTTGAGTTTGAGTGCTTCCGTTGAGGTAATTACGCGCTCTTTGTCCAATTTGATAAAGGGTAAAGAAGCGGGTTTTGAACCTGTGGCAATGATGATATTTTTGGCTTCGATGGTTTCAGTTGTACCATCGGCTTTTGCAATGTCAACATGTGTGGCATCTTTAAAACTGCCGAGACCTTCGAAAACGGTAATTTTGTTTTTGTCCATCAAAAATTTGACTCCACTGCAAGTTTGATCGACCACTGCTTGTTTGCGGGCTATCATCTGCTCGAGATTGATTTTGACATCGCCGGGAATATCGATTCCGTGTTCTTTGAAGTGGGTAACGGCATCGTGGTAGTGGTGTGAAGAGTCGAGTAGAGCTTTGGAGGGAATACAACCTACATTCAGGCAAGTACCTCCCAAAGTACTGTATTTTTCTATGATGGCGGTTTTAAAACCCAACTGCGCGCAACGAATGGCAGAAACGTATCCACCGGGACCGGAACCAATGATAGCAATGTCGAATGAACTCATAATCGTATATTTATTTTAAAAAAAGAATTAGACAAAAATACAAATGTTTTATTTCTTAAGTGTTGATTGAACACGGATAATTAACTGGGAAAACCCAAAAGCCCACCCAAACCAACGGTAAAAATCCAATAGCCATAAAGTGTGTGTTCGATAAAAATCATGGAAGTAGAGCGGGTTTTGTGATAGGTATAGGCAAAAAACATTCCGCCAAAGAAAGTGAGCAACAACACAAATTCGTTTCTAAAAAAAACATGTGCCGCGGCAAAGAAAAGCCCGTTTACAAAAATGAGCAGTCTTTTGTCGCGAAAAAGTCTTTCGTAGCGCGAAAAGAAAAACACCCGATAGATAACTTCCTGTGGATAGACAGACAATAAACTGTAAATAAAAAGAATTTTAACCCAAATAACCGGCCGCTCCCTGACGATTTTGAACAAGAGTTCAGAATTGTAAAAATACACACCGATGATTGTAAGAACAGCCAATCCGAAGAATTTTAAACCCGTATTTATCCAAAATTTGCGCCAATTGATGGTTTTTTTGGTTTCTCTGATTCTGGATCGATTTCTAAAAATCAAAGCAACCACATAGATAAACGAAACCAAAGTCAGGATGACCTTAATCGTCGTCGGATAATAGATTAAAAAACTCAAGGGGATAAACAGAAAGAGAAAAAGCATTTCTACAATCAAATATCGTTTATAGTGTCTGTACATTTTTAAATAATCAGGTTTTGTCAAAATTACCCAATAGGTCGTTATAAAACCGGATAATTGACTAAAATTAGGATTTTTTTAAACCTAATTCATTTCCCTTCTCAAGCATGTATTGAAATGCCGCTTCATATTCATTGGGGATGATGCCTTCCAATATAGCTTCTTTGATGGCATCTTTGATGATTCCAATCTCCTTGGATGGTGAAATTCCAAAGGTTTCCATGATGAGTTCACCACTTACAGGCGGTTGAAAATTCCGAACATGATCGCGCGTTTCTACTTCTTCAATTTTCAGCCGAACCGCTTTAAAATTCTGATGATATTTTTTGAATCGATTTGGGTTTTTGGTTGTGATATCGGCTTCGCACAAGATCATCAGGCTTTCGATGTCTTCTCCTGCGTCAAATATAAGTCGGCGAACGGCAGAATCGGTCACTATATCTTGTGAAAGTACGATGGGCCTTGAACTGAGCAGCACCATTTTTTGGACGAATTTCATCTTTTCGTTCAAGGGCAAGCACATTCTTTTAAACAGTTTATAAACCATTTTTGAACCCACAAATTCATGTCCGTGAAATGTCCACCCGATAGGCTCTTGGAATTTTTTGGTGGGCGCTTTCCCGATATCGTGTAGCAAAGCCGCCCAACGCAACCAAAGATCATCGGTGTTTTGAGCGATGTTATCAACCACTTCGAGGGTGTGGTAAAAATTGTCTTTATGTCTTTGTCCTTCTATTTCTTCTATTCCTTGAAGTGCAGTCAATTCGGGTAAAATAATCGGAAGTAAACCGCTCTGATAAAGCAACAAAAAGCCAACGGAGGGTTTTTCAGTCAGCAATATTTTGTTAAGTTCATCGACTATGCGCTCTTTCGATACAATTCGGATGCGTTCACAGTTTCTCTTAATGGCTTGAAAAGCCTCGATGTCAATATCAAAATGCAATTGTGCAGCAAAACGGATGGCGCGCATCATGCGAAGTGGATCGTCTGAAAAAGTTATATCCGGATTGGTTGGTGTTCGCAATATGTTGGCTTCCAAATCTGCGATTCCGGAAAAAGGGTCAAGCAAATCGCCAAAATTTCTTTTGTTCAACGAAAATGCCATCGCATTCACGGTAAAATCGCGGCGAAGTTGATCGTCTTCGAGTGTGCCGTTTTCTACCGCAGGTTTGCGACTGCCTCGGTCATAACTTTCTTTTCGCGCGCCGACAAATTCAATTTCCAAATCGGCGGTTTTAATCATCGCCGTACCGAAGTTTTTAAAAACCTGCACCGTTGGTTTCCCCGGGAGTTTGGCAGCGACCTGCTTCGCCAAATCAATGCCGCTGCCGATGGCAACCACATCAATGTCTTTCGGTATGTTTCTTTGCAACAAATAATCGCGCACAAAACCGCCTATCACATAAGAATCTACTCCCAATTCGTCTGTTGCCTCAGAGATGGTTTTAAAAATGGGCTGATTGAGTGCTTCTTTATAATTTTGATTCTTCATTCAAATAGTCGTAAGAACAACCAATCATCGGTTGTCAAAAAGATTTAAAACAAGGTTTGTTTTTATTGTTAGCTAACGCCATCACTTTCGAATAATTTTCACTTGATTGTCCAAGGACAATTTGATGATGGTGGAAGCTTGGTTGCAAATTTTATCGCGGTGCAAATTTACAACATAGTCCACCCCTTTTAAAATTTCGGGGCTTATTTCTTGAAAGGAATGCGGCGAAGGCATTCCGGACAGATTAGCCGAAGTGGACACCAAAGGTTTTTTGAGTCGCTCTATCAACTTAAAACAAAACGGTTCTTTGATCATTCTCACACCCAAAGTGTTGTCTTCCGCTATGAGATTTTTGGCGACGTTTCTGGGTTTGTCCAACACCAAAGTTGTGGGCTTTTCGGAAAGTTCCATGATTTGCCAGGCCGTTTCGGGAATTTTATCAAAGATTTGGTAGAGCATACGTTGACCGCTGACCAAGCAAATCATGCTTTTGCTTTCTTCGCGGTTTTTCAACCGGTAAATTTTAGCGACCGCGTCAGCATTCGTCGCATCACAACCGATTCCCCAAATGGTATCGGTCGGGTAGAGAATGATTCCGCCTTGTTGGAGAATCTGTATCGCCTTCTGTATTTCTTCTTGCATTTTTATAAAGTTCTTTCAAAAAAACATACCGATCAAAGATACTTCTTGCATTCATCAAATTTAATTTAAAAATATCTTTCCCACCCAAGCATCCGAATCGCCAAAGATAATGCTGAAAAAATTTAAAAATTGGTTTTACATATAAGTGAAACAAAGTAGGTTTCACTTTTTTACTATAAAGTTCTTCCGCTCTCATTTGCGCGTAATGTGTTCTTTTTTGTTTGTAATGTTCAAAATCTTTATAGGCAAAATGGATTAAGCTATGTTTAAGCGTACCACTTTTACCCCTAAAATTTAATTTCTGGTGTACAATCTGATTTCTTTTGAAGGTTACAGCATTCGTTTGAAATAATTTGTGGAGCTTGTCATATTGAAATCCACCATATTTTAGTTTTTTCCCATTAAAATAAAAATCGCGTTTTATATAATATACAACCAAAGCTTTAGGATTCTGAATGGTTTCTAAAATTTCTTTTACCAAAAGCTCGGGCAATCGTTCATCTGCATCAGGAAAAATTATCCACGGGCAAGTAGCTAACGACATTGCATAATTCATTTGATCGGCAAATCCATTAAAAGGACGTTGTACCAATTTCACCTCCTTAAATTCTTTGATAACTTCCACCGTCCCGTCTGTACTGAAAGAATCCACCACGATGATTTCATCGGCAAAAGAGAGGTTTTCAAGAACTTCTCTGATGTGTAAAATCTCATTGTAGGTAATGAGCAGCGCGGATATTTTAGGTCTGTTTTGTGTTTTCATCAAATTAAGGTTAACCCGTCGCAAAGTTAAACATTAGGCAGTAGTTTCGCATTAAACTAAATGAAACTATACATGAAAACTTCTGTCATCATCAGCACCTACAACGCCGCCGAATGGCTCGAAAAAGTATTGTGGAGTTATGCCCGGCAAACCGAAGATTCGTTTGAACTCGTCATTGCCGATGACGGCTCCGGTGCCGAAACAGCCAAACTCATTGCCGATTTCAAAGCGCAGGCAGACTTCCCTGTCATCCATGTTTGGCAGGAAGACGAGGGCTTTCAAAAATCAAAAATATTGAACAAAGCCATTTTGGCATGCCGAACCGATTATATCATCATGAGTGACGGCGACTGCATCGTCCGAGAGGATTTTGTAGCCAAACACCTAAAAAAAAGAAAGAAAGGCAGGTTTCTTTCCGGTGGTTATTACAAATTGCCGATGAATATTTCTAAATTAATATCTAAGGAAGATATTGAATCAGGACGCTGTTTTGAACTGAAATGGCTGCTCAAAAACGGCTTGGGTGCTTCTTTTAAAAACAACAAACTAAACGCGGAAGGCATCAAAGAAGAATTTCTGAATAGTTTTACGCCTTCCAAAGCAACTTGGAACGGGCACAACGCCTCGGGTTGGCGGGAAGACATCTTGGCGGTAAACGGTTTTGACGAACGGATGCAGTACGGCGGGCAAGATCGCGAAATGGGCGAACGGCTCAAAAATTTGGGCATCAAAGGCAAACAAATCCGGTACAGTGCCATCTGTCTGCATCTTGACCACGAGCGCAGTTACAAAACCCAAGAATCCGTCAAGCTGAACAAAAAAATCCGGAAATATACCCGCAACAAACACATCAAAGTGACCCCCTACGGGATTCGGAAGTTTGAGCCTTTGGACGCTGCTGTTTGGGAAGTGTCGGAGGGTTCATAAAAGATTTGAAAGTGAAGTAATGAAGTTTTTTACGAATTTGCACGCGCCGCACCAAATTCAGCGGTTTGGGTTTTAAGTGTGATTTATCTTTGTGTAAAAAAGCGATGGATGCCTCGATTACGCGTTGACTTGATTTTCCATCTGAATACGGGTGCATTTCAGCTACAAAATCCTTGATTTTTTGAATCAAATCTCCGGGATTATGCAATACACTTTGGATTGCCATGCCAATTTCTTCCGGTCGCGTGATGTTGCAAAGATGATTGCCCGGACGACTGTTTCGATAGGTGACAACCGGTTTTTCCTGCAATAAAAATTCATAAATAGCTGAAGTGGTATCTGCCAACATGACATCAGCCTTTTTATACAAAGGAATTAAATCGGTTGTGTCGTGAAAGCTAAGGTGTTCAGATTGAATACTTTTAAATTTATTGACAATCGTTTCATCCATTTTCGGATGTAAAACCACCATCCATTGACATTTACCGCTCGCCGACATTTTTTCTATTTCTTTGAAAACTTCATCGGAATGTGCCAAACTCAATCGAGGCGTGAATGTTGAAGAAACCAAAACAACCGGTTTTTCCTTTATAACAGATTTTCCAATCGGAAAAAGTGGATCAACTTTAGACCAACCGGTTTCTACAACTTCAAAATGACCGTGTTCTTCAGCCAATTCTTTAAACTTTCCGGTTGTGGAAGGTCCTTGTGTACAATACAAATCAAACAAACCCCGTATGCGAAAATGTCCGATGTTTTCGGCTCTTTTGCCAACCGAAAATCCATGAAAAATCTGCACCTTTATTCCCGGGAAAAAATCCGGCACGGTGTTGCTCGCGCACAAAACGATATGCGGGTTGTATTGAATGACCGCTTGGGCAGTATTCAATACATTTTCAGTATTTGAAAAATATTTGCGTGTTTCGTTTTCTTCCGTAAACCACCTGACTTCATAACCGCTGCGAAGGATTTCTGCCTCCAAAGGTTTACCGATTGGGATGCCATAAGCGTAAGAAATATGAATAAGAAAGCGATAACTCACCCTGGATATTTTCAGGCTTTTGTCGAGTTGGAAGTCAAAACCTTAAAATATTTATAGTATTTTAACACGTTAAAAAATCTCAATTAGTTTCAGTACTGTCAAAATATTTTATTTCAATACAACTGTCGGTAGTGTCAAAGATACAGGGTAAGTTTTAAAAGTAAAAAAACCTGTTTTCTTTCTAATTTTATATTTCTTAATCAAATTAAGTGGCTTATTTTTTAGATGACTTTTGTCTTTGTGTAAAAAAGCGATGACCGCATCTATAACCCTTTCACTTGACTTTCCATCGGTGTATGGATGAGAAAAATCGGCAAATTTTTGTATTTCATCTTTTAGACTGTCCGGCATTTCTAAGGCTTTTAGAAAAGCGGTTTCTATCTCTTCTGCTTTTGAAATGTCAATCAAATAAGGCCCGGGCATGTTATTTTTAAAGGTGACTACGGGTTTTATTTGCAATAGATATTCGATGATAGCTGAGGAAGTATCTGAAAATAACAAATCCGATTCTTGATAAAGCGGAATTAAATCGGTCGTATCGAGAAACACAAAATTCTCATTTTGCATATTCTTTATTTTATTGGCAACTGCCTCCGATAAAAGCGGATGAATCACCATTTTGAATTTCCAATTTCCGGTTAAAGAAAGTCTGTGAATTTCGGCAAGCACATCGTCTTTTAGTGCCAGACTGTAAGCTCGTGTGCAGGTTGCCGTGATTAATACCGTTGGGATTTCGTCTTTTTGCTTTGGTTTAAGCGGATACATCGGATCCATTTTAGACCAACCCGTTTCTACAACTTCAAATTTCTTATTTGATTTACTTATTTCAGTAAACGGAATGGTTGACGATGGTCCTTGGGTGCAATACAAATCGTAAAAACCTCTTATTTGGAATTGATCGGTTCCTTTTCTTTTGTTGGCAGGAAAGCCATGAAAAATTTGCACTTTGATGCCTGTCAGAAAATCAGCCACATAGTCGGTTATGGTCAATACGATATGAGGTTCGTAGGCAACTGCTTCTTGAATAGTACCAAATGATGCCGACGTTTTCGGAATGCGATTTTTACCGTCCGGGCGGTCACTGTACCAATAAACCTGGTATCCGCGCTTGAGAATTTCTGCTTCCAAAGGCTTACCAATGGGAATGGCATAACCTTGAGAAATGTAAATTAAAAATTTGTATGAAACTGGGGGCATAACAGTTGAATATTAAATCTACTTTAGATAAATTAACATTCAAATATAATCAAATTAACATCGGTAAATTACATTTATTTACACTGCCACATCATACTCTCTGAGTGCATTATTCAGCGAAGTTTTCAAATCAGTAGAAGGTTTTCTCTTACCGATGATGAGCGCACAAGGCACTTGGAAATCACCGGCTGCAAAAGATTTGGTATAGCTTCCCGGAATCACCACTGAACGAGCTGGTACACAACCTTTCATTTCGATGGGTTCGTTTCCGGTGACATCGATGATCTTGGTCGATGCAGTCAGGCAAACATTGGCTCCCAAAACGGCTTCTTTCTCCACCCGAACGCCTTCCACAACAATGCAGCGCGAACCGATGAATGCTCCATCTTCGATGATGACCGGAGCAGCTTGCAGAGGCTCTAAAACACCACCGATTCCTACGCCTCCGCTCAAATGTACGTTTTTCCCGATTTGCGCGCAACTGCCTACGGTTGCCCAAGTGTCAACCATGGTTCCCTCATCGACATAAGCACCGATGTTCACATAGCTCGGCATCAAAATAACGCCTTTTGAAATGTATGCTCCGTGACGCGCCACTGCATGCGGCACCACCCTGATTCCTTTTTCGGCATATCCTTTTTTGAGTGGAATTTTATCGTGATATTCAAAAATACCTACTTCAAACGTTTCCATTTTTTGTATGGGAAAATACAATACCACGGCTTTTTTCACCCATTCATTGACCTGCCAACCGTTTTCGACAGGTTCGGCTACGCGCAACTTGCCCGAATCGAGCAAATTGATTACTTCGCGGATGGCGGCAAGGGTTTCGGTTTGAGACAATAAAGTTCGGTCATCCCAAGCTTTTTCTATGATGGGTTGTAAATCGTTCATATTTGTTGATTTTTGGCAAAGATAAGCCTTCGGGTTGTTTACAAAAAAAGACTTTTTTGTTTATTTTAGTTTATGGAAACGCTATTCGGAATTTGACTTATCAATGGAATAATCGATTTTTCTATCAATAATTTCTCCAAATGGGCTAAAACAAGCCTGTCAGAAATATCAGATTCGGTTTTTTTCCGAAAGTACCTTTGTCAAAGTTTTAAACTTTGACAAAGGTTTTCACCTCCTGTATCCTGCTTCTGCCTTTTTAATTATCTTTACACAATATGTCAATTATCATCGCTATCGACTACGGAAGAAAAAGAACGGGTATTGCCGCAACGGATACCCTGCAACTCATCGCCTCGGGGCTTACCACGGTCAACACCTCAGAGTTAATGACTTTTTTAGAAAATTATTTTAAAACCGAATCTATTGAGCGGGTAATTATCGGTTTGCCAAAACAAATGAACTATACGCCATCTGAAAGTGCACCTCTGGTTTTGGCTTTTATTGAAAAATTTAAACTTAAATTTCCTCTGATTGACATTGAAACCGTCGATGAGCGTTTCACTTCAAAAATGGCGTTGCAAAGTATGCAAAATCTCAAGAAAAAGCATCGGCAAAACAAGGGTATGATTGATGAAATCAGCGCGACGATTATGCTTCAAGATTATTTACTTTGGCGGAAATAAAATGATTGACGAACGAATTCGTTTACAGAAGCTTTAATCAGCTTTTTTTGACTCTAACTCTCGGATCCCATTTGGCGTTGAACCGTCTTTTTCCCAATAGTATTTCAAAAAAAAGCTTGAAGTCAGAAATTAAGCTCCAAAACGGGTATTTGAAGGTTGCGGGCTTATTTTTTTCAAAGAAAAAATGTCCAAACCAAGCAAATCCATAGCCGATAACCGGAATCAGTATCCACATCCAATAACTTTTGGATGAGATTAAAACGGATGCCAACATGATAATGATAAAAGTTCCGATGAAATGCAACACCCGATTTGCTGTATTTTGATGTTCTTTTAAATAATATTGATAAAACTCCGCGTACGTTTTTATTCGATCTTCCATAACTTAAAATTTGAAGTACTAAGGTATAAAAAAAACATTCCGAACGATGTCGGAATGTTTTGAATTTTATGCTTCTCCTGTAGGACCAAAGTTGAGCGGAATGGCGGGCTGGTCAAAATCATCTATTTTCCCAAAATGATTTTCAAACTTTTTGACATTATCCGACAACGCTTTTTGCAGGCGTTTGGCGTGTTGAGGAGTCAAAATAATTCGCGATTTGACCTTTGCTTTTGGTCTTCCGGGCATGATGCTTACAAAATCGATGACAAACTCAGAAACAGAGTGGTTGATGATGGCCAAGTTGGAATAAATTCCTTCGGCTGTTTTTTCATCCAATTCTATATCTAATTGACTTTCGTTATTGTTCTTTGATTCTTCCATCTTTAGTTATACAATAATTCTTGTGGTTTCTTTTTAAGAAGTAATTCTTCGTATTCTTCTTTGGATCCCACCAAAACATGTTCATAAGCGCGTAAACCAGTTCCTGCTGGAATTTTATGCCCGACAATTACGTTCTCTTTCAGGCCTTCCAAACCGTCAACTTTCGCGCTGATGGCAGCTTCATTGAGAACTTTGGTTGTTTCTTGGAAAGAGGCGGCCGAAATGAATGATTTGGTTTGCAAAGATGCTCTTGTGATACCTTGCAGTATAGGTGTAGCAACTGCCGATACAGCATCTCTGGCTTCCACCATAGCTTTGTCATTTCGCTTGAGCAAAGAGTTTTCATCTCTCAGTTCGCGAGGCGTTACGATTTGTCCGGCTTTGATGTTGACGGAATCACCCGCGCTGACAACTACTTTTTTACCAAATAGTTTGTCGTTTTCTTCGATAAAGTCGTCTTTATGAGCCAATTGACCTTCCAAAAGAAGTGTGTCGCCCGGATCTAAAATCTCAACTTTCCGCATCATTTGGCGCACGACTACTTCAAAATGTTTGTCGTTTATTTTTACACCTTGCAAACGGTAAACCTCTTGAACCTCATTGACCAAATATTGTTGAACAGCTGAAGGACCTTTGATACGCAAGATATCATCGGGCGTTACGGAACCGTCCGAAAGTGGCATACCTGCTCTGACGAAGTCGTTTTCTTGAACGAGAATTTGGTTAGACAATTTAACGAGGTAATGTTTTATTTCACCAAATTTAGATTCGATGATAATTTCTCTGTTACCGCGTTTGATTTTTCCGAAAGAAACCACACCGTCAATCTCGGATACCACAGCCGGATTTGAAGGGTTACGTGCTTCAAACAATTCGGTTACTCTTGGCAAACCACCGGTGATGTCGCCTGATTTGGCTGAGCGTCGAGGTATTTTAACCAAAATTTTACCTTCTTTGATTTTTTCGTTGTCGTCCACCATGATGTGAGCACCGACCGGAAGGTTGTATGAACGAATAACTTCACCGTCTTTATCAAGAATATTAAGGGTCGGAATCAATTTCTTATTTCTTGATTCTGAAATAACTTTTTCTTGGAATCCGGTTTGTTCGTCAATTTCAACTTGGAAGGTAACACCTTGTTCGACATTTTCGTAAGACACTTTACCTGTAAATTCAGAAACGATGACACCATTAAATGGATCCCACTGGCAAATTACGTCTCCGACTTTCACGGTTTGACCACTTTTCACCAAAAGCGTAGATCCATAAGGAATGTTATTGGTACTTAATAAGATACCTGTGTTAGAATCGTATAATTTACATTCGGTCGTTCTTGATATAACAATTTCATTTTTAGAACCATCTGCATATTGACCAGCTACGGTTTTCAAATCATCAATCTCGATACGTCCTGCAAAACGAACAGCTAATTTGTTTTCTTCGGAAATGTTTCCCGCGATACCACCTACGTGGAAAGTACGCAAAGTAAGCTGCGTTCCCGGCTCTCCGATGGATTGTGCTGCCACAACACCAACGGCTTCTCCGTTTTGCACCATTTTGCCGGTAGATAAATTACGTCCGTAACATTTGCCGCAAATTCCTTTTTTAGCTTCACATGTAAGTGCTGAACGAACTTCCACTTTTTCGATTGGCGAATTTTGAATTTGTCCGACTACCTCTTCGGTGATTTCTTCACCCGCACGAATAATTAATTTATCTGTTAGCGGGTTGTAAACATCGTGTAAGGAAACCCTTCCGAGAATTCTCTCACCCAATGATTCAACTATTTCTTCATTTTTCTTTAAAGCTTTAACTTCTACGCCTCTCAGTGTACCACAATCTTCGGAATTGATGATTACGTCTTGTGACACATCCACCAATCTTCTGGTAAGGTAACCGGCATCTGCTGTTTTCAAAGCCGTATCTGCCAAACCTTTACGTGCTCCGTGGGTAGAAATGAAGTATTCGAGAATTGACAAACCTTCCTTGAAGTTAGAAAGAATAGGGTTCTCAATAATTTCACCACCACCTGCGGTAGATTTTTTAGGTTTTGCCATCAATCCGCGCATACCGGTCAGCTGTCGAATTTGCTCTTTGGAGCCCCGCGCACCTGAATCGAGCATCATAAACACGGAGTTAAATCCTTGTTGGTCTTCGCGGATTCGCTTCATGGAAAGTTCAGTCAACAATGCGTTGGTAGATGTCCAAACATCGATAACTTGGTTGTATCGTTCGTTGTTGGTGATGAGTCCCATGTTGTAATTAGCCATGATCTCATCTACTTGCTCTTTCGCCTGATTTAAGAGTGTTGGTTTTTCTTTAGGAATGATGATATCACCCAAACTGAAAGACAAACCTCCTTTGAAAGCGTAGTTGAATCCCATTTCTTTCATACCGTCCAAGAATTTGGCAGTAGTCGGTGTATCCGTTTGTTTCAGAATATTTCCGATGATATCTCGAAGGGATTTTTTGGTTAAAAGTTCGTTGATATAACCGACTTGTTTTGGAACAACTTGATTGAACAATACTCTTCCTACGGTAGTTTCAACTATTTTTTTCACCAATACTCCTTGTTCATTTAAGTCTGTTACGCGTACTTTGATAATGGCATTGATATCTACCATCCTTTCATTGTATGCGATGATTACTTCATCCGGAGATGAGAATGTTAGGCCTTCTCCTTTTACAAAATATTCGGGTACAGATTTTCTGGGTTTGGTCATGTAGTAAAGACCCAAAACCATGTCCTGAGAAGGCACCGTGATTGGTGATCCGTTGGCAGGGTTGAGAATGTTGTGCGATGCCAACATAAGCAATTGACACTCGAGTATAGCCTCGGGACCCAATGGTAAATGTACAGCCATCTGGTCACCATCGAAGTCAGCGTTGAATGCGGTACAAACCAACGGGTGCAACTGAAGTGCTTTTCCTTCTATCAATTTTGGCTGGAATGCTTGAATTCCTAATCTGTGTAGTGTTGGGGCACGGTTCAAAAGAACAGGATGCCCTTTGATTACGTTTTCGAGTATATCCCAGACAACAGGTTCGCGTTTGTCGATGATTTTTTTGGCAGACTTAACTGTTTTAACAATTCCCCGTTCTATAAGTTTGCGGATAACAAAAGGCTTGTAAAGCTCCGCAGCCATATTTTTTGGAATTCCGCACTCGTGCAATTTGAGATCTGGTCCAACCACAATGACCGATCGTGCAGAATAATCCACCCGTTTTCCGAGTAGGTTTTGGCGGAAACGGCCTTGTTTACCTTTGAGTGAATCGGACAGCGATTTAAGCGGTCTGTTTGAATCTGTTTTAACAGCTGAAGCTTTTCGAGTGTTGTCAAACAAAGAGTCAACTGCTTCTTGAAGCATCCTTTTTTCGTTTCGAAGAATTACTTCCGGAGCTTTGATTTCGAGTAATCTTTTCAAACGGTTGTTGCGAATGATAACTCGTCTGTACAAATCGTTCAAGTCAGAAGTTGCAAAACGACCTCCATCAAGTGGCACCAAAGGACGCAACTCAGGTGGAATAACTTGAATCACTTTAAGAATCATCCAAGAGGGTCTATTCTCTTTGATATGATTGCCTTCGCGCATAGCTTCCACAACTTGAAGTCTTTTGAGGGCTTCTAGTTTTCTCTGTTTCGAAGTTTCGTTGTTTGCTTTGTGCCTTAACTCGTAAGACAATTCACTGAGGTCTATTCTTTCCAATAAATCAATCAAACTTTCAGCGCCCATCTTTGCGATAAACTTGTTTGGATCTGTATCGTCTAAGTATTGATTGTCTTGTGGAAGCGCATCTAAAATATTCAGATACTCTTCTTCAGTCAAGAAATCCAATTTTTGAAGTGGTTCTCCTTCTTCATTTTTAGCAATACCGGGTTGGATGACTACATATCTTTCATAATAGATAATCATGTCCAATTTTTTGGATGGCAACCCGAGTAAATATCCAATTTTGTTAGGCAAAGATCTAAAATACCAGATATGCGCAATCGGCACAACCAAGTTAATGTGTCCAACACGATCGCGTCTAACTTTCTTCTCTGTAACTTCGACACCACAACGATCACAAATAATTCCTTTGTAGCGGATACGTTTGTATTTACCACAAGCACATTCGTAATCCTTGACAGGACCGAAGATGCGCTCGCAAAACAATCCGTCGCGTTCGGGTTTGTGTGTGCGATAATTGATGGTTTCAGGTTTCAAAATTTCTCCACGAGACTCCGCAAGAATAACTTCGGGAGATGCAAGACTTATGGAAATTTTATTGAATCTAGGTGCTATGCTTTGTTCATTATTTCTAGCCATGATGATGGTGATAATAAAATTTAATTACTTAAAAAAATACACTGTCAAAAAAATAATTTATTGTAAATTATTCTTCTAACCTGATATCCAAACCTAAACCTTTGAGTTCGTGCATCAATACGTTAAAGGACTCTGGCAATCCGGGTTCCGGCATTGTTTCACCTTTCACGATGGCTTCATAGGTTTTAGCTCTTCCGATTACGTCATCTGATTTTACTGTCAAGATTTCTTGAAGTGTGCTGGATGCTCCGTAGGCTTCGAGTGCCCAAACCTCCATCTCACCAAACCGTTGACCACCAAACTGCGCTTTACCGCCCAATGGTTGTTGTGTAATTAACGAGTAAGGTCCGATAGAGCGCGCGTGCATTTTGTCATCGACCATGTGACCCAATTTGAGTACATAGATTATACCGACCGTTGCAGGTTGATCAAACCGTTCTCCGGTTCCACCATCATAAAGATAGGTATGTCCGAAACGTGGAACGTTGGCTTGATCTGTCAACTCATTGATTTGTTCGATGGTTGCGCCGTCAAATATTGGCGTTGCAAATTTCTTGTTGAGTCTTTTGCCTGCCCATCCTAATACAGTTTCATAAATCTGACCGATATTCATACGAGAGGGTACGCCTAGCGGGTTCAAAACAATGTCAACCGGAGTTCCGTCTTCGAGGAAAGGCATGTCTTCATCACGAACAATTTTGGCAACGATACCTTTGTTACCGTGACGACCGGCCATTTTATCTCCCACCTTAAGTTTACGTTTTTTAGCGATGTAAACTTTGGCTAATTTGATGATTCCGGCAGGCAATTCATCTCCGACAGAAATCGTGAATTTCTCTCTTCGCAAAGCACCTTGGATGTCGTTTTCTTTTATTTTGTAATTGTGAATAAGATCGATAATCAGATTGTTGGTCACATCATCTGCCACCCATACACCTTTGCTTAAATGCGTGTAGTCTTCCACCGCGTTCAGCATTTTCAAAGTGTATTTTTTTCCTTTCGGAAGAATTTCTTCGCCGAGGTCATTTAATACACCTTGGCAAGTTTTGCCGTTGGTGAGTGCAAATAATTTTTCCAAAAGCGCATCTCTGAGTTCTTGAAATTGTGTTTGATATTTCGATTCAAGTTCAGTAATATCTTCTTTATCTCTTGATCGTTTGCGTTTGTCTTTGATGACTTTTGCAAACAATTTTTTATCGATAACTACCCCGTGAAGTGATGGTGAAGCTTTGAGTGAAGCATCTTTTACATCTCCAGCTTTGTCACCAAAAATAGCTCTTAATAATTTTTCTTCCGGTGTCGGGTCTGATTCTCCTTTCGGTGTAATCTTTCCAATCAAAATATCACCCGGGTTGACTTCGGCTCCGATGCGAATCATACCGTTTTCATCGAGATCTTTGGTAGCTTCTTCGCTCACATTCGGTATGTCGTTGGTGAGTTCTTCTGCGCCTAACTTGGTGTCTCTGACATCCAAAGAATAATCGTCGATGTGTATAGAAGTAAAAATATCTTCACGAACCACTTTTTCAGATATCACGATTGCGTCCTCAAAGTTATAACCTTTCCAAGGCATGAAAGCTACTTGGAGATTTCTACCCAAAGCCAATTCGCCATCTTGTGTGGCATATCCTTCGCATAAAACCTGACCTTTTGCGACTCGATCGCCTTTTCTTACGTTGGGTTTTAGATTGATGGTGGTGCTTTGGTTGGTTTTTCTGAACTTGATAAGCGGATAGGTTTTTACATCTGATTCAAAACTAACCAATTTTTCTTCTTCTGTTCGGTCATATTTGATTTGAATTTCATTTGCATCTACATAAACAACGATGCCATTTCCTTCCGCATTGATGAGTACACGTGAGTCAGAAGCAACTTGTCTTTCTAATCCGGTTCCTACAATAGGTGACTCGGCGCGAAGAAGCGGTACGGCTTGACGCATCATGTTAGATCCCATCAATGCGCGGTTTGCATCATCGTGTTCCAAAAACGGAATCAACGAGGCTGAAATGGAAGCAATTTGGTTGGGTGCTACGTCTGCATAATGCACACTAATAGGTTCAACTACAGGGAAATCCCCTTCATCTCTAGCAATAACTCTATCAGCAACGATTTTTCCGGTAGTATCCACCGGAACATTTGATTGTGAAATCAGTTTTCCTTCTTCTTCCTCAGCACTCAAATAAATTGGTACTTCAGAAAAATTAATTTTTCCATCTTTAACCTTTCTGTAAGGTGTTTCAATGAAACCAAGGTTGTTTACTTTGGCAAAAACAGCTAAAGAAGATATCAAACCAATATTTGGGCCCTCTGGAGTTTCAATCGGACAAAGTCTTCCGTAATGGGTATAGTGAACGTCACGAACCTCAAAGCCTGCTCTTTCCCTGGATAAACCGCCGGGTCCGAGGGCAGAAAGTCTTCGCTTGTGCGTGATTTCGGCCAATGGATTGGTTTGATCCATGAATTGAGACAACTGGTTGGTTCCGAAGAAAGAGTTGATGACCGATGACAAAGTTTTGGCATTGATCAAATCTATTGGTGTAAATACTTCATTGTCTCTAACGTTCATTCTTTCGCGAATGGTTCTAGCCATTCTAGCTAAACCAACACCAAATTGAGAAGACAATTGTTCACCAACGGTACGAACCCTGCGGTTTGACAAGTGGTCAATATCATCTACCTCCGCTTTTGAGTTGATCAATTCAATCAAATATTTAACGATGGTGATGATGTCTTCTTTGGTCAAAACTTGCTTTTCAACCGGCAAGTCGAGGCCTAATTTTTTGTTCATTCTGTATCGTCCTACTTCACCCAGATTGTATCGTTGGTCTGAGAAAAATAGTTTGTCGATGATACCTCTTGCGGTTTCTTCATCGGGTGGTTCTGCGTTACGCAATTGACGATAAATATGCTCGACAGCTTCTTTTTCAGAGTTTGTCGGGTCTTTTTGCAGTGTATTGTGAATGATTGAATAGTCAATTTGATTGCTGCTTTCTTTGTGAAGCAAAATGGTCTTCACGTCTGCATCAACTATTTTATCTACGTGTTCTTTTTCTAAAATGGTATCGCGGTCGAGTATAATCTCGTTTCGTTCGATGGAAACAACTTCTCCGGTATCTTCATCGACAAAATCTTCATGCCAAGTATTTAAAACTCTGGCTGCGAGCTGCCGACCCAATACTTTTTTGAGTGCTGTTTTGGATACTTTCAATTCTTCGGCCAAATCAAAAATTTCTAAGATGTCTTTATCTCTTTCGAAACCGATGGCGCGGAAAAGTGTGGTTACCGGTAATTTTTTCTTTCTGTCAATGTAGGCATACATGACGTTGTTGATATCCGTTGCAAACTCAATCCAAGAACCCTTGAAAGGAATAACCCTTGCGGAATACAATTTGGTTCCATTGGCGTGGAATGATTGACCAAAGAATACGCCCGGTGAACGGTGTAATTGAGAAACCACGACACGTTCAGCACCATTGATAACAAAAGTTCCACTGGGTGTCATGTAAGGGATTGTGCCCAAATAGACATCCTGAACGATGGTTTCGAAATCTTCGTGCTCCGGATCTGTGCAATATAATTTGAGTCGAGCTTTTAGTGGCACACTGTGCGTGAGTCCGCGTTCGATACATTCTTGAATGGAGTATCGGGGTGGATCGACAAAATAATCAATAAATTCGAGTACAAATTGGTTTCTGGTATCTGTAATCGGAAAATTTTCCATGAAGGTTTTGTAGAGTCCTTCATTTTCTCTTTGATCAGACTTGGTTTCTAATTGAAAGAAATCCTGAAAAGATTTTAATTGGATATCCAAGAAATCAGGGTATTCAACAATGTTTTTGAGCGATGAGAAGCTGATTCTTTCAGATTGATTTGCAGACATCAATGGAAAATATTTGGTTAAAATAATTTTATGAACAAACGTACACTTAACTATACGTAAAATGGTTTAGGTCTATGGGAGTCTATTCCCAAGACCTAAACCTGAAAGGTAAAGTCGGCTGAAATTACTTCAACTCAACCTCAGCACCTGCTTCTTCCAAAGCTTTCTTAAGGCTTTCAGCCTCATCTTTAGAAACGCCTTCTTTCAAAGGGCTTGGTGCTGCATCTACGATGTCTTTGGCTTCTTTCAAACCTAAACCGGTCAATTCTTTTACCAATTTAACTACTGCTAATTTGGAGGCACCGGCTGCTTTCAAGATAACGTCAAACTCAGTTTTTTCTTCTACCGCAGGGGCATCACCACCTGCTGCCGGACCTGCTACTGCAACTGCTGCAGCTGCTGGTTCGATACCATATTCGTCTTTAAGAATGGTTGCTAATTCGTTTACCTCTTTTACGGTAAGGTTTACCAACTGTTCTGCGAATGCTTTTAAATCTGCCATTTTTTCTATCGTTTTAAAAAATTTGTAAATAAATTATGTGTGTATTGAGTGCGTACAAAATAATAATTATCTTTCTGATAATGTTTTGACAATTCCTGCAAGTTTTCCACCACTTGATTGAAGTGCTGAAAGCACGTTTTTGGCAGGAGATTGCAACAATCCGATGATTTCTCCAAGGAGTTGTTCTTTTGATTTAATGTTAACTAAATCTTCTAATACTTGGTCTCCCAAATAAATAGATTCGAAGATATAAGCTCCTTTGAGGATGGGTTTATCCGATGTTTTACGGAAATCTTTGATGACTTTTGCCGGCACATTGCTGGTTTCTGAAATCAAAATAGATGTGTTTCCTTTGAGAATGCTTGGTAAATCACCAAAATCCTTATCAGATCTTTCCATGGCTTTAGCCAACAAAGTGTTTTTAACTACGGAAAGTTTCACATTTGCTTTGAAGCAAGCGCGACGAAGGTTTGAAGACGCTCCGGCATTCAACCCGGAGATATCGGCAAAATAAATATTGTTGTTATTTTGAAGTTGCGTCGTTAAATCTTCTATTGCTACTAATTTTTCTTCTTTTGTCATAATCGTAGGGATTAAACCGTTTTAGGATCAACCGGAATTCCGGGACTCATGGTACTGGAGAGACTGATGCTCTTGATGTATGTACCTTTTGCCGCAGTCGGTTTAAGTTTTAATAATGTTTGTAGAAGTTCTTGGGCATTTTCCGAAATTTTAATTGCTTCGAAAGATGCTTTACCAATTCCTGCATGAATAATTCCGGTTTTATCAACTTTAAAGTCAATTTTACCAGCTTTCACTTCAGAAACCGCTTTACCAACTTCCATAGTCACCGTGCCTGTTTTTGGGTTGGGCATCAAACCTCTTGGTCCGAGAATGCGTCCGAGTGGCCCGAGTTTTCCCATCACGCTTGGCATGGTAATAATGACATCTACATCTGTCCAACCGTCTTTAATTTTTTGTAGATAATCGTCCAACCCGATAAAATCAGCTCCAGCTTCTTTGGCTTCTGCTTCTTTGTCCGGTGTGACCAAGGCCAAAACGCGAACACTTTTGCCTGTACCGTGCGGAAGAGATACAACCCCTCTCACCATTTGATTGGCTTTACGTGGGTCAACACCTAATCTAACGGCAATATCAACAGATGGATCAAACTTTACATTGGAAATTTCTTTGACCAATGTTGAAGCTTCGTTAATTGAATAAACTTTGTTTTTTTCAATTTTAGATAAAGCTTCTTTGTATTTTTTTGTTTTCTTTGACATGTTCGAAACTTTTAAAGATTAAAATGGTGCGTTTCCTGTTACCGTGATACCCATAGAACGTGCTGTTCCGGCTACCATTGACATACCAGACTCAATTGTAAATGCGTTGAGGTCTTGCATTTTGTCTTCCGCAATTTCACGAATTTGATTCCATGAAACGCTTGCTACTTTTTTACGATTGGATTGTGCTGAACCGCTTTTAATCTTAGCTGCTTCGAGTAATTGAACTGCTGCAGGCGGAGTTTTGATGACAAACTCGAAAGATTTGTCTTTGTAAACTGTAATTGCAACAGGCAATATTTTCCCGGGTTTATCTTGGGTTCTTGCATTGAATTGTTTGCAAAATTCCATGATATTAACACCGGCAGATCCTAAGGCGGGTCCAACCGGTGGCGATGGATTCGCGGCACCTCCCCTAACTTGTAGTTTAACTACCTTACTGATTTCTTTAGCCATTTTTGTTAATTTTAATTTCAGACGCTTGTTTGGAAGCTAAAACGTCTTTTTTATAGTGATGTGTAACAATTATTTTCTTAAACTTTTTCTACTTGCATATAACTAAGTTCCAATGGTGTTTTTCTACCGAAAATTTTAACCATGACTTCGAGTTTTCTTTTTTCTTCGTTGATTTTTTCAACAGTTCCATTAAATCCGTTGAATGGACCGTCTATTACTTTAATGGTTTCACCTATTACATAAGGAATAGATACATTTTCAGCTTTCACGGCAAGTTCATCCACTTTACCCAACATTCGGTTTACCTCTGAGAGTCTTAAAGGTACGGGCTCTCCTCCTTTTGTTTCACCGAGAAATCCAATTACACCGTTGATTGATTTGATAATGTGCGGTATTTCACCCGTAAGGTTTGCTTCAATCATTACATAACCCGGAAAATAAACTTTCTCTTTGTTTACTTTTTTACCGTTCCGAATCTGTATAACTTTTTCGGTTGGAACCAATACTTGAAAAATAGAATCCTCTAAACCAAATCGTTTGATTTCCGATTCGATATAAGATTTAATTTTATTCTCTTGGCCACTTACCGCCCTGACTACATACCATTTTTTTAGATTTCCAGACTCTGCCATCAGATGTATTATGATTTGATTGCGTTAAAATAAAAATCCAAAATTTCGCTGATGAGTAAATCTATTCCCCAAATTGACAATGAAAAAATCACAGAAAAAACGGCAACAGTAACGGTCAGTCTTTGTGCCTCCGCCCATGAAGTCCAAGAAACCTTGGTTTTCAATTCAGTAAAAGATTCTTTTATGTATTCTATAAATGCCGACATAATTTATATTTAACAGCTTTTAGTAATTTATACTCACTCAGCAAGTTTTTTACAGAGTCTATTACTCCATCGAAACCTCACATTGCTTAATTTTTTAGAAAAATAAAAATCATTAAAATTTTTATCCTTCATCAAAATTGCAGTGGTGGAAAAATTCCCCTCTACTGCTCAGAATATCCAGAAACTTCAGAACTCGCCTTTCTTTTTCTGCACGGGCGGAGAGGCTTCCCTCGGCTTCGCTCGGGATAAACTTCTCGCCTTTCTTTTTCTGCACGGGCGGAGAGGCTCGAACTCCCGACACCTGGTTTTGGAGACCAGTGCTCTACCAACTGAGCTACGCCCGTTTGTTATTTACTTCGTCAACCCAAAAACAGCATTAATCAATTACAAAAAAATATTTAAAAAACAATAATTAAGGCACTTCAAAAGAAGCACCTTAACTATTTTAATGTATTTGCTTAGTTAACAATTTCAGTCACCTGACCTGCACCAACTGTTCTACCACCTTCACGGATTGCAAAACGCAATCCTACGTTCAATGCGATTGGACTTAACAATTGAACATCGATTGTAAGGTTGTCACCAGGCATAACCATTTCAACTCCACTTGGAAGATTGATGGTACCCGTAACGTCGGTTGTGCGAACGTAAAACTGCGGACGATAGTTGTTATGGAATGGTGTGTGACGACCACCTTCTTCTTTTTTAAGGATATAAACCTCCGCTTTAAACTTGTCGTGTGGTTTAACTGAACCTGGTTTACAGATAACCATCCCTCTTTTGATTTGGGTTTTATCGATACCTCTCAAAAGAAGACCAACGTTATCTCCAGCTTCGCCTCTATCCAATATTTTACGGAACATTTCAACTCCGGTGATGGTTGAAGTTAATTTCTCAGCACCCATACCGATGATTTCAACGCTGTCTCCTGTCAAAGCAATACCTGTTTCGATACGACCTGTTGCAACCGTACCACGACCTGTGATAGAGAATACGTCTTCAACAGGCATCAAGAATGATTTCTCAATGTCACGAACGGGAAGTTCAATCCATGTATCGACCGCTTCCATCAATTGCATAACGGTATCAACCCATTTTTCTTCACCATTCAATGCGCCTAATGCTGATCCTTGGATTACCGGTGAATTGTCACCATCGTAATCATAGAAAGACAAAAGATCTCTGATTTCCATTTCAACAAGTTCTAACAACTCTTCATCATCCACCATGTCAACTTTGTTCATGAAAACAACCAAGCGAGGAATACCTACTTGACGACCAAGCAAGATGTGCTCACGTGTTTGCGGCATCGGACCGTCTGTGGCAGCCACTACAAGAATAGCACCGTCCATTTGAGCAGCACCCGTAACCATGTTTTTCACGTAATCCGCGTGACCCGGACAGTCAACGTGCGCATAGTGACGATTGGCCGTAGAATATTCTACGTGTGAAGTATTGATAGTAATACCTCTTTCTTTTTCTTCCGGAGCGTTGTCGATAGAATCGAAACTTCTCTTTTCAGAAAGACCTTTGCTTGCCAATACGTTAGTAATAGCTGCAGTTAATGTAGTTTTACCGTGATCCACGTGCCCAATCGTACCGATATTTAAGTGGGGTTTGGAACGGTTGAATGTTTCCTTTGCCATGATTAAAAAAAATTAAGACTTTAGTTTATATTAGTGTTTAAGAGATTTTTGGTTTGAATTTAATTGCAGACGTCAATGAAATTCGATTTATTTTAAAGTAAGATTAAACGCCTAACTTACTTTATATTTTAATTTTGTATGTTTTACTTTCAGAGCCAATGACGGGACTTGAACCCGTGACCTCTTCCTTACCAAGGAAGCACTCTACCACTGAGCTACACCGGCTTTTGAGCGGGAAACGAGATTCGAACTCGCGACATTCAGCTTGGAAGGCTGACGCTCTACCAACTGAGCTATTCCCGCTTTTCAGATTCAAAAAATACTTATGCATCTTTTGAACAATTTGATTTCAATAAATAATGAACTTTTCTGAACCAGAATCGACTTAAACAAAGCCAACCTTAAAATTCGTCTAAGAGCAGCCCGCGAAGGTTACGCTTCTAAACCCGTGGGGAGAGCAGTCCCGACGTTTCGGGAGAACCTGCGAAGGTTACGCTTCTAAACCCGTGGGGAGAGCAGGATTCGAACCTGCGAAGGTTACCCAACAGATTTACAGTCTGTCCTCGTTGGCCGCTTGAGTATCTCCCCTTTTGGACATCATAAAAATGAACTTTAACTTTTTTACTCAACTCAGGTCAAAAATCGTAAAAAATGATTTGTGACAACTGCGTTTTAAGCATAAAAAAGTCCGCTATTTCTAACGGACTGCAAATGTAGAGATTTATTTTCTTCTACAAAATTTTTTTTCTGAAATTTTGCTTAGATATGAATGCGCTGTTTTTGTTTTCTTTTTTTCAATTGTCTTTCCAAAGATTGAACGGCTAAATCCGCAGCTTCTTCAAATGATTTGGATTGTTTTTTTATAATTAAATCATCCCCCGGAATAAAGAGTCGGGCTTCAAATATTTTGTTCTCCTTTTCACTGGTATTGTCTAACTTAAGAAAAACGTCTGCTGAGATTACTTTGTCATAGAACAATTCAAGTTTGTCTAGTCTTTTTTGAACAAAATCAATCAGCTTCACATCTGCATTGAAATTTACGGATTGGGTGTTTACTTTCATAACGAGCTATTTAAAAATTAAACGAATTACTTTTTTTCCCCTCTTGGGTGAGCATGCTTGTGGACATTCTTGAGCGCTGACATACTACTATGCGTATAAACTTGTGTTGCGGCAAGGCTGGAATGCCCCAATAAATCTTTGATTGCATTGAGATTGGCGCCTTCGTCAAGTAGATGAGTAGCAAAAGAATGTCTGAGTACATGTGGGCTTTTTTTATCCTTAGAAGTTACCATACTAAAGTAAGTATTAATAATACGATAAACAAGGACATCATACATTTTTAACCCTTTTTTGGTAATAAAAAAATAATCGTCCTGTATTTGTGGTAATTCGGCTCTAACCAGTAGATATTTCTCTAGGTCTTCTGTAAGGTTATCAATCAATGGAATTATCCTTTGTTTATTGCCTTTACCTGTTACCACCAACTTTCGTGAGGCTATATCAAGATCATGTGTTTTTATGTTAATCAATTCACTTCGACGGATACCTGTGGTGTAGAACAATGAAATGATCAATTTATTCCTAATTCCTTCAAACGTATCAAGATGGGTGTAACCATCTAATACATGATTTATTTCCTCGATCGAAAAATTGGTTTGAATTGTTTTTGGAATTTTCAGTGCTTTGTGATGCTCCAATGGACTGACGGAAAGTTGCTTTATCTTGACCAAAAATTTATAATAAGCGCGCAAACTGCTTATTTTTCGATTGACACTTCGGTTGGTCAATCCTTTTTCGAGTAGATGAATAATCCAATTTCTGATTTGCGAATAATTGACTTCTTCCGGTCTTTGTTGAAATTCTTTTTG
>JAXMLV010000091.1:0-11654 GCA_034367065.1 Flavobacteriaceae bacterium
CCTGTTTCTTGAGTCTTGAGTCTTGTTTCATGTTTCATGTTTCATGTTTCATGTTTCACTTCTGACTCTCGACTTCCAGCTTCCGACTTGTCCATTAATTACTTCAAATCGGGATCACTCTCCCGACGCTTCGGGACTGACAAATTAACTAACTAAAATACTACTGTCAGTTGTAACTATTGTCACTTCGAGTTTTTGTTTTTTGCGGTAGCAAAAAGCAAAAATATCGAGAAGTCAATACGTGCTCCAACTTCTATCCTGACTGACGGCAGGCAGGGGACTTCCCTACAATTCCCTGATAAACAGATTGCGCCAACGCACTTTTATGCCGCCGCCTGAATGAATTTGTAAAGCGATGCCGCCTTCACCTTTTCCGATTTTTTCATCTTTGATATACACCATTTTCGTTCCGTTCAACCAAGTTGTAACTTCCGAACCGACTACTTTGATTTTCATCGTGTTCCATTCGCCCATTTTCAGGGCTTGTTCTTTGTCCGGCTCGGGTATGATTAGCCAACCTCTGCCATAAGATTCGTAAATGCCGCCGCTGTGCTGACCCGGTGGAGCTACTTCCACCTGCCAACCGCTGACTTTCACGCCGTCAACCGTCGAGCGGATAAAGACCCCGCTGTTGCCGTCAGCTTCTTGTTTAAACTCCAATTCGAGGATGAAATTTTTGTAGTTTTTCTCTGTGCCCAAATAGCCGTATTCCGCATCCGGACCACTTTCGCAAATGATTTGGTCGTTTTCGACATACCATTTTTCAGTGCCGTAAACCTTCCAACCGCTCAGGTCTTTCCCGTTAAAAAGAGATTTGTTTACCGTACAACTCGAAACCAAAACACTCAAAATAAGTCCGTAAAAAACTTGATTGACAGGCAATTTGCATCGTAATATTTTCATGGAATTGGTTGGGTTTTGGTTGGTTGCTGTTCGCTTTTGAAATTGAACTCATCAAATATAGTAATTTATTTGAGATGTTGGAATCTCAATCGAACTTACGACAAAAACGCCCTTTTGCAAGATGTTTACTCCTTAATAATGCGAATTAAGGGTCAATTTACCTAATGCCGGAGGTATTATTACACGTTCATAACTTACTTGTAAAACCAGTCGGTTCCTACCAATTTTTTAAATGACTTGGGTCTGACCAAGCACGATATATAAGTTCTCTTGCTGCGTTAAAAATTCTTGTACTTACAATTTCGCAGTCAGGTGTTGTTGATATGATTTATTTAGTTTCATTGTTTAACGCAGTTTTGATGTAACAAAAAAAGCCTTATTTAGAACTCAAGTTAGTTGGTTTTACTATTTCAATCGTTTCTTTTTTTTCTGGTGGGTTTTTTATTCTGACATTAATTTTTTTATAAATCCATATTTCGTCGATTCGATCGGCAGAAATATCAAGCATGGCTTTTCCTTTTTCGCAACTAATTTTAATTGTTGAATTAACCGATTTATTATCATCCGAATAATCTACAGAACCATTTAGAATTGTCATAACATCGATAGGCTCAACTGCGCCTAAAACTTCTTTGATTCGTTCATTCAGTCGAACTCTTTCTAATGCTGTTTCATATAGTTTTGAATCAGTATAAGCTTTTGAATAATCGCCTAAAATTTTATCAAATCCTGAGGGAAATACTGAAAATATTAAAATTAAAACAATTCCAATCAAAGGAACAAACCATTTCCAACTCTTTTTTATCCAACTTTTTTGCTCAATTACATCATTACTCATTCTAATTTTTTTAAATATCAACACCCTCAAAAACAATCAACTCTTACATCGCACCTCCCTACTTCACCTCCCATTTTTCCTCCGAAGTTTGTCCGTTTTGAGAAATGCGCAGCGTATATTTTCCTTTGGGCAGGTAGTATTTGCTGTTTTTGGCAGCGGTTGCATTATAATCTTTTTGCTTTTTCTGTATGGCTTTGAGCAGGGTTTCATCAACCGTCAAATCGTTTTCGGCGTAATTGAAACCACGCACAGCCGTTCCTGCGTTTTGTTGCAGCACATTCCCTTTTTCGTCTGCGATGCTGAGTTGGTAATTTCCGGCTGCTGCTGTATAAAAAGTAAAAGTTGTTTTGGGTTCAAAAGCGGGTCGCCAAGTGCTGAACGAATTTCCCCAACGCGGTGAAGAACGGATGTCTTCCGGTTTGAAGAGTTTCAGTACCGGCATTGATTTTTCTTGTGCCACACTTTGCAAAGGAGCCACATCGGCTTTGTAGAGCGACCGCCCGTGCGTGCCAATAATCAGGTCGTTAGCTTCCGGATGCACCACCAAATCGTGCACCGCTACTTTGGGCAAGCCGGAAGAAAAGAGTTCCCAACTGTCGCCTCGGTTGAAGCTCACATACACGCCGTCGTCTGTGCCAACGTACAACAAATTGGGCACTTTCGGATCTTCTTTGATGACATTCACCGGCGATATGGGCAGGTTGTTGCTGATATTTTTCCAAGTTTTGCCATAATCTTCACTCACGTACACATAGGGTTTGAAATTGTCCCAACGATAACCGTTGAGGCTCACATAAACCCTTTCTTTTTTGTGTGCCGAAGTCACCACGCGCGACACCCACAAATCTTTGGGAAAACTCGCAGAAACGCTTTCCCAACTGCCGCCGCCGTTGCGTGTGATTTGCAGCAAACCGTCATCCGTTCCGACATAAATCAAGCCGAATTGGAAAGGAGATTCGGCGATGGTAGTCAAAGTTCCGTAAGCCACGTTGCCGGGTTTGCCGCCCTGCGTTAAATCGGGGGAAATGCTTTCCCAAGTATCGCCTTTGTCGAGCGAGCGATGCAATTGGTTGGAACCGAAATACAAGATATCTTGGTTGTGCGAAGACAACAAAATGGGTGTCTGCCAATTGAATCGATACGGTGCTTCGCCCAAGTCGTGCTGCGGCGTGACGGGTTTGTTGACGTTTTTAGCCAAATCCAATCGAAAATAGTTTCCAAACTGAAATCCGGTATAGACAATGTTTGCGTCACGATTGTCGATTTGAACCTGCATGCCATCGCCACCCATGATTTCTTTGTACGGATACTCACCATCGGCTTGCCAACTTTTGGAAGCGCGATAGGTGTTTGCACCTTTCCAAACGCCGTTGTCCTGCAAACCGCCATAGACGTTATACGGTTTTTGGTTGTCCACATTGATGTAGTAATATTGTCCCACCGCGGGGTCGTTGGCTTTGAGCCAGTTTTCGCCGTCGTCGTAGGTGATGTTGACGCCGCCATCGTTGCCGTTGACCAAATGTCCGGGTAAATTTGGGTCTATCCACAGTGCGTGGTGGTCGCTGTGTACGTTTTCTTTGTCGATGGATTTAAACGTTTTCCCGCCGTCTTCTGATTTGATAAGCGGCACGCCACAGAGGTAAATTTGGTTGACATCCTTCGGGTTGATGTTGATTTGTGCAAAATAATAACCATAGGAATAAAACAAATCTTCAATAGAGCCTTCATGGGTTTTTTGCCAGGTTTTGCCGCCGTCATTCGTGCGATACACTTCTGCACCAATCACCGGCGTGTCGAACAATTGGGCGTTGGCATCTTCGAGATATTTTGCCAAATCCATGGGTTTCACACTGCCGTCACGCACGAGTTGCTTGACGTTTTCGGCGCGGTATTTTTCTTGAAAACCGTTGCTTTTCAGATAATCATTGAGTTTTTTGTCATCTAAATTTAAAAAGGCTTCGACACTGATGCTTTTAAAATCATCTTTGGAAAGCGCCGCTGTGTTGGGTTTGGAGGTTGATTCCGGTCTGTGAAATTGGTTGTCGTGCACCGCATACACCGTATTTTCGTCAAAAACAGCAAGTCCGATTCTGCCAACGCCACTGCCAGTCGGGAAACCGCTGTCGGCAGTTGTCAGTAAAACCCAACTATCTCCGCCATCGGTGCTTTTATAAATGCCCGAGCCCGCACCGCTGCCGTCAAAATTCCACGCTTTGCGGTCTTTTTGCCAAGCGGCGGCATATTGAATTTGAAAATTTCCGGGTGCGAAAGCGACGTCGATGATGCCTGTATTTTCGTTGACAAACAAGGTTTTTTTCCAAGATTTACCGCCGTCTTTTGTTTTGAAAACACCTCTTTCCGCGTTGGGTGAATACAGATGTCCGAGGGCGCCAATGACCACTTCATCCGGATTGTTCGGGTTGAGGATGATGCGGCCGATGTGGTGCGAATCGGGCAAACCGACGTTTTCCCATGTTTTCCCGTGGTCTGTACTTTTTAGGATGCCGATGCCGGCGTAGGACGAGCGCGAGGCATTGTTTTCGCCCGTGCCGACCCAAATGATTTCGTTTTTCCAATCGACGGCGATGTCGCCGATGTTTTGGGTGGGTGCGTGGTCAAAAACCGATTCGAAAGTGGTGCCATTGTTGTGGGTAAACCACAACCCGCCGGAAGCATACGCCACATAAAATTCGCTGGGTTTATCGGGGTTGACATCCAAATCGACCACGCGCCCGCTCATGATGTTGGGTCCGATGTTTTGAAAAGGAACGTTTTGTACGAGGGCATTTTTAGCGAGCGATGCCTTGTTGTCTATGGCTTTGAGAACTTCATTGGCGGGTGTTGCCGGAGATTGTGCCAAGAGGTTTAGGCTCACAAAAAGAACTGCAAACAGTGTGGAAAAATAGGGTTTCATATATGTGAAGTTTAATTTTTAGCGGTCATCTATGTTATCGCATTTTGTTTATCGGTGTTTGCTTACGCAAACTTTTTGTTATTGGCGATTTCATAAAAAAGGTTTTAATGCTTTGGCTGATGCAATTGAAAATAAAACCTTAAAAATAAACAAAAGGGATGGATTTTATAGGGGTAGCGGTTTAAAATCTGTTTTTGGGATGTGGTTTTTGGGGGAGATTATAGTCTAAAAAACAAGTTTTTTAGTTCATTTCTTCATAAAAACGTTTTTTATTTTCCAAATCCAATATTTGGTTTTTCAGGTTTTACACTCTGTTTTAATTCCGCATATTTTTGGTCAAATTCTACTTTTGTAATCGCATTTATTGACTTAAGCCATTTGAAATTATTCAGTTGACTTTCGTAACTCAAATTTTCGTCAACTATCGCATAATTTTCTTTTAGAAAATCATTTCTTGATTTCATTAATTCCAATAAAAACTGGTCCGTTGCAGATTCACTTGGAATATTTTTATGAATGTAAATATAACTGTCATTCGTCAATCGTATTTTCCAAAAACTTTGTCTTGATATAAAGTAAATAATCAAAAAGATCGTTCCAATTCCTGCCCAAAATAAGCCGGCATATTTCTCTCCAGTTCCACCTCGATATAAACTAATTTGTATAGCAATTGCAATTAAGTAGATGGCACCTGCGATAATCAAAAATGTGTGGTTTGCTGACTTATATGAAACTTTTTCTCCATTCAAATTTTCAAAAGGAATATCAATTTCGTTTCCGTTGCCGAATTTTGAAACATTATAGAATAATTTTGATTCTGTAATCCTTAATTCACGTTTTACAAAGTTCTTATTCTGTTTTAATTCTTTCATTATTGTTCGATTTCTCAAATGTTTTACAACGGTTTTGTATATGGCTCGTAGCGTGCAAATTAGCGATAACTTTTCGGTTGGGCACGAGCCGAATTTTTTAATTTTCTTATTACCTTTTCTTTTCAATAAGCCAAATTAAAAAATTTGGCGGACTTGCAAATATACCTTAACTTCGGTTCAGCAACTAATTAGCTATGAGCTATATACGTCTTGTGCCTCGTTTTTTTTCAGAGTTGTTATTCCGATTATTCTTTTCAATTTGTTCATTCCAGTTTTTGATACGAAGCGAAAACTCAATTCCATAAAAACAAATCTTACAAATAAAATTCCCATTATCATTGGCAATATTATTCCGTACGATTTTTCAATTCCATTTGTTATCGCCACAATTCCAAATCCGATAATTGGCATTAGCATTAAAATCGAAAACATAACTTTGAACGCTTTGTGAATTCGGACTTCAATTTCGCCAGCTTTTCCGTCAAATTTTCCATTTATCACACAAATTGCTCCACGACCAATTTCAGACGAGATTACTTTAAATCCGTTTTCATTTACTTGTCCGCGAAATTCTTTTTTAGTCCAATCCGAAACAAGCGTGTCCGTTATATCCGTATTGCGCTTTAATTCCGCCATTGCGATTGCGCTATTTTCGGTCAATTCAGCCTTAAAATTCTTTGTCGGAAAAATTTTCATTTAGTTCGCAATGTTTTTTTCAAATGAGGCACAACGGTCCGCGCATAACATAAGTGGCGACTTAAAATGCGCAAATTTTTCGGTTAAACTTTAAGTTTCTAAAAATACACAAACTTCCCGTTTCAGCACAAATCTCGCCATTTTTGTTATGCGCTGTTGGCAGCTGTTTTTTATATTCACTTATATTTTGAGTAGTAATCGTTTATCGTTTTTCCTGGATTATTTTTTTTCCATTCATTGATGTTTGGTTTATTTTGTTTCTCATATCCTTTGAATTTATTGTTGCTTTGCTGTTCCACTTTTATTTTTTGTCGGACTGATAAATTTACATTATCATTATCTTCTGTTTTGTCAAAACTTGTCAGGAAAAGTAAGAAAGAGAAAAATGCTGTGAGATAAATACCGAGACCATATTCATAAATCAAATCATCTGTTTCTTTATTCGGTAGGACTGTAAAAATAAAATCAAAAAAGCCATTCATTGAGAGATATATGAAAATAGTCACACCACTTCCATAAAGTCCAGATATTAAATATATCCATAAATTTCGGTTTGAGTTATTGTAACTATTGTAAAATGCATATCCTGCCGTAAATATTGATAAGTAAAGTAAAATTGTCGATGGTGTCCACGTTAGACCTGATAAAGAAAACATTATCATTTCTAAATCAATATCAATCCAATTAAGCATACAGGATATAATTATTCCAATTGATAATAATCCACGAAGAAAATTCATAAATTAAAATTTGTTTATTAACTGTTAGTTTTTTTAAATAGCTGCCAACTAGTAAATAACACCAAATATAACCAACTTTTAAACGCAAATTAAGCAAGCATCTCAATAAAGTGAGCCGTAAAATGCAAAAAAACTACGTCTACAGTGTAAGTGTACGCAACAAAACCTTGACTGTTGGCAGTAGGCTTTTTAATTTAGCGCTTGCATTTCCTCTTTTAGTTTTTTTAAATGACGGTTTATAATTGCCCAAACTATTGAATTATCGATGCTGTCATATGCATGAACCAATCTATTTCTATATCCAATAATTTGTTTGTCATTCTCAATCTCTAAATCGGGTTCGATTTTTTTGAGTTGATTTAAAGCTTCGCCAATAATCGCTAATTGTCTTTCAACAGCACTTTGGGTTTTTAAATCATTTTGAAAAATATTAAAATCAGTAATGCCAACTGTAAATCTTTCTATCAAGTCGATAGCCATTAAAATATCAGATAGATATTTTTTGCTCTTTTCCGTCATAGATTAAAATTTTTGTTGAATCAATACTTTTTTTTAGGATAGGATTTTTAATAGAAGTATTGGTTAATAAATCTACTTTTCTCTGAAAAAACTGTTCAAATTTATCCCAAATGTTCATTAGGTTTTCACCGCGTTCAATCGGGTCATCGTTGTCTATTTCAATCAATAAGTCTATATCACTCGATTCCTCATTAAATTGGTCGGTAATGGAAGAACCAAAGGCATATAAGTTCTTTACATTATGAGTTTTACATAATGATAAAAAATCTGCCATTTTATATTTAATAGATTCTTTTAAATTCATCATGCTAATATAACGCATTTTATTGAATTCAGGGAAATGATATAAGCTCACTTCCAACTAGTAAACACCCCCAAATACAACCAACTTTTAAACGCAAAAAAGCAAGCATCCCGATAAAGTGAATCGTAAAATGAAAAAAAACTACGTCTACAGTGTAAGTGCACACAACGAAACCTTAGCTGTTGTGTGCCGTTTTATTCTTTATATCCTAATTGTTTGTATCTTCCTTCTAGCAACTCTTTATAGGCAGTTTTCATTTCATTTGATAGAAATGATCGATCGATCCAATTGAATGCTTTTGATTTATTCTTCATCATTCGATTGAAAGCTCCTTTGATCTGTTTAGGAGTTAATCTTAATCCTTCTGCCAACTGTTCAAAGTGTTCACGCTTTAAGTTCTTTTTCTTCCCAACTAACGTCAGCGCAAGTTCTTCAGTATCTTCTGGAAACACAATTGCAACATTCAAAAGATCATAGGCAGGAGATAAAACCCAACCAGAAGGGCTTTCGATCATCGAGAAGTTTTTCAAGTGCATATCATTATTTCCCGTTAAAAAGGAGAAAAGAGCTAAGTCAAAGAAAAAGGTTTTATCAAGCAAAGTGTTACTTGAATAGCTATCCATTGCTTTCCCAATCTTCTCCATTGAACTTTTATACTTATCAAACGCTTCAGTGATCTGAAACATATCGATCATGTGGATCTTTTCTCCAGTTTCTGTCCGGTCAACACGTTTCGTTATATAGGAAAGTTCTCCAGATAATAATCGAATCAATGATGATGGTACTACTCGAATTCCTAGAGCTTCTCCTATTCGCATTGTTACATGTTCGTTTTCTGGTATTTCTGGAAATCTGTCGGAAGGTGGTTTAAAAATAAATTGCCCACCTAATGCCCCAACTACAGTCAACCGCGTGCCCGAATTCTCCTTGGTTTCTTTGACCAAAGACATAGATAGTTTTGGCTGAACACCCGGGACAGCAATACTTCGCTCCACTACATTTTTCGCAAGTTCATCCATTTGGTCGAGAGAAAATTCTATTTCGGGAGGTGTTGGTGTTCCAAAGAATTCTATTGAACACTTTTCGTGAAAGTCCAGTTCATCTTCAACATGTTCGTAACAATATAAGCATCTATGCTCCATCTTCTTCTGTTATAGGTTCCACACTTACTGCACCGATACAATTCTGACAACAGACCAGAAGTAATCCCATGCGATCATTTTTATTGATTTTCCAGTTTTTGGAAGCTATATCTAACAACCATCCTTCAGGGATCAATCCCTCAAAAAACGGAAAGAGTCGTTTCTCGATATATGGCTTATCTGTAACTGGCATAGTGAACGTGATGAAGTCATTCGGATGATCTTTGGCGTATTGGTTGTCATACTGAAATACATATTCGCCCTCATTCGTTTCCGTAATAATACCTGTCAAATGGTTTTTATAAAACACCTTCCCCTGTCTCATTCAGTCAGATTTTTACTATTTACAGGAGCTAACTCATGCCCAAACATATTAAGAACGAGGTTTGCCTTATCCATATTCAGATTCGTTTTACCCTGTTCGATTTTACGTACTACAGTTAGTGCTACTCCTGCTCGTTCAGCGAATTCTTTCTGAGTCAGATTAACTTCCTTTCTACGTTCTTTGACAAACTCTGCTAATTGCTTCATTATATGCTTTTAAATATAATATCGTACAAATATACTAAATTATATGTAATCAGATATAATTTAGTGCTAAAACATTAATTTATATGTTTTAGCATATAATTAAAATAATTAATAATGTTTTAATTAGGATTAAACGTTCAGTGTATGAGTAGTGGCGGACTTCGGAGCTATTCATTATCAAACCGTGACAATGTTGATGCGAGCTACAAGCCTTGATATTACTACAATTCCCGCCATTACTTATACACATTGTTGGGCGTTCGTGTTTATTTTTCATCAAATTTCATCCATTCTTTATTATCATCGTGTAGCCAGTCATAATAATATTTAAGAATCAGAGCTGACATAGAATCAGGATGTTTTATATCTCTATCTAAAAAATATTTTTGTAACCTGGAACCTCCCCATAATCCCCAGTTATTTCTTAACCACATTCCAAATCCTAGATGATATTTAATCGTTTCTTCTCTATCCGACAAAGACTTAATAGAATCAATATCTGATTTCGAGAGCATCGAATCTAGAGTAATGAAACAATCCTTAATATCTTTGGGAATATAAACTCCATTAATAGAATCTAGCTCAAGTCGTTTTAAATATTCTTGGTTTTCTTCCTCCTGCTTAGCTTTATACTTATCAATCTGCTTGTTTAAATCAATCGGAATATTGTTTAAGTATCTATGATATGATATTAAAATAGTCTCATAAATCTCATGAGAGCCAAACAATCCTTGTTTATTAAAATATTCTGTTAATCGAGAACCTTCATATAATTTCCAAGCATGAAAGAAATCAGCACCGTATTTAAATTCTTTATTGAAATAAATACTGTCCTCTGGATAGTTTTTTGCAATATCAATTTCTTTATCAGTTAAAGTTTTATCAAGAATATCGAAACAGCTTTCCAAGTTTTTAGGAATCGGCAAATCATAAACATCTTTTTTCTCAATCTGTCCGAAAGAAATATATGTAATTAACAATCCGATTATAAGTGTTAAATATCTCATTTTGCAGTGTTTTTCAACATGACGCCCAACGGTTGGTATATGAAAAGTAGGCGAGTACGAAGCACGAAACTTTCGGTTAAACACAAAATTTGATTCGAGTCACTAGCCCTGAATTTATCACAAACTCGCCTATTTTTTATATACATTGTTGTACAGCGTTTTATTATTTAATCGGTATGTAAAAGTCAACAATAGCCTTTCTTTCGGGATGTTCATTGAAGTTATTATGATAAATTTCAAAAGGATTCCTGTCGGCTTTTTTATATCCGTTTTCGTTCATCCATAAAAATAGTCCTGTCCACGATTTTTCAAATTCATTCAAGCCTATCTCGAAGTTGCCAACTATAAATTTTCCCGCTTCGATTGAAGTCAGTCCAATTTCTCCATCTTTTTCTACAGGTTTGTTTAGCAAGATTGAAGCGCTCATTCTGACTTTGTTGGCATCTGTTACTTTAAAGCTATCATGATAAATCGTTACCATTTTTGTTTGGTCGTTCATCAATCCTTGAGGTGTTGCCCATTGAATTAGTTTTCCGTAAGCGTTTTCAAGGTTTTGTGGTCCAATACTTGAAACATAAGCCAAATCCATTTTGGGCATTTCTTTAATTTCAATTTTTGCATTCATTTTTATCCAATTTTTAAGATTATTAATGATGCAAATGTATTTGTCATAGTCAGGATATACTTGTCCATTCTTGCTTTCAAGTTGACGAATCTTGCTATGTCGGTTGGGGTTTTGCTTTTTAAATTCGGTCGGGCTTACTCCATAATATTTTTTAAATGCTCTTGAGAACGAAGAGTTATCGCTAAATCCAAATTTGTGAGCGACTTCTGTTGTAGTGTCGTTTTTATGCAACAAGTCCAAAGCTGATTTTTCAATTCTGCGTCTGGTTACATATTCATTTAAGGTTTCTCCGGTAACAAATTTGAAAACTCGATGAAAGTGGAAAGGTGAAAAAAATGCAATTTCAGAAACCGTGTTTAAAGACAGGTCAGATTCCAAGTTTTCGTCAATAAATTGAAAAACTCGATTGATGCGATTTTTATAATCAGATTGTATTTCAGTATCGATAATCGTCATTTTTTAAATGCTGTACAACTAGTAAATAACACCAAATATAACCAACTTTTAAACGCAAATTAAGCAAGCATCTCAATAAAGTGAGCCGTAAAATGCAAAAAAACTAC
>JAXMLV010000092.1:0-21607 GCA_034367065.1 Flavobacteriaceae bacterium
ATTGAAATTACAACATCGCTATTATCTTGAATCTCAAGAGGTAAGTCGTTTAATGTTGGCCTTTTATTATGGTTTTTACGTTTCATAACATCTTCTGATAAAATCACCATTAAAAACGGTTTGTAATTATTTTCCATTGAAAATTCGCCTGATTCAAGTTTATCTAAAATACATGTATCAACATTCCATTGATATCTGAAATTGTAAATCAAACTAAAATTTTTCAATATAGTATCAATAATTACTTTTGACCCCATTCCTTCGTTTGCGATAAAACAATATTTGAATCTTTCTTCAAACCCTGAAAGAAGTTCATCTATTGCTTCGATTCCTAAGAACAATATGTCTTTATTTCTTCTAATTTCAATTAGATTTTTTTGTTCTATTACTATTTTTTCTAGTGATTGTTCAAGTGTCATGTTTGTTTATTTTTCACAAAGATGAAACAGTTAATGCTTATGCGGTAAGCATTAAATAATTATTTTTAATAATATTTCAATGTTTCTTTTAATTCTGCAACTATTTTATTTCTAAATGCTTTAGGCTCAATGACCTTTATTTTATTCCCGTAAAATAAAATCCATCGTTCTAATTCAAAATTTATTACAACTTCTAATGATATTATAAATCCGTTATCAGTTTTTTCGATTAGTTTTTGAGAATGATGAATAGGTAAAGTTTCAAAATAGGGATATTGTTTTTCAGAAACCCACAGAACTACTTTTTCTTTAGTTCCAGAAAAATTTACGCCAATTGTATCTTTATATATGTTTTGATAATTTAACATTTTTGGGGTAAACTTTTTTATTAAAAATTCTATTTCTAAAATTCGATCCATAGCAAAAACTCTATTTTCTGTTTTTTCTGTTTCTCCAATTATATACCATCTATTCAAATATTCTTTAAGAAATAAAGGGTTAATTAAATAGCTTTTTACAGTATTTTCTTGAAATGATTTGTAAGTGAATTTTACTTTTTGAGTTAAAGTAATTGCCTCTAATAGTGGTTTGATATATTCGGCATTTTTGTTTTTTGTTTCAAAACCGAACGAAATAAATTGATTAGATGATTTGCTTTCTAGCATTGTGTTTTGCAAATTAACTCTATAGAAAATATTTTTATAGTTATGATATTTTTCAAAATTTACTGATTCTATTTCGCTTTCAATAATTTTAGCAAAACCATTTCTTTGGAATTTGATTTTAATTTCAAGTTCGTTTTCAATAAATGTAAGTATTTTTGTTATTGTTGCTGCGCTAGACGCAAGTCCTTCTTTTTCTAGTTTTTCTGCATAACTTTTACGAGTAAATTTTTTTATTTCGTAAAGTATGTTGTCTATTAAAATTATAGATGATTTTATGGGCTTGTTCATTTTTAGGTTGAGTGGTCAAATTGCAGAAAACGTTTTCGGGCTTGGCGAAGGTGGCGATTTTCACCACAAATGTTTATTAAATGCACTACTGTTTGTTTAACCACAAAACTGTCATAGAAGCACTGAACCGCCACTTGCGCCAAACCCGTGTTATCGGTTCGGTGTTCTTCTTCGCCCGATGCTCGTCTGTGAGTTTTGTCTTATGAGCCAATTGAGCCAATTATGAGCCAATCAAAACATAGTTCGTCCCTGCACCAACTTCACCACTTCTGTCCAATATCTTAAACTTTTCAACAAGTTCAGTAAGGTCTCTCGTAGCAGTTGCTTTTGAAACATTGTTTAAAGTCTGAAAGTCACTATTATTAATTTTTCCGTTGTCTTTTACGAAAAGCACAGCCTTAATCTGCCGTTCATTAAGTCCAAGTTCTTTAAGTTGGTTGTGGTTATAAATGTCTTTTCTAAACTCTACCCAAAAACCTGAACTTTTGAAAAAGAATAAGGGTGCAGGAAGTCCAAAATTAAAACACTGCTCAGTCATTTTAGAAATACCACGTCCCCAAGATTCAATATATCCGCTACGAAAAAGTGCATTTGCAATGTCTGGGTTAAATGGCTTAGAGGAGTGTTTGTCTAAAAGCGTTTCAATTGTCCAACTTTCAGGAAGTTGACCTTCATTCCAAATCATTAACTTGTCTTTGTAAACACTAATTTGAATTGGAACGCCCCCTGAATAATCTTTATGAGCAACTGCATTTAGTAACGCTTCTCTTATTGCATCTTTCGGATATTCGTAGGTTTCTACCCGATTAATACCTTCATAGCTAATCATAGCCTTGATATACTTTGTAAAAAGTAATTCTGTTGTTTTCTCTATTTGCTCAAAAATATTTCCGTGAATTTCATCTTGAAATCTCAAATCACTGTCAGATTCAAAGTAGCCAATTTTAATGTATGCTCCTGTGATAAATTTCTCTGGGTTTGGGTGGAAAAGTAGAATAGAAGCACGTTTGAGGTACTTATCTTCTTTAAGTTGAAGATTCTCAATAAGGTTCTCATTACTGTCAGCTAAATTTTCTTCGTCAATTCTTTGGCTTCGGAAAGCTCGTTTGCGAAAAAACTCAAATGTTTCTTGTTTGAGGTCATTAATTGAGATATTGGGAACAGGAACTCCATCCCATCTTTTACCTTTTTTCTGCAAGAGAAACTTGTCAAGTGCTGCACCTTTTAATTCCTGTTTAGTGCTACCGCTTCTGTAATGATATTGTCCTTTGTAATTGACTGGATAAGGATATTGTTCTACAAAAATTTCAATAAATTTCCCTTGATTGGTTTGATGCAAATTCACATCAACCAAAATCCCCAAAGTGTCTCTGACCTTATTAGGGATTTCTTCCAATAGTTTTTTAGCATCCTTCAAGTCTACTACATTTCCTGTGTCGTCTTTCCCGATAAAAATAGTTCCACCATAAGCATTTGCAAACCACAAATCCATTTTAAGTATTCGTCTCTCCAGGTAATTTTGAATTCAATATTTTGCGATTCTGATGACACTTTTGCTTACGTATTTTTGATTGCAAATTTACTCTTTTTTCCGAATTATTTTTCTATGTTCGGATTTTCTACACTGACCGATAACTACTAAATATCACCAAATATAACCCACTTTTAAACGCAAAAAAGCAAGCATCCCGATAAAGTGAGCCGTAAAACGCAAAAAAACTAAACCAACTGCAGTTTTATAGCTACGCTTTTTTAAGCGGCTGAAAAGTGTCAAACCAAAACAAGACTGCACCAAGTCCAATCAGTCCAAGGCCGGCCAGACTTTCAAACGGTCGGTCGATCAGCATGTAAACCAGCACCCAAAGGCTGAAAAGCACATAAATGATTTGTAGAAAAGGTTTCAGCGGACTTTGAAAAGTGTTTTTGTCTCTTTTCACAAACAGCAGCGATGCAACCGTGAGCGTGCCCATGAGTTGCAGCACAAAACCGGCGTAGAGCAACACCTGTTCAAAAGTTCCGGTCAGGGTGAGCAAAATGCTGATGCCCGTGTTGAGCCACAAAGCGCGTACCGGAATCCCCGAGCGGTTGGTTTTGGCAAGCGGCTGCCACAGTTTGTAGTCTTTCGCCATGGCATGCGTCACCCGGGGACCGATCCATACGTATCCGCTGATGGTGCCCACCAATTGCAAGGCGATGAAAAAGCTTACCCATTTGATGCCATTCACCGGAAAAATATTGGAGAAAGCGATGTTGGCAATCTCCACCTTGCCCATCAATTGATCGAAGGAAGCGTGCTTGAGAAAAACAATTTGCAACAAAATATAAACGATCATCACCAACAGTGTCCCACCAATCAAGGCTTTGGGCAAACTGATGCGTGGCTGGTCTATTTCTTCCACGATGTAGGCTGCCGCATTCCAACCCGTGTAGGCATAGGAAACGTATATCAAAGCAACCGCAAAACCGGGTAGTAAAATTTCGTGACTCCACGAAGCGTCAAAACTAAGCGCATTGACCGGTTCGGGCGCATACCAAAAACCGATGACAATCAGGGCAAGCACAAAAAGCAATTTCAACGAGGTCACCACATCCTGAAATCTGCCACTTTGCTTCACACTAAAAGAATGTACAAGACTCACCAAAAGAATGATGCCCAACCCAAACCAGTCGCCATAAGCTTTGCCCATAAACGGATTCAAATAATCGGTCATGGCGATGGCGGCAATGGCGATGGGTGCCGAAAATCCCACCATCAGCGAAGTCCAGGCATAGAGATAGCCCAACAGCGGATGAAAAATCTTGGACAGAAAAATATAATCGCCACCCGAGTTTTTGAAATGTGTGCCCAATTCGGCATACGTAAAAGCACCGATGAGCGCCATGACTCCACCGATAAACCACAACAAAACAATGCTCCAACTGCTTTTCAGGTCAACCAGCTGAAAGCCCAGACTCGTAAAGACGCCGGTGCCGATCATATTCGCAATGACCAGCCCGGCGGCAGTTTTCCATCCAATTTTGGCTTGTGGCATCATAGATTCTGCATGCCAACAGCCGTTGGATTAAAGTTTGTAGGTAAGCCTTGCAAAATAGTAAGCTCCGGTTGTGCCCATCTGTACGGGCGCATGTCTGAATACACCAAAAAAGCTGTTGTCATATTCTTGTCTGTCTGGAAATTCATCAAATACATTGTTGACACCGACCGTAAACTGCAACCCTTTGATGAATTCAACTGTTCCACTCAAATCGGTAACCGTGCGCGGGTCGTGTTTTTGCGATACGCCAAACGGAAAACCGTTTCTTGTCACCTGACCAAAGTAGGTATTTCTCACGAGAAAATTAAACCGGCCAATGGCGTAATTCAAATTGAGTATCGCCTTGTGTTTGGGGATGTTAGATTCAATCAAGCTTTTTTCTTGCGGGCCAAAATACACATCTTCCTGACCGATAAAAGCCGCCGGAAGGTTGTTGATGCCGTCTTTCACATTGTTGTCATTGATGTTATACAACAATGAAGCCGTGAGTTTGCCGCTGCCCAAACCGGTGTTGTAATCGACCACCACATCCAATCCATTGGTTTCGGTATCGACTGCATTGGTGAAAAACCGTCCGGTAGATGCACCAAATTGTCCAAAAAGATCTCTGAGTTCGGGAATCGCATCACCAAACGGATCGTTGCCCAAACTTCCGGTCAGGATGATGCGGTCGTCAATTTCGATGCGGTAGGCATCTACTGTAAACGACAAATTTTTAAGCGGTTTGTAGGTAAATCCGACACTGTAACTCACCGAGGTTTCTTCTTTTAATTCCGGAATACCGAGTTGTTTGGCAACCTCGCTGTTGTTTCGGAAAATACCGGTGTTCAGCAACTCCCCGTCAACGATGTCTGTGGAGATGTTGTTGAAAAACTGTTGGTGAAGCGATGGCGCTCTGAAACCGCTACTAATCGCTCCGCGAAGGGCAAGTGCATCCGTTAATTCATAGCGCGCAGTCAATTTTCCGTTGAAGGTATCACCGAAATCGCTGTAATCTTCGTATCGACCCGCCAATCCAATCAGGAATTTGTCGGTAATGTCAGCCTCCAGATCGATGTAGAAAGAAACACTGGTTCTGTTTTCGGCAACGGCATTCAAAGGTGAAAATCCGGGGAATGATTGTGCGCCTCCGTTGATGTAGGAAGCCTCTTCGCCTGCGGTGATTTCATATCGTTCGTATCTGAATTCAGACCCGACGGCCACGTTCAAGCCGTTGAGTATGTAATCGTAATATTTTCTTGCATCGAGGTTGACCGTGTTTTGAAAAAACTGGTGTCCGCCTGCGTCGAATTTGGTCGGGCTGTTCACGCCCAAAGAAGCATTGTTGCTGTTTTCTACCGTGAAATCAAAGATGTTTTCACCCAAAGTATTGCTCAAATCGAAATCCCATCGTCCCAATTTGAAACGAACACCGGTAGAGAGCGATTCGTCGCTGATGTCAGACAACAAAGAGGGTTGGAATCCAAACGGAAACAATTCGGGTACTACGTTTTCGGTTTCGCTCGGCAATCTTCTAAATCCAAAACCTTGACCGTCGCGGATGCTGATACCGCCCGACAGATAAAAAACAGCTTTGTCTGAAAAAGGATATTCCAAATTGAGAAAACCTTGCACGTTTCGGATAGCTGCATCGCCTACCTGAAAGTTGAAATCATCTCTATTCAGTCCATTTTCAGCTAATTTTTGGTCGTCTATTCCGCGCGCATTCGGGTCGCTGAAATCGTAAGCGAAAAAGTTGCCAAATTCGGATTGGTCAAAAATAATCAGGTTGTGGTTTTGACTTCGGGATGTTTTTTGGCGGTCGTTGAATCCCAATGTCAGGTTGTAAAACCCACCGTCGTCACCTAATTTATCACCGTAATTCAAATTGACATCCACGGTTTCACCATCCGCTCGTGAGGTTTGTCCGTAAGTGGTGTTGACTTCCAAGCCGGTATCTTTTTTAAGAATTAGGTTGATGACCCCTGCGATGGCGTCTGAACCATATTGTGCAGAAGCTCCGTCACGCAACACTTCCACGCGCTCGATGGCAGCCGCCGGAATCGCGCTTAAATCTGTACCCACCGAGCCATTGCCAAACGTACTTTGGTTGTTGACCAACGAAGTGGTGTGTCTTCTTTTTCCGTTGATCAAAACCAACACCTGATCGGGGCCCAAACCACGCAAGGAAGCCGGATCGATGTGTTCGGTTCCGTCCGATGCCGATTGGCGGTTGTTGTTAAACGACGGCACCAAGTAATTCAATAGATCGTTGATATTCGTTTGCGGCATGGATGTTTTGAGCTCATTAAGCGGCACAACATCCACCGGAACCGGGGTGTTGAGCTTGCTTCTATAAGGATTGCGGCTACCGGTTAGCGTTACTTCACTCAAACCTTCTGTACGCGATTCAAGCGAAACATTCAACGTATTTCCTTGAACGATTACTTCTTTTTTTTCAAAACCGAGTATCGAAAAAACCAGTGTCTGTCCAAATTGTGCCTGAATTTGATATTTTCCATCAAAATCGGTTGTGGTGCCTGTCTGTGTGTCTTTGATGACAATGTTTACACCCGGCAGCGGAATACCAGAAGGATCTGAAACAACACCTTTGATCAGATTTTGGGCCTGCAATGTCAGCCCGAAGAACAGCGATAGGAAAAATAGTTTTGTTTTCATTTTAGATTTTTTTTTGTGATACCGGATGAGAATTGTTGAAATTCTTTTTTATTTGGCATCTGATTGTCTATTGGATTTATCTTTTATTATAAAAAAAACCTCACAAAGATTGAGAGGTTGCAAACAGTTGAATCGAAGGCCGATTAGCTTTTGCAACAACACGTTCGCATCATACAATTAAAACATTTCATAGCCGATTATTTTTAAATTTTTATGGCGCAAATGTAAAAGTTTTTTTATAATCCTACAAATATGGTCGGGTTTAATTTTAAAAAGGGTTTTTAGCCCAAAAATACGTTGATAACGGAAGTCAATTCTGCTGTGTTTTCAATCATACTCATGTGTCCGTCCGGAAACTCAACAAACGGAATCTCATTTTGTTTGGCGATATTTTTTAGCTGTTTCGCATCCAAAACATCATCTCTTTTGCCGATTACCCACATCTTTTTGCCTTTGAAAGCTGTCAAGGTTTGCACTCGATTTGGTCTGACTTTCATTCCTTCAACCGCTGCAATGATTGCCTCTTCTGACATTTTTCCGGCTGTTAAAACCATTCTTTCAACCGTCGATTTATACGCTTCCAGTCGCAGTTGATTGAATAAATTCGGAATCGCCATCCGTATAAAAAGTTTTTTATTCTCCCGTATCGCTTGAATGGCGCGATCTCTATTTTGAATTCGCTCCGGACTGTCTGCTTCGGGTGTGGAATTGACTAAACAAATGCCTTCAAAAAATTCCGGATATTTATCCAAACAAGCCAAAGCCACATATCCACCCAGTGAGTGACCAACTAACACGGGTTTTTCAACTTTTTCTGCTTGTAACACCCGAAAGACCTCCTCAGCCATTAACTCCATCGAATGAATATCTGACAACACGGGCGATTTTCCATGTCCCGGCAAATCCATTAAAACCAATCGAAAATTCTTCGATAAACCCTCAGCTACTTCCTGCCAAATGGTATGATCTTCCAAAAACCCGTGTAATAAAACGATGGTTTTTCCTTTGCCTGTGATTTTGTAGTGCATCTTTAAATTTGTTATTATTGAATGGTGGCTTCGACCCCGATACTTCGGGGCTCAGCCACCGGGAATAACTTCAAAAACATCCCGTTCAGAAATTGCGCGTTCCCTGAGCGGAGCCGAAGGGAGCACATAGAAAACTTTTAACTCATTCATCTCGTTTATAATTCTTGTGATGTGATTCATTCTGACATTGAGAAAAGTAACGAAAATTTTCTATCTGACTATTAATCAGTGCTTCTTTCTTATGTCTACTCCATTTTTGAATTTGTTTTTCACGTTTGAAGGCTTCATCAATTCTATCAAATTTTTCGTAATAAACCAATTTGACAGGAAGTCTTTTCTTCGTATGATTGGCACCGAGTCCATCCATGTGTTGATTCAGTCGAAGCTCTAAATCAATTGTGCTACCTGTGTAATAACTCCCATCTGAACATGCTAATATGTAAACGAATCCTTTCATCAATGTTTTTTTTTAACATGGTGGCTTCGACCCCGATACTTCGGGGCTCAGCCACCGAATTATCCGTTCCCTGTTCGCGTTCCCTGAGCGGAGTCGAAGGGAGCCGAAAGGCACAATCACACCTGCATCACCCCTGGATTATACGGTCTTTCAATGGGTGCATGATTGGCTGCTTCGATGCCCATCGAAATCCACAGTCGGGTTTCGAGCGGGTCGATTACCGCATCTGTCCACAACCGGGCAGCGGCGAAATAGGGAGAAGTTTGCGAATCATATCGCTGCTTGATGCGGTCAAAAAGTTCCTTTTCTTTTTCCGGCGTGATGACTTCTCCTCTTTTCTTGAGCGAAGCCGTTTCGATTTGAAGCAAGACTTTCGCGGCTTGACTGCCACCCATCACGGCCAACTCGGCACTCGGCCAAGCTACAATCAATCTTGGGTCGTAGGCTTTTCCGCACATGGCGTAGTTGCCGGCTCCATACGAATTGCCAATGATCACGGTAAATTTTGGCACCACCGAATTGCTCACCGCATTTACCATCTTCGCGCCGTCTTTGATGATGCCGCCGTGTTCACTCTTGCTGCCCACCATAAATCCGGTCACGTCTTGCAAGAAAACGAGTGGTATTTTTTTCTGATTGCAATTGGCGATGAATCGGGTTGCTTTGTCCGCCGAATCCGAATAAATCACGCCGCCAAACTGCATTTCTCCCTTGCCGTTTTTCACGACTTTTCGTTGGTTGGCAATGATGCCGACTGCCCAACCATCTATGCGTGCATAACCGGTTATGAGCGTTTTCCCGTAATCGGCTTTGTACTCATCCAGTTCGCTTTTGTCCACCAAACGTTTGATGATTTCCATCATGTCGTATTGTTCACTGCGCGATTTGGGCAGAATTCCATAAATATCTTTTTCATTTTCAAGCGGCTTGACGGTCTTCGTTTTGCTGAAACCCGCCTTGTCGTAATCGCCGATTTTATCGACGATGCTTCGGATTCTCAACAACGCATCTTGGTCGTCTTTGGCTTTGTAGTCGGTCACACCACTGATTTCGCAATGGGTGGTTGCACCACCAAGCGTCTCGTTGTCAATTGTTTCGCCAATCGCGGCTTTGACCAAATAGCTTCCGGCAAGAAAAATACTGCCCGTCTTGTCCACAATCAATGCTTCGTCGCTCATGATGGGCAAATAGGCGCCGCCGGCAACACAACTTCCCATCACGGCAGCAATCTGCGTAATGCCCATGCTGCTCATGACCGCATTGTTCCTGAAAATCCGGCCAAAGTGTTCTTTATCCGGAAAAATCTCATCTTGCATCGGCAGAAAAACCCCTGCACTATCGACCAAATAGATGATGGGCAACCGATTTTCAATGGCTATTTCCTGCGCCCGCAAGTTTTTCTTGGCTGTGATTGGAAACCACGCGCCGGCTTTGACAGTCGCATCATTGGCGACAACGACACACATTTTTCCGCTGACATAACCGACTTTTACCACCACGCCGCCGGACGGGCAGCCGCCGTATTCCGCGTACATATTTTCGCCGGTAAACGCACCGATTTCAATGGATTCAGTTTTCGAATCCAACAAAAAATCAATGCGCTCACGGGCCGTCATTTTACCGTCAGCATGCAATTTGTCGATGTTTTTTTGTCCACCGCCTAATGCTGCTTTTTTGTGTTTTTGCTTGAGTTCGGAGACCAACTGCCTGTTGAAATCTTCGTTTTTATTGAAGTTTAAATCCATATTCAAAGATACTATTTTGGGCGTTCCCCCAACAAAGTCTATTGCATAGCCTTGTCGGGGTCGGGCTATCCGCTGTATCTCCATCAATTCCGCTCTGCGGAAATTGTTGGAGGATGCCGCTTCTATCCCTAACGCAAGATACGGGAAGATTTAAAATATAACAATAGTAGATTGAGTAAAGATACATGCGCCACTATACAACATCAAAAATAGAAGAAAGCTCTCAATGACAACCACAGTCATCAATCCCGCAGGCTTTTTTGGATTTGGATTTTTTCCAGAAGAATTTTTTAACCAAAAATCCAATGGCTATCGAGAATGTGATAAAAACCAATATAGTTTGCATTTCTTTAAATTTTAATATTTCGGTCGGTTAAATCAGTTCAAAATTACTTAATAATCTGAAAAACAATCAATGCCACCAAATAAGCGAAACTACTCATAACTGTCAGCTGCACCATCGGCCATTTCCAGCCATTGGTTTCTTTTTTGACAACTGCCAAGGTACTCATGCATTGCATGGCAAATGCATAAAACAAAAGCAGTGAAATTCCGGAAGCCACCGTATAAACTTTCAGTCCAGTAGTCGGAAAAACTTCCTCTTGCATTCTGTTTTTGATGGTCTCCGTTGCATCCGAATTGCCAACGTTATAAATGGTTGCCAAGGTTCCGACAAACACCTCCCGTGCAGCAAACGAGCTGATGATGGCAATCCCGATTTTCCAGTCGAATCCGAGTGGGCGAATGACCGGCTCGATGGTTTTTCCCAAAATTCCGATGAATGAATTTTCGAGGCGTTCGGTTGCTATCATTTGACTCAATTCAGCTTGTGTTAATGATTGATTGGACGGATTGTTTGTGATCCTGGATGCGGCATTCGAAAATCCATCTCCCGGGCCGTAAGATGCCAGTACCCAAAGTATGATTGACAAGGACAAAATTATCTTCCCCGCTTCAGTCACAAATGTTTTTGTTTTTTCTACAACTGTAAGTGCGACGTTTCGAAGCAAGGGCGTTTTGTAGTTTGGCATCTCTACTACGAAATAGGTTTTTTTGGCTATTTTCATAAACTTGTTGAGCAGAAATGCTGAAAATATAGCCATTCCAAATCCGATTAAATACAAGAATAGCAAGACCAATCCCTGATAGTTCATTCCCAAAAATCTTTGGTTCGGAATCACCAAGGTGATGATAATCATATAAACCGGCAAGCGGGCAGAGCAGGTCACAAAGGGTGTAACAAGTATGGTTATCAATCTTTCGCGCCAATTTTCTATGTTTCTTGTGGCCATAATCGCAGGAATGGCACAGGCGGTTCCGGAAATCAGCGGAACCACACTTTTCCCACTCAGTCCGTATCTCCGCATGACTCTGTCCATTAAAAACACAACGCGACTCATGTATCCGCTTTCTTCCAAAATGGAAATAAACAAAAATAGAAACGCAATTTGCGGAATAAAGATGAGAATACCGCCCAAACCGGGCACAATACCTTCGGCTATCAATTCGGTGAATACACCCGATGGTAAACTGTGTTTCAGATATTCACTTAGCAAAGCAAATTGCTGATCAATAAAATTCATCGGCACTTGAGACCAGTCGAAGATTGCCTGAAAAATGGTCAAAAGTATCAACAAAAAAATCACATAGCCCCAAAATTTGTGCATCAAAATTTTATCCAATCTTGCGCGCAAATCTTTGGCTTTAGACAAATCAACTTGATAGGCTTCTTTGAGAACGCCGTTGATAAACTGATATCGAAAAATAGTTTCTTTGTGTTGCAGTTTTTTAAGTTCAACTTTTGATTTAATCAAAAACGTGTTGTTTTCAATCTCGTTTCTGTTTACATTGGCGAAATTGACATCTTGCGTGATGACAAGCCATAATTTGTAAAGCGACTGGTTTGGAAATGCTTTTCTGAGATTATCAAAATATACCGGATCTATGAGTGATGCGTTCAGACAGGGATCGTTCGATATGTTTTTGTAGTCAAGTATCAATGCTTTCAATCGGTCAATCCCTATGTTTTTTCGGGTACTGACCAAGGCTACTTTTGTTTTAAGTTTTTCTTCCAGTAAATCCACATCAAGCGTGATGCCCTTTCTTGTCATTCTGTCAGCCATGTTGATGACCAAAATAGCAGGAATCCCCATGTCTTTTATCTGGGTGAAAAGCAACAAATTGCGTTTGAGACTTTCCACGTCCGAAACGACTATTGCCACGTCCGGGAAATCGGGGTCATTTTTGTTTAAGAGCAATTCAATCACCACACTTTCGTCCATCGAACTGGCGTTGAGGCTGTAGGTGCCCGGTAAGTCTAATATTTTGGCATCGACTTCTTTACTCAGATGGCACATCCCCACTTTCTTCTCTACGGTGATCCCGGGATAATTGCCTACTTTTTGATTCAGTCCTGTGAGTATGTTGAAAACGGAAGTCTTCCCTGTGTTCGGATTCCCGATGAGTGCTACTTTAAGAGGTTGTTCTTGCATCGGAAATTCAGGATATTTTTGTGACTTCTATCAGAAGTGCTGTTTCTTTGCGAATGGCCAAATGAGTGCCATTGATGTTGATATAAATTGGGTCTAAAAAAGGAGCGTATTGTATTAATTCAACTTCGTTTCCGGGCAAACAACCCATTTCCAATAATTTTAACGGCATCGATTCTATCTCAAAACTTTCGATAATTGCGCGCTCTCCTTTTTTAAGTTGTGCCAAATTGAACATTGCTATTTTTATTTAGATTGAATTTAATAATCTTGCTTTCGCAAATTTATTCAATTGCGCAAAATAAAAAAAGGATATTTGTTTTATTTTAGGGTTCGTCGTTGCGGAGAATTTTCAAATCGTGTAAAAGTTTTTCCATTTCTTCCGGATTTGTCCCGTCATAAAACCCCCGAATTCGTTTTTGTTTGTCAATCAATACAAAATTTTCGGTGTGTATCATGTCATATTTCCCACCGTCACCGTCAGATTTTGCAGCCAAATAAGATTTCCGCGCGAGTTCGTAAATTTCCTTTTTGGAACCGGTAACCAAATTCCAAATTTCATCGTTCACATGGTGTTTCAACGCATAGGCTTTCAGCACCGGAACGCTGTCTATCTCGGGTGTGACCGTATGTGAGAGCAACATCACATCGCCGTATTTTACGATTTCATGTTGTAAATCAGACATATTGGCTGTCATTTTCGGGCAAATGGAAGGACAAGTGGTAAAGAAAAAATCGGCTATGTAAATTTTATCTTGATACTCTTTTTGTGTGATGATTTTGCCATTTTGATTCGTCAGGCTGAAATCGGGTATGCTGTGATATTTCTTGACATATTGAACCGTTGTGTCAACCAATTCCGCATTCACAAAAGCCGGTTGATACACGGGTAATTTTTCCACGGGTTTCATCAGCGTATAAATTGCCGCCAAGATAAACACCGAAAGTATGGCTAAAACAACAACAAGTTTCTTGAATTTGGCGAAAAACGATAGCATTCTATTTTTTTTTACAAAATTAGCATAAGGAATGTTCTAAACCTCAAAAAAAGAAAATTTCACCCATTCAGCTCGATGGGGATTTATTTTCGATAAAAAGCAGATTTCCGCTATGTCATATACCCTTAAGGATGATTTATAAATACATTTAAGTTTTATCAGTCCGAATTGTTTTATCTCCAAAGTTAACAACCATTGAAAATCCTTAAAAAATAGTTACTTTTAGACACCAAAATCAACAAACATGACCAAAAAACGCTGTGGCTGGTGTGAAGGCGACCCGCTTTATGAAGCCTATCACGACACCGAATGGGGCGTGCCAGTTTATGAAGATCAAAAAATATTCGAATTCCTGATTTTAGAAACCTTTCAGGCGGGTCTGAGTTGGATTACCATCCTCCGCAAGCGTGCAAATTTTGCCTTGGCATTCGACCAATTTGATTACAAAAAAATAGCGCAATACGGCGATGAAAAATTGGAAAACCTGATGCAAAACGCCGGAATTATCCGAAACCGATTGAAAATTCAAGCAGCCGTAACCAATGCGATTGCTTTTATGAAAGTGCAACAAGAATTTGGTTGTTTTGCTGATTATATCTGGCAATTTACAAACGGGAAACCCATCGTTAACAATGTAGAACACTACAAATCGGCACCGGCTACCTCTGCGCTATCCGACCGCATTTCCAAAGACCTCAAAAAACGCGGGTTTAAGTTTGTCGGCTCAACAGTTATTTACGCGCACATGCAAGCCACCGGAATGGTCAATGATCACGAAATAAGCTGCTTTCGGTATAAAGAGGTATGAATTCAGCCGAAAATATCGATTCAGATAAGTCGTGTCGAGTTTATGTTATTTTTTTAAACTCGCCGCTCAAATCTTTCGGATTGGAAACTTTCTGATTGGTCAAGGCGTGTTTGATAACTTCACTCATCTCGGACACATAGATAAAGTTCAACCCTTTCAAATAGTCCGCTTTGATTTCTTCTATGTCGGCTTGGTTGTCTTTACAAAGCAATATTTCTTTGATGCCGGCACGTTTGGCAGCCAGAATTTTTTCTTTGATACCGCCCACGGGCAACACTTTGCCACGCAGGGTGATTTCGCCGGTCATCGCCAAATGTTTTTTGACTTTTCGCTGGGTAAACAAAGACACCAATGAAGTAAACATGGTCACACCGGCTGAAGGTCCGTCTTTGGGTGTAGCTCCTTCGGGCACGTGGATGTGTACATTGTATTTATCAAAAATATCCGGATTCAGATTCAATTCCTCCGCATGCGATTTGATGTATTCGAGTGCTATTACCGCCGATTCTTTCATCACCGTTCCCAAATTTCCCGTGATGTTGAGTGTTCCCTTCCCGCGTGACAAAGCCGATTCGATGAAAAGTATATCGCCGCCCACCGATGTCCATGCAAGTCCGGTGACGACACCCGCAACGTCGTTGTTTTCGTATCGATCGCGTTCCAATCGAGCCGGTCCTAATATTTTTTGAATGTCTTCATTTGAAATTTTCGGTTCGTAGGTTTCTTCCATCGCGATGGATTTGGCAACGTATCGGACGAGTTTTGCCAATTGTTTTTCGAGTCCCCTCACCCCCGATTCCCGGGTGTATCCTTCTACAACTTTTTCAAATTGTTTTTTACCGATGGAGATGTCTTTGCTTGAGATTCCGTGTTCTTTGATGAGCTTGGGCAACAAGAAATTTTTGGCAATTTCCATTTTCTCTTCGATGGTATAGCCGGTCACATGGATGATTTCCATGCGGTCGCGCAGGGCGGGTTGGACAGTGGAAAGATCGTTGGCGGTGGCAATAAACATCACTTTGGAAAGATCGTAGCCGATTTCCAGAAAGTTGTCGTAAAAATCAAAATTTTGCTCAGGATCGAGTACTTCCAACATGGCAGAAGACGGGTCGCCTTGAAAACTGTTGGACAATTTGTCGATTTCATCCAATACGAAAACCGGATTGGAAGTGCCTGATTTTCGGATGTTTTGGACGATGCGTCCGGGCATGGCGCCAATGTAGGTTTTTCGATGTCCGCGTATTTCTGCTTCGTCGCGCAAACCACCGAGCGAGACGCGTACATATTTTCGTCCCAAGGCTTCGGCTATGGATTTTCCCAAGGAGGTTTTTCCCACACCGGGAGGTCCGTATAGGCACAAAATTGGTGATTTCATGTCGTTGCGCAATTTGAGTACGGCCAAATATTCGATGATGCGTTTTTTGACGTCATCCAATCCGTAGTGGTCGCGGTTGAGTATGCGAACAGCTCTTTTGAGATCGAACTTGTCTTTGGAAAATTCGTTCCACGGCAGTTCGACCAACAAATCGAGGTAGTTTCTTTGCAGAGAATACTCTGCCACTTGCGGATTCATGCGTTGAAGTTTGCCGAATTCTTTGTCAAAATGCGATTTGGTTTTGGCATCCCATTTTTTGGTTTCGGCCTTTTTGGCAATTTCGTCCAATTCTTCTTCAAAAGACAATCCGCCCAATTCTTCCTGAATGGTTTTAATCTGCTGATGCAGAAAATATTCGCGCTGTTGCTGATCGAGATCGGTGCGAACTTTGGACTGTATGTTGTTTTTCAGTTCGAGTTTTTGTAGCTCCAGCGTCAAGTGTTTGAGTGTTTCCAATGCTCTTTCTTTCAGGTCATTGGTTTCGAGCAAACGCTGCTTGTCCACCACATCGAGATTGAGGTTGGAAGAAACGAAATTGATCAGAAAAGAATTGCTTTCAATGTTCTTGATGGCAAAAGAAGCTTCGGAAGGAATGTTCGGGCTTTCCTGTATAATTTGCAAAGCCGTCTCACGAATTGATTCGATAATCGCATCAAATTCGGAATCTTTTTTTACGGATTTTACCTCCTCAACCTCCTTTACTTTGGCAGTGAGATACGGAGATTCGGAAACAACTTCGGTCATTTCAAATCTTTTCTTTCCTTGCAGGATGACCATGGTGTTGCCATCGGGCATTTTGAGGACTTTCAAGATTCGGGCAACGGTGCCGACTTTGTATAAATCGTCTGCGTTGGGCTCACCGGTTTCTTCATTTCTTTGAGCAACCACGCCGATAACCCCCTTTTTCAGGTTGGCATCGTGGATGAGTTTGATGGATTTGTCGCGACCCGCCGTTATGGGAATCACCACGCCCGGAAACAAAACGGTGTTTCGCAATGGAAGGATGGGTAAGGATTTGGGTAAGGATTCTTTGCTGATTTCTTCCTCATCTTCGGGGGTCATCAGGGGAATCAATTCAGAATCGTGGTCTAAATCTTGGAGTGACAAACTGTCTATGCTGATAAAATTTCTCTCGTTCATAAGGATATTGTTCCGTCAAAATGTCACTTGATGCGATTTTCGTTCAAATGAATTTTATAAATATAAATATTAAATAGCTGTTTATCAAATCTCTGAAAAAATATTTACAGTTTTGATAATTGAATTAGTCAATAGTTATGCCATACGGATGTTTAAGTTTCCATGGAAACAGTATTAAACTGAGTTCGTTCAATCCAAAAAAACATCAGTTTCGGGTCTCGATACAACTTTATTTAGTTGCTGTCGCAACTAAATAAAGTTACTCGACCTGACAATCCTTTGTAGTAACCATTGTCACTTCGAGTAGGTTTTTTTTGAAAAAAACCCGTACCGAGAAGTCACTTCGAGTTTTTGATTTTTGCGATAGCAAAAAACAAAAGTATCGAGAAGCACTTTCGAGCTTCATCGGAATCACTCTCCAGAGTAGTATGTATCGGGAAGTTAAAACAAGTCGCTGTGGGTTCCGGTTCTGATCAATGTAATTAGCTTTATGGTTTCATTTTGTTCCCAAACCAATAGCCAATCGGGTTGAATGTGACATTCCCATAAACCTGCATAGTTTCCTTTTAAAGTATGCGGTTTGTATTTTGGCGGAAGTTTGCCGTCGGTTACGAGTGTTGTGATTACCTTGTCAAGCAATTTCATATTTAAACCGCGCTTTATGGCAAGTTTTAAATCTTTTTTAAAACCATTAACTTGTTCTAATTGGTACATCTATGAATATATTTGCGCTCTAAAATCTTCTAAACTTATTTTTTTTGCATTCCCTTTCCTTGCTTCAATAATAGCTTTCTCAGTTTCCGGGTTGTATCGGGGTTTATCGGTTGTAACTTCAACAAAAGGCAGATTTTTTAGATATTCTAATAACGCCTTTGCTTCCTTTTTTCTTTGGTCTATTTTTATAGTGAGTTCCATGACTGTGCATTTTTATAACACAAATATACAAAATAGCGTCGCAATAGTATGGGGTGTCAAAAATTGCATTCATTGGAATAATCGATTTTTCGTAACTATTCAGTCTAATGAAAAATCGATTCAAATTTTGTCTGTTCGAGTGTTTTATTGAAAAATGCGACCGCTTTTTTTAATAAAACGTATCAAGAACTATACAATTTCAAGTTTCTCGATACAATTTTTAATAGTAAAGCTGTCGCATTACTATTAAAAACCATTCGAAGTGACGGTTAAAACGAAATTCATTTGAATAGCAGAATAGTTACGATTTTTCTATTTGTTCCTAAAAAAGTTTGGGTGGCAAATGAATTTAGTGGTAATGGGCAATGTTGGTAATCTTTTTAGCCCCGATTGAAGCGGAAAGCCTTTTGCGGCGAGCCGCTTTTTTTCTGACCAAAAAGAGTGACCGGAGGAAACTCCTTTTTGGGCGCGGGGTGGATGATGCGCGGCGAAAAAAAGCGGTGCGCAAAAAAGCTTGCAGCGGAAAGCGGGAATAGCTCCAAAAAAAAATTGAGGTGAAGGGTGTAACATAATTCAAATTTTTGCATCTTTAGGATAGTTAACCGCTAAACTTTGGAATCTCGAACGCTCGACATTAATCAGTTACTGGAGTTGTGCAAGTCCGACAACCGGCTCGCACAGTTGGAAGTGTATCGTCGCTATCAACAGGCAATGTTCAACGCATCGCTGCGGATTGTGAAAGATCGTGCTTTGGCTGAAGACCTTATGCAGGAGTCGTTTTTGAAGGCTTTTCAACGGTTGGATACGTTCAGAGGAGATGCTGAATTTGGCGCTTGGCTCAAACGGATTGTGGTGAACAACAGTTTGACAGCTTACCGGAAGTTGACTCGATATGCGGAGGTTTCGCTGGATGAAAATGCAGATTGGGAGGTAGAAAATGAAGTGGAAGCCGAAGCCGAAGTTGCCGCAAAAGCGGAAACGGTGTTGAAAGCGATGGAAGAAATTCACGAGTCGTATCGCATGGTGTTGAACCTGCATTACATCGAAGGTTATGGACAAGAGGAGATCAGCGCGATGATGAATATTTCTCATGGAAACTGCAGGACGCTGTTGTTTCGGGCGAAAGAAAGTCTGCGGAAAAAATTGTGTGTGAACCTAAATTAATAGGACTATGAAAAAAGATGCTTTAGACAATTTGTTTGAAAACCTGCAAGGTCAGTTTGACACGGACCAAGCGGCTGAAGGGCATTTTGAGCGATTTGCGGAAAAACTGAGCCAAAATCCGCGGAAGAAAACCGGCAGCTTGCGATTTATTAGACCGTTTTTGGTAGCGGCATCGTTGGCATTGTTGTTTGTGTTGAGTTTTCTGAGCCGAACACCCGAATCAGCCGATTTGGCAAGTGTATCGCCTGAAATGCAAAACACCCAGGTATTTTTTACCAATATGATTCAAACGGAGTTGGACAAGTTGAAGGCTAAAAACAAAGATGAAACCACCCAAAAAATGGTAACAGACGCACTCGGTCAACTTGCCTTACTCGAAAAAGACTACGAATCGCTCAAAAAAGATTTGGTCAAAAGTGGGTATAACCAACAAGTTATTTATGCCATGATCAGCAATTTTCAAAGCCGTATCAATCTGTTAAAAACTGTATTAGAAAAAATAGAAAAAACCCAAGAACTTAAAATCACTCAAAAAAATGAAATCATTTAAAATTATCTGTTTATCCTTGTTCGTTTCCCTCGCGGGATGGGCAAATCCGGGCGACGGCATTTTCGACGGGAAATACACCAAAGAAAAGAAAATCAACAAAGACTACACGGTAAATGCGGAAGCCACGCTCAACATTTCCAACAAATACGGCAATGTGAACATCGTGAGTTGGAACGAAAACCGGGTTGTCATCGAAGTTACCATCAAGACCAACGGCAACAACGAGAAGAAAGTCCAAGAACGTCTGGATGAAATCAAGGTCGAATTTAAAAACGCATCGGACTATGTCTCTGCCAAAACAGTGATAGAAAACAGCGATTGGAATTGGGGATGGTCCAGCAGCAACGTGAGCATACAGATTGACTATTTGGTAAAAATGCCCGTTCGAAATCTATTGATTCTCAAAAACGATTATGGTTCTATCTCGTTGGATAAGTTAGACAACAAGGTAGATATCAACTGCGATTACGGCAGTATGACCATCGGCGAGCTCAACGCTTCGGACAACAAACTCAATTTTGATTACACCAACGGCGTGACCATCGATTATGTGAAAAGTGCATCTATCAACGCAGATTATTCCGGATATACCATCGACAAAGCCGGCAAACTGACCATCAATGCCGACTATACAAAATCGGTGATTCGGTTGGCTGACCAAGTCAATTTCAATGCAGATTACGGCAGTATTCTCATCGGAAAAGCCAACTACATCGACGGAAACGGCGACTATCTGTCACAAGAATACGAAAAAGTTGTCGGCAGTTTGAAGCTCGTGTCAGACTATGGCTCTATCAAAATCAGGTCGGTGGCGGCGGGGTTCAAAGACATCAACATCAAGTCCGACTATGTGTCTATCAAAATCGGTTTGGAGCCTCAAGCGACATTCAATTTTTCATTCAAAGCCCGATACGCAAGCCTGAAAGGGATTGACGGACTCAACTTCAACAAAAAAATACAGAGCGGAAGTGACAACTATTACGAAGGAACTTACGGGCAAAACCCAAGCGGTAAAATCACCATCGACTCCAATTACGGCAACATCAATTTAAACACCAATTAAAAACTATTTATCATGAAGAAACACATTCTAATTTTGGCACTTATTCTTATTTCAAGCTCCACTTTCGCGCAAGGTTGGTTTGGAAAGATAAAAGGCAATGGAAACGTAATCACTGAAAAAAGAAGCACCGAAGCTTATGATGAAATTTCGGTAGGCGGCAGTTTTGAAGTACAATTGGTTTCCGGAAGTGAAGGAAACATTACGCTTGAGGGGGAAGAAAACATCTTGGAAGTGGTGGAAACCGAAGTAAAAAACGGTGAACTCAAGATACGTTTTCGCGATCATGTCAATGTACAAACCCACAAAAAAATCAAGGTAACTGTCCCGTTCAAAGATTTGCGTGGCGTGACCTTGGCAGGATCCGGGAAGATTTATTCAGATGTGACCGTCTTCACGGCTTCCTTTGAAGCCAAAGTGAGCGGTTCGGGCAACATTCGCATTCCGGTGGAAGCACAAAAAACGATTGCCCATGTGACTGGTTCGGGCGATATAAATCTGAGTGGAAAAACGGAAGATTTGGAAGTGAAAGTGACCGGTTCGGGCGATTTTGACGGCCGTTCTTTGAGCAGCAACAACACTTCGGCATCTGTCACAGGATCAGGAGATATCACCGTGGTGAGCAATCAAAAAATCTACGCCAGAGTGACCGGCTCGGGTGATATTCTATACCTCGGAAAACCCGAAAAAGAAGACATCAAAGTGACCGGCTCGGGGAAAGTAAGGATGATGGAATAACCCAAAATCAAATCAATGAGCTGCGGACACAATCTGAAAAATCGGATTGCGTTCGCTTTTTTTATATCCCGCTTG
>JAXMLV010000093.1:0-13928 GCA_034367065.1 Flavobacteriaceae bacterium
TTAACCCTCCGATAGCAACAGACGGCAAACTGAACATTTCTTTAAATAATAATATCAGGATAAGTAGAAGTGGTTTGACTCCAGCTCTTATCAACTTCCTGAAAGAAGAATTGAATTTTGCCAATTCCGAGTTTTTCATTAAAAAGAAATCAGGAAGAAATACATTTGAAACAGCCCGATATTTTAAATTGGTTGAGGAAACCGAAAGTGAGATTTTCATTCCAAGAGGTTTTATCGGGAAGCTTTTGCGATTTTGTAAAGAATCACAAATCGAATTTGAGTTTGTTGATGCAAGAATATTGAGACCATCCATTTCTTATGCGTTCAATGCTTCTTTGCGTAATCATCAGCTAGGAGTAATAGAAGCAGTTTCTAAAAAGGATTACGGAGTAATTGTAGCCCCACCAGGTTCAGGAAAAACAGTTATTGGGTTGAAAATAATTACCGATAAAAGACAACCTGCACTTATTATTGTTCATAGAAAACAATTATTGGAGCAATGGACAGAACGGATTGAAGCGTTTTTGGGTATTCCCAAAAGAGATATTGGCGTTATCGGACAAGGGAAGTTAAAAATCGGAAAGCAAATTACTGTGGCAACGATTCAAAGTTTGCCAAAACAAATGGAATCTGTTCAAAATCAATTTGGAACTATCATAGTGGATGAATGTCACCACGTCCCTGCTGAAACTTTCAGAAATACGATTGAAAAATTACAAACCTATTATCTTTATGGATTAACCGCTACCCCTTTCCGAAAATACAATGATGGTAAAATGATTTTCACCCATTTGGGAGAAATCATTGTCAATATTCAAACCACAGAAATTGAAAATTACAAACAGGCAAAAATCATCATCCGAAACACGGAATTAGATGTTCCTTACAATTCTAAAACGGATAATTTTGAGGCTTTATCAAAAATATTGGTTCACGATACCGCCCGAAATAAACAGATATTGGAAGATGTAAAAACGGAATTGAATCAAGGTAAAAAAGCGGTTATAATTACCGAAAGAAAAGAACATATTGATACGCTGTATTTGTTTTTGAAACAATCGTATGAAGTGATTGCATTAAGCGGAGAAGATTCAGAAACTTCCAAAAAAGCCAAATGGAAAATATTACAAGAAGGTAATTTTCAGGTTTTAATTACAACAGGACAATATTTTGGAGAAGGAACAGACTTGCAAAACATTAACTGTTTGTTTTTGGTATATCCATTTTCTTTTGAAGGCAAACTAATTCAATATATTGGCAGAGTGCAACGCTCGGAAATAAATCCTACTATCTACGATTACAGGGACTATAAAATTGATTATCTCAATAAGCTTTTCCTGAAACGCAATACTTATTATCGAAAAATTGATAAGCAAGCAACTTTATTTGATGAACCAAATGAGGAAATCCCATCTTTAAATCACGTTTTAACTATTGAAAAGAAAATCAAAGTTCCAATTGAGGAATTGGAGTTTCATTATGGAAGTGTGGCGTTCAAACATCCAGTTGTTGAGATGAATACCGAACTTCTATTTCAGATTGAAAATATTGAAATAAGACCTGAATTTGATGTGCTAAAACCCTATTTCATCAAAACCCTAAAATCAAAAACAATATCTGTTGAATTATTTGCCGAGTTTGAAAATGGAAAATTAGCTTCCCAATTAGCACTATCAACGGATATTGACCATATCAATAAAGAAGTGGTTGAGGGAGTGAAATTTCAGTTTCTGAATAAAGGACTGTTCAAGCAGTTCAATCCCAAAAAGAAGAATATTTTGACTTCCGATGAATTACAAGAGCAGGATAAAATTTATTCAAACGCAGAAGAGTTGTTGAATGAAATTCTTAAAAACAAACAATACAAACATTCCCAACACATTCAGTACTTAGCTGACAGACACGAAAGTTCAATAATGAAAATTCGTTTTGTCCTTAATCCATTTTCATTCGTATTTCTACTTGCAGGAGAGCAAAATTATTTTGCTGTTTTAGAAACCTTGGACACAGAAGAAGCGACTTACATTTGGCATACACCAAAAAACAAAGCTTCATTAATTGAGGAAGTAAAACAAATTGACGACCAACTTAACATTATTAGAGAAAAGGGAAGACAGGTTTTTTTAGAAAATAGCCCTTACAACTTTACTAGAATTTTACACGATTACTCAGACAACAAAAAAGGTTTTATAATATGGAAATCAGCAATAGAAGAATTAATCTAAGCCAGCCCACAGGTGTAAGCACATTTGCAATTCGCACAAGCCAACGCACAGACCAAAAATTGCAAAAGAGCTTTCACCTTTGCTACCGAGAGAAAATTATTTTTTAAAATCCCTTCCCTCTAAAATTTTTAAAACAGCCAACACACAAGCCAAACAGACGCAAATAAGACAAGTAAATTGACCCATATAAAAGAGACATACCACGGCTTGAAAAGAAAGAAGGCCAGCTTACAACATTGTATAAAAGCAATAGCGGGTGAAGTGGTAAATCGAAGGTCTGTGCATTTAATAAACTTTGGTGGTGGCGGAAAGGTAATCTCCTTGAAATCCGCTACTGCTCTTATACTTGACCGTTGTGCGGCATACTAAAACAGAACGTAAAATTGATAAAACTGCCTTAATTTTTGTAACTTTACAGTATAAATCAAACCGAAAAAATAGAATTGGACTTCGTTATTGATAAGTTGACAAACTCTATCCAAAATACTATATCGGGAGACAGTTTTCCGACCGGAGTTGGACGATTTACATTAAAAGACTCCTAATAATTTTCATACCAACTAAATTTATCCTGTACGATTTGTGATTTTTCTTTTTTTAAATACTCTAAAAAAGACTTAGATACTGGAGAGTGTTTCTTTCCTTTTAACCATATTAAACTCCAAATCGTTTTAATTGGAAGACCTTTGATTGAGATAATTTGTAATTCATTGTTGTGTAATTCATTTTTAATTCCAATTAACGGCATTATAGAATATCCCAAACCAGCCAATAACGATTGCTTAACTGCCTCATTTGATGTTAACTCCATCTTTTTTAAGACTGGTATATTGTTGCGTTCAAAAAAACTTTCCATGGTTTGTCTTGTCCCTGAACCTTTTTCTCTAAATATTAAAGGCAACTCTTTAAATATTTCTTTGGCGTTGGCTCCCTTTTTAAATTTCTCTTCGGCATTGCCTACCAAGTACAACTTGTTTTGAAGTAAATCGAGTTTCTCAATATTTAATGTATTTGGTAAAATAGAAACAAGGGCAAAATCAACTTCATTATTTTCCAAACTCTCAACAACTTTATTTTTATTAGTAACATCCATCAATAATTCTATTCCAGCATGTTGTTGCATGAAATTAGTTAGAAAGTAAGGCATCACATACTTTCCAGTCGATACGACTGAAATCTTTAAACGCCCTGTCAATTGCCCCTTGTAGGCTAAGGTTTTATAGTTTATGGCATAAACTTGATTAAGAATATTTTCAGCCGCCTCCGCAATTTCTCTTCCAAAATCTGTAATGTATATTTTTCGCCCGACCACTTCTGTTAAGGGTATGTCAAACTGGTTCTGAAAATTTTTTAACTGAATAGAAACCGCTGGCTGAGTAAGATGTAACGCCTCCGAAGCCTTTGTTATGCTTTGCGCTTGTACGATTTTCAAAAATATCTGCAATTGATTTAATGTATAGTTCATAAAATATATTTATGTATTACATTACAAAGATAAATAAAAACTTATGAATTTGATTTCTCAATTTTGCAGCGTTAAACTTTAAATAAATTATAAATGACACGAATAACAGTAGCAAAAGGAGATGGAATTGGCCCTGAGATAATGGATGCCACATTAGAAATAATTTTAGCGGCAGGTGCCAAACTCGAAATTGATGAAATTGAAGTGGGTGAAAAAGTGTATCTCGCTGGCAATACTTCTGGCATCGCATCTGAATCATGGGAAACAATCAGACGAAACAAAATTTTCCTAAAGTCTCCCATCACAACACCACAAGGTGGCGGATACAAAAGCTTAAATGTTACCACTCGAAAATTTCTTGGTTTGTATTCAAACGTAAGACCTTGCATGAGTTTGCATCCTTTTGTAAGCACCAAGCATCCTGTAATGGATATTGTAATTGTGCGAGAAAACGAGGAAGATTTATATGCAGGTATTGAACACCAACAAACAGACGAGGTCGTACAATGCTTAAAATTAATTAGCAGACCAGGTTGCGAAAAAATAGTACGATACGCGTTTGAGTATGCCAAACAACAAAATCGAAAAAAAGTAACTTGTTTTACCAAGGACAACATTATGAAACAAACGGATGGCTTGTTTCATCAAGTGTTTGATGAGATAGCCAAAGATTATCCTGAAATAGAAAACGAACACTGGATAATAGATATTGGTGCCGCTAAAATGGCTGACACACCAGAAATTTTTGATGTAATTGTAATGCCAAATTTATATGGAGATGTACTTAGTGATGTGGCAGCACAAATAACGGGTTCTGTTGGTTTAGCTGGCTCAGCTAATATAGGCGAGGAGTGTTCCATGTTTGAAGCTATACACGGTTCCGCCCCACGAAGAGCAGGACAAAATGTAGCCAACCCATCGGGTTTATTGCAAGGAGCTATTATGATGTTGAATCATATTGGGCAAACAGAAATAGCAGAAAAAGTTCAAAATGCTTGGCTTAAAACATTGGAAGATGGCATTCATACTTACGATATTTTTAAGAACGGAACAAGTAAGCAAAAGGTAGGAACAAAGGAATTTGCAAAAGCGGTAATTTCAAATCTTGGTCAAAAACCAACCATACTAAAACCTGTTTCTTATGCAAATAATTTGGCCCTTAACCTACCAAAGTATAACCGCAAGCCTGCTGCAAAAAAGGAATTAGTTGGGGTGGATATATTTGTTCATTGGAGCGGATCTAATCCAAACGAATTAGCAGAGAAAGTGAAAAAAATTGAATGTAATGGAACAAAACTCACTATGATTACAAACAGAGGAATTAAAGTTTGGCCAGATGGATTTAAAGAAACATTTTGTACTGACCATTGGAGATGCCGTTTTAAACCATTGGAAAATTCTGAAATAAATAAATCAAACATCATCGAACTTTTGAAAAACGCTCTCAATGAAAACATAGATAGCATAAAAACAGAAAATCTATATTCATTCGACGGTAAAACTGGATATTCATTAGGACAAGGACAATAAACACCATATTATGAACATACAACTTATACAAGGAGTGTTTAGCTCCAACGAGGCTATAGAATTGATAGCCCAAATGATACATGTAAAAATTAAATATCATGAGAACAAAATAAACAGTCAGAGTAATGAGGAGGATATTAAATCCAGGGAAGAAAAAATAAAGCGATTACAAAAAGAACTTTTTGAATTGAGAAAAACCATCCATTCAAAAACCAATAATGTAAAAGTAGAAGCAATAATTAAAATTGAATAGGATAAATTTAATTGTAATAAAACCAGTTTTTGCTTGGTATTAATGATTGGCTTTCTTGCAATTGATTTCATAACTAAAAAATTGATTCATAGTCAAATATATGCTTCCTTAGGTATAATAAAAGGAGTCGTTTCTTACAAATTTGTATCAACCAAAATAATAATCACTGATGAAAAATACTGAAACATTAACACTCATTGATGGCAACTTTACTTCTGATGAAGCAAAGGAACTTCTATCGAAAATGATTTCCTCAAAAATTAATTTTCACAATATAAAAAATTGGAGTTCGCAGGAAAGATTTGGAAAAGATGATGAAATTGCCCAAAAAAGAATTCCTGTATTAAAAAAAGAGATGGAAAAATTACAGGCGATATTGTCAGAAGCAAAAACAAACAACAAGAGACTTGTTGTCAGCTCTGAAATAAACATCATACTAATTGATGAGTCGTTTTAAATGTTCAAAAGGAAGGAATTTACTGATAGCAACGAAAAACGAAAAGGGGAAAAAAACATTAATAAGCACAAAATGCTTCCCTAAATCAACTAAGAAATGAATAAAAGTGGTCTAAGGATATCGAGTTACTTTAGTTGATGAATAGCGGCTTGCTTAAGCCAATCTAAACAGGTTTGTGGACGTATTGGCTTTAGCCAAATTGAACAGCGGGGTTGAGTGTTATTGTCCTGTATGTTAGACTTATACGGGGTGTTTTCACGAGTTTCGTCGGTGGCAGTCGGTGTAGCCAATTCGATTGCGTTTTACCGGTCATGATGAGCAGACTTCCGTGTTCTAAGTTTATCGAAATCGTTTCTTTGGTTTCTTTGTGCTTAAAAGAAAATTTACGCGCAGCACCAAAACTCAACGAAGCGATGGCACCGTCTTTTTTCAAATCTTTCTCCCCGTCACTGTGCCATGCCATACCCTCTGAACCATCGTGATAGAGGTTCAATAAACAGGAATTAAAAGTTTCACCGGTTTGTGTCTCTATGATGGCTTTGAGTTCCAACAATTCTTGAGTCCACGGCAAAGCGATTTTGGTTTTGTTGGAATAGGTATATTCAAACGGTAAGTCTCCATACCAGGCAACCTTTCGTTTGGTGACAATGCGTTTGCCGAAAATGACAGCTTCGTCGTTTTTCCATTCAATAGTTTTCGTCAATCTTTCAAAAAAATGATTCGCCTTTTGGTAATCGAATATTTTACCAAAATAACGGACAACGCCGTCATGAGGAAGTAAATTTTGATTCGGATTGTTGTTGAACAAGTCCATTGATTTTAATTTAGAAGAGTTCAGTTAGCTGTTGGGAACATTTTGATAAAAAATCAACTGGATGTCCGACTTGCCTCCCAACCGATGATGGCTGTTTTCCGGGTTGTTCCCCACCTATAACCGCCCAAGAGCCCACTTGACTGTATCACACGGTGACAGGGAATCAAATATGCGACCGGATTGCTCCCGATGGCTGTTCCAACCGCACGTGAAGCATTAGGCTTTGCAATTTCTTTTGCAACCTGACCGTAGGATTTGAGTTGTCCCATCGGAATTTTCAACAAAGCTTCCCAAACTTTGAGTTGAAAATCAGTACCTTTTAAGTGGAGTTTGAGCGGATGCATGTCATCACATTCGCTGTTAAAAACCGTTGACACTTGTAGATGCAATGGGTTTTGGACTGTTCTAAATATCGCTTTTGGAAATTGATTTTTAAGAATGAGAACCACATCGAAATCTGCTTTCTCAAATGCAACATGACAAATTCCTTTTTGGGTTGAAGCGATGAGAAGCCGACCAAACGGGCTGTCCGAAAAGCTGTATTCTATTTCCAGATTTTCACCGCCGTTTTTGTATTCTCCGGGAGTCATACCTTCGATGTTTACAAACAAATCATGCAGTCTGCCGGTACCGGAAAGCCCGGTTTCGTCGGCGACTTCAAACAGGGTTCGTTGAGGTTCCCGCAACATACTTTTGGCGTGTGAAATACTGATGAACTGTAAAAATTTCTTCGGACTCACACCCGCCCATTCCGAAAATAGGCGTTGAAAATGAAACGGGCTCAAATGTACTTTTTCGGCAATTGCTTCCAAATCGGGTTGGTCTTTGTAATGACGATGCAGATAGTCGATAGCTGTTTCGATTCGCCGATAATTGACAGATTGCTCGTTCATTTTAATTAAGATTACCTGACAAAAGTAAGTCAGCAGATGGCGGATTCAAACCCGAAACTTGCGTTTTTTTCTTTGGTAAAATTTTAACGGTTCAATCCAAAAAGTAGCTGTAAAAGCAAAGCTTATCGGAACCAATAATTCTCGTGCCGAAATAGGTGAAATCTCAAAAACCAATTGAGTGAAAGGAAGGTAAACAATCAGCAGCAACAAACCCAATGTAGCGAAAATGATAATTGGAATAAGTCTGTTTTTCATACGGATGGTTTCAAAAATAGATTGCGTAAACGAGCGGTTGATGAGTGTCAGGAATATATTTGAAAATATCAGTGTTGAAAAGACATAAGTTCTCACTTTGGTTGCTTCATAACCAAACCGTACGGCGAAGTAGCCAGCAAGGATGCATCCGAGGGTAATCATCAATCCTTGCGAAATGGCCAAAGCCAATTCTTCCGATTTAAACAGTCCTTTTTGATTTTGGGAAACGGGTTTGGTCAACTCTTTGTTTAAGGTGGGTTCGTTTTCATAGATAATGGAACAAGTCGGACCCATGATTAATTCGAGGAAAATCACGTGAACGGGTGTGAAAAGCATGGTGGGAAGCCAGCCTAAAAATATCGGTGCTGTCACGAGCAGAATGACAGGTATATGAATGGAAATGATATACCGCAAGGCCTTCCGCAGGTTTTCATTGATTCTTCTGCCCAAATAAATCGCATCAACCATCTTAGAAAGATCATCTCCCGCCAATACCAAACCCGCGGCTCCCTTGGCTACTTCCGTCCCGCGTTTCCCCATGGCAATCCCGATGTGTGCAGCTTTGAGTGCCGGTGCATCGTTCACCCCGTCACCGGTCATAGCAACCACGGTTCCGTTAGCCTTAAATGCGTTGATGATTTTAAGTTTGTTTTTTGGAGAAACTCTGGCAAAAATATGGGTGGATGAAACTTCCTTCGCAAGTTGCGCGTCCGAAAATTGTTCGATTTCGATTCCGGTCAAGATTTTGTCGGTTTTGATACCGGTCTGTTTTGCTATTGAAAGAGCCGTTTCAGGATAGTCGCCTGTAATCATGACTACATCGACTCCTGCCGTGTAGAAATCTTGTATTATTTGTCGAATATGCGGATCAGGCGGATCATAAAATGCGATTAGTCCCAAAAATTCAAAAGTAAACGCAGCTTGCGATTCCGGCAATTTTTGTTGATTCCAAATGCCTTTTGAAACGCCCAACACACGAAATCCGCTCTTGGCAAATTCTTTTCCTCTTTGGAGCATCTCAACCTTTTGTTCATCACTTAAATTACAGTGTTTTAAGATGCCTTCTAATCCGCCTTTGCAAGCAATTTTTCGGGTTTTGTTTTTGTTTTCAAAAATATGCGTCATCACCGGAGGCGAACCTTCTAGGGGATATTCTTTGATCATACTGAACAGCGGTCTTTGATCGATGGGGAATGCCGTTTCGTAGTTTTCATGAATAGACTTTTCCATGGGATCAAAAGGAGTTTCTTCGCTAGACCACATGGCATATTCGAGTATTTCAGCAGCTATTGGCGATTTTGAAAATTCGATATCTTCATCATTTTTAAAATCGTATGCATGTGTCAGCCGCATGGTGTTTTGGGTGAGCGTTCCGGTTTTATCAACACAAATAACGGTTGCCGAGCCGAGGGTTTCAACAGTCTGCGGACCTCGTGCAATCACACCGGTTTTCAACAATCGATAGGCTCCCAAAGCCATAAAAGTAGAAAGTGCAACCGGAATTTCCTCCGGAAGTACTGACATGGCCATGGTTAATCCGTGTATCAAACCGTGTAGCAGATTGCCGCTTTCCCAATAGTGATAACCCCAAACCAGCAAAAATGCGATACTTCCGATGATGACCATCATGCGAACAAAATGGGCTACTTTTATTTGCAATGGTGTTTTTACAGCTTCCTCCGATTCGACCAACTGACCAATCCCCGATAAGGTTGTGTTTTTACCGATGGATAAAACGCTTGCGAAACAATAGCCTCGAATCACTAAAGTACCCTGAAAGATGGTTTCACCAACTGTTTTTTCAACAGAAGCAGACTCTCCAGTCAAGATGGATTCATCCAAAGAAAAATCATTGGAAGTCAGTATGCGTGCATCCGCAGGAATCGTGATGCCTTCTTCACAGACGATTACGTCATTGACAACAATCTCTTCTAAAAGAATTTCGACAGTTGCTCCGGAGCGAACAACTTTTGCCTTGGCGGCTGTCAATTTTGTCAATGCTTTGATTGCTTTTTGGCTTCGAAAATTTTGATAAATATCGATGCCGGAAACAAAAAGCAATGCCGTTATCATTGTAAAGCCTTCTGCCAATTCATTCATGAAAAAATAAATGGAAGCAGCGGCCAACAAGAGTATAAACATAGGTTCCGTGGCTGTGGAAATCAGCGTTTTCAAAAAGGAGCTTTTGACGATTATCCTTTTGTTCTCACCAAATAAAATACGTTGTTTTTGTACTTCTTCATCAGAAAGCCCGGTGGGTTTTTGGTTTGTTTGGTTGAGCGTATCTTCCATAACAAGAGGAAATTGAATCCGAACTAAAATATCCGGATTTTGATAATTCGCGAACTGTTTGCAACACCTTCAAATATACGAAATAGGACAATGCGTTTCGTATGGAAAAGAATAAAATCTTTGGGAATCCACTTATTAAAAGAGACTTATTTTTTGATAAAAGAAATGCTGGTTTCGATTCTCCCGATGTTTTGGGATTCCGCTCAAAATTTCACACAAACTGACGCGTTTTGGATTAATCAAACGCAGATTAATAGGTTATCAACGTCACAAAAGCAACGGTTATTAGCGATATGGGTAAGAGAACCATTGTAAATAGAAAAAGTAAAAGGAAGGTTTTTAATGTAATCATAAACCATCCCTGTTTGTAGAATTTTAAAATACTTAAAAAGATATATAAACCCACGCCAAGCCAAATGATTGTCAACAACCAATTCGGAATTTGGGTAATAAAATTTATGCCGATAACGATGCTGAAAAGTGTAAAAAAGAAACTGAAGAGGTAAAAACTAAACACCAGATTGTAGGCATACGGGCCTTTTTTGTAGAACAATAATTTCAGAATGAATGCAAACAATGGCAATAAGAAAAAAAGCGAAATCGGGATGGTGTTGTAGAAAGATTCTAACAAGCCGCTTCCTTTCTTCACGTAGAGTTTGAGCAATTTCGTATAGATATATGTTGTGATTTTTGAATCGCTTTCCTTCAATCCGATTTCCTTTAAGATGTCGTTTTCTGGTGCGTTGGCAGCAATCAATGAATCTATCTTTTTGCTTTCAAAATTCATGAAATTAGAATCTGGATTTTTAACTGCTTCGGATTTTTTCAAAGCAACAATCGAATCAATACTCTTTTTATCTGCTTCAGACACCTTTTCGGACAGATTTATCCTGTTGTTAAGTGTGTCTAAATCAATTGTGTGGTCAAAAGAATTTTTTACAGAAGAGTCAAATATTTCTTGTTGCTCACGCGTGATAAATGAAAAAAGAAAGAAAAAAATGACCGATGAAAACAAATAGAATTGCGCAGGATGCAAATAGGTGAGCCGCTTGCCTTCTACAAATTTGGTTGCCAAAAAACCAGGTTTGTAGAGGAGCGGCAGGAAACTTTTGAAAAATCGAGCGTCCACCGAAAAATAGTTGCTGAGGGTGTTGCTGAACAATACTTTGACGGTTAGGTCTTCGGTGGTTTTCTGGCCACATTCTGGACAATACTTGAATTTCCGATTGAGCGCGATGTTACAATTTTTGCATTGCATACGAGGTCAAATTGTTTTTAGTTTTCAGGTAAATTCAAGTTATTTCATTGGCTTTTGGTCTATTCACCTGCCGGATTTTCCTGCTTTTTTGATTTTGATTCGACGGTTTTCTCTTTTGAAGTTTCTTCGCCTTTCAGGTAAGTAGGAAGATTGAGTCCTGCCATGTTAAATAAGTCGTTGAGAGGCGGAACGGTTTTCATCATTCCTGCGACAAAATTGGCGGTAGAGCCGTTTCCATTTTCGTTATTTCCGGAATCCCAAACCGTTATTTTGTCAATTTTGATGTTTTTAACAGCTTCAACTTGGGTTTTCACCAACTCGGGAAGTTTTTCGATAAGCAACAATTGGAATGCTTTGGTGGGGTCTCCTCCGGCAGCACTGACCACTTCTTTATATCCTTCGGCTTGCTTGGTCAATATTTCGAACAAACCCTTTGCCTCAGCTTCCATTTTTGCAAAAATGGCATCTGCTTCACCTTTTGCTTGCTCGCGGATACTTTCGGCTTCGGCTTGCGCATTGATGATGGCACGTTGTTTGGCTATTTGTGCAGGAATTACCACGTTGGCATTCTGGGTAGATCGCTCTCTTTCTGCGCGCGCGGTTTCTGCTTTTTGCTCGGCTAAGTAAGCCTCTTCCAAAGCTTTTGCACTTTGCACTTTTTCTGATGCCAAGGCTATTCGCAAAGCTTCGGCTTCTTTTTCTCTTCGGGTTGCTTCTGAATTTGCAATGGCTATTTTGGCTTCATTTTCACCTTGGATAGCGACGGCATTGGCTTGGGAAGTTTTTACTCTTGTGTCTCTTTCGGCTTCAGCCCTTCCAATGGCCTCATCTTTAGCGGCGACTGCGATGCTGATTTCTCGGTCTTTTTGAGTGATGGCGATTTTCACATCTCGATCGCGATGGGTTTCGGCTATTTGGGTGTCTTTTTCACGGTCTGCCAAAGCTTTACCGGTTTCTCCTATTTTTTCTTGTTCCGCCACACTGATTTTAGCTTCATTGATGGCTTTGGCGGCAGCTTCTTTTCCCAGAGCTTCTATATAACCGGATTCGTCTTTGATATCGGTCACGTTGACGTTGATTAATTTTAAACCGATTTTTTTCAATTCACTGTCAACGTTTTTAGAAATATTGTCGAGAAACTTGTCTCGATCCGAATTTATTTCTTCAATGGTCATGGTGGCAATCACCAGACGCAATTGGCCGAAAAGTATGTCTTTTGCCAACTCTTGAATTTGCTCTGAAGTCAAGCCTAACAATCTTTCAGCGGCGGTATTCATGCTGTCGGATTCTGTAGAAATGGCAATCGTAAAGCGACAGGGAACATCAACACGAATGTTTTGACGACTTAGTGCGTTGGTCAAATTGGCTTCTATGGACAAGGGTTTCAAATCTAAAAAGGCATAATCTTGTATGACCGGCCAGATGAATGCTCCTCCACCGTGAACACATTTAGCGGAAGTACCTCCGGTGCGACCGTATATGACCAATATCTTGTCTGAAGGGCATCGTTTGTATCTGGAAACTAAGGCGGTAATGGTTACAAAAAGAACAACCGCAGCGACTGCGATAAGCAAAATGGGTGTCATATATTTAATTATAAGGTTTCTACTATTAACAAATCTCCGTTGTCGATTCTAATGATTTTGACAATCGAACCGGATTTGATTTCTTCTTTTTCAGTAACCGCATCGAGTTCATGGTAAGAGCCGTTCACACTGATTAAAATTTTCCCTTTTCCGGATTTTTCAGCTGGAATGGTTAAATACACTTCAGCAGTTTTATTCAATGTGTTTAAGATATTAAAACTGTTGTTTTCGGCCAACTTTTGTATTTGCTTGATGATGATAAAGAATACGACAACAAATAAAACACCCACCAATAAGGAAATCAAAATAAGCATGGTTTTGTTGGAGATTATTTCATAAAATGAAATTCCGGTCCAACTGAAACCCAAAAGAAAATTGATTAAATTACGGAATGAAAATAGTTGAAATGGCGCATCTGTTCCTGATAAATCACTATCAAAATCTGCATCCACACCATCTGAAGCATCTGCTCCGAAGAAGGTGAGTATTGTTTGAAGTGCAAAAATTATACTTGCAGGGATTGCGATGAACCAAAATGTCTTGAGCAAAGGTTCTAAGTGATTGAAAAATTCCATCCTGAAAATTGTGGGTTTTTGTTATGGATAAATTGTTTTAATGGCACTTTTTTAACATAGTAAATGTAAAAATAATTGTGTAATAAAATGTTAAAGATTTGTGTTTTGTCATTAAATATCTTTCAACTATTTAAGACTAACCGTTGTTCAATTATTTTTAACCTGAGTTCGATTAAAGCAAACAGATGTATTTTGCTAATTGTGTGTAATTTACATAAAAAGTGAATGTCTCCTCGAGCGCCCGCCTGAATGACAAAGTCGGGCAGGCAGTCGAGAGGTTTTAAGGCAATGATACTTTGAAAATATGGTCTCGACTGCGCTCGAC
>JAXMLV010000094.1:0-34877 GCA_034367065.1 Flavobacteriaceae bacterium
GAAAAAATTAAACTGGCAGAAGATAGATTTTCCATGCATTTTTTAGAATGGAAAATGCCGGTTGTTGATGAGACTTTGAAGATTTATTCCGCACGGATTGCTCAAGAAATTATACATGAAAACCCCGTTTTGCTGGGTGTTTCATTTGGGGGAATCATTGCGCAAGAGATAAGTAAAATTATTTCGATAAGAAAACTAATTATTATTTCAAGCGTAAAATCGAATCGAGAGTTTCCTAAAAAGTTTAAGTTTGCACAATTGACACGTGCACATAAATTATTTCCCACCGGATTGATTGCCAACATGGAGATATTGCGCAATTTGGCTTTTGGAGATAATTTTAAAAAAAAACTCATTTCTTATGAAAAGTATCTGACAGTCAGGGATAAAATTTATTTAGATTGGGCATTGAATGCAATTGTCAATTGGAATCAGGAAGAGCCACTTAAAAATATAACACATATTCACGGGACTGAAGATTTGATTTTTCCCGCATCGAATATTAAAGATTATCTCGAAATAAAAGGGGGCGACCACGCCATGATTTTGAGTAAAGCAAAATGGTTTAATGAACATCTGCCTGAAATTATTTTAGAGTAATGTCGTCATACTGTTTAAAACTGACTCAAAGTGAAGTATTTAATTTAAAAAAAATGAAGTTATGAAAACCATGCAAAAAATTTTGAGCACTTTGGGATTGATTTTCGTGGGCGTTTTATTAAGCCACTCTGTTCGTTCTGAATCTGTCCCTGATCCAACCTTATTCAGCAACGACCCTAAATCCGTAATTGCAAGAACCAAGGCAGTTGAAGTCCCTGAAAACATTGATTTTGCAGGAGAAATTGTGCCTGTCAAAGATGTAGATGTTTACGAAAGGCTTGATCGTGAACTTCTTATCAATACGTATTTACATTCGAGTACCATACTCAATTTCAAAAGAGCCAATAAGTTTTTCCCGGTGATTGAGCCCATTTTAAAAGAATATGGAGTTCCCGATGATTTTAAATATTTGGCGGTCATCGAAAGCAATCTGCAAAACGTCACTTCATCCGCAGGTGCAAAAGGCATTTGGCAATTTATGCCGGTCACAGCTAAACAATACGGTCTTGAAGTAAATTCGTCTGTTGATGAACGCTATCATTTGGAAAAATCTACCATCGCCGCTTGCAAGTACTTAATGGATGCCAAATCAAAATTTGGCAGTTGGACTTTGGCTGCGGCATCCTACAATGCAGGTATGGGCGGAATCAATTCAAAACTCACAAAACAAGATGTTGCGGATTACTACAATCTTTTGCTTAATTCTGAAACAAGCCGATATTTATTCAGAATCATCGCCGTCAAACAGATCATGCAAAATCCCGAAAAATATGGATTTGACTTTCAACCTGAGGATTTTTATCAATATACTCCCAACCATAAAATAGAAATAGATTCCACAATAACAGATCTAACCAAGTTTGCGGCTGAACAAGGAATCAATTATAAAATATTGAAAAGACACAACCCCTGGTTGTTAGAAAATAGTTTGGTAAACAATTCTCGAAAAAAATATGAAATTGAAATTCCTGAAGTAGGATTTTATGTTTTGAATTGATTATAGACAATTCTTTTTCTTATAACTTTCTAAACCGGTGACTGAGCGAAGCCGAAGCCACTGGTTTTCAAATTTCTTTCAATTGTATCGAATTTTAGCTTTTTTTCCATGCCCCGAAGTATCAATTATCCTGAGTCTTGTTTCTTGCCTTAAAAACGTCCGATTTTTTAAATGACAATTTGGCATTTACCAAGAATTGGCAATACTTTTGCAAGCCAAAACCGAAATAAATTAAGCAATGGACATTAAAGACAACTCAGGAATAGAAAAAGATATAAGTACACATACTACAGACAAAAGCCAACTATCAGATGAAAAGGCTTCCAAGTCAAAAAACAAATCCAAAACGGATGCAAAAATAAAATCATTGGAGGAAGCTGTTCAGCAAGAAAAGGATAAATTTCTCAGGCTTTTCGCCGAATTTGAGAACTACAAAAAAAGAACATCCAAAGAGCGAATCGAGCTGTTTAAGACAGCCGGTCAGGACGTGCTTGTATCCTTATTGCCTGTCTTAGATGATTTTGACAGAGCACTCGGTCAGTTAGCTAAATTAGAAGATCAAAGCATGTACTCCGGAATTTCACTCATCAACAACAAACTTAGAGACACACTTGTTTCTAAAGGATTGGAACCGTTTGAGGTGAATATTGGCGATTCGTTCAATGCTGATTTTCACGAAGCAGTCACCCAAATTCCGGCTCCATCTGAGGAGATGAAAGGAAAAATAGTGGATGTTTTGGAAAAAGGATATAAGCTTGGAGAAAAAATAATCAGATATCCGAAAGTAATTATCGGACAATAATTTAACACATCAATGAAAGAGGATTATTACAAAATATTGGGCATTGAAAAAGGAGCTTCGGAGGCTGAGATAAAAAAAGCCTATCGAAAGAAAGCCATTGAGTATCATCCTGATAAAAATCCGGGTGATAAGTCTGCAGAAGAAAAATTTAAAAAAGCGGCTGCTGCTTATGAAATTTTGAGCGATCCGAACAAGCGCGCAAAATACGACCAATATGGTCATGCTGCTTTTGACGGTTCGGGAGGTTTTAGCGGTGGCGGGATGAATATGGAAGATATTTTTAGCCAGTTTGGCGATATTTTTGGCGGTCATTTTGGCGGGGCTTTTTCTGGATTTGGCGGAGGCGGAGGTGGTCAAAGAAGAATGAAAGGAAGCAACCTTCGGATTCGTGTCAAGTTGACTTTGGAAGAAATTGTAAATGGTGTTGAAAAGAAAATTAAAGTCAGAAGAAAGGCACAAGCTCCGGGTGTGCGTTACACCACTTGCAGCACCTGCAACGGCAGCGGTCAAATATTTCGAGTAACCAACACCATTCTTGGGCGGATGCAGACTGCATCAGCCTGCCACGTATGCCAAGGCAGCGGACAAACCATACTTTCTAAACCCACCGATGCTGATGCACAAGGGTTGAAATTTGTGGAAGAAACAGTTTCAATACAGATACCCGGCGGAGTCAGCGACGGCATGCAACTAAAAGTCTCGGGAAAAGGAAACGACGCACCCGGAAATGGAATACCGGGGGATTTAATTGTTTTAATCGAAGAGGTAGAACACGACCTACTCAAACGTGAAGGCGACAACCTGCATTACGATTTGTATGTCAGTTTTTCGGAAGCGGTCTTGGGTGTCTCAAAAGAAATAGAGACGGTGTCAGGAAAAGTTAGAATTAAACTCGAACCGGGCATACAGTCTGGTAAAATACTCAGGCTGAAAGGCAAAGGCGTAAGCAATGTAAACGGTTATAACAAAGGCGATTTATTGGTTCATGTCAACGTTTGGACGCCCAAGGAATTGTCGAAAGAACAAAAAGATTTTTTTGAAAAAATGTTGGAAGACCCAAATTTTATTCCCAAGCCTGAAAAAAATGATAAATCATTCTTTGAAAAAGTAAAAGACATGTTTTCTTAAAATAATTTGTTAAAATAAAATTATTTTTTTTACATTTGAAGTGTCATTAAACTTTAGTGACATTTTTTCTTTTTCATAGCAATTTTTTTCCCATCCTTGGCATGCAAATGTTGAGGATGGGTTTTTTTATATCGGTTTCAATTTTGAAAAGCATGCATATTTTAATACATTATTACCTACATTTACAAAAAATTGTTTTTTAAATTCTTATGAAAAATAAGGTACTGGAAGTCAATAATGTCTCGAAATCTTATGACAATTATTTGGCTATAAACAATGTGTCACTTTCCATTAATCAAGGTACTATCTTTGGCTTGTTGGGACCAAACGGCGCAGGCAAAACTTCGTTGATTCGTATTATTAATCAAATTACGATGCCGGACAGCGGTACAATTTTGTTCAATGGGAATCCACTAAGCCAAAGTCATATCAAGCAAATAGGCTATTTGCCGGAAGAACGCGGATTGTACAAATCCATGAAAGTAGGCGAGCAAGTACTTTATCTGTCTCAGCTCAAAGGAATGGAGAAATCAGAAGCTAAAACAAAAATCGATTTTTGGTTTAAAAAATTCGAGATTGAAAGCTGGTGGAATAAAAAAGTAGAAGAGTTGTCAAAAGGAATGGCACAGAAAATTCAATTCATCGTAACCGTTTTGCACGAGCCGAAATTGTTGATCTTTGATGAGCCATTTAGCGGTTTTGACCCCATCAACGCGGAAATTATCAAAAACGAAATTTTGTTGCTCAAAGAAAAAGGAGCGACCATCATTTTTTCGACACACCGCATGGAATCTGTTGAAGAATTGTGTGACGATATTGCGCTGATGAATAAATCCAATCTGATTTTAAATGGCAATTTATCGGCTATTAAAGAATCGTTTAAACAAAATATTTTTGAGGTAAAACTGAAGATGTTTGAAGGGCATAAATCCATTGAAGGAATCAATAAAAATGTGAAAATTATTGAAAATATTTATGATCCAGCTAAAAACATAAGCTCGTTCAAAATTCAATTATCCGAAGGAAAATCTTCAAATGATTTGTTAGCCGAACTTTCAAAAACAGGCAGTATTATACACTTTAAAGAGTTGATTCCGAGCGTAAATGATATTTTTATTCAATCTGTAAAATCTGATTCACATGCAATTGCTTAAGATTATTATAAACAGAGAATTTAAGGCGCGCGTCAGGAACAAATCATTTGTGGTAATGACTTTTATGAGCCCGCTTTTGGCGGTGTTCATGCTTTTTTTAATCACCTATTTATCCAAAGTAAATACCGAAGAAAAGAAAGAAATTGCCGTTTACGATCCCTCCGGAAAACTTCAGGAAATTTTGTTCGATACGCAAAAAGTCACCTATCGGTTTTTAAATCATACTTCATTGGAACAATCCAAAGAATTGGTGGTTTCCAAAGAACTTTTCGGATTGATTTATTTTGCTGAAAACACCGATTCTAAGCCACAAATTACATTTTATACAGACAATTCACCCGGACCGACACTCGTTTCGGATATTGAAGCCAAAGTAAATGAATATTTCTGGAGACAAGATTTAAAAAATCAAGGCATAGATCCTGAACTTTTTCAAAGAAAGCAAAACAATGTTGTGGTGGATTTACAAAGTTTTTCCGGTAAAAAAACTTCAAAAACAGCCACGTATGTAAAAATGTTTTTTGGCGGTGCATCCGGCTATTTGATCATGATGTTTATCGTCATCTATGGCAATATGGTCATGCGAAGCGTCATTGAAGAGAAAACCAATCGAATCATTGAAATTATCATCTCTTCTGTGAAACCATTTTATCTCATGTTGGGAAAAATTATTGGAACCTCACTCGCCGGCTTGTTGCAGTTTACCATTTGGATTGTACTCGGATTTATACTGACCAATATCTTAGGTGTTTTTTTTAATTTTGGCGAACCACAAACGGTCGCATCAGCCGGTTCTATTGATTTACCAAGCCTCATGCAATCTATCTCTGAACTTCCATTGGCATTGATGATCGTTTCTTTCTTTTTGTATTTTATAGGCGGATATTTTCTCTACAGTGCCATTTATGCAGCCATAGGCGCCGCAGTTGATAATGAAACCGATACGCAACAATTTCTATTACCCATCTTGCTTCCGCTCGTTTTGGGTGTTTACGTTGGTTTTGTGACGGTATTTGATAATCCGCATGGCTCCGTTGCAACATTGTTTTCAATTTTCCCATTGACTTCACCGATAGTGATGCTAATGAGGATTCCTTTTGGTGTGCCCTGGTGGCAACTTGTGACATCTTTGATTTTACTGTTTGTTTCTTTTGTAATTGTGGTTTGGTTTGCCGGTAAAATATACAGGGTAGGGATACTCATGTATGGCAAAAAACCGACCTATAAAGAGTTGTACAAATGGTTGAAGTATTGAGATAACTGACTCAGCGCATTCTATAAATTTTCTTTATTTCAAGGGTACTTTGTGGTGCGATGTTTAATATTTTGAATCAAACCACTCATAGTTTGCATAAGTTTAACTAAGTGTTCAATACTTGGTTTCAATTTTTTTTGATTAACTTTCAGACGTGAATTACAATAACAAAATATGCCCAAAATTCTAATCATAGAAGACGAAGCCAGCATACGCAGAGTCTTGTCTAAAATACTCAAAGAAGAAAATCCCGCCTACGAAACCATCGAAGCCGAAGACGGAAAACAAGGTCTCGAAATGTTTTCAAACGACGATTACGATTTGGTTATTTGTGACATCAAAATGCCCAAAATGGATGGTGTCGAACTATTGGAAGCCGCCAAAAAAATCAAACCTGAAGTGCCTTTTTTGATGATTTCGGGTCACGGTGATGTCGAAACTGCTGTGCAAACCATGCGGATGGGCGCATTTGATTACATTTCAAAACCACCCGATTTGAATCGGTTGTTGCATGTCGTTCGAAACGCTTTAGATAAAAAAGTTTTGCTGACGGAAAACACCATTTTAAAGAAAAAAGTCGGCAAAAACTTTGAAATGATTGGCACATCATCTGGGATGCAGCACGTTAAGGAACTTATAGAAAAGGTATCAACTACAGAAGCACGTGTCTTAATCACTGGTGAAAATGGCTCCGGAAAAGAATTGGTAGCCCACTGGCTCCACCAAAAGAGTGAACGATCTAACGGCCCTTTTATAGAGGTGAATTGCGCGGCAATTCCTTCAGAACTTATTGAGAGTGAATTGTTCGGTCATGTGAAAGGTGCTTTTACGTCGGCTGTAAAAGACAGGGCAGGGAAGTTTGAAGCAGCAAACGGAGGCACGCTTTTCTTAGATGAAATTGGCGATATGAGTCTCTCCGCACAAGCCAAAGTGCTTCGTGCACTGCAAGAAAATAAAGTATCGCGTGTTGGTTCTGAAAAAGACATCAAAGTTGATGTGCGAATTATCGCGGCAACCAATAAAAACCTAAAAAAAGAAATAGAAGAAAATAAATTTCGAGAAGATTTATACCACCGATTGGCTGTCATTTTGATTCAGGTACCTTCGCTTAACGATCGAAGAGAAGACATTCCGGAATTGATTTCTTTTTTTGCCGACAAAATTGCTGAGGAACAGGGCAACGCGACAAAAAAATTTACGGGAAAAGCCATCAAAATGCTTCAAGAATATGATTGGACAGGAAACGTACGCGAACTCCGAAATGTGGTCGAACGACTGATAATTTTAGGTGGCGAAGTGGTGGACGAAAACGATGTGTCTCTTTTTGCAAGCAAATAGTTAATCAGATTAAACATTCTTTTTTAGAACAAATCACTTATAATACAACAAACATGACTTTTAGAAAACTTTCAATGAACGTCCATCTGATTTTTTTATTCAGTTTTATTGCGACGGCCCAACAACAAACCCCTCCACAAACCGATTTGCGAATTTATGATATCATCCAAGCTGTATCGGCAGATCGGATAGAAAAAGACATTCGGACATTGGCTAATTTTGGAACCAGAAACACCTTGAGTGATACCGTTTCTCAAACCAGGGGAATCGGCGCTGCTCGTCGTTTTGTCAAGCGAGAATTTGACGAAATTTCAAAATCCTGTAAAGGTTGTTTGGAAGTATCCTATCAGAAAGATTTTGTAAAAAAAGGAGAAGGCGCACGTATTGTAAATGACGTCTGGGTCGTCAATGTGGTTGCCATTCAGCGAGGTACAAAATATCCCAACCGGTACATTATCATGAGTGGTGACATCGATTCAAGAATTTCCGACCCCCTCAACTACACCGACGATTCACCTGGAGCCAATGACAATGCGTCTGGAATGGCCGGCACAATCGAAGCCGCGAGGGTTTTGTCAAAATATCAATTTGAAAGCAGTATTGTATATTTAGGCTTATCCGGTGAAGAGCAAGGTCTTTTCGGAGGAAAAGGCTTTGCTACTGCTGCAAAAGAAAAAGGTTGGGACATTGTTGGGGTCTTTAACAATGACATGATTGGCAATATTGAAGGAGTTGATGGTGTGATTGACAACCGGACATTTAGAATTTTCTCCGAGCCGGTTCCACCCACTGAAACTGAAAAAGAAAGAAATGCACGTCGTTTTACGGGTGGTGAAGTAGATGGGATTTCTCGACAATTGGCGCGATATGTCCACAAACAAGTTTCTGATTATATGCCGGAAATGAATCCGATGATGGTCTATCGGTTGGATAGGTTTGGCAGGGGTGGACACCACAGACCTTTCAATGATTTGGGTTTTGCCGGTATTCGTATCATGGAAGCACATGAAAACTACAATCGCCAGCATCAAGACATTAGGGTTGAAAATGGTATCAATTACGGAGATGTTATCGAAGGCGTGAATTTTGAATACGCGAAGAAACTAACAGCTGTCAACGCGATTAATCTTGCAAGTTTAGCATGGGCTCCTCCGGCTCCAGAAAAAGTGGAAATAGGCGGGGTTGTAGCTCCTTCCGCCAAACTCAGGTGGCAGAAAGTTAATGACCCGAATGTAGCGGGTTATAAAATATATTGGCGATATACTACCGATCCACAATGGCAATTCAGCAGATTTGTGGGTGATGTTAATGAATTTACTTTAGACGGAATAGTCATAGACAATTTCTTTTTTGGAGTTGCAACAATTGGTAAAAGTGGTCACGAAAGCTTAATAGTTTTTCCAAGCGGAACATACAGGTAAATATCAATCAAGAGAGCAACTATAAAAAAACGCAATTTTTTACACGACTGATTCTTTAATTCCTCGAGTTTAAATCTCGAATGTTAATTTTACCATGATTTAGTTTGCATTTCTCTTTATGGGTAGGTTTTATTTTTGTTGAATAATTTTAAAAAATAGTTTGGTATGAATAAAAACTCGACTATATTTGCACCCGCTTAGGGCGGTTAACTGTCTGCGGCAAGCAGGGCTCTGTTGATTTAGAGTATGCTATTTATAGGTAAGGTTAAAACTTATTGAGAATATTGTTTCGGCAAATTCGATAAAATTAGGGCAATTAGCTCAGCTGGTTCAGAGCACCTCGTTTACACCGAGGGGGTCGGGGGTTCGAACCCCTCATTGCCCACAAAAACTCCACTAAATTTTTTAGCGGAGTTTTTTTTTACCATAAAATTAATTGGATAGAAATTATATTTCATTTAAACTACCTTAAGCTCTAATCTTCGGATCAAGCCATGCATACACAACATCGACCAAGATGTTGATCAAGACAAACATCACTGCGATGGTTAGCACCGCTCCCATGATAATCGGTAAATCTAAAGTGTTGAGTGCTTCCACAATTTCTTTTCCCAAGCCGTTCCATCCAAAAATATATTCGACAAAAACCGCTCCGGCCAACATGGATGCAAACCACCCCGAGATGGCTGTCACCACCGGATTTAAAGAGTTTTTAAACGCGTGGTTTTTGATCACCTGAAACTCGCTCAATCCTTTTGCACGCGCCGTTCGGATGTAATCTTGGGTGAGGGTTTCGAGCAGCGAATTGCGCATCAGTTGGATGACCACAGCCAAGGGTCGGATGCCCAAAACCACCGCAGGAAGTATCAAGTTTTTCCACTGAATGGCGTATTTTTCCCCTAAATCATCGAGTTCGTACAAACTTCCGGTCATGCGCAATCCGGTATATTGGTGCAAGACATACGCAAAAAACCAAGCAAACAAAATGGCACTGAAAAAAGAAGGCAAACTCATGCCCAAGGTGCTCAAAAGTTGTATAGCCCGGTCGGTTTTGCTGTCTTTGACAAGCGCAGAAAATACGCCCAACAGCAACCCCAAAACAATGGCAATCAAAATGCTCGAAACCGCCAAAACAAAAGTATTGGGAAGGGTTTCACCAATCACTTCCGTGACGGGTTTGCCACTTTTCTGAAACGATTCTCGGAGATAGGGAAATTTGAGAACAAGCGTTACAGATGAAAATCTGTACAGGCTCAAAAAACGGTATTTGTTTTCATTCAAAAAAGTATAATCGCTCGGCGCATTCGAATGCAAAGAAATCGGCGACAGATCGTTGAGATAGTAGATGTATTGCTTATAAACAGGCTGGTCAAAACCGTATTTTTTCTTGATGGCAGCCAATTGTTCACTGTTTTCATTCTGGTCTAACATCATGCGAGCCGGATCGCCGGGAAGCACCGTAAACAAAAAGAAAATAACCGTCACCACACCCAAAAGTGTCAACAGTGCATAACCCAATTTGTTTAAAAGATAAGCAGTCAAGTTTTAGAGTTTAATTTTTTCCAAATCGTTCCAATGCCTTTTTTGAACAATCGTTCCTTTGTTTAAAACCAAAACGCCCGGATTGGATCGGACGATGGTTTTCAAAGCAGTTTCGTCGCAGACATAGAAGTCCAAATCCAGGTCGTACGTTGTTTTAAATTTTTCAACATCCTTGGCTCCGGAAGCAGAGAGCGCGATGATTTCATAGTTTTTCTTTTTGGCCTGACTGACTAAATAAGACAACGATTCAGCTCCTTTTTGTTCCACTTTACTGAGGTTGTACATCACCACAAGTATCACTTTTCCCTTCTTTAAAAAATCTGAAGTATAATCTTCTCCGTCTTTTTCGATGGAAAAATCGTGAATGGGCGGTTTGTACCCTTCCGTGATTAATTGGGTTTCCACATCCACAAAAGTGCCGTCCACCTGTGGATAGCTTCCAGAAGTTTTCACGATTTTATCTTCGCCATTCACGTCAAATCGCCAACTGTATTCAAACACCGGTTTGGGTGCATTGTCAGGAATGGTCATCGATTGTATGATGTTGGCACCAATTTTATACGGTCTGAAATCAATCATCGGCAGATGCATCAACCCATAATAAGCCACCCAAAGCGACAGAAAAACAGCTGCAAAATTGATGAGAAAACTTATTTTGGAAGAGAAAATCGGGTTGACATATTTTTTTCCGGCTATCAAAATAAAGATCAAAACCAGCAAAATCACATCTTTGGTAAAGGATTGCCAAGGGGTGAGCGGCATGGCATCGCCAAAGCAACCACAGTCAGTAACTTTATTGAAATAAGCCGAATAGAACGTCAGGAAGGTAAAAAAGACAATCAAAATCAACAAGCTCCATACCGTCAAAGTCGTTTTATAGCCCAACAAAAGCATCACGCCCAATACGATTTCCAAAATAACCAAGAATATCGCGAAAACGAGTGCCATCGATGCCAAAAAAGGAAGGTTCAACACATCAGGAGCTGCGTATTCTTGCAGTTTATAGGAAAATCCGATGGGATCGACTAGTTTGACAAATCCCGATAAGATGAAGAGTACGGAAACAAAAATCCGAACGAGGTTGATGGTTATTCTCATAAAGAAACTTCTTTAACTCGCTGTTGGGTAACAATTTCGATGGTGTTGTTCAAGGTGCGATGCACCGGACATTTGTTGGCAATTTCAATCAATCGCTCTTTTTGCTCTGAGGTCAAGTTGCCGGTCATTTCAATTTCCCGCGTCATCCGATCTATTTTGGCTTCGTGCTCACAATCATCACAATCGGTGGCATGTGTTTTTTCATGCGTTAGGTGAACAATCACTTCCTGCAAATCCCAATTTTTGCGGTCGGCATACATGCGAAGCGTCATGGCTGTACAAGCACCCAAGCTGGAGAGTAAAAGTTCGTAAGGTGTCGGCCCGAGGTCGCTTCCTTCATAACTTTTGGGTTCATCTGCCAAAAAAGCATGGTTTCGGGCCGCAATCTCAGTCGTGTAATGTGAAGTACCGATTCTGACCGCAACCTGCCGGTCGGTTTGTAAATCGGCAATTTCCTCAAAAGTGACGTAGCGTTTTACCCACGATGAAATCACTTCGCCCACATAGAGCGAGTCGTCTTTGTTGGTCAGCAAGTGATCGGCTCCGTCTAATGACACAAAGCTTTTGGGATGGTGAGCCGCACTGTATATTTTTGCTGCATTCTCCACTTCGACTACCTTGTCTTGCGGGGAATGAAAGACCAACAGCGGTTTGCGCAATTCTTTGAGTACTTGCGATAAATCTTTATCTTCCAAATCATCCAAAAAGTGTTTTTTGATGACAAATTTTCTTCCGGCGATGTCCACTTTGGCTTCGCCACGGGTGTGAATCGTTTCCAAGCAGGTTTCAAAAAGATGGGAAACATGCACAGGATTGGAAGGCGCACCAATGGTTATCACCGCCTGAATCGCTTTGATTTGATGCGCGGCAAAAACAGCTGCTGCACCACCGAGTGAATGACCGATGATGATTTTCGGGCAACGGTAATGTGCGGTGAGATATTCGGCAGCCGAAATCAAATCGTCCACATTGGTTGAAAAGTTGGTGTCTTCAAAATCGCCTTCGCTGTCGCCTAATCCGGCAAAATCAAACCGCATAACGGCTATGCCGTTGAGTGTGAGCGCGCGCGATATATTTCGAACGGCAGCAAAATTTTTATTTCCAGTAAAAAAATGAGAAAATATGGCGTATTGAATCGGTTTTTTGTCAATCGGTAAATCGAGTTTGGCCGAAAGATTCAAACCTTTTTTGTTCTTGAAAGTAAAACTGATGGATTGCATGTTGAGTCGAATTTAAGGATGGCTCAAATTACAAATATTTTTCGGTGATAAATAAATTCAAAAAAAAAAAATCCCTTTCAAAAATTAAACATTGAAAGGGATTTGGGTTTTATTAAATCAATTAAAACAAATAACTGAGTTTAATATTCACATTTCTGCCGATATTAGGAATTTCATCTGTTTTTAACCGAGATAGATGTGGGATGTAGGTTTCATCAAAAAGATTGGTTCCGGATACGGTTAGATTCAGCACCCGACCGTTGAGGTCAAACGATCCGCCCAATCCCGCGCTGACTAAGTTGTAGCTGTCTGAAGTAGTTTCAAACGGGCTGACTTTATTTTGTTCGAAGGTGTAGCTATCCTTTACAAAAGCAAAAGTGTTCTTCAAAAATCCAACTTTTTGAAATTCAATTCGCAAGGTATTGGAGATAGTATTCGCTGGAATCAATGGCAAGTCGTCGCTGCCATTTATTTTTCCCAAAACAGTTTCATAACTGCTTTCCCAATGCATCCAATCGAGTGGGTGAGGGTGGAAGTGGAAAGTGATTTCGCCGCCGTACAGGTGTGCGTCGCTTTGGGTAAAATTAAAAACCTGATTACCTTCAACAAAACGATTTTCAGGCAAAATAAATATGTAATTATTGATGGCATTGTAAAACCCGTCGATTGCAAATTCTACATGTTCGTTAGCAAATTCAATTGATAAATCTGTCTGAATGTTGTTTTCTTTATCCAAGTTTGCACTGCCAATTTCAAATCGGTTGGTGCCTTCGTGCACGCCGTTAGAGGTCAACTCGGCGAGATTGGGAGAACGACTTCCGGATGCGATATTGAGTCTGCCGATGAATTTTTTCAAAAATTCGGTTTTGTATCCTAAGGCAGCATTGAAACTGGTGTAACTTCGGTCTAATGCTGAAACAAACTCATCATTTGGAGAATTCGGCTCACCCTTATCCTGTGAACGTATGTTGCGGTTGTCAACCCGAAGCCCGAATTGAAGTGCATTGTTTTTAAATGAATAAAGTGAAGTGATTACAACGCCTATATCTTTGGTGACGGCATTTGGAATTAACGACTCCTCACCAAAGTTTTCATTGTCTTGATACATGCCTTGCAAACCGACGATGGTTTGAAATTTTCCTAATTTAGGCAGGTTGTATTTCAAATCGTAGTTAAACGTATTTAATCGCATGCCCAACTCGGGTGTTACTGCCGACTCACCTAATTCTTTCCGGTTGTTGTAGATATAACCGAGTTTTAAATCGAAGCTTGATTTGTCTAAAAACAAGCTCGATTCGGAGCTGATGATGTGATTGTCGATGTCTTGAAAAGGTAATTGCATCGATTTTGAACGACTTTGCGCACCTATTTCTTCAGGCACACCGGTTCGGAATCGATTGTAGTTGTAGCGCAAATTGGTTTTGAAATTTTTATGACTGTAGCCGAGTGCGGATTTCAAATCGAGTTCGTTGAATCGTGAATTGGTCACAAAATCTCCATTCGGAATTTTGTAATCGGCATGCGAACTTTGACTTCCTCGAATGATGAATTTCAAGGATTCCCCCGAAACTTTATATCCCACATTGGTTTTGAAACCCTCGGTGTTGGTGACATATTCAAAAGAGGCATCGGCTGTTTGTTTCCCTACAATTGCGAAACTTTCCGGGTTAAAATACAACACGCCACCCAGCGCATCACTGCCATACAACAGCGAAGCAGGCCCTTTGATTACTTCAACACTTTCAACGCCCGCATCGCTCAAGCCCAATCCGTGTTCGTCGCCAAACTGTTGATTTTCAAGTCGGACACCTTGGGTATAAACCAATACGCGATTTGCACTCAGTCCGCGAATGACAGGTTTGCCAACACTCAATCCGGTTGTGATACTGGAAACACCGGGTATGCTTGTCAATCGATCTGAAAGTGTAGCTCCGCCGTTTTTTTGCAAGGTTTCGATGGACGAACGTTCAACCTTCATCACATTGTCTTTTTGCAGTTGTTGAAACGGTGTTGAAACAATGACTTCGTTCATCTCAAACACGGACGGTTTCAAATGGATGGAGAGAGGCTCTTTTAAATCGCTCACATTGACAACCAGCGTAGCTGTTTCATAGCCCAACATGGAGATGATTATTTTGACATTTCCCCCGGGCAAGTTGTTTAACTCAAAAGCACCTTTGTCGTCTGAAGTGGTTCCTTTTTCTATTTGCGGCAAATAAATGCTTGCAGTGGGTAAAAATTCACCGGTTGCAGCATCGTTGATAACGCCCTTGATCTGATTTTGTGAAAATGCGGATATTCCTATAAACGCAATGAATAGAAAAGATAATTTTTTCATGATTGAAGTTAACTTAGTAAATAATAATTTTTAGGAAATCAATAAACTAAGCTAAGGTAGGCGGGCCTCTGAGGCTATAAGAATGCGGTAAATTAAATTTTAAAACAGACTGGTAGAGCGAAATAATTTCTACGTTGACAACAATCTCAAAACTTTCAAACGAAGTTGATTTGAAATCGACAATTGGTGAAAAATGAATGCCACAAAATTTACAGTCTAAGGGTTTTTCATGGAAGTGAACCGGTCCGTTTTGGGTACAAACTTTCTCGCTGTGGTGATGAATGTTGTGTACTAATTTTAAGGCATCAATGCCCAAAAGGCTGATTGCCAAAAAAGAAGCGATAAATAAACCCAAAAAATTAGTACGGTTTGGAATCATCCTGTTTGTTCAGAAATTTCGCGAAGCCCATGCGACGCAGCATTTTTTTTACAAAGTTGAGAAAAAAATTGTATTCTCCAAACAACCAACCGATGATTAAAATTAAAACTTTGTAAACGGGTAAAATAAGTATGATGTATAGTGGCCAATAAATAAACGGATTAATTTCGCCGCGATGCAATCCCAAAAAATCGAGCAGCGGTGCGGAAAGTCTGGCAGAGAGTGTTCCTGTAATGGCAAAGACAAACAGAATTTTTACCAATTGAAAATTAGACTGAATGTTCCACCGCTCTTTTAAAGATTTTCCCATGTATTATCAGTAATATCGCAGATTTTGCTTGTATTTCTTTTGAAAATATTCAAAATACATAAAAAGCATGTAGTTTACATCTAAACCGTAGTGAATATTGGGTTCGTAGTTGATTTGCTGAAAATACAAATTAGGGTCGTATCGTTGCGGTTCTAAAACACGTTGGTTATAGGTCTGAACATAAAAACGGTTTCGCGTTTCCAAAAAAGATTCAGAATAAAATTCTTTGGGTCTTTGGGTAACCAACCAACTGTCAAAACCAACCTCAATAATGATGATTTCATATTCCAGCGAATCATTGGCAATGCGAATGGTATCTTGCTTTTGCGCTACTTTTTCCGCTTTCTTTTCTTTGTTCTTTTGGGCAAAGACTTGAAAAGAAAAAACCGTCAAAATCAAAAGAATTATTGCTTTTTTCATGACAAGAAGATTTTATCAAAGATAGGTAATTCTTATGATATTTATCCATTCTCGAAACCCTTTCGGAGTTTCAAATCCCAAAAAGGTTGAAACAACGAAACCGCCTGCAAGGACGGTTTCGTACCTACTAACCAAAAATCAAGTTTAAACCAAAACGGCTGTTTTACTTTTTTGTTTTCTGTTTTCTTTTATTTCAGCTTGTGCGGCTGCCAATCGGGCAATCGGCACTCGGAAAGGTGAACAACTGACGTAGTTCAAACCAACTGACTTGCAGAACTCAACGGATGAAGGTTCGCCGCCGTGTTCGCCGCAAATTCCTACTTTGAGTTTGGCCTTCGTGCTTCGACCTCTTTCTGTTCCCATGCGAACCAACTGTCCGACTCCTTCTTGATCCAATTTTTCAAAAGGGTCATCCGTCAAGATGCCTTTGGCAAGATAGACCGGCAAGAATCTGCCCGCGTCGTCTCTGGAATATCCATAAGTCATCTGGGTAAGGTCGTTGGTTCCGAAGGAGAAGAACTCGGCACGTTCGGCTATTTTATCGGCTACCAAAACGGCCCGAGGTACTTCAATCATCGTTCCGACCGAAAAGACAATGCTATCTTTGCGCTCGTCAAAAACGAGTTGCGCAGTACTTCTGATGATTCTTTCTTGCTCTTCAAACTCTTTGACTGTGCCAACCAACGGAACCATGATTTCTGGAACGGCTGTGACACCTCTTTTTTTGAGATTTAATGCAGCTTCAATGATGGCGCGGGTTTGCATTTCGGTGATTTCCGGATAGGTGTTTCCCAAACGGCATCCGCGGTGACCCAACATCGGGTTGAATTCTTCCAACTCGGAAACTTTGGCTTTGACAGCTTCTAAGGAGATGTGCATTTCATCGGCTAAATCTTTTTGGGCTGCCAATTGATGAGGTACAAACTCGTGAAGCGGTGGGTCGAGCAGGCGAATGGTTACGGGAAGTCCTTGCATGGCTTCGAATATTCCTTCAAAATCACTTCGTTGCATTGGTAAAAGTTGATTCAAAGCCTGTTTTCTTCCTTTGACAGTATCGGAAAGTATCATTTCCCGCATGGCTTTGATGCGATCCACTTCAAAAAACATGTGTTCTGTTCGTGTCAAACCAATGCCTTGCGCACCAAATTTACGAGCAACTTGCGCATCTTTTGGCGTATCTGCATTGGTTCTTACTTTCATAGCGTTGTAATGGTCTGCCAATGTCATCAGCTCGCCAAACTCTCCGCTCAATTCGGGTTCTTTTGTTTTTACTTTTCCTTCAAAAATAACTCCCGTGCTTCCATTGAGTGAAATCCAATCGCCTTCGTGAAATTCTTTGTTATCGACTACCATAACTCTCTTTTTGTAGTTGATATGCAAAGCACCGGCACCAGAGATACAGCATTTGCCCATACCTCTTGCGACGACAGCTGCGTGTGAAGTCATGCCGCCACGAGCGGTTAGGATGCCTTTGGCGATGTTCATGCCTTCTAAATCTTCAGGAGAGGTTTCGATACGGACTAAAATGGAATATTTGAATTTATCAGCATCTTCAGCGAAGAACACAATCTGACCGGTAGCAGCACCTGGTGAAGCCGGAAGACCTTGCGCGATGACGTGAGCACTTTTTATGGCATCACCGTCAAAAACAGGATGCAACAATTCGTCCAACTTGTTTGGCTCAACTCTTAGGATGGCCGCTTCTTGATCAATCATACCTTCTTTGAGCATGTCAACGGCAATTTTTACCATGGCGGCTCCGGTGCGTTTTCCATTTCGGGTTTGCAACATCCAAAGTTTGCCGTCTTGAATGGTAAACTCCATGTCTTGCATGTCGGAATAGTGGTTTTCAAGAATTTCTTGGTATTGATACAATTCGTGATAAATGTTTGGCATCAATTCTTCTAAAGACGGGTAATTTTCAAGTCTGTCTTGTTCATTTATTTTGGCCAATTCAGCCCATCTTTGCGAACCGGTTTTGGTAATTTGTTGTGGGGTGCGAACGCCCGCTACCACGTCTTCACCTTGTGCATCTATCAGGTATTCTCCGTTGAAAACGTTCTCTCCGGTTCCTGCATCACGGGTAAAGGCAACGCCTGTTCCTGAATTTTGTCCCATGTTGCCAAACACCATTGCCTGCACATTGACAGCGGTACCCCAATTTTCAGGATAGTTGTGCATTTTTCGATAATAAACCGCACGGTCGCCGTTCCAACTGTCAAAAACAGCCATGATGGCGTTCCAGAGTTGTTCTTTCGGGTCGGTTGGAAAATCGAGCCCGGTTCGTCGTTTGATGATGCGTTTAAAATCAAAAACCAAATCTTTTAAATCGGTTACAGAAAATTCAGTATCCAACTTGAATCTTCTTTTTTCTTTGAGGTTTTCGATGATTTCTTCAAACGGGTCGATGTCGTCTTTAGATTCGGGTTTCATGCCCATGACCACGCCGCCGTACATTTGCAAAAAACGCCGGTAAGAGTCCCACGCGAAACGTTCGTTGCCGGTTCTTTTGGCAATGCCTGCAACCACTTCTTCGTTCAGCCCCAAATTCAAAACCGTGTCCATCATTCCGGGCATCGACACCCTGGCACCGGATCGGACGGAAAGTAGCAAGGGGTTTTCCACATCACCGAATTTCGCATTCATGATGTTCTCGGCCCAAGCCAAAGATTCATAAACTTCGTCTTTAAGAAGTTCGATGACACCTTCTTTTCCGACGGAATTGTATTCTGTGCAGACTTCAGTAGTGATGGTGAAACCCGGCGGAACCGGAATACCAATCAAACTCATCTCGGCCAAGTTTGCACCTTTGCCACCCAACAGATTTTTCATCGAACTGTTACCGTCGGCTGTTTTTTTACCGAATCGATAAACCCTTTTTATTTCCTTCATAAAATTAAAATTTAGCGTTTTACTTTCTTGTTTTTTACCTTTCGTAGAAAAACAGTATAAAATTAGCCCAACGCCAAATATTGTTTTATGACTTATGTCATGGTTTTGATAAGCTTAGAAAAATTTAATGAGATGAATACGATTTTGATTAAAAGGAAATTTAGCAACCGATATAAAGACACGTTTTTTGAATGTTTTACGGACACCAAACAGAAAAGTGAATATTTGTTGAATAAAAACCACTTTTAGTTGGAAACCTCAATTTCCTCCACCCACGAAATGACCTTGCCTTGGTTGCTCAAGCCTTCAATGAGAAGTTTTACTTTCTTCAATCCTTTGTTGTTCAGTACGAAGGTAGATTTACCGTCGGTATCTGTTGACAAGGAAGCCTTCCAGTCGAGTGTCCCGTATTTCTGAAAAATAGGACTGTCCAAATCCGTATAATTGGGCGATTGGTAGTTTTCGGAAGGGTTAAACCCGTTTTTGACCGTAACTTCTACCTGGTTTTCAGGGTTGTAATCGTCTGAATAACTGCCTATTGAACCTTTTTTGGTGATGATATAGATGATGCCACCTTGCCCACCATTACCAGCCCTGATACCCGACGAGAGTGCACTATAATCGATATAGATTTCATCTACGATGTTCATGTTCATCCGAAATAGAACGGTAACATCGGTTAGTATCATTTCGTCTAAGTAAATGGTTGGAGCCTCTGGCCCCTTCGACCCCCCTCGTTTGCTCGTAATCGGGGGGCTTGATGGATCGTCCCTAACAACAACGGTGCTTAGCGAAACATTGTATCCTTTGGTTCGTATAAAATCGGTTACATATTGAAATTGCCTAATCTCATCATTGGTAACTTTATAGCCTTTGGTATCCACCTCCGAAAACATGATGGGTTTGTGTTCCAGCACTTTTTCCTTCTTTACCGCCGATACTTCGACTTCCTTGAGCGCGGTTACTTTTTTTCCTTGCTCAATCAAAGGAAAACCGGAGGCTTCACTGTTGTAATTGTTTAAAATGGTTTGTGCTTGTTCGTCTATCTTTTGGGCAGGATAATCCGTCAAAACCTCTACGACATCCGGAAAAACTTCAAAAAAATCGAGCTCGGGTTTTTTTAGTTTTTTCTTGTCGTCAATCAGGGCGACTTTCAGTATCGTGCCGTTTTCCAAATAATTGTGACGCGACTCGAAACTACCGTCTTTGTCCGGTTCAAGGGTTTGTTGGAAAGACATCGATTCGTTGAAAACAATGATTTTGTCTTTCAGCGGTTTGTCGTTTTTAAGTTTGATTTTTCCGCGAAACGAGATGCCTTTTTCAAAGTCGTAATCCAAGGGTTTGGTCGTTCCCAATAGGTCTTTCCACTCATCGCCACTTTTGTCCTTGGCAATCAAATTCATGTCTAATTCGGCAAGTGCGGCGCGGTCATTTTTATTGATGTTTTCATCAAAAAGCTGGTTGGATAAAGAAGTGCGGTACAACAGCGAACCGGTATTTTCCGGCAGGAGCGAAGCACTGAAAACAAAGGATTCTTTTTCTGAGGTTGAAAGCTGCAACACAAGTGAATCTTTCTTGGCACTAATCACCGAAACAGTCGGTTTGGCAGAGAAGTTTTCGGTTTGGTTAAAGAAAGATCGCTCTAAAATTATTTTGTCGTCTTGCAACAGATAAGTTTTGTAAACCCCGGTGGTGAACACATCTTTTTGCAGGTTGAGCACATATTCTTTCGAGGGTTCTAATTGCACTTTTTTGGTGAAGATATAACCGTCTTTTTCAATCACCAAATCATAAGAAAGTGATTCTTTGGAAGTGTTTTCGGAAAAATTATTGAGCAGGCCTACCGTGAGTTTTGCGTCGTTGGTGTTGTTGATTGTCATCAATACGCCTTGTTTTTTTGTTTCGAGCGGGGCTTCAACCACCGTGCCGTTGTATGCGGTGAGTCGCATCGAATATTGTGCATCGGGTTTGACAAAAAAAGCGGATTTTCCGATGCCGGATTTGTTTTCATCTAAAGACAAAATACTTTTCCCGGAAGCATCGACCAACTCGCCGGAACTGATTTCAACGCGTTCGCCCGATTTGTCTGTCAGTGTATAAACCAAGCCGTTGATAAAGTTTTCCACCAATCCGCTGTCGCCTTCGGTGTAATAATCAATTTTAAGCGGCGGGGTGAGGTTGGACAGTTTCGGGTTGGGGTACAAATCGTCGTGGATGACAAAAACCCGTTGGTTAAAACCGGGGTTTTCGTCAAAATTGAGCATATAGCGAGTAAACATTTTCAGGGTAAATTCACGCCCTGTAAAGGTGCTGTCGATGGGGAAACTGCCTCCGGCTACGCCGTCTTCCGCAAACAGCAATTTGTGTTTGATAAGTTTCCCGTTTTCGTCAAAAATCCCCGCGTAAATATTGGAGGAAATGTTGGAAGTTTTCCCGGTTTTCGGTTCAATCAGGTAGGCCTGAAACCAGATGGATTCCCCCGCCAAAAAAACGGTCTTGTTGAGTTGGGCAATGATTTTTTCCCGCGGGTATTTGTAAAAATCGGTATAAGCCTGCCCGACCCCGACGCTTCGGGGGTCATTCAGGCGGGTTTGTTCGACGGAGGCTTCCTGCGCAAATGAATTCAAAGTGAATCCGAATAAGAGGATAAGCAAGGAAATTGACAACCTTGAATGTTTTGTTTTCATGGCGGGAATGGTTGAAGGGTTTTTACATAGACACAGGAAAAATTAAGCAGATGCTAATCAACAATCTCGTAAAATTACAATAATGGGCGAAAACGTTGGAGTGTTGGTCGATAAAAAGAGAAGGATTTACATTATAGACTTAAAATTAACATAATTAGGTTCGGGTTAAATCCAAATTTTGTTCACCGGAAGAGTATGAAAAAAAATTAATGCATACTTTTACAGTTAAGCAATCAATCGAAAGTAATGGAAAACCCAAGGGATTTTACGGTTGTAAAAGCATCTCAAGTGCATGGCAGAGGTGTGTTTGCTAAAAAATTAATTCCCAAAGGGACAAGAATATTTGAGTATAAGGGGCTTCGAGTTTCCAAAGAAGATTTGGCAACTGATTTGATAAACGGCCTGACAAGCATGGTCTATGTTATGAATCTGAACGAAACTACTGCAATAGACGGAGAAAGGGGAGGCAATGATACCCGGTTTATCAACCACAGTTGTTCCCCAAACTGTGAAGTAATGTATTTCAATGAAATTCCTTACATTTATGCAATAAAAGAAATTTTAGAAGGAGAGGAATTGAATTTTGATTATAAATTAGGTTTTTATGAAGATGTGAAATTATCACCGGAAGAAAAAAAATCGAGATTTCCTTGTCATTGTGGTTCGCAAGATTGCAGAGGGACTCTACTCAAAAATTGAAACAACAAACCTATACTAACAATCTAAAACTATCAAAAAATGAAAAAACCACTTAAAAAATCAACGATTGCAACCCATGCAATATTGACTACGGCAGCTGTCTTGGCTATTCAGTCTTTTCCGAATGGTGCTTATGGGCAGGTTTTAAAAACAGAAAAAACAGTAAACGCACAACAAACAAACAGTAGAGCCGCAGATCATTTTTTAAAAATAAAAATGGAAGCCCAACGGACAAGCATTGTTGGCATGCTAAACGGGGCTCCTGTTTATAAAAATGACAGGAATGAATATTTTTCTATCAATGCCAAGACAGGTGATTTGAATTATCTCAGTAATGAAGAATTCGCTAAATTTTCATGTTGTATAAAAATCGGCGATATCAAAGGGGAACGTGCAAGTGCCCAATCTTCACAGAGAAAAACACTTACTTACATCAAATTTGAAGCAGATGTCAAAGACGTTCAAATAGCAGGAGTGGACAAAGAAGGCCATACCATCCATAAAAACAGCCGGGGAGAGGCTTTCTATGTTGATTCTGCCACCGGGGATTTAATTTTTGTAAAATTTTAAATACCAATTTCTTAACTAAAGGTTCAATGTCACAAACACCTTCCAAAATGATTCCTTTGGGTACAAAGGCTCCCGATTTTAAGCTCAAAGATTTAAATTCCAACCAGACGCTTTCTTATGACGACATCAGGGGAGAAAAAGGAACGGTGGTGGTTTTCATGTGCAACCACTGCCCGTTTGTGATTCATATCATCGAAGAATTGGTGATGATTGAAAATGATTATCACGTGCAAGGCGTCGGTTTTGTAGGTATCAACAGCAACGATGTGGAAAATTATCCGGCAGACGCACCCGACAAAATGAGCGACTTTGCCCTTCGCTACAAAATGGATTTCCCGTATCTCTTTGACGAGACTCAAGCGGTAGCCAAAGCATATAACGCCGCTTGTACACCTGATTTTTTCGTCTTTGACCGTCAGGATAAATTGGTTTACCGCGGACAGTTGGACGACTCGCGGCCGGGAAACCACATCGCGCTCAGTGGCTCCGATTTGAGAGCGGTTTTAGACGGCTTACTCTACAATCGAAAAATTTTAGAAAATCAAAAACCCAGCATCGGTTGCAACATCAAATGGAAAAAATGAGTAGGGAAAATTTAATCCTGTCCGAAGAAGTTAAATTAGAAAATTGTCCGATTGACCGATTGGATGAATTGGTAGCTGTTTCGCGTAAAGCTTATATAGATAATTACCGCCATATTTGGACGGATTCAGGAGCTAATTATTTGGAGAAAAATTTTAGTCAAGAGGTACTCGAAAAAGATTTTTTGGATGCCAACATCGTTTATTTTTTTGTCAGCAAAAATGATGAAAACATTGGCTTTGTGAAGCTACATCTGGATTCGGCGGTTGAAAATCACACATCAGCTGAATCCATCTACCTCGAACGTCTGTATCTCAAAAAAGCGTATTGCGGACGTGGAATCGGGGCGGAAGTTATGCGTAAATTGTTTGAATTTTCAGAAAAGCACGTGAAAAAAGTCATGTGGCTCAGAGCCATGCCAAGCACACCGACCGTCAAGTTTTACGAAAGATTGGGTTTTCGGACTGTCGCGGAAGGAAAGATTCCTTTCCCGTTTATCAAACCCGAACATTCGCCGCTTTATACCATGGTCAAAAACTTACAGAATTAAGTTTTTTGAGCGAAGTGATTTTAGAATGAAATTAAATTGGCTTTAAAAAGGCTCAAATTCTTATGATTTAATTCATTTTTCCTTTAAAATTATGATAACAGTTTAGATTTGAATAAATTTGCAAACTCAAAAGACCCAAACGAATGAAAGATTTATTTGATAAAATATACAAAGACAAAGGCCCGTTGGGAAAATGGGCATCTCAAGCCGAAGGTTATTATGTTTTTCCAAAACTAGAGGGCCCGATTTCTAACCGAATGAAATTCAGAGGTAAAGAAGTCATCACTTGGAGCATCAACGACTATTTGGGCTTGGCAAATCACCCCGATATCCGTCAGGTGGATGCAGATGCAGCCGCACAATACGGCTCTGCCTATCCGATGGGCGCAAGGATGATGTCCGGTCATACTTCCATGCATGAGAAATTGCAAGACGAATTGGCTGATTTTGTCCGCAAGGAAGCAGCATATTTGGTCAATTTTGGTTACCAAGGAATGGTTTCTGCCATTGATGCCTTGGTCAGCAAAAACGATGTGATTGTATATGATATCGATGCACATGCTTGTATCATTGACGGTGTTCGTCTTCACATGGGCAAACGATTTACTTATCAGCACAACGACGTGGAAAGTTTGGAAAAAAACATCGAACGCGCCGTCAAAATCTGTGAAGTAACCGGTGGCGGAATTTTGGTGATATCTGAAGGCGTTTTTGGGATGCGTGGGGAGCAAGGTAAACTGAAAGAAATTGTTGAACTCAAGAAAAAGTACAATTTCCGGTTTTTGGTAGATGATGCACACGGATTCGGTACTTTGGGAAAAACAGGTGCTGGAGCAGGTGAGGAGCAAGGCGTACAAGACGGAATTGACGTTTATTTTGCCACTTTTGCCAAATCCATGGCGAGCATTGGAGCCTTTTTTGCTGCCGATCAAGATATTATCGACTATTTAAAATACAACATGCGTTCGCAAATGTTTGCCAAGTCGCTCCCGATGCAGTTTGTCATCGGCGGATTGAAACGTTTAGACATGTTGCGCACCATGCCTGAGCTCAAAGACAAGCTTTGGGAAAACGTAAACGCCCTTCAAAACGGACTCAGACAACGCGGTTTCAACATCGGAAGTACCAACACTTGCGTGACCCCTGTTTTCCTGAACGGAAGCATACCTGAAGCCATGGCCTTAGTCAACGACTTGCGTGAGAATTATGGTATTTTTTGTTCAATAGTTGTGTATCCAGTCATTCCGAAAGGCTTGATTTTGTTGCGATTGATTCCGACAACAGCACACACGCTCGAAGACATTTCAGAGACCCTCAGCGCATTTTCAAGCATCCGAGAAAAACTTGAAAACGGAACTTATAAAAGACTTTCCGAGGCCGTATCGGCTCAGATGGAAGCGTAATAAAAAAAAATCTTAATTATTTTGGAAAGCTACCTTTTTGGGTGGCTTTTTTTATTCACTATGAACGCAATGATTGAAAAGCCAGTTGTAGGAAGTCGGAAACCAGCAAACAGCTTTACTCATTGCCGTATAGGTCTAATTGAATCTAAATTGCTTGAAAATCTTTAATTAACCTTAAATTTAATTTAAAAAAATATATTTATCCCGATAAAAAGTTTTAATTTGTTGCATCATCGCAAAAGAGGTGATTTTTGACAGATTCAATACATATTATATGACAGATTTCACAAAGAAAATGCTCAGGGACGATGCTTTAGAAGGCAAAGTGATTGTAGTAACAGGAGGTGGCAGTGGATTGGGCAAAGCCATGACTCAATATTTTTTAGAATTGGGAGCCAAAGTAGCCATCACATCTAGGGATTTGGATAAACTCAAAGGAACAGCAGCAGAATTGGAGAAAAGTACCGGTGGAAAATGCTTGCCGATTGCCTGCGATGTCCGATTCTATGAGCAAGTTGAAGCCATGCTTAAACAAGTTGTGGATGCATTTGGAAAAGTAGATGTGTTGCTCAACAATGCTGCGGGAAACTTTATTTCACCCACCGAACGCTTGTCTGCCAATGCGTTTGATACCATCATCGATATCGTATTGAAAGGAACTAAAAATTGTACTTTGGCATTCGGGAAACACTGGATTGAACAAAAACAAGCAAATACCGTTGTTTTGAATATTGTGACAACCTATGCTTGGACGGGTTCGGCCTATGTGGTGCCGAGTGCGACTGCCAAAGCAGGTGTGCTGGCCATGACGCGTTCGTTGGCGGTTGAGTGGGCAAAATACGGCATGCGATTCAATGCCATCGCACCGGGACCATTTCCGACTAAAGGTGCATGGGATCGACTGCTTCCGGGCGATTTAAAAGACAAAATTGACATGGTCAAAAAAGTACCGGTCGGCAGGTTGGGTGAACATCAAGAGTTGGCAAACTTAGCAGCCTATCTCGTTTCGGATTTTTCATCTTATGTAAACGGCGAAGTGATTACCATCGATGGTGGTGAGTGGCTCAAGGGTGCCGGACAATTCAATATGTTGGATCAAATCCCCGAAGAACTTTGGGATCAACTCGAAGCGATGATTCGGGCGAAAAAGAAGGTTTAAGCACTTTTTTTGTTTTGATTTTCCGTTTTCCAACACAAAGATTTTAATTAACACGCAAAAAATCGTATTTTTACGGACTTAAACAGCAACTATTGCAATGGGTAAAATTATAGCCGTAGCCAATCAAAAAGGCGGAGTCGGAAAGACTACGACCACAATTAATTTGGCGGCTTCGTTGGGTGTGCTTGAGAAAAAAGTTTTGCTGATTGATGCAGATCCGCAAGCCAATGCATCTTCGGGTCTGGGTATTGATATAGAGAACGTAACAAAGGGCTCTTATCAGTTGCTCGAACACGCCATCAGAGCCGAGGAAGCCATTGTTCAGAGTTCCGCGCCTAATGTCGATATCATTCCCGCTCACATCGATTTGGTAGCCGCAGAAATAGAATTGGTGGACAAAGATGGTCGTGAGTATATGCTTCGTGATTCCATTACTCATTTAAAGGAAAAATATGACTATATTCTCATAGATTGTGCGCCCTCATTGGGTTTGATTACGCTCAATGCATTGACAGCTGCCGATTCGGTTATTATACCGATACAATGCGAATATTTTGCTTTGGAAGGTTTGGGTAAATTGCTCAACACCATCAAAAGTGTACAAAAAATTCACAACAAAAATCTCGATATCGAAGGCTTGTTGTTGACCATGTATGATTCTAGGCTTCGGCTATCAAATCAAGTGGTCGAAGAAGTTCAAAAGCATTTTCAGGGAATGGTTTTTGAAACCATCATCCAGCGAAATGTCAAGCTGAGTGAAGCACCGAGTTATGGAGAAAGCATCATCAACTACGATGCAGGCAGTAAAGGAGCAACCAACTATCTCATGCTGGCACAAGAAATTATTCAAAAGCACAAATCCATATAAAAATGGCTAAGGCAATCAAAAAACAGGCTTTAGGGAGAGGGCTTTCAGCTTTGCTCAAAGACCCCGAAAACGACATTAAATCTGCTCAAGACAAAGGAGCGGATAAAGTTGTCGGCAATATCATTGAGCTGGAAATTAACCGCATTGAAGTCAATCCTTTTCAACCTCGAACGAATTTTAATGAAGAGAATATTCGAGAATTGGCATCTTCCATTCGAGAATTGGGTGTCATACAGCCGGTTACTGTTCGGAAAACAGATTTTAATCAGTATCAATTGGTATCGGGAGAGCGACGTTTAAGAGCTTCTAAAGTTGCCGGACTAACACACATTCCGGCTTATGTCCGTATCGCCAACGACCAGGAATCTTTGGAAATGGCCTTGGTTGAAAACATCCAACGACAGGATTTAGACCCTATCGAAATTGCACTTTCCTACCAACGGCTCATCGAAGAAATCAACTTGACACAGGAACAAATGAGTGAACGTGTCGGGAAAAAACGTTCGACCATAACCAATTACCTTCGATTGCTTAAACTTGACCCAATCATTCAAACCGGAATTCGCGACGGTTTTTTGAGCATGGGTCACGGTCGTGCCATTATCAACATCGAAGACCGAAAAGCCCAATTGGAAATCTACGAACGTATTTTATCTCAAAATCTTTCGGTCAGGCAAACCGAAACCTTGGTTCGCAATTATCACGATAAAAAAAGCCCGAAACAAGATAGAACGAGAAACGATGAATTTCTCAATAAGGGAATTTCTCAATTTTCCGACTTTTTCCAGACAAAAGTACAGGTGCAAATAGCCAAAAACGGAAAAGGAAAAATTGTAATTCCATTTGGGTCTGAAGAAGATTTTAAACGATTAAAAAAGTTAATTAAAGGTGATTCATAAGACATTCTTTGCTGTTTTGACGATGATTTTGGTGTCTAATTTTGTTTGGACACAGGAGATTCCTGCAAAAGAAAAGGACACTATTGCTGATTTGAAAATAGAAACGTCGAAGAGGTCTAAGCGTGCTGAGAAGAGAGACGAAAAAATGCAAGATACCTTGTCGCTTAACTTTGAGGATATTGATCCGAATTCTCCCGCGCGGGCTGCTTTTTATTCAGCCATTTTGCCCGGCTTGGGTCAGGCTTACAACAAAGCCTACTGGAAAATCCCGATTGTCTATGGCGCTTTGGGAACGAGTTTGTATTTTTATTTTACCAACAACGACGATTACAATCGATACCGAGATGCGCTCAAAAGACGCTTGGCAGGATTCAATGATGATGAATTTCAAGGGATTATTTTTGACCAACGAACCTTGGAACGTGCGCAGCGCGAATTCAGGCGCAACCGCGATTTATCGCTTGTGATTACTTTTGGTTTATATGTATTGAATATAGTGGAAGCCAATGTTCACGCGCATTTGAAACAATTCAACGTCAGAGAAAACCTGTCAGTCAAGCCGCATTATTTTTTTGATCCTGAACAAGGCGGTCAGGGTAATCTCGGCTTAACGGTGAATTTTAAATTTTAGCTTACTTCCATGAAAATAGCTTTACTCGGTTATGGAAAAATGGGAAAAACCATCGAGCAGGTTGCACTCAGCCGTGGACATGAAATTGTACTTCGTGCGGAAACTGTTGTGACAACGGATCAACTCTCAGAAGCCGATATAGCCATCGAGTTTAGTGTGCCGGAAGCAGCTTTTTTAAATATTACGGCTGCCTTGGAGGTCGGTGTTCCCGTGATATCCGGAACCACCGGCTGGTTAAAAGATTACGATAAAGCGGTTGCGCTTTGCCATCAAAAAAACGGAGCATTTATCTATGCGTCCAACTTTAGTTTGGGGGTAAATATTTTCTTTCAGATCAACGAATATTTAGCGAAAATGATGGGCTCACATACGCAATATGAAGTATTGATGGAAGAGACTCACCACATCCATAAATTAGACAAACCCAGCGGAACAGCAATTACGTTGGCAGAGGGCATCATCAGGCAGACTGCTAAGCAGCAATGGTCATTGGACAAATCGGACACCAAAAATTTGTTGATCGAATCCAAAAGAATCGGTGAAGTTCCTGGTACGCATACCGTTCGATATCATTCCACCGAAGACGATTTGGTCTTGACGCACGAGGCGCACAACCGAAATGGTTTTGCCTTAGGTGCGGTCATCGCAGCCGAATGGCTATCCGGAAAGCAAGGTGTTTTCTCGATGAAAGACGTTTTGGATCTGCAAAATTTGTAATAAAAATTTAATTTCATAAAAATGACTACATACCAATGGTTTTTATTTTTTCTGGCAATCCAACTCATACATGGTATGGGTACTTGGAAACTCTACGTTGCCGCCGGAAGAAAGGCTTGGGAAGCGTTTGTACCGGTTTACAATGCTTTTGTGTTGATGAAAATCATCAATCGGTCGGTGTGGTGGGTGTTGCTTTTGTTTGTTCCCATCATCAACATCATCATGTTTTTGATTGTTTGGGTGGAAACAGTAAGAAGTTTTGATAGGAACAATACCCGAGACACGTTTTTGGTGTTGGTAACTTTCGGTCTTTATTTGTATTACATCAATTATTTCACGGATTTAAAATACGTCGAAAACCGGAGTATTCATCCGCGGACGGCTTTGGGCGAATGGGTCAGTTCGATTCTGTTTGCCGTAGTGGCGGCAACGTTGGTGCACACCTATTTTATGCAACCGTTCACCATTCCGACTTCATCCTTGGAGAAAACTTTGTTGGTTGGCGATTTCCTCTTGGTCAGCAAGGTTCATTACGGTGCGCGTGCGCCAATGACGGCAGTTTCTTTTCCGATGGTGCATGACACAATTCCGGTTGTGAAAAGTAAATCATATCTCAATTTTCCGCAGTTGCCTTACTTTCGATTTCCGGGTTTTCAATCCATCAAGCGCAACGATATAGTAGTGTTTAACTGGCCGGTCGATACCGTTCGGTATTTTAGAGATCAATCAAAAATTCACATTGACAAGCCTATTGATAAAAAATCGAACTATGTAAAAAGAGCCGTTGGAATTGCGGGTGATACACTTTCGATAGTAGATGGTTACGTTTATATCAATGGAAAAAAAGAATCACAAAACAACCGGGCGAAGCTTCAATTTTCTTATATTTTAGACACCAAAGGACAATCGTTCGGGCGTGGTTTTTTTGAGGATTACGGCATCACAGATGGTGCGTATCGAACTGGCGAGAAGCAAATTACCATTGTTGCGCTAACGGAAACGGATGCCAAACGCATGGAGTCGCATCCGAATATAGAAAAAATAACCCGAGAAGTTGCCAAGGCTGGCAATAAGGAAGGTGGAATTTTCCCAAATAACGGAAAAGTCAATTGGAATCGAGATCAAATGGGACCGATTTACATACCCAAAGCGGGTGATAAAATAAAAATAGACAGTACCAATTTTTCAAAATACAGACGCGCAATTTCAGAATACGAAAGAAATGAGATTGACTTTAGAAATGGTCATGTTTTCATCAACGGCTCATCTGACGCCGATCCTATTTATACATTCAAGCAAGATTACTATTGGATGATGGGCGACAACCGACACAATTCTGAAGACAGCAGATACTGGGGATTTGTACCCTTTGATCATGTGGTGGGCAAACCTGTTTTTGTATGGATGAGCATCGACGGCATCAACGACGGCATCAAAAACTGGAAATTTCGCTGGAATCGATTTTTCACGACTGTTGGTGGAGAAGGAGAGCCGGTTTCGTACTTTAAATATTTCTTGATTTTTATCGGAGGATGGTACATTGTTTCGGTTTTCTTAAAACGAAGAAAAAAAGCTTAGCATCTTGCATAAAATATTGATACAACCGCCCTATTTCGGTGACATTGCACATTATGCTGTGATGGCAAAAGCCGACGAAATTTATTTTGAATCGGCAGATAATTTCCAAAAGCAAACCGCCCGGAATCGGACTTACATCATGGGCGCAAATGGTTTGTTGATGTTTAATATTCCACTGAAACACAGTCGGAATGGCATGCGGCAGTTGACACGCGACATCCGGATAGAAAACAGTTTTCCTTGGCAAGATTTGCATTGGAAATCACTTTGTTCGGCTTATCGATCTTCGCCCTATTTCGAGTTTTTTGAAGATGATTTGCAGCCTCTTTTTGTTGAAAAGCAAGCGTTTCTGTTAGATTTTAATATGAAAACCATCATGTTGATGTTTGACTTGATTAAAATAGACGATGTGGAAACGTTTCACACGGACGAATACCGGATGAATCCCGACGAATCGTATAAAGATTATCGGCATCTCATACAATCTAAAAAGGTCAAATTTAAAAACGAATCTTACCAACAGGTTTTTGACAAGTTGGATTTTTTGCCCAATCTGTGCATACTCGATTTGTTGTTTAATTTAGGTCCGCAAACCAAGCCTTATCTTTTGAGGCAAAAGGGGATTTGAAAAATTGATTATTCTGCATCTAACCTAATTTATTCCGTACTGATCAATCAAATAAATCAGAGAAGCCATGGCAGCGGCTCCCAGTTCAAGTTCGCGTTTGTTGACTGAGCCAATCACGTCAGAAGCGGTGTGGTGTATATCAAAATAGCGTTGGGAGTCGGGGCGAAGTCCGGCCAAAATATTTTTATCCGTTTTGAGTGGTCCGATATCTGCACCACCGCCACCTTTGGTGAAACTGTCGGTTAGATAGGGTGTAAAGAGTGATTTCCATGTGGAAATTCGTTCAAATTGGCTGTCGGTAGCCGCAAACGAAAATCCTCGAGGCGTGAATCCGCCTGCGTCGCTCTCCAATCCGAAAACATGGTTTTCACCTTTTTGTTTTGCTACTTCAGCATATTTATTTGCTCCGCGAAGCCCATTTTCTTCATTCATAAACAAGACGACACGAATAGTCCGTTTGGGTTTGTACCCTAAGATTTTGAAAAGCCGAAGTACTTCGATAGATTGTACAATTCCCGCCCCGTCATCGTGTGCACCGTCACCCAAATCCCAAGAATCGAGATGACCTCCCACTACAATAATCTCATTTGGATATTGACTTCCTCTGATTTCGCCCACAACGTTGTAGGATAATACATCACCCAAATTTTTTGAATTTTGTTTGAAATAAAAACGAATTTGTGGATTGAGTTTGAGCATTCCGCTCAGCAATTCAGCGCCTTTTGTGCTGATGGCAGCTGCCGGAATTCTTTTGTTAAGCGCAAGATCTCCGTAACTCATCGTGCCGGTGTGCGGGTCGTCCGATACGGAAAGCGTCATGGAGCGAACAATCACGCCGACAGCTCCGTATTTTGCTGCTTCGGCTGCTCCTTGCGTCCTTTGGTTTACAGCCCCGCCATAAGCTCTGAAGGTTTCGATAAACTCGGCCTGCATGGGTCGATTAAAGAAAACAATTTTACCTTCGATACTGTCTTTTCCAATTTTTGCAAGTTCTTCAAAATTTTGCACCTCTACCACGCGGGCTTTAATACCGTCGGGCGGTGTGGATACCGATCCTCCCAATGCGGCTATGGGTACAACATTGGTCGTTCCTCCGCCTGAATCGATGTAGGCAAACTCACTGGTGCCTCTGACCCATTTTGGCACCATTACTTCTTGTAACCAAACTTTGTCAAATTTGAGTTCTTGCATCGTGTTTTTTCCCCATTCTACGGCTCGTTCGGCTCCCAATGAACCCGAAAGCCGACTCCCAATTTTGTTGGTCATGTAGCTGAGCCATTCATAACTCATCCCATTGGTGAGCGAAGTATTGAAAATTTTATCCAAAAAAATCGAATCTGATTTGAATTCGGTTTGTTGCGCCTGTGTAAAATTAAATAACAGGCAAATCACTGTCGTAAAAAATAATTGGTTCTTCATTTCCTTAGCTTTTTTCAATTTTTTATTTTATCTATCACTTCTCTTCCTGCAAAAGTTTCGTGTAAAGTTCGATGTTTTGACGGGTTTCGGGAGCCAATTCGGGTTCTTTGATGTCGTGGTAGGTTGACATTACTTCCAGTAAAATTTTAGCTACGGCAAAGCGCGCCGACAATTTATCATCAGATGGAATCACATACCAAGGCGCATGTGGTTTACATGATTTATGCAAGATGTCCTGATAGCATTTTTGATACATATCCCATTGGTTTCGCTCTTTCAAATCGGCAGGTGAAAATTTCCATTGATGCTTTTTTTCTTCCAATCTTCTCAGCAAGCGTTCGCATTGGGTTTCTTTGGAAATATGCAGGAAAAATTTGAAGATTACGGTTCCGTTTTCGGCAATGTGCTTTTCAAATTGATTGATTTGATCAAAACGTTTTTCCCAAAAGACTTCGGTAATGTCTGCCTCTGAATTTATTCCGGGTAGTTTTTCGTTCAATATAAAATTTGGATGAACACGCGTTATCAATACATTTTCATAATGTGTTCGGTTGAAAACACCAAATTTGCCTCGTTCGGGCAGTGCAATGTAATGCCGCCAAAGATAATCGTGACCCAACTCAAATGAAGTAGGCGTTTTGAAACTGTGCACTTCCACACCGCGTGCGTTCATGTCTTTAAAAACTTCCCGAATCAAGCTGTCTTTCCCGGAAGTGTCCATGCCTTGTAGGCAAACCAACACGCTGTATTTGTCATGTGCGTACATGGTGTCTTGCAATTTAGCAAGCTCTTTTCGCAACTTTTCGAGTTCCTTTTCAATTTTTTTTTCGGAATAGGGAAGGCTGTAGCGTGTTTCCGTCGAACTGAGTTGCGTATTTTCGGAAGCCTTGAATTTTTGAACTAAATTTTCTTTCATCACTAAAATTTAGGCTAAATATATAAAAGATTTGCCTTACGTCTTCGCTATCTTTGAAAACCTTAAGAAAATTATGTTTAAAAAGTTTTTGAATAAAATTCTCGAATTGTTCAAGCAGGGAATGTCAAAAAAAATATTGGCAAAAAGTTTGAGCGCCACTTTTTTTATTTCGATCATACCCATTCCGGGGACATCCACTTTACTGATTGGATTCACGTCGATTAAGTTTAGATGGAATTTGGGTCTGATGGTTTTGTTCAGTTATTTGTTGATGCCGCTTCAAATTTTGTTCTTTGTACCGTTGATGAATTTCGGGCGACTGATCTCCGGAAAATCAATAATTTCCATATCTACCGAAACCATCTATCGGTTGTTTTCCAGTGGATGGAAAACCTTTTTTATCGAAATGGGTTGGTTTACATTTTTCGCTTTTATAGGTTGGATTGCAATGACATCCATTTTATATTATTTTGTGTATCGATTTTTTTTATGGCTTTTGAACAAATCATTTAAAAAATCGAAATCGGATTAACATGAAATTGTCGATTAAAAATTCGTAATTTTATAAACCCACAAACTTATTTTCACAATGAATGAACTCGCCCTTATCTTCACGGCTTTACTCTTTTTACTCATTGGGTTTTTTGTCGGTAAAAAATATTTTTTGATTCAATCCG
>JAXMLV010000095.1:0-43693 GCA_034367065.1 Flavobacteriaceae bacterium
TCAATTTCTAAAACAGCAATACGAAACCATTACCAATTTGACTTCAAAAGGTGCTTCAAATCTTGAGAAAACCTTAGAAAGTTTAAAAGAAAAAGATTTGAAAATCAACAGAATGCAAGATGCTTTAACCAAACGCGATTCAATGACTTTGGCTCTTGTCACAAGCCTTAAAGGAGTTTTGGGTGATTTAAGTGATTCTGATATTGAAGTAAATGTTGAAAAAGGGGTCGTCTATGTTTCTATTTCTGATAAATTGTTATTCACAAGTGGAAGTTACAACATCACTGCCCGAGCAAAAGCTGTATTGGGAAAAGTTGCAAAAGTTGTTAACAACAAACCGGACATCGAATTTTTGGTAGAAGGACACACAGACAATGTGCCAATCAAAAATGATGTACTAATAGACAACTGGGATTTGAGTGTCAAAAGAGCTACTGCCGTGGTTCGTGTACTTCAAAACGACTATGGTGTAGATCCTAAAAGAATGACCGCCGCAGGAAGAAGTTACTACATCCCTGTTGCATCAAACGACACCGCAGATGGGAAAGCACTTAACAGACGTACCCGAATCGTAGTGTTACCTAAATTAGATCAGTTTTATAACCTGATTGAAGAGGGAATGAAAAAATAATCAAATGATTTTTAGTCCAATAGAAAACCTCCCTTTTCGGGAGGTTTTTTTTATTTTAATTTCAAGAAAAAAATTTGTTATAGACACAAAATAGTGTAATTTTGCACCGCATAAATGGTGGTTGTAGCTCAGTTGGTTAGAGCGTCGGTTTGTGGTACCGAAGGTCGCCGGTTCGAGCCCGGTCTTCCACCCTTAGGGTTTATAGTAAAACCGTTTCATTCTTTTTTTGAAGCGGTTTTTTTTATTGCAAAAACAAGGGCGAGAAGTGCATCCCGAGACTTCGGGAAGCCCGGTCTTCCACCCAAAAAGTTTGAAAAGAAATCACTTCATCGTTTTTTGAAGCGGTTTTTAATGAAAGATTTTTCCATAAAAAAAACCGAAACACCCCTGCTTCGGTTTAAGTAACTCAAAATAACCTGAAAGAACACTTAACTAATCCGATACAAAAATGACAATTTTGAACATCCTAAAAGTTAAGTAATTATAAAGGTTGTATTAAAAAAATGTTGCTGTCCGAAAAACACAATTGTTAGATTCAAGTATAAAACATCCCGTTTCAATTTCTTATTCTTAATTTAGCCAAAATCGGCATAACAAAACATTTCTTTAAAAATGAAAACCATCGCATTTGATGTTTACGGCACATTGATCGACCCGCAGGATATTATCCGTGAAGTTGAAAAATTAGAATCCCAAAAAGCCGAATCGCTTGTCGATATTTGGCGTAGTAAACAACTTGAATATACTTTCAGACGGGGTTTGATGAAACTGTATGTCGATTTTAGTCAATGCACTCGGGAGGCTTTGGACTTCGCTTGCATGCAAACCCGAACGAACTTGACCGACACACAAAAAAAACAACTTGTAGAAGCCTATCAATTCCTCCCCGCTTTCCCGGATGTAGAAAAAAGTCTGCTTGACTTGAAGCAAGCCGGGCACCGCCTTTTCGCTTTCTCAAACGGAACAAAAATTGGCGTCGAAACGGTTTTGAAAAACGCGGGGATTATAAATTATTTTGAAGGCGTAGTAAGTGCAGACAGCATCCTAACTTTTAAGCCAGATCCCGCGGTTTATAAACATTTGACAGGAAAAACAAAGTCAGAACGCGGTCAAACTTGGCTTGTATCGGGCAATTCTTTTGATGTAATCGGAGCTGTGAATTTCGGACTGAAAGCGGCTTGGGTCAAGCGAAATCCTTCCGTTATTTTGGATCCTTGGGGTGTCGAGCCTACAGTAATTATTTCGATGTTGGGTGAGCTAATCAACTGTTTGGACGACTAAATCTATGTCTGTTTTTTATTTTTAATACCGCCAGAAAAACTTTACTTTTGCAAACCCAAATGGCCTCGTAGTTCAATGGATAGAATAGAAGTTTCCTAAACTTTAGATATGAGTTCGATTCTCGTCGAGGCTACACTTAATTTCCTAAACTTTAGATATGAGTTCCCAGCCTGAATAACATTGATAGAAAATCGGCTGGCAGGTATTCTTGTGAAAACTTCATTTTTATTTTCGAAATATTTTTTTGGACGACGATTTTATTGAACAATATCTTCCATCATCTTATATTTAATGATTACTTTCGCTGTTGAATTTTGGTTCCAATTCCGCCATGCGGAAAAGGATTAAAAGGGAATCCCGTGAAAATCGGGGGCTGTTCCCGCAACTGTAAGCTAATCAGCTTGTTGTTATTCTTTCGTACCACTGTCAAGCATAGCGCGATGGGAAGGTCAACAACAAGACGCAAGCCAGGAGACCTGCCTTATTCAAACATTTATTGTCAAACTTTCGGGACAAAAGTTTGGGTATAGGTTTCTGTACTTTTTCCCGCTTTAATGCACTTTTTAAAATGAACAAAAAGAAATGTTCTTTGCTCCTACTCTGCTTGCAGGGTGCTTTGGGTTTGTACGCCCAACAAAAAGATTCGATTCCAACGCAAAAATTGGAAGAAGTAACCGTTTCCGAATCGCGGTTTCCGCTTAAACGCTCGCAAACCGGAAAAATCGTCACCAAAATTACCGCCGAAGATTTGCAAAAAACTTCCGGAAAAAATTTAGCCGAAGTACTCAACTCTGTAGTCGGCATCGAAATCAATGGTAGCAACAGTCATCCCGGTCAAAATCTGGGTTATTCCATTCGCGGATCCCGCAACCGACAGGTACTGATTCTGATTGATGGTGTCCAAGTGACCGATCCATCTGCCATTTCAAGCGATTTCGATTTGAGATTGCTCAATGTTGACGAAGTAGCTTCCATCGAAATACTCAAAGGTGCTTCGAGTGTACTGTATGGCACGGGTGCTGCCGCAGCCACCATCAACATTACATTGAAAGAACCCGAAATCAACGGATTTTCGGGAAAAGCAACTTGGGCTGCCGGCACCAATCAATCACAGGACGACAACAAGTATCGCATCAACGACCTGTACAATGCCTACAGTTTGAGTGGCAAAACCGGCAGCATCCGTTTTTTGAGCAGTCTTTCTTACCAGGATTTGGAGGGTTTGTCCGCTATCAAAACGGTAGAGAACAAACCGGATGATTTTTCGAGAATCAATGCGTTGGCTAAAATTGGTGTTCAAATAAATCCGGATTGGAAAACAAGTATTTTTGGGAATTTCGACCGATTCAAAAGTGATTTTGACGAGAGTTTCGGTCTGACAGATGCTGACAACCAATCTTTCTCAGCCAATTATCGCGCGGGAATTTCATCGACCTATCAAATCGGGAAACACACCCTCAATTTGAACGGAGCTTACCAAGTAGTTGACCGCGATATTCAATCGACTTTCCCGAGTCGCTTCAACGCCGAAAGTTGGGTGGGCGATTTGTTTGGAAAGTTTGTCATCGGCCATTCGATTTACACCATCATCGGTGTCAACGCCCAACACAACAGCATGGAAAGTGCTTCCATACCATTTGGAAAAACTGATTTTGTAACGGATATTCGTCCTTCGGATGCCAATTTCACGATTGCAGATCCGTATGTCAACGCGGTCTATTTGGGCAAAAACGGAATCAACATCAATGCCGGCGCAAGACTCAACACCCACAGCGAATACGGCAATCATTTGGTGTATAATTTCAACCCATCCTACACGCTTCCGTTTGCTGATAATTATCTGAAAATCTTAACTTCCTACAGCACCGCATTCATCACGCCTTCCCTGTTCCAACTTTTTGCCGCCGATTTTGGAAACGATCAGCTTGATCCTGAACGCGACCGAACCATCGAATCGGGACTCGAATTCAACCTCCACAAAAAACATACGTTGAGCGTGCTGTATTTCAACCGGTCGGAAAAGGACTTTATCGATTTTGTCTTGGTCAATCCGGATACCTTTGAGTCGCAATATCAAAACATTCCGGGCTCGTTCACGGCAGAAGGATTGGAGCTTACCCTCGAATCCGAACCTTTTAAAAATTTGAAATTAAGCGGAAACTACACCCACACCAATCGCAAAAGAGCCTTGCGGATACGCATACCGCTCAACAAAGTAAACCTTTCGGCAAACTACGCGTTGTCTGAAAAAACCAATTTTTCACTGACCTATCAATACACCGATTCGCGGGATGATGTGTTTTTCTCGGCGGAAACTTTTACTTCCGAAAATGTGGAATTGAAGGCTTATGATTTGTTGAACTTCTATTTCTCGCACCAACTCGACAAGCACTTTCGTTTGTTTGGCAATGTGACCAATATTTTCAACGAAGATTACGAAGAAGTTTTTGGGTTTACCACCAAGGGGAATAATGTCAGATTGGGTGTGGATTTGAGGTTTTAATTTATTTTAGGTAAAGACAAAAAACCCAACTCGAAAGGTTGGGTTTTTTTATTGGCGGATTTGTATTCTTCAAAAATTATTTCGAACTATATAAACTTTTCCAAAAATCGATTCACATTCACTTCTATCCTTTTTTGAATGTTGTCAATCGGGGCTTTTTGAAATTTTTCACCCATGATTTGTTCGTACAATTCGATGTATCGATCAGAAACACTTTGGACGTATTCCTCCGTCATTTCAGGGACTTTTTGGCCTTCTTTTCCGCTGAATCCATTGCTGATTAACCACTGACGCACAAACTCTTTGGACAATTGTTTTTGTTCCTCTTTGCTTTTTTGGCGCTCTGCATAACCGTCCGCATAGAAATATCGCGAAGAATCGGGGGTGTGAATCTCGTCTATCAAAACTATTTTTCCGCCAGCAGTTTTCCCAAATTCATATTTGGTATCCACCAGAATCAAACCGCGTTTTTTGGCAATTTCGGTACCGCGTGCAAAAAGTTTTCGGGTGTAGTCTTCCAATTGCAAATAATCTGATTCGGACACAATTTGCTGCGACAGGATTTCTTCTCTCGAAATATCCTGATCGTGTGTACCTTGGTCAGCTTTGGTGGTCGGCGTGATGATGGGTTGCGGAAAAGCATCGTTGACAGACATCCCCTCGGGCATGTTCACGCCACACAATGTTCTTTTGCCGGCAGCATATTCCCGCGCGGCATGTCCGGACAAATATCCTCTGATGACCATTTCGACTTTGAAGGGAGTACACAAATGTCCGATTGCCACATTCGGATCGGGTGTGCTGATGAGCCAATTGGGAACCAAATCGGAGGTTTCATTCATAAAACGTGTGGCTATCTGATTCAGGATTTGCCCCTTGTATGGAATTCCTTTCGGGAGTACAACATCGAAGGCAGAAATGCGATCGGAGGCTATCATCACAAGGATGCGATCGTCTATGTTATAGACATCCCGGACTTTGCCGTGATAGACAGATTTTTGTCGAGGGAAATTAAATTGGGTTTGGGTAAGGGTTTGCATTATTTTATTTCAGTAATTTTTAAAAATTAATTTACGGCGTTTCAATGTTTTCAATGTGTTTGTAAGCCGCAATGATGTTTTTGACCAATTTGTGTCGGATGACATCTTTGTCATCCAAGAAAACAATTCCGATACCTTCAATGTCTTTGAGCACGAGCAAGGCTTCCTTGAGTCCGGAGATAACGCGACGCGGTAAGTCTATCTGTCCGGGGTCGCCGGTGATGAGAAACTTGGCGCTTTTTCCCATTCGTGTCAGGAACATTTTCATTTGCGCGTGGGTGGTGTTTTGCCCTTCATCGAGTATGACAAAAGCATGGTCGAGCGTACGTCCGCGCATAAAAGCGAGCGGCGCAATCTGAATGACACCCGTTTCGAGATAGGCTACCAATTTCTCCGGCGGAATCATGTCACGAAGTGCGTCATAGAGCGGTTGCATGTATGGGTCGAGTTTTTCTTTGAGGTCGCCGGGAAGAAAACCCAGATTTTCACCAGCTTCAACAGCAGGACGTGTCAAAACAATTCGCTTGACTTGTTTTTCTTTGAGTGCTTTGACCGCCATGGCAACGCCCGTGTAGGTTTTTCCCGTACCGGCAGGACCGACGGCGAAGACCAAATCTTTTTCTTTGATCATCTGCACCAATTTCACCTGATTGGGTGTCATGGGTTTTACGGGTTTCCCGCTTACACCGTGCAAGAGAACCTGGTCGTAATCTGCCTCTTCTGCACTGCGATCAACTTCGGTGAGGATGCGTTCGATGACCGTGTCGTCCAACTTGTTGTATTTCCCAAAATAAGAAGTGAGTTTATCGAATTTTATTTCAAACTCTTCCAAGACATCTTCATCTCCCAAAGCGATGATTTTGTTGCCTCTGGCTATAATTTTGAGTTTGGGGAAATATTTTTTGATACTTTGAATATTGGCATTATTCTGACCAAAAAAATCTCTGGGGCTAACTTCGGTGAGTTCAATGATAAGTTCGTTCAAATGAGTTGTATTTAAGGTAAAATTAAAAGATAAGTTTTCTTAGATTTGCATAACAAAGTTAATGATAATTTATGGTCGTTAGCTGAAAAACTATCAACAATTTATATATGCCAACCATTACTTTGACGACTGATTTTGGAGAGAAAGATCACTATGTCGGCGCAGTCAAAGGAGCTATTTACTCAAAATCGAATGCCGTCCGGATTGTTGATATCTCGCATACGGTTTCTCCATTCAACTGCGCGGAAGCTTCCTATATTTTAAAAAACACTTACAAACATTTTACCCAAGGCACTGTTCATATCATCGGCATTGATTCGGAATACACTGTTGAAAACACGCACTTAGTGGTTTTGCTCAACGGACATTATTTTGTTTGTGCCAACAACGGACTGCTTTCGCTAATTATCACGGAAGAAAAACCTGAAAAAATAATCGAACTCAAACACCCGATGTCGGCGAAAAGCAACTTTCCTGTTTTGGAAGTTTTTGTCGATACGGCTTGCAAACTAATCAATGGTGAGTCAATTGAATCATTGGGCGTAGAAATTTTCGAGATGAAACAATCCCGCGGGCTCATTCCCGTTGTTAATAACGAGGCCAATCAGATTATCGGAACCGTTATTTATATCGATAATTACGGCAATGTGGTGAGCAATATCCATCGAGATTTATTTGAAAAAATCGGTCAAAAAAGAGACTATCAATTGAGTGTGAGAAGCGTTAAAATCAAAAAAATTCACGATAAATACTCCGATTTTATTGATTTTGGCATTCCGAAAGAAGACCGAAATTACGACGGCGAAAAGTTGGCGATTTTCAACAGTTCAGGTTATTTGGAATTGGCTATTTTCAGAAGTAATTTGCAAACCGTCGGTGGAGCATCAACGCTGCTGGGTTTGAATTATTGGGACACGGTTACCATCAATTTTAATTAAGAATTATGCTGACAAGAATCGTAAAAATGCATTTCAGAACAGACGAAGTTGATACTTTTTTGGATCACTTCAATGCGAGTAAAAACCAGATTCGGCATTTCGTTGGCTGTAAGGGCTTGATACTCTACCGGGATATTAATTCTCCCAACGTGTTTTTTACTTACAGTTTTTGGGAAAATGAAACCGCTTTAGAAAACTACCGAAATTCTGAACTATTCAATAAGGTTTGGGCATACACCCGTGCACTTTTTGAAGACAAACCACAAGCTTGGAGTTTAACCGAATTTAAGAAAGTCGATTAATGTTTTGCAAATGAATTTTGCTGTCTATAAAAAAGAAATTTCAGAATTGTTTACATCCCTTTCGACCTATTTGGTGATTGGTGTGTTTTTGTTGACTGCGGGATTATTTTTTTGGGTCATCGAGGGTACTTTTAATCTGCTCGATTCGGGTTTTGCAGACTTAACTCTATTCTTTGAATTGGCACCATGGTTGATGGTTTTCCTCACTGCCGCCATGAGCATGAAAAGTTTTTCTGAGGAAAAAAAAACCGGAACGCTTCAGCTCTTATTGAGCAAGCCAATTGGTTTGTTTAATCTGGTTTTCAATAAGTTTTTATCCGTTTGGACTGTTGTTGTTTTTACTTTTTTACCCACAATTATTTATTATTACTCGATTCGTGAATTATCACTCAACCCCGCAGATTTAGACTTGAGTGCCAGTCTCACCTCCTATTTTGGGTTGGTATTACTCGCAAGTACGCTGAGTGTCATCGGTATTTTTTGCAGCCTTTTGTCAAGCAATCAACTGCTTTCGTTTGTCTTTGCCGTAATACTTTCTTTTTTCTTTTATTTTGGTTTTGAGCAGTTGACTCAACTCTTTTCTTTTGGAAGTTATGATTTCTTTGTTGAAAATTTGGGAATCAAATACCATATTGACAGTTTGGGAAAAGGTGTTTTAGACACCCGAAGTCTGGTGTATTTCGGTTGCTTTATAGCATTATTTTTATGGATATGCTTTGTACTCTTGTCTATCCGGATAAGTTATCAACCCAAAAAAATCTATTTGAACACAGCAAAAATATTGATTGGAATTATTTTAATTGTACTTGTTTCCAACCGGTTTTATCATCGGTTTGATTTTACCAAAGATCACCGGTTCACACTTTCCAATGAAACTGTTAATATGTTGAAGAACACCGATAAACCCATTTATATCGATGTTTTTTTGGATGGTGATTTACCCGCACCCTACCGTAAATTAAAAATGGAAACCAAGCAGATTTTGGAAGAATTCAGAGCAATAAACCCATTGATTACCTACAATTTCATCAATCCTTTGGAAGACGAAGATGTTTCCGAAGAGGTGGTAAACAGACTCATTGGATTTGGATTGCAACCCATTCAAGTAAGCGAACAAAAGAAGGGAAAGCTGTCACAATCCATCGTTTTTCCGTGGGCGGTTGCCTCTATTGACGAACAAAAAGTGGTAAACATCAGTCTGCTGACCGAAAAACCTTTTACAGAAGAAGATACGCAAGTGAGCGGTTCGGTTGAACAATTGGAATACCATTTCAACACCAAATTGAGTCAGCTCTTTGTGAAAAAATATCCATCCGTCGCTGTGCTCAAAGGCAATGGAGAGCTGGATGATCTTTACCTATTAAACGGTTTAGGTGCACTGAGAGATTTCTACAATTTAGCCCCTTTCACCTTAGATTCTGTTGCAAAAAACCCTTATAAAACCTTAGAAGCTATCAAAAAATACGATTTGCTTTTCGTGGCAAAACCTACCGAAGCCTTTTCGGAAGCGGAGAAACTCGTATTGGATCAGTATTTAATAAATGGTGGGAAAATGCTTTGGAGTATCGATGGAGTTCAGGCAGAATTGGACAGTCTTTACAACCCTACCGGTCAAATGTTAAGTATTCCCGAAGATTTAAATTTGGCCGATTTTTTCTTCAAATACGGTGTCCGCATCAATCATAATCTGATTAAAGACAAGTATTCCGCCCCTATTGTTTTGACCTCTGGCGAGGGTGAAGCGATTCGCTACAATGCTGTTTCATGGGTATATTCTCCTTTGATTATTCCGCATCAAAATCATGCTGTGACCAATCAAATTGAAGCTGTAAAACTTGAGTTTTCTAGTTCGATTGATACCTTGCCAAACCCAATTAAAAAAACTATTTTATTACAGAGTTCGATGTTGGCAAAATTGGTGGGAACACCGGCAGTTATCGATCTTTCCTCAACTATTGCCAATTCGGAAAATGATGTTTATGGCCCGGGAAATTTTCCGGTAGCCGTATTGTTGGAAGGAGCTTTCACTTCGGTCTATAAAAATCGGGTTTTGCCTTTCCCGCTGAATCCATTTGAAACAGCCGGAAAAAAGACAAAAATGCTGGTTATTTCTGATGGAGACATTTTTAAATCACAATTGGAAAAGGGTAAACCCTTGCCGCTCGGTTTTGATAAATGGACTGGAAATCGGTATGGCAATAAAGACTTGTTAATCAATTCGGTAAATTATTTATTGGATGATTTAACAGCCTTAAAACTCAGAAGTAAAAAATTTCAAATGAGCTATTTAGATGTTGAAAAAGTTGAAAGCAAAGGCAGTAATTATCAAATTATTAATCTGTTAATCCCTGCGATTTCACCTCTAATTTTGTTCGTTTTTGCGCGATTTTTCAGGAGGATAAAAATTTTGAAATAGCATATAACGGAGAGGGTTTACTTCATTCAACAAAAGATTTCAACGCTTTCTGTCAAGTTTCGATGAAAATTACGATTAACCTATGAGTTTTGAAGAATTGTTTTAACGCTTCAAACTTAAAAATCAATAAATTCAATGGAAAAAACCTACAAACGCTGCTCCGATTCAGCGATTACACTCTCTGAGTTGATGCTGCCTTCTCATTCCAATTTTAGCGGAAAAATTCACGGCGGATACATCATGTCTTTGATGGATCAAATTGCCTTTGCTTGTGCCTCCAAACATTCAGGAAGTTATTGTGTGACGGCAAGTGTCGAACGCGTAGATTTTCTAAATCCAATTGAAGTAGGCGAATTGGTCACGCTGAAAGCTTCGATCAATTATGTTGGCAATACATCGATGGTGATTGGCATCCGAGTTGAATCTGAAGATATTCGCAAAGGGATTTGTAAGCATTGTAACTCCTCATACTTTACCATGGTCGCCAAAGACGAAGAAGGAAACAGTGTGCTGGTGCCCGGACTTATTTTGGAATCAAAAGAAGCAGCACGCCGCTTTATCACCAGCCTTTTGCGCATTCAAGCCAAGAAAAATGCGCATCCTGCCTTTGAGAAAAAATCTTTTGTGATAGAAGATTATTTGGATGAATTAAAAAATCATCCGGTTAAAATTGAATTAAAAAACGGAAAATAGTTTCGTAAACCGCAGATTTTTATTTGAATCATTTACACCATCCTCTTTGCCGTTTGGCTTCAAAAACCAAAATGGAAGCCGAAACGGACAGATTGAGCGAATCTATCGCACCTTCCATCGGGATGATGATGTTTTTAGCCGATGCTTCCAGCCACGGTTGGGTGAGTCCGGTAGCTTCGGTGCCGACGACAATAGCCGAAGGTATGGTAAAATTTTGCAAGTGATAAGGCTCGGAAGCTGTGAGCGCCGCCGCAAATATGTGGATATTTTTCTTTTGTAAAAAAGCAATCACTTCGGCGGTTGAAGCCGCAGCCAGAATATTGGTGAAAACCGTCCCCACGCTTGATCGAATGACGTTGGGATTGTAAAAATCGGAAGTTGGATCGGCAACGATGACAGCATCCAAACGGGCTGCATCGGCAGTGCGCAGCAAGGCTCCCATATTCCCGGGTTTTTCAGGCGATTCGACGACCAAAATCAATGGGTTTTCAGACTTAAAATGTAAATCTTCCAATGTATTAGTTTTCATTTTGGCAACAGCCAACAAACCTTCGGTGTTTGAACGATAGGCTAATTTCTGATAAACGGACAGAGAAATTTCGATGATTTCCGTTTCAGGTAAAACCTTTTCGATAAAATCTTGGATACCTGAAAATATATCGGGGCAAAAAAACAATTTGTCAAATTCATAGCCACCACTCATTGCAAGTTCAACTTCCCGCACACCTTCTATTAAAAAAAGTTGTTCTTTTTTCCGAAAAGCAGACTTCTCCTGCAACTTGATTAAATATTTAACCAAATCGTTCTGCGGACTCGTTATTTTTTTGATTAACTGCAAAGTTTAAAATGATAAAACTTGATTAAATTTCAGGTTTTGAAAGCTTCAAAGCTTAGATTTTTTCGGCAACCCGGTAACGTTTTCTTTGTTTACCATTTCGCAAAATCATTTCTCCAATGAATCCGGCAAGAAAAAACTGCACACCCAAAATCATGGAAGTCAGCGCGATATAAAACCAAGGATCGTTTGCAACCAAACGAGCGGGTTCGTGCAAATAAAAGAGTTTATAGATTTTCATTCCGCCGATATAAGCCGCGGCGATGAATCCGAAAAGAAACATGAACACGCCCAACGCACCAAAAAAATGCATCGGTCGTTTACCGAATTTGGAAACAAACCAAATCGTGAGCAAGTCTAAAAATCCATTGATGAATCGTTCCATACCAAATTTTGTTTGTCCGTATTTTCTGGATTGGTGTTGCACCACTTTTTCGGTAATCCGCATGTACCCTGCATTTTTAGCCAAAACCGGAATGTATCGGTGCATTTCGCCAAACACATCTACATTTTTAACTACTTCATTTTTATACGCTTTGATGCCGCAGTTGAAATCGTGTAACTTTAATCCGGAGGTTTTACGCGCTGCCCAATTGAATAATCTTGACGGTAAGTTTTTAGCAAAAAAAGAATCGTATCGTTTTCTTTTCCAACCGGATACCAAGTCGAAATTTTGTTGGGTAATCAGTTCGACAAATTCGGGAATTTCATCCGGATTGTCTTGTAAATCGGCATCCATCGTCATGACCACTTCTCCGCGTGCTTCTTTAAAACCCAAATGCAATGCCTGCGACTTGCCAAAATTTTTAGAAAACCGGAAACCGCGCACGTTTGGGTTTGAAGCGACCAATTCGTTTATTTTATGCCAAGAATAATCGGTACTGCCATCGTCAATCAGCAGTATTTCATAGGTGTAATCATGTGCTTTCATCACTGAAACCAACAAATCGTGAAGTTCTGTCAGAGATTCTTCTTCATTAAAAAGCGGGATAACGACCGAAAGTTGCATGAAATTGACTTAACCTGTGATTGGGTCAAAAGTACAGATAAAAATTAGTTTTGAGCGGGTTGTTTTTTCATGAATAAACCGAGTATCATTGATATAATGAATCCAAGGAAAAGACTCATCACGATTGTGACCGGAAAAACGATGTATGGCGATGAGAATTTTTTCATCATGTTTATGGACATGTCCAACTGCTCTTGTGTCATCTCAGGATTGGATTCAATCAATTTTTGGTATTGAAAATCAGCCAGTTTATTCATGTACTCCGGATCGATTACTTGCGTCAGAACCACTTGGTAAACAGCCGCGATAATCCCACCAATCAAAGCCGCACCCAAACCGAGTTTAAGGGCTTCCGAAAGACTCAGCCAACCTTGGTTTTCTTTTTTGAATTGAGCCATCGCCAAAGCTAAAATAACGGTTGTAAACGCAATGGAAATAATGGTTACAGACCAGCCACCTTCAAATTGCATATTCAAGGTGTATAAAATAGCACTGAATGCGACAGAAACGACACCCAACAAAATTCCGAAATTGAGTGCGTGTTTAGATGTTTTAGGTTTTAAAATTTCTTCCATGATAATTTATTTTAAGTTAGTGTTTGGATATTGGTTTACAAAGTTAAAGAAATGTTACAAGTAAATTCGATATTGTGTAAATAAACTGTGTGGAAGGCAAAAGGCAAAAGGCAATAGGCAAAAGACAACCTGCCTGCCGGCAGGTAGGCAAAGGAAAATTACAAAAGCCCGAGATTTGGTGGCTTCGGCTCCGTTCAGCCATCGCTAAGTTTCTGAAACCTAAAACGCCAAACACAAATTGACGAATTCAGCTTTGTTAAAACCATGCACAGTTCAAAAACATTGCATATTTTTATAAAAAATTTAAAGTCTTATCCATGAAACCCAATCGCACTTCTTTCAATCCGTTTTTTATTCTTTTTGCTTTTGTTTTCACCTTGATTTCCCAAGCACAATCGGACGGTTGGTCTGTTTCCAGCGGTAAAGTAGATCAATACACCGGCATCGTTTCTGCCAACGGTCGCATCGGCATACTCCCTGCCGACAAGCCGTTTGAAGTCAAATCGATAATCCTGAACAACGTATATGACAAAGAGTCAAACTTGGGCGTGAGTAAAATTTTATTGGGTATGAACTTCGGAAATTTGGAACTTTCCGTAGATGGTGAGCGCATCACTGAAGCCAATATCAGCAATTGGAAACAAACACTCAACATGAAAGATGCCGCTTTCACGACCACTTTTACCTTCAAAGATAAGGCGGAAATTTCCTATACGATTTATACACTTCGCAATGTGCAATACAGCGGATACATTGATTTTAACATCGTTCCGAAAAAAGACATCCAAATTGAGGTCACCGGAAAAATAGAAACACCCGAAGAATATCACAATCCGCTGAGCACCTTTCGCGTGCTTCAAGATTTAGAAACCACCATGCCCATTTTGCAAACTGTGGCCACCAGTCGATTGGGCAGACACACTGTCTCTACTTCCGCTACGTTTGTCTGGCACGACATCAATTCCTCCCGTGAAAATCAACGCCCCGAACTAAAACATCACAAAGTATCGGATTACAACAACCAACTTTCATTTGAAAATAAGCTCAAAAAAGGAGTTCCGTATCGGTTTGCTTGGACGGCAGCCGAATGTTCTACCCAAGATTTTGCAGACCCACAAGGCGAATCCGAGCGTTTTGTGATTTTCAATCTGCTTACATCGCGAGCTGCGCTGTTAGCCGAACACCGCCGCTTGTGGGAAAAACTTTGGGAAGGCGATATCGTCATCGAAGGTGATTTGCAATCGCAGTTGGATGTTCGATTGGCTCTGTATCACTTGTACGCTTTTTCGCGTGGCGATTCCAATTTGAGCATTGCTCCAATGGGATTGTCGTCGCAAAACTACAACGGTCATATTTTCTGGGACACCGAATTGTGGATGTTCCCTCCGCTCCTACTCTTGAACCAGGACATAGCGCGTTCGTTGGTCAACTACCGATCGGATCGCATAGAGAAAGCCAAACAAAAAGCCATCAATTTTGGGTACAAAGGAGCGATGTTCCCATGGGAAAGTGACGATACCGGCGAAGAAGCAACACCATCGTGGGCTTTGACCGGAACATTTGAACACCACATCACAGCCGATGTCGCCATCGCGTTTTGGAATTATTACCGCGTGACGAAAAACAAAAGATGGTTGGAAGAGCGCGGTTATCCCATGCTCAAAGAAATTGCCGATTATTGGGTGAGCCGGGCTGTCAAAAACCCTAACGGCAGCTATTCCATCAAAAACGTGGTCGGTGCCAATGAGTTTATTGCCAACATAGACGACAACGCCTTTACCAACGGCTCGGCAATCACTGCACTTCAGTTTGCTGTGAAAGCCGCTAAAGAAGTGGGGAAAGAACCCGATTCTGCATGGAGTGATTATGCTTCCAAAATTGTGATTCACAAATTTAAAGACGGAACCACGATGGAAAACAGCACCTACAACGGCGAAACCATCAAGCAGGCTGATGCCAATTTGCTTTCTTATCCTTTGCACATTGTCACAGACAAAGACGCTGTTCTCCGGGATTTAAAATACTACGAACCCCGCATTTCGCACGAAGGACCTGCCATGGGCGCATCTATTTTTGCGGTTTTATACGCGAGATTGGGCAATGCGGATGAAGCTTATCGCTTGTTTAAGAAATCGTATGAACCAAACAAAAGACCCCCTTTTGGTGCATTGGCCGAATCAGCCACGAGCAACAACCCATACTTTGCCACCGGCGCCGGCGGAATGCTTCAAATTGTACTATTCGGTTTCGGTGGATTGGACATCACCGATCAAGGCATAGTCCAGAAAAACCCGATACTCCCGAAAGGATGGAAATCTCTGACACTGAAAGGAATCGGACCAGAACAAAAAACATTTACCGTGACGAATCATTGAGGGGTGATGAGTGGATGCTAAGAATCTAAATGTCTGACGAAATTAGGTGAATTTTTGTTGGGCAATGTGAATAAAGGGCTGAAATTGTCTAAGCCACCGTTGCATCAGATTAAATAACGTTCATTCACTACATTGATGTGATGTTTTTGATGGCCCAAAATAATAAATCCCAAAGCACGAACCGACATGGCATTTCCGCCAATAGTCCCAACACGAAGCAACATTTCGTCTGAAAAAGATTGAAAAAGGCTGATGGTCGAATTCCTAACGGCTTTAAATTCAGTGATTAAATCTCCTTTAGAACGCTTGTTTGCCTCTGAAAACGGAACGTAATCGTTTTCCTCAAACCCGCTCAAATCGGTTTTGTCGTTGCGTGCAAAACGCAAAGCGCGGTAACTAAAAATGCGTTCAGCATCGATGAGATGAACAATTACTTCCTTGATTGTCCATTTGTTTTCGGCATAAGCAAAATTGAGTTGTTCGTCTGAAAGTGAATCTATTAAATCAACAAATTCATTTCCAATCAGCTCCAATCCGGACAAGATGGTCAACTCCTGCCCTATTTCTTCAATATAAGGTTTGTAAAACGGAGCGTATTCAGAATTTTTCAAATCATTATAGGGCATAAAAATCTTTTTTAAGCAGAATTTCTGCTGGCGTTGATGTTTCCAAAAAGTGAACGTGTTACCATTTTCTCATAAGTCTCAATCAGCTTTTGATCAGGTGAATCTGATTTTTTCAACTGTTGAATTTTCAACAATGCATATTGCTGTATTGTCAATAAAGGCAATACAATACGCTCCCTTATTTCAATTGAAGCTTTACTGTCAAGATGGTTTTCCATCAACGAATGATAGCCTGAAATTTTGAGCAGCAGTCGTTTGGTTTCCTGAAATTCGTTGTGAATAATTTTCCAAAATTCACCAAACTCGGGATCGCCTTCCATGTAGGCTGTCAATGGGAAAAATGATTTGGTCAAACTCATCATACTGTTGTCTATCAAGGTTTTGAAAAACCCCGATCTGTGATACAATTCGGTAACTTTATCCAAATTGCCCGCCTCTTCAAACGACTTGATGGCGGCACCTACGCCGTAAAATCCGGGGACGTTTTGCTTGAGCTGGCTCCAACTTCCTACAAACGGAATGGCTCTAAGTGCAGAAAAATCAAGCGTTTCCGACTGGCCGCGCTTAGAAGGACGGCTACCGATATTGGTTTTTGCATAATATTTGAGCGTGCTCATTTTTTCGAGATAAGGCAAAAACTTTGGATGATTTTTAAAATCTTTGTAGGCTTGATAACTGATGGCTGCCAATTGATCCAAGGTTTGCTTTTCTTCATCCTTCAAATCGTCAGTGGAAGATTTAAAAATCTCGTTGGTGATGCCCGCGCTGATCAATTGCTCGATGTTGTATTGGCAAGAATCCAACGTTCCGAAATTGGAGCTAATTGTCTGTCCTTGAACGGTTAATTGTATTTCTTCATTTTCGATATTGGTTCCCAAAGAAGCGTAGAATTGATGCGTTTTTCCGCCTCCACGCGCTGGTGGCCCGCCCCTGCCGTCAAAAAACACGACTTTGATGTTGTTTTTTTGCGAAATAGCACTCAGCGTTTCTTTGGATTTATAAATTCCCCAATTGGCCATCAGGTAGCCGCCGTCTTTGGTGCCATCCGAAAAACCCAACATGATGGTCTGCTTTTCATCTCTTCGTTTGAGGTGTTTGCGGTATAACTTGTTGGCATATAAATCAGCCATTACATTTTCTGCAATTTCCAAATCGTCTATGGTTTCAAAAAGCGGAACGATATCGACCGCAGGACTTTTCCAATCGCAGATTCTAACCAAAGTGAAGGCTTCCATGATGTTGAGCAAACTACCGCAATTGCTGATTATATAGCGGTTGGAACCCCTTTCTCCGTTACGTGATTGTATGGTTTTCATGGCAAAAACAGACTCAATCGTTTTTTTAGCCATCTCGTCTTTTATTTCTTCCGGATTAATTTTAAAATCGATGTGAGTCAAAAAATCTACTTTCTGTTCATCAGACATTTTCGTATAATTATCCGGGAAAACATAGCCATTTTTAACCGAAAATTGTTTGGCAATATTTTCCATCACCTGATTGTGTATTCTGCTGTCCTGACGGATGTCTAAAGAAGCAAAATGAAATCCGAAGATGTTGATTTTATTGATAAAACTGTTTAATTCTTCCAAATAAAGCGATTGGTGATCTCTGATTAAAATCGACCTCACTTCCATCAAAGTGTTCAATAGATTTTGTGCTGAAATGGTCGGTTTTCCGCTGTGCAAAAACGTATTAAAATACAAAACTTGTTCGAGGTCGGCAAGTGGTTTTTCCAATTTGTCAAAAGTCAATTTCCGTTTGAGATTTTTTAAATCTCTCGCATAGTTTCTCAAAATTGAAAACCTCAATCTTTCGGCAACGTCTAATGTTGTTTGAGTGGTAACAAAAGGGTTCCCGTCTCTGTCGCCGCCGGGCCAAAATCCGAGATCTATAATTTCATTGTTGTTGTCAATTTCGTGTAACGAATTGTATTGCATGTAATTATATATATTACTAACCGCGTGATAAAACACGTTTTCTAAATACCAAATCAAACTGACTGCTTCGTCAAAAGGCGTGGGTTTTTCTTTTTTGAAAAAAGGTGTTTTCCCCAATTGAGCCAACAAGTGTTTGATGCTGATCAAATCGTCTTTTTCGATGGCCTTCGCCAAATCGGTGATAATTCCCAAAACCGAACCCGGGTAAAATTGTGTCGGATGAGCCGTCAGTACGGTTCGGACTTTAAATCGTTTTAGGAATTCTTTAAGTTCTTCCTTTTTGCCTTTTTCTTCCGCTTCATCTTTCACACCTCTCAGCGTTCCCCTGCCGTCCATGTTGTTGACAATCGGAAATGCGGCATCTTCAATGGCATCAAAAAGCACAACTTGTCTCTCGATGTATTGAATAAATTTGAAGAGTAATGATATTTTTTCATCTTCTGTTGGCTTTTCCTGATATTTTAAAAAGAAATTTTCAACAATTTGTGAAGGATTCAGTTTATGTTTAAAACCATTTTCGCATACTTCTGAAAATAAAGGTATTAAAACGCCCGTATTGTTGATGTTGTCAAAAGGAAGTGTGATGAAAATACTGTTGTAAATTTGATATTTGGATAAAACGTGCTGATTGAATCGCTCTAATTTAGGCTGTCTGTTCATTGTGAATTTTTTTATAAAATTAAACAAAAAACCCTCTTTCGTAAAATGAAGAGGGTTTTTAAAAATAATTTTATGATTTATGTTATAAATCTTTAAAAATTGTGTGCATCAAGCGTTTTTTGTCGTTGATACTCTCTTCCAGTGAAATCATGGTTTCGGTACGCATAACGCCTTCTATATCATCAACCATGTAAATAATTTCTTTGGCATGTTGCGTATCTTTTGCCCTTATTTTGAGAAATATATTAAATTTTCCGGTAGTCACGTGGGCAACGGTTACATAAGGTATATCGCTGATTCTTTGCAACACAAATTGGGTCTGCGAAGTCTTGTTGAGAAACAAACCGACATAAGCGATAAATGAATAGCCTAATTTTTCATAATCCAAAGTCAAAGATGACCCCATGATGATGCCTGCATCTTCCATTTTTTTGACCCGAACATGGACTGTACCTGCTGAAATCAACAATTTTTTAGCGATGTCCGTAAACGGAATTCGGGTGTTGTCAATCAGCATATCTAAAATTTGATGATCTACCTCATCGAGTTTGAATTTCCCCATAATATGATATTTAATTGGTCTGTATTTTCAAGAATGAATAATATTTTTGTAAAATTAGTAATATTTATTCAAGAAAAGACTAATCCATTTGTAATTTTAACATTTTTCGCTAAATTAAACGTTGCCGGCTTTCCCAAAAGGTCTTTCAAAAAAACAGAATTATTGGGGTGCAAATATTTTAAATCAAAAACTTTGTGTCCGAAAAACCCGGACAAATCGCCTATTTTCTCTACATAAGCCGTCAAATTCAATTCATTATCTTCCAAAATTTCTTTGTACAAAATGCCAATATCTAAAAATTGATTGTCTTCAACCGGAATGTTTCGGAGAATGATATCATAATAAAGTTGTTGATTTTCGGGTATTTCTAAATATTCTTTGTAATCAACCTTTTCCCATTGCTGCTTAGCAATAAATTCAACAGCGGAAAGCAAGGCGCAAAACATGAAAAACCGGGTTTCTTCTCGGTTGTAATCTCCCTGAAAATGCCCGGCTTCAAACAACAGCGTGGGCGTTCCCATGGATTGAAAAGTGTCACCGGTACAGTTCAGATTATAGGCATCCGAGTATCGGCCAATTTGACCAGGCAAAAACGGTTGAAGCGTTTGATTGATGTGCGCGATTATCTGCATGCTTTTTATTCGCTCGCTTGTTACTTTCCTATCGGGGTCGGAGGCCGGCGTGAGAAACGAAAGTGTTGCGGGCTTGGGATTTTTGCCTGCACTGAAAATGGTTCGCTGATCGTGTAAATTGAAACAGAAATCGGGACTTATCTGCTTGTACAATGCCTGTAAAATCCTACTTTCGGGTTGAGACAACGCTTGCGCATCTCTATTCAAATCGACCTGATTGGCATTTACACGCGTATAACTTTCGGCTCCATCCGGATTGAGCATGGGAATGATATGAAAAGTAATGCTTTTCAGAAGAAAATCGGCTAATTTGAATTGGTTAGCTTGCTTGAAAAAATGAATCAAATCAAATACGGCTTTGGTAGGTGTCGATTCGTTTCCGTGCATTTGCGACCAAGCCAAGATTTGAATTGTTCCGGTTCCGAGTTTGTAATACTTGATGGGTTTTCCCAAAACGGAAGTTCCAAGAATTCTTATTTCCAAAAAATCTTGTAATGGTTTTTCAGCTCGATCAATGTGCTTTGGTGGTAAATATTTCCCAAAGAGCTGCTCAGATTTTGATGCTTTGAAATAGCTTTTGTAATCGTGCTGAATCATGGTTAATTTATTTGTTTACAAAATTAAACAAGTGATAGTTTACAAATGTAACATTAAATAATATACATTTGTAAACAGGAAACCCCACTCTTTAACCGCTCTTTCCTGTAAAGTTTACAGTTTCGCAATACGGTTTCGTAAATTAACTTTTATAATTTGAATATCAGTTTTTTAAACTAATTTATGTCAAGTGTTACTTTATAATTTTTTGAAGTTTATTACATTGTTTTTGTTGATATCGAATATTTATTATTACATTTGTAAACAAATCGTTTTACAAAAATGATAAACACGGAAGACTTCATAAAAAGACTACAAATCTTACTCCAACATTACGGATTGACTGCTTCTGCTTTCGCCGATTCTTTAGATGTACAGCGGTCGAGTGTTTCGCATATTGTTTCCGGAAGAAATAAACCCAGTCTCGATTTTGTGTTAAAAATTCTTCACGCCTATCCCGAAGTTGATTTGCAATGGTTGCTCAATGGCAAAGGAAATTTTCCGACAGTAACTGAACCAACATCAGAAAATACAATTGTAAATAAGACGGTAAGCGTTCAATCCAATCTCTTTGAGAAAAGTGATGCAAGCGTCGAACCAACAAAAAAAATCGCTGATTTGCAAAACTTGCGTGCTGCTGCAAACGATGACATTGAACAAATTGTGATTTTTTATAAAAACGGTCAATTTAAAATCTACAAACAATCCGTTTGAAATTATTCATTGCTATTGATTAAAAATTTCTTGTCTTCTATTTGATTTTGTTTCCACAAATCTATTTCTTTATAGGAGTTTGCCAATTTCGGCAAAAGTCGTAATTTGACGCATTGTTAAAAATTCAATGATACCCGATTCACTTTTACTTCCGATTGATTATACCAAAGGTGTCGGCACTGCACGGGCAGAAGTTTTGCGGTCGGAATTGGGTATTTATTGCGGTTTGGATCTTCTCCAATTTTTTCCCAATCGCTACGTTGACAAATCCCGATTTTATAAGATAAATGAATTAATCGCTTCGGGCATGGAAGTGCAAATTATCGGGCGGATTATTCATTTAAAAACCATCGGACAAAAAAGAGGAAGCCGATTGGTAGCCACTTTTGTCGATGAAACCGGGCAGATGGAATTGGTGTGGTTTCGCTCTCAAAAATGGTTTTTGGAACATCTGAAAGTAAATGAACCTTACGTGGTGTTTGGACGCGTCAACCTGTTCAACGGAATTTTTTCCATGCCACACCCGGAGATGGAGCTTTTGAAAGAATTTGAAGTTTCTTTCAAGCCGGGTATGCAAGCCATTTATCGTTCGTCAGAAAAACTCACCAACAGAGGGATTACCAACCGGTTTATCAGCGGGCTCATTGCGCATTTTTTTAAAAATACAACCGCTCATTTTGAAGAGTCTCTTTCGAATAACATCTTGCGCAAGTACGGGATGATTTCTAAAACAGAAGCACTTTTTGCCATTCATTTTCCTGAAAATCCGGAGCAGTTAGCCAAAGCGCAGTTCAGACTTAAGTTTGAAGAATTGTTTTTTATTCAACTTCAATTGATTGCCAAAAACCTGTATCGAAAAAATAAAATAAAAGGTTTTCGCTTTGAAAAAATAGGTACACATTTCAATGCTTTCTATCACAATCATTTACCCTTTGAATTGACTGCTGCACAAAAAAAGGTTTTGAAAGAAATAAGAAATGATTTGGGTCAAACCGCGCAAATGAACCGCCTTTTGCAAGGTGATGTCGGCTCCGGAAAAACCATCGTCGCGCTGATGGCAATGTTGATGGCAATTGACAATGATTTTCAAGCTTGCCTGATGGCACCTACTGAAATTTTGGCCAACCAGCATTTTCAGTCGATTTCAGAGCAATTGAAAGACATGAGCTTAAACATCCGATTGTTGACCGGTTCGACCAAAAAGTCGGAACGAAAACCACTTTTAGAGAAATTAGAATCCGGTGAAATTCATATACTTATTGGTACGCATGCGCTTTTGGAAGATCCGGTACAGTTCAACAACCTCGGATTGTGCATCATAGACGAGCAACATCGGTTTGGCGTGGCACAACGTTCCAAAATGTGGTACAAAAACGAACATCCGCCTCACATTTTGGTGATGACCGCAACCCCTATTCCGCGCACTTTGGCGATGAGTTTATACGGAGATTTGGATTTGTCTGTTATCGACGAGCTTCCACCCGGTAGAAAGCCCATCAAAACCATTCATCTTTTCGAAAGTAAACGATTGAAATTGATACGTTTCATGAAAGATGAAATTCAAAAAGGAAGACAGATTTACATGGTTTATCCTTTGATTCAAGAGTCTGAAGTGATGGATTTAAAAAATTTAAACGACGGTTACCTGGCATTGTTGAGAGATTTTCCCATGCCTGAATATCAAGTAAGTGTGGTGCACGGAAAAATGAAAGCGGAAGACAAGAATCGGGAAATGGAGCGATTTGTCAGTGGTATTACAAACATCATGGTAGCCACAACTGTCATAGAAGTAGGTGTAAATGTACCCAATGCGAGTGTGATGGTCATCGAAAGTGCAGAGCGTTTCGGATTGTCTCAACTCCACCAACTCAGAGGGCGCGTGGGGCGCGGTGCTGAACAAAGTTTTTGTGTGCTGATGAGTGGCAACAAACTCTCGGATGAAGCCAAAACCCGTTTGGAAACCATGGTCACTACTTCCGATGGCTTTGAAATAGCAGAGGTCGATTTGAAATTGCGTGGTCCGGGTGATTTGATGGGAAAACAACAAAGTGGCGTGCTCAATCTGAAATTGGCAGACTTATCCAAAGATCAAAACATCTTGATGATGGCAAGGCAAGAAGCCATTGAAATTTTCAAGAACGACCCTGCGTTATCAAGCAATGACAATATAGCTATAAATAAAGCATATTCACATTTAAACAGCGAGAAAGGAATTTGGGGATATATCAGTTGAAAAATAGATTTCCGACTTTAGCCTATTTTGGTTTATGCATTAAACAATGGTTATAAGCTTGATTTCTAATTAATAAAGAGGTCTATATCATTAAAAGTTCTATATTTGAATATCAAATCGCCAATAACAACAAGTTTGCGTAAGCAAACACCGATGAATAAAATGCGATGACATATATTCCGCTTAAAAATAAAATTTACACCTATGAAATATTGTTACAATTTCCGTTTAATAATATTTCAATTCTAAAAACCCACATTTATAATGATGAAAAAAATCAATCTTACACTCGTTCTGTTATGCTCTATTTGGATTGGGCAAGCACAAAAATCAACTGAAAAAGTATTAACCTCTCTTGATCAACAAACTGCTTTTTACGGCAACATCGCCTTTCAAATATGGAACTACGCTGAAATGGGCTATCAGGAAGAAAAAAGTGTTGAACTGCTTTCAAAAACATTGGAGAGTGAAGGTTTTCAGATTAAAATGGGCGTAGCCGGAATGCCTACTGCTTTTGTGGCAGAATACGGTAGTGGCGCACCAATTATTGCCATCATGGGTGAATTTGATGCCTTACCGGGGCTTTCCCAAAAAGCACTCCCCGAGAAAATAACCGACGACAAAGCAGCGGGTCATGCATGTGGCCATCATCTTTTTGGAACGGCATCTACTGCGGCCGCAATTTCCTTAAAAAACTGGCTGAAAGACAACAAACAAAAAGGTACCATCCGGTTTTATGGAACGCCCGCTGAAGAAGGTGGTTCAGGAAAGGTTTATCTCACCCGTGCCGGAATGTTTAACGATGTTGATGTCGTGTTGCATTGGCATCCCAACAGCGCAAATGTCGCAAATCCCGGTGCTGCATTGGCAAACAAATCTGCTAAATTCAGATTTTATGGAATTTCTGCACATGCAGCAGCCGCTCCCGAAAAAGGCCGGTCAGCTTTAGATGGTGTAGAATCGATGAATTATATGGTTAACATGATGCGCGAACACATACCCTCAGATGTGCGAATTCATTACGTCATCACAAACGGTGGAAAAGCACCCAACGTTGTTCCCGATTTTGCCGAGGTTTATTACTATGCAAGACATCCGCAAAGAGACGAGGTCGTCAAAATTTTTGATCGAATTGTAAAAGCCGCAGAAGGTGCAGCTTTGGGAACCGGTACGCGTATGGACTATGAAATAATTGGCGGAACACATGAACTCTTACCAAATCTGACGCTGCAAGAAGTTGTATATAAAAATCTTCAGAAGGTCAGCGGATATAAATATACAGCAGAAGAAAAAATATTTGCAGAAAAAATAGCCCAATCTTTAGGCAATGCCTTAGACGTAAAATATGTGGAGGGCATCTCACCATTCGATCCAAATGCTAAACCGGGCGGATCAACGGATGTTGGCGATGTCAGCTACAATGTTCCAACTGTCGGATTTGGCACGGCAACTTGGGTTCCGGGAACAGCTGCACACAGTTGGCAAGCAGTCGCCGCAGGTGGCACAAGCATTGGGATCAAAGGCATGATGGTTGCCGCCAAAACGTTGACAATCACAGGAATAGAATTATTTCAGAATCCGGAACTCATCAAAAAAGCGAGAGTCGAGTTTGAGGAAAGAAGAGGAAAAGATTTTCAATACGTGCCCTTGTTAGGTGATAGAGAACCCGCGCTAAATTATCGCGAAAATTAATTTTCCAAAGTCATCGTTTGCGAATAGCTTCTCCATTTTTCAATAGCTTTTGAAAAATCTTCCGGCAACTCCGAATCGAAGAACATCTTTTCCCCGGTTGTAGGATGAATAAAACCGAGTGTTTTTGCATGCAGTGCTTGTCTGGGGATAATTTTAAAACAATTGTCCACAAACTGTTTATACTTGGTAAATGTAGTTCCTTTCAAAATGAGGTTTCCGCCGTATCGCTCATCGTTAAACAGCGGATGCCCAATGTGTTTCATGTGAACACGAATCTGATGGGTGCGGCCGGTTTCTAAGGTGCAGGCAACAAGCGTCACATAACTGAAACGTTCCAAAACTCGGTAGTGCGTAACAGCGTGTTTTCCTATGGTTTCATCTTCAAAAACAGTCATTTGCAATCTGTTTTTCGGATGACGGGCAATGTTTCCCTCGATACGACCTTCCGCTTGATCGATATTTCCCCAAACCAAGGCGTAATAAATTCGCTCAGAAGTTTTATTGAAGAATTGCTTAGCCAATTTGGTCATGGCTATTTCTGTTTTGGCAATTACCATCAACCCGCTCGTATCCTTATCGATACGGTGGACAAGTCCCGGACGATTTTCAGTATTTAAAGGTAAGTTTTGAAAATGATAAGCCAAAGCATTGACCAAAGTGCCGGAATAGTTTCCGTGTCCCGGATGAACGACCATTCCTGCGATTTTGTTGACAATCAACAAATCATCGTCTTCATAAACAATATCCAACGGAATATCTTCCGGAGTCAGCAAGAATTCATAAGGTGGATGATCAAATATGACGGTCACCACATCATTGGGCTTGACTTTGTGATTTGATTTTACGGGGATGTCATTCACGAAAATATTTCCATCAGCAGCAGCTTGTTGAATTTTGCTTCGTGTGGTATTTTCGACAAAATTGGCTAAAAATTTATCGACACGTAAGGGAACTTGTCCTTTGGTAGCTACAAAGCGATGATGTTCATAACGATCGCCATCGCCATCTGGCAAATCAAAAGATTCTAAATTTTCATCCATTTTTCTTAGGGGATTTGATTAAAACTGACCACTGCCGTCACCCAAAATCAAATCTATTTTTGAGGTTTTTTTGAGTTTTTCACCGGGATTTATTTTTTTTCCTTTGAATTGTATTTCCAACACCACATCTCTGCCTATGTTTTTTTGATAGATGGTGTCCCCTATTATAAAACCCATAGATTTGAGCGTAGGCTCTGCCTGCCTATAAGTTTTCTGAACAATATTTGGCACAGTCACATCTCCAAAATCGGAGGGGTTGATTGTGAGATATATTTTTCTATTTTCTTTGACAAAACTACCGGGCTTGGGCGTTTGATCTATCACGGAAAATCGGGGATAATCCGGATTGAAATTGGCTGAATCCATCACGATGTAACTCATTTGCTTTTCTGACAACAGCTTATTGACTTCTGAAAGTGTTTTTTTACTCAAATCAGGGACCAATATTTTCTGATTGTGATTGGTCAAATAATCCAGCCAATACATGATTCCCGTAATAAAAAGAGTTAAAATTAGAACCGCAATCGCCAGATTTCTAAAAAAAACGCTTCTCAGAAAAGATTTTAACAACTCCATAAATCAATATTGAGGATTTTGTTGAATTGCAAAGATAGGAAATTTAGACACGTAAATTTGTTCTAACTTCCTAGAACTATCCACATTTCAATACTGTATTTTTAATTTTGACCAAAGATTAAAGTTAAGCTGGTTTTCTTTATTTTTGTGCATGCATAAAAACCTTTATCTCATTCCGCTTATTTTACTGCTTGGCGCTTGTTTTCAAGCTGAAAAAAACTGTCGTAATTTTCGCTTGGGAAACTATCAATTTACAACCATTATAGGAAAAGACACCTTGATTTCTCGTTTTGAAAGATTTGAAAATTATGAAGTGGAATATTTTAACCAAAAAATTGATACTTCAACGGTAAGATGGGTAAATGATTGTGAATATATTCTGAAAAACAAAAATCCAAAGAATATGTCCGAACAAAAATCAGTCTCAATCAGAATATTAAGTACAACAGACAGCACTTATACGTTTGAATACGGCATCGTGGGTCAAAGCAAAAAATCAAAAGGAATCGCAAAAAGAATCAAATAATTATGGACATATTTTTTACACCGGAGGCTATATTGGCACTGCTTACGCTTACTTTCTTGGAAATCATTTTGGGAATAGACAACATTATTTTTATCTCCATCGTCACGGGAAAATTACCTGTTGAAGAACGTAAAAAAGCCACGCGATTGGGTTTGTTTTTAGCCATGTTTATGCGGATTGGTTTGCTTCTCGGCATTTCTTATTTGATTGCCATGAAAGGTGTTTGGCTGGAAATAGACTGGAACTGGTTTAAGGTGGATGTAACTGGGCAAGGAACGATATTGCTCTTGGGCGGTCTGTTCTTAATTTATAAGAGTACCAAAGAAATCAGAGAGAAAGTCACCCATGAGGAACAGTTGTCGGCTGATAAGAAACAAAAAAAACTGCAAACTTTTTCCGGTGTGATTCTTCAGATTATTTTAATTGACTTAATCTTTTCGATAGATTCTATTTTAACCGCAGTGGGGATGACCAATGGAATTTCGGGTGCATTGCCCATTATGATAACAGCCGTAGTCATCTCAGTCGTCATCATGATGTGGTTTGCCGTTCCGGTCGGTAACTTTGTAAACAACAACCCGACCATACAAATTTTGGCTCTTGCTTTTTTGATTTTGATTGGGTTTATGCTCATTACCGAAAGTGCACATCTCTCGCACGCCAGTGTTTTCGGTCAAGAAGTAGGAGCTGTTCCTAAAGGCTATCTATATTTTGCGATTGCATTTTCGCTCGGCGTAGAGTTTTTGAATATGCGCGTGAGGAAAAAATAAAGGGCTTTGAGTAATAACTTCAAAGCCCTTGTAAAGATAATAATTTTTAACTATTGTTGATTATAATATATAAAGAATTTTTCTAAATCTCTACTTTTATTAAGTTTTAATTTGTTTTCTTTTATGAAATTTTGATACTTTTCATTGTTTCCATCATCAAACAATGCTAAGAATTTTTTATTAGAAGAAGGAATTTCAATTGGTTGGTTTTTCCCTTGAAAAAGAATGAAATAATCTTCAGTGTCTGAAAATCTGTTAGGTGAAGCAGGGACATAAGAATTTTTTGACTTTCTTCCTGGCACATATATTTTTTTCTTTCGCACCAAAAAATTTGCTTTTTCTCCTTTTACAATTTCTAAAAAATATCCTTGTTGAAATACTTCATTTAAAACATAGTTGTAATAAAAGTAATTCAAATCATTCATTTTAACATGAATTTCTTTGGTCTTCAATAAAGCTTCAATTTCTTTCGTAGAATTTTTACGAACCTGCATTTCATCTCCGAAAACATTGTATCTAACTAAATACGATCCCATCAATGTGTCTTTGTAATAAACATTTGCAGGTAAAAAAGATTTGAATTCATAGGGAGATCCTACCACACCTATTGAGTCGTTTTCTATAGGGTTATTTAATTTCTGCTGCAAAACCTGAGTTCGGCTTGACATTTGATTAAGCCCCGAATTTGTAACAAACTGAGCATATCCGCCTGTTGCGAAAAATAGAGCAATGAAAACTGTTGCTAAGAGAGATTTCTTCATAATTTTTTTTTTAAAGTTCTAATTCCATTTGTTGTTGCCCAAAACTATCTAAATTTTTCTTTTTATCTTCAATATTTAACATTTTATTTTCTGTTTGTTCTATTTCATCGGTGACTACTTCTATGTCTTCCGCAGAGATGACTTCCTCTACCTCATCGTATGGCAATGGTTCTAAATGATTTATCACTTTTATCTTATCAGCTGTCAATTGATTTCCTTGCGCTTTAATTCCTTTGACAGCTATAAAACTATCAATATCAATTGTTTGGTTTTGTTTTGGTTCTTTACCCTTGACTTTTTCGAAGACAATTTCCATCACAGGTCGGTGCGCAGTCGAAACAATTTCTAATCTAGATTTAGCGTTATCCGTGATAATGAGTTCATCCCTGTTTTCATTTTCGATCAAAAAACGTTTGACAAAGTATCGCTCTTTTTCGCCTTCAAAATAGATTACCGATATTGGTTTGTTCGGAATCCATTTTTCCAAAACAATCATGTCGTCATCAAAATGCAAATTTAAGTCGGGAATTACGGTCTTAACAACTCCTTTCTGGTTAATTATCAGCAATCGTTCATCACCAGAAAATTCGCCCAATAATTCGCCCCTCACATCTACGTTGAGACGCATCACTGTATCGTCAAACCATATTTTACGAGGTTTGAGTGTGGAAACTCCTTTTTCTTTTAGTTCAATTTTTTTGACGGAATGTTTGGTGACCAAATTACCTTTGGCATCTCTCCCTTTGATTAGGAAATCGGCAAAATCCAAATCCCATTTTACCTTTTTGATTGTACTCATTTGGCGAAGTAAAACGGTAATTACTTCAGCCTCTCCGTTCGGATTTGCGGTGAAATAAAGCACTTCACTCCCCTTTCCGCCCGATGCCAAATCATATGGTTTGTCTCTGGTTACACCAAAAACAGCAAATCTTTTTAGATAAGTGGGTCCTGATTTTCCATCTCGGTAAATCAGGTTGTAAATGGTTCGCTTGTCTCGTTTTTTAAAGACCGCCACGTGGATGATGTCTTTCCCAATAAAGGTCTTGGCATCTACTTTGGTGACTATCATCTTGCCTTCTTTAGTGAAGATTACAATATCATCTATGTCTGAACAATCGCAAACATATTCGTCTTTCTTAAGGGATGTTCCCACAAAACCTTCGTCTCTATTGACATAAAGTTTGGTGTTTCGAATAACTACTTTCGTCGCTTCGATATCGTCAAACGGTCTGATTTCTGTTTTGCGCTCTTTGCCCTTGCCGTAATTCTTTTTGAGACTGCAAAAATAATCGATGGCAAAAACAATGAGATTTTCTAAATGATGCTTGACTTGGGCAATTTCGCCTTCCAACGCTTCTAATTTTTCTTTGGCTTTGTTGATGTCAAATTTGGAAATGCGTTTGATGCGAATTTCAGTCAAACGAACGATGTCATCTTCTGTAACTGCTCTTTTTAGATGGGTAACGTGCGGTTTCAAGCCCTTGTCTATTGTAGAAATAACGCCATCCCACGTTTCAACTTCTTCGATGTCGCGGTAGATTCTGTTTTCGATAAAGATTCGTTCCAGCGAAACAAAATGCCACTGTTCTTCTAATTCCTCCAATTGAATTTCCAGTTCGCTTTTGAGTATCTCAACGGTATGATCGGTCGAACGACGCAGCATGTCCGAAACCCCAGTGAATAAAGGTTTATTGTCTTCTATCACGCAACCTAAAGGAGAAATAGAAACTTCACAGTTTGTAAAAGCGTATAACGCATCGATGGTTTTGTCCGGCGAAATTCCGGGCGGAAGGTGAATCAAAATCTCTACATCCGCAGCCGTGTTGTCATCTATCTTCTTAATTTTGATTTTTCCTTTTTCATTGGCTTTGATGACACTTTCAATCAACGAGGAAGTGTTGGTGCCAAAAGGTATTTCGGTAATGACCAAGGTGCTTTTATCCAATTGGCTTATTTTCGCCCGAACCCGGGCTTTTCCCCCGCGCATGCCATCGTTGTAATCGGCAAAATCAGCGATTCCGCCGGTTGGAAAATCAGGATATATCTGAAACGGCTTGCCTTTCAAATGTTTGATGGACGCATCGATTAATTCAATAAAATTATGTGGTAAAACCTTGGTTGACAAACCAACGGCAATTCCTTCTGCGCCTTGGGCCAGCAACAATGGAAACTTAATCGGCAAATTGACCGGTTCTTTCTTTCGCCCGTCATACGATTGTTGCCAAGTCGTAACTTTGGGACTAAAAACAACTTCAAGTGCAAATTTGGACAATCGCGCTTCAATGTATCGAGAAGCTGCTGCGCCATCTCCTGTCAGAATGTTTCCCCAGTTTCCCTGGGTATCTATAAGTAAATCTTTTTGTCCGAGCTGTACCATGGCATCGGCTATACTCGCATCGCCGTGCGGGTGGTATTGCATGGTGTTCCCAACTACATTGGCTACTTTGTTGTATCGACCGTCATCCAGCTCCTTCATGGCGTGAAGAATACGACGCTGAACAGGTTTGAGTCCATCCTCTATAGCCGGAACTGCACGTTCTAGAATTACATAAGATGCATAATCCAAAAACCAATCTTTATACATGCCAGAAACCCTTTTGATGGTCTCATTCTCATTTTGATTGTCTGATGAATTATCTAAATTCTCGTTCAATATATCTTCAGAATCCATTTTATTTATTTTCTAATGCTTTGGTAAGCGAATATTTTAGATCTCTTATTCTTTTTTTATTGACAAAACTAAATAGAAAGGTTTTTGTTTGTAGCTGAAAATTTTGTTTATAGGTTAACCTTAATTTATATCCAATTAAAAAACTTGTTACCTTAAATTTAATCAATTTACCTTTTTCGATTGATAAATTTTTTGTTCTGTACTCCAAAACATTGGATAAAAACAATCCTGAATTTTTAAAAATTAACGCGTTAGAGCCGCTGTCGTATTTGAAAAACAAAAAATATTTATGTATCAAAAACAAAATGCTCAATAAAAATAGAGAAGTCACCAAATCAAACCCAATAGAAAAGTCATATATCTCGCTAAAAAAATAATATATAACTGCAAAAAGCAGAACCAATATATATAAAAACGGTACAACTTTCTTAACTCTGTGGTTTTCTAAATGCATGCCCTTTTTGATTATTCCGCTAAATCTAATTCTACCTTTAAATTGTCTATGATAAATTCTTGTCGTTCCTGGGTGTTTTTTCCCATATAAAAACTCAACAGCGAATCGATGGTGGCAGTTTTGTCCAACATCACAGGGTCGAGTCGGATATTCTCGCCAATAAAATGCTTGAATTCATCCGGCGAAATCTCACCAAGTCCTTTGAATCGGGTTAGCTCGGGCTTGCTTCCCAATTTTTCGATGGCTGCATTTCGCTCTTCATCGGAATAGCAATAATGTGTTTCTTTTTTATTTCGAACCCTGTATAGGGGTGTTTGCAAGATGTATAAATGCCCCTCTTTGATGAGTTCGGGGAAAAATTGTAAAAAGAAAGTAATCAACAACAGGCGAATGTGCATCCCGTCCACGTCAGCATCGGTCGCAATCACAATGTTGTTGTACCGAAGATTTTCAATGCCGTCTTCAATATTCAAAGCAGATTGAAGCAGGTTAAATTCTTCGTTTTCATACACAATTTTTTTACTCATCCCATAACAGTTGAGCGGCTTTCCTCTCAAACTGAATACCGCTTGGGTGTTGACATCTCTCGATTTGGTGATTGATCCACTTGCCGAATCGCCCTCGGTGATAAAAAGCGTGGTTTCCAAACTACGGTCGCTTTTAGAGTCGGACAAATGCACCCGGCAATCGCGTAATTTTTTGTTGTGTAAGTTTGCTTTTTTCGCTCGTTCACGCGCCAATTTCTGAATACCGGAAAGCTCTTTTCGCTCTCGCTCTGCTTGCATGATTTTTTTGAACAATGCATCGGCCGTTTGCGGATTTTTATGCAAATAATTGTCTAACTGCGTTTTGATAAAATCAGTTATATATGCACGAACACTCGGCAGATCGGGTCCCATATCCGCGGAACCTAATTTTGTTTTGGTTTGCGATTCGAAAACAGGCTCCATCACTTTAATACTTACTGCGCTCACAATAGATTTTCGGATGTCTGCGGCTTCAAATCCTTTGTTGTAAAACTCACGGATGGTTTTTGCCAAGGCTTCCCTGAATGCAGCTTGATGGGTTCCGCCTTGGGTGGTGTGTTGCCCGTTGACAAACGAATGATACTCTTCACTGTACTGGGTTTTGCTGTGTGTCAGCGCAACTTCAATGTCTTCGCCAATCAGGTGTATTACCGGGTAAAGTCTGTCGTCTTCCGGAATGTTTTCCTCCAACAAATCTTTGAGTCCATTCTCGGAATAAAATTTTTCACCATTGAAAAGTATTGTCAATCCCGTATTGAGATAAACATAATTTTTGAGCATACGCTCAATGTATTCATTTCTATATCTGAAGTTTTTGAAAATTTGGGTGTCCGGAATAAAGATCACTTTGGTGCCTTTCCGCTTGGTGGATTCAATTAAAGGTTCATCTAAAGTTAAATTTCCTTCCGAAAACTCTACGCCTTTTTGTTGGTTGTCGCGAACAGATTCTACCCTAAAAAATGATGATAAAGCATTGACTGCCTTGGTGCCGACACCGTTCAGCCCAACCGATTTCTTAAATGCTTTGGAGTCGTATTTACCGCCCGTATTCATTTTGGAAACAACATCGACCACTTTTCCCAACGGGATTCCGCGACCGTAATCTCTCACGGTTACGGTTTGCTCTTTGACGGTAACTTCGATGGTTTTTCCACCACCCATCACATACTCATCAATCGAGTTGTCCAAAACTTCTTTGAGTAAGATATAAATGCCATCATCCGGTGAAGAACCGTCTCCCAACTTACCGATATACATACCCGGACGCATCCGGATGTGTTCTTTCCAGTCGAGGGAACGAATGTTATCTTCGGTATATTTGACATCTTCTGACATAGGGCAAAATCAAATCGGATTTTGCGCTAAGATACTATATCAAATTAAATTATAAAAAGCAGAAACCGATTAAGTCTATATTATTTTTTAACAACTTATACATTAAACCTGAAATGCATCACATCGCCGTCTTTCACCACGTATTCTTTGCCTTCCACACGCATCTTTCCGGCTTCTTTTACCTTGGATTCGCTGCCGTATTTCACAAAATCATCGTAAGCAATGACTTCCGCACGAATAAAACCTTTCTCAAAATCGGAATGGATGACACCTGCTGCTTGTGGCGCTGTGTCGCCTACTTCTATCGTCCAGGCGCGAACTTCTTTGACTCCTGCCGTAAAGTAGGTTTGTAGGTTCAAAAGTTTATAGGCCGAACGTATCAATTTGGATGCTCCGGCCTCGTCCAATCCGATGTCTTCCAAAAACAATTGACGCTCTTCGTAACTTTCCAACTCGGTAATATCTGCTTCAGTGGCAACTGCCAATACGATCAATTCGGCATTTTCATCTTTGATGGCTTCGCGAACTCGATCGACATAAGCATTCCCGTTTTTTGCAGCAGCTTCATCCACGTTGCAAACATACAACACCGGTTTTCCGGTCAGCAATTGCAGTCCTTTCACCAATTCGCTTTCATCCTCACTTACTTCTATGGCACGCGCGGAAATGCCCTTGTTCAAACCATCTTTGTATCGCAATAAAAGCGCTTGTTCTTTCAAAGCTTCTTTGTCGCCTACTTTGGCTGCTCGGTTTACTTTTTCCAATTTTTTTTCAACCGTTTCCAAATCTTTGAGTTGCAATTCGATGTCGATGGTCTCCTTGTCACTCACCGGATTGATTTTTCCATCCACATGGACGATGTTGTCGTTGTCGAAACAACGCAACACATGAATGATGGCATTGCATTCGCGGATATTTCCCAAAAATTGATTGCCGAGACCTTCTCCTTTGCTGGCTCCTTTCACCAATCCCGCGATATCGACAATTTCTACGGTAGCGGGCAAAACACGTTCCGGATTGACCAATTCTTCCAACTTTTGCAAACGTGTATCGGGAACATTGACGACACCCAGGTTGGGTTCGATGGTGCAAAAGGGGAAATTGGCACTTTGTGCCTTTGCATTTGACAAACAATTGAAAAGTGTTGATTTACCAACATTCGGCAAGCCGACGATTCCTACCTTCATACGAGTGTTTTTTTGAGCGGCGAATATACGATTTTAAAAAACGTAATGAAATAGTTCACAGCGATGAAAATTTTGTACTTCATTGGTTCTTATTTTGATTAATTTTGAGAAAATTTCAAACTAATGTTCCGCTTTCCGAAGATTCTCTTTTTGTTGCTGTTAATAATCAGCTGTAAAAATGAAGTTAAAAGTAAAAAAAATGAATCGACCGACGCACACATTATCCGACCCAAATACGCGAAAGGATTTTATTTCCAGGAATTTAATAATTTTAAAATACTGACAGTTACCCAACCTTGGCTGGGTGCAGATCAATCTATTTCTTATATTTTGGCGAATCAAAATGTCGAAATTCCGAATGCGTATCTAAAATATCCGGTCATACATATTCCCGTAAAAAGAATCGTTGTGACTTCAACTACACACATTCCTTCATTGGAAATGCTTGGGAAAGAAAAAACTTTGGTTGGATTTCCCGAGACCAATTTTATCTCATCCGAAAAAACACGCGCGCTGATTGATGCCGGAAAAATTGTTGATCTGGGCGCAAACGAGTCCATCAATTCCGAATTGATGCTTTCGTTGCGTCCTGAAATTCTTGTCGGGTTTTCGGTTAATCAACGCAACAAGGCTTACGACAACTTCGAAAAGGCGGGTATTCAAGTCATCTACAACGGCGATTGGACAGAACCCGCTCCCCTTGGAAAAGCCGAATGGATTAAGTTTTTTGGTGCTTTGTACGGGTTGGAAAACAAAGCTGACAGCATTTTTGACCGAATCGAAAAAAACTATCTTGAAACGGTTCAACTTGCAAAACAGACGACTGACCGACCAACCGTCATCAGCGGAACATTGTTTAAGGACGTTTGGTATCTTCCCGCTGGAGAAAGCTGGGCAGCTCAATTTCTGAGCGATGCGGGAGCCAATTATCTTTGGAAAGAAACCAAAGGAACGGGAAGTTTATCGCTCAGCATCGAAAATGTTTTGGAAAAAGCAAGTCGGGCGGAATTTTGGATTGGTGCAGATTCGTTCGCTACTTTTGACGAGTTGAAGAATGCCAATGTTCATTACCAAAAAATTAAAGCCTTCCAAGATCAGAATGTTTATTCATATAGTACGACTAAAGGTCGGACAGGAGGAAATCTTTACTTCGAGTTGGCTCCGAACCGACCCGATTTGGTGTTGAAAGATTTGATTCATATACTTCATCCTGAATTGTTGCCGAATCACGAAAATGTATTTTTTAAAAAGCTACATTAATTGAAAGATTTAAGTGAATATCGCATGTTGTTTGCCGGATTAAATTTAATCCTGCTCACGGTTATTTTGTTAAACATCACCCTTGGTTCGGTTCAGATTCCCATCGATGAAGTCGTCCGAATTCTAATTCGCCAAACGACCGATAATGAGAATTGGAAATACATCATCCTCAACTACAGACTGCCCAAAGTATTTGTCGCTATGTTTGTCGGTTGTGGGTTGAGTGTCAGTGGATTAATGATGCAGACGCTTTTTAGAAATCCCATGGCCGGACCCTATGTGTTGGGCATCAGTTCGGGTGCGAGTTTAGGGGTTGCATTGCTTGTTTTGGGCGGTTCCACTTTTGGCGGGGCTGTTGCATTTCTATCCGGCTTAGACTACAGTTTGGTCGTTGTAGCGAGTTTGGGCGGATTTGTGGTGATGTTAGCCATATTGGCAATGTCACATCGTGTGAGAGACACCTTGTCTCTGCTCATCATCGGCTTGATGTTTAGCAGTCTGGCGGGGGCTTTGGTGAGCGTGTTGGCTTATTTTGCGCCGGCTGCCTCTTTGCAAAAATACCTGTTTTGGTCCTTGGGAAGTTTGGGCGATTTGTCTTGGCATAACATCTTGTTTTTTGCTGTCATCATGGCGATTGCCTTGCTGATGAGTGTAGCCAAAATCAAAACTTTGAATGCCTTGCTTTTAGGAGAAACGCAAGCAGCATCAATGGGTGTATCGGTCAAAAAAGCACGGTTTTGGATATTGATTGCAACCTGTTTGTTAGCCGGTACCATCACCGCATTTGTCGGGCCGATTGCCTTTATAGGATTGGCGGTACCGCATATTACAAGGCTGATTTTCAAAACCGCCGACCATCGTATGTTGTTGCCCGCCGTAGGCTTGGTCGGAGCCATTTTGATGTTGATTTGTGATACAATTGCTCAACTCCCCGGAAGCGAATTGGTATTGCCCATCAATGCAGTTACTTCGTTGGTAGGCGCACCGGTCGTAATTTGGTTATTGGTACGCAAAAAGAAAATGTATTTGTAATGGAAACGATTTTAAACATAGAAAATCTCAGCATCGGATATACGAATAATCAACTTCGTGAAGTGGTAGCGAGTAACCTTTCGTTTTCCTTGAAAAAAGGTCAACTTACCGCATTGGTCGGGGCAAATGGCATTGGAAAATCGACCTTACTCAAAAATTTAGCACGCATTGAAAAACCGTTTTCAGGAACGATTTCGCTTTTAGAAAAAGAATTGAACAGCTACAAGCTTCCCGAATTATCACGCTTGATGAGTGTGGTTTGGGCAAACAACCCGATTACGGCCAATTTGACTGTTTACGATTTGGTGGCATTGGGCAGACATCCCTACACCAATTGGATTGGCATGCTGACCAAAACAGATGCAAAAGTTATCGATAAAGCACTCACATTGACGCACTGCCAAGATATTGTCCATAAAAAATGTTTTGAAATCAGCGATGGTCAACTCCAAAAAGTATTGATTGCCAAATCTTTGGCGCAAGAAACCCCGCTGATATTTTTGGACGAACCCACCACGCATCTCGATATTTATCACAAAGCGTATATCTTAAAACTGCTGAAAAAATTGGCGCACGAAAAAGGCAAAACGATACTCTTTTCAACCCATGAAATTGATTTAGCCATTCAACTCTGCGATCAAATCGTGTTGATGAAACCCCACAAAACCATTTCGGGAGCACCTTGTGAGCTGATTCAAAGCAAAGAATTCACCTCGATGTTTCCCAAAGACCTCATCGGATTTGATGAAAAAACTGGCCGGTTTGTAGTGAAAGAGTAAGAAATCAGAAGCTGCAAGTTTTTGAAATAGAAAACAGGAATCTGGAAACTTATCTCTTAGACTTGAAACTCACCTTAATGCAATTTTTAAAATCGTTGAAAAAAACGCATCAAAATCCTGGGTATATTATTATTCAAGCAGGTACCCGGAAAGCATTCTGAAAATAAATAAAAACCTTGCTGTAAGTATTTTAAGAAAGTTTTATTCCATTAATAAATTAAACCATAGGACTAATCAAATTTAAAAATCAAATTTTAGCCCAAAAGAGAAACGCAAACCGTCATCTGATCCAAAAAGACTGAGTGTTGTCGCAAACAAATCGGCTCCGTTGAGCCACAATCCGCCGCCGTAACTGTCGTGCCAAATATCCGAAGTATCGTTCTTCACCCAAACTCTTCCCAGGTCATAACCGCCGTAAATTCCCAATTGCAAAGGCACAAAAAAGTTGATACGTACCTTGTCAAAACTGTAGCGAAGATCGCCTCCGAAAATCAGGGAATTTTTACCCGAAAATCGTTGGAAGCGATAACCGCGGAGTCCTTCTTCCCCACCCAAATTGGCTGCTTGATAAAACTCAAAGCCATCGTTCAAATTCCATTGGCTTTTGGCAAATGTTTTTAATACCAAATTTCGATTAGAAGACAGGCTGTTGTAGAATTCCAATTGGGGTTTTATATACGTAAAATGTCGGTCTGAATCTTCTGTATTGATTCTGAATCCGGTTGACAAGTCAAAACGCATGCCGCGCGTCGGGCTTACCGGATTGTCGTAATTTGCAAAATTGAGTTTTGCATCCACACCCAAAAACGTTTTTCTGTCGAAGAAATCTGGAATGTTATTTCCAATCGCAGAGATGAATCGGTTGCTTGAATCTTCAACTTCAAAAGACGCTACCAAAGCTTTAAAATCGATGTTCAAACCGGATGTGTAATTTCTACTCAAGCCAATATTCGCACGCAAAACACTTAGTTTGACCCGATTGAAATCCAACCCCAACACATCATCATTGTTGGGTGTTTCGTTGCCAAAACCAAAAAAGTTTTGCGAAAAATTGTCGGATGTTGCAGCTGCTCCGGCAACAAAATTCCACTTGCCGATAAAGTTTGCGAAAGTTCCTTCGTAATCTGCGGCGAAACCTTGGGTGGCAAAAAACACTTTAGCGCTGATTTTATGTTGTTGTGTAAAGGGATTTCGTTCAAAACCTTTGACCGTATAAACATCGGTCAAACCTATGGCAATTCCGTCGTCAGGGTTATAAGCGATTGTCGGAAGAATGCTGTTGCTGTGGAGTATATTTTTTTTGTAATCGAAGGTGTTATTTTCATAATAATCTTTCAGCACTAAATTTGCTCCACCTTTTTTCATCAGGTCAATTTTCTTGGATTTGTAGTCGTAAACCGTCACTTTTTGCCCGTTTTCAATGTTGTAAGAATCGTTATTTTGTCCGCCTACGATTCTGATTTTGATGTTTTTAGACGACTTTCCGGTGACGTTAAAAACATCTTTGTCATCCAATCCGTACAGCCAGATTTCTTTGGTTTGAGATTTGGAAAACGTCTTGTCGGTCATTAAATCAGCTCGTTCACCGCCTTTGTTACGATAAACGCGAATGCGGGTATTGCTATTTTTCAAGCGTTCTACATCAAATATATCGTCTTTATCGGTAGCCATGACAATACCCAGACTTGACAGATAGTCATAATATCTTCGTGCAATACCGGGTAGATTTCCTCTGCGTCCTTTGAGTTTTTGGATGATTTCATCGGTTTCTGAACCTTGTATTTCACTCGGCAATTTTGAAAATGCTGTTTGAATAGAAGTATCTGTGACGCTTTGTTGAATTTGGGCAGCCTCAGCCAACCAGTCTTCAAGTGTACTGTTTTTGAGCAAGGTACGGTCGAGCGTGATGCCTGCATTGTTCATCCATTTCAAATTTTTCAAGTTATCATCGTACACTTGAAACTGATTGGAAGCTCCGACCATTTTTCGCAACGCATTAAACAAGTTTCCGTCAAAATTAGAAAAAGCTTGGTCGCGATCTCTCGGAACGGGTTTGAAGATACGGTCGCCAGTGGCTTGCTTGATTTCTGCCCATCGCCATTGGTCGCCATGTCGATCCCAATCGCCAATGAGCATATCAAACAATCTTGCTCTGATAAAAGCCTTTTCGTCCACCTTGTATTTTTCGTCTTTTTGCAACCGCTCAAACAAGTCGGCTGTACTTTCGATGTCGTCAGCTCCATCAAAGGCTTCACCTGATTGGTCTTCTTTAATTTTCTTTTCAATCAAATAGAGCTCATCGCCGAAAACATCGTTAAAATCGCCCAAAACACTTTGTTTAGGGACGTAAAAAAGCATCGGATTGGTGTGCAATACGCCCGCGGCATCCGCCAAATCGGTAACCGCCAAAGCCGCATAAGGATGAGAAGCCGTATAAAAATCGAGTACGAGCCGCTCGGCGGGTGTGTTTTTAAATTCTTCAATGACGTATTTATCTTTAAATGCCACGGTTTGGAAGAGTTGAACTGCACTCTTTTTAAGGGCGCGCATCGTGTATTCGTCTCCATTTTCAGCAACCAATTTAAGTGAACGCGTTTGGTGTCCTCCACCTTGCCGGACAGGCTTTAAACCGCCGAAAAGTGTGTCTAACAAGGCAACTTGGGCTGTAATTTCTTGACCGTATAAATCCCGATAATGATTGCCCCAAACCGATTTGAAAAATTTTGATTTTTGGGTTTCTTCTTTTGTGTAAACTGAAGTTTTTATGTTATGTGGAAATTGCTCATTTCCCTTAAATACTTTCGCTTGATAGGTGGGGAAAATTTGCGATTCAAAAATAGGGTTTTCAGTTTTGCCAAATTCATAAAAACGAAGATCGGATTGGCCGTTTTCAAATACATCCATCACAGCAAAACCTTGTTTTCCGGAAGCAAATACGCCATTATTCCCCAGTGCGACAGCTGATTTTTTTGAACCCGAACCGGAAACTACTTGCGTCAGTCCGTTGTCATTGATGAGTTGAAGGCTGTGTTCGTGACCCGAAATCAAAATAATTTTATCGGCTCTTCGCGCGATGATTTCCAACCGATTCATCAAGTTTTGGTATTGCCGACTTTGTCTGTCTTGAACAAAAATTCCTCCCGAGCCTCTCACCTGATTGGCCAAAGAACCGACTACCGGAAGCGGAATCTTTGAACCGAGGGGAAACAAATGGCTTTTTGTGTCAAAGAAGCCGCCATGAGAACCATTGGTAAACATCGGATGATGCATGGCTAAAATCACCGTTTTTCCTTGATTGTCATTGATTTCATCTTCAACTGCCAAGAAAAAATCCTCTCGCGTTGAAATTTGTCCGCAACGCGTGTTGATTTCCGGATGTTGGTCCCAATTTTCCAAATACCATTGTGTGTCAACAACAATCAACTGTACATTGTCGCTCACCGAAACACTTGCAATCGGGCAGCCATCTTTGGGCAGAAAAGCATTTTTGGAACCTAATTGTTCCTTTATATAATCGGCTTCTCGGTCAAGACCATCTAAACCATCGTTGTACCAATCGTGGTTGCCGGGTATGAAAACGGTTTTTCCATTGAATGATTTGGCTAAGTCGAGTTGAAGGTTGATTCGTTGCTCGGTTAGCGCGCGCAAAGGATGGTCTTTTTTGACCAAACCGGAGGGATAAATATTGTCGCCAAGAAAAATGAGATAATCATTATCCCCGGATTTTTTAAGGATCTCTTTAAAATCGGATAATTTGTTAACTGAGGTTTCATCTAAATTCCCTGCATCACCTATCAAATAAAATGAAAGTTTGGGTGTTTCATTTTTCAACAAATTAGGCGTTTGGTGTTTACTGTCTATTTTCGTTTGAAAGGTTGCGCAGGATTGAAAAATTAACACAATAAACAGTATCAAAAGAGCGATTTTAGCGGTAATTTTATTCATATATTTACATTTTAAATGTTAAACAAAAATAAGCATTTATGTCGCAGTTAATAGAAAAAGCTTCCGCATTTGTTTTTGAATTGTTAAAAAAAGAATTGCCGGATAATTTCATTTATCACAATTACACCCATACGAAGCGTGTTGTTAAGAGCCTTCAAGAAATTATTGACCACACCGAATTGACAGATGATGAAAAAGAAATTTTGCTGCTTTCCGCTTGGTTTCACGACACCGGTTATGTGAAAGGCTGCGAAAATCACGAACAATCGAGTGTGGAAATTGCAACTGAATTTTTGCTTGCCAATCAATGTTCCGCGGAAAAAATAGTAGCTGTCGGCAAGTGTATCATGTCCACCCGATTTGATGTTTGCCCTACCGATAAGTTGGGGAAAATCATACGCGATGCGGATGCTTCGCATTTTGGCAAAGATTATTTTGAAGAAGCCAGCGAGTTTTTGCGGTTGGAATATAAATTGCAAAGCCGAAAAAATTATTCAGAAAAAGAATGGCGTAAAATCAACATCAAACTATTTACGGAAGGACACGAATTTTACACGGATTACGCCCTTCAAAATTGGTTGCCACAGAAAGAAAAAAACCTGTTTGAACTTATCGAAAAACAGAAAAAAGACAACAGCAAACAGGACATCGAACGGCTGAAAGCTCAAATAAAAGACGAAAGCCCTGAGCGTGCCATACAGTCAATGTATCGGGTAACCATGCAAAACCACTTGAAATTGAGCGACATAGCAGACACCAAAGCCAATATTTTACTTTCTGTGAATGCCATCATCATCTCATTGATATTGTCCAATTTAATTTCGAAGTTGGATGCAAGTTCCAATAAGCACCTGATAATACCAAGTTTAATTTTGACTATTTTCAGTGTGGTTTCAATTGTTTTTGCGATACTTTCTACACGACCTAACATTACTTCTGGAGAATTTACCAAAGAGGAAGTCACCTCTCGAAAAGTGAACATCTTGTTTTTCGGAAATTTTCACAAAATGCCATTTGAGCAATTCAAATGGGCAATTGGCGAAACCATACAAGACAAAACGCATATCTATGAAGCCATGACTAAAGACCTTTACTACTTGGGGGTCGTTCTGCATCAGAAATACAAATTGTTGCGGATTACCTACAATATTTTTATGACCGGAATAATTGTTTCGGTTTTTGCCTTTATTTTTGCCTTCGTTTTTTTGAAGAATTAACCACGTCAATTTCAATTTGAAACTTAATACTTAATATTTATCCATGAAAACCATTATCAAAACCCATCTTGCGCCTGCTCCCATTGGTCCATACAATCAAGCCATCCGAAAAGATCACATGCTTTATGTGTCCGGTCAGGTAGCCATCAATCCGGAAACCAATGAGCTTGTTTTAGCATCCATAGAAGCCGAAACTAAGCAAGTGATGGAAAATCTTAAGAATATTCTGCATACTGCCGAGACGAATTTTGACTGTGTACTGAAATCAACCATCTTCCTAAAAAACATGAATGATTTTGCCAAAGTAAATGAAATCTATGGTTCCTATTTCAACGAAAAAACCGCTCCGGCACGCGAAACGGTTCAAGTAAGTGGGT